>DASZER010000057.1:0-57512 GCA_035940575.1 Frankiaceae bacterium | reverse complement strand
CGACCTCACCCGGCTGCCTCCGGCGCTCGGCGTGCGGCTGCGCCTGACGGCGTTGCGCACGCAGGCGCCGCTCGCCTCGTCGCTGTCCGGCGTGTCCGCGACGCGCCCCGCGCGACCCGCCGACGCGGGCCCGACGGCGGCGCCGGCGGACGCCGCCCCGCGCGGCCCGTTCGGCGCGCTGCTCCGGCTCCTCCGCCACCTGTGGTGCCTGCTGCTCAACCTCGTCCGCAGGCTGCTCGGCAGGCCGGCCAAGCCGTGCGGCCCCGCGACGCGGCTGCCGGCGTTCGAGCCGGTCGTGCACGAGGCGGTCCCGGGGAAGCGGGTGGTCGTGCGCGGCGTGGTGCTGGAGCCGTTCGAGCGGGTCGCGGCGCTCGTCGCCGTACGGCCCGAGGCGCCGTTGCCGCCGGGGGAGTCGTGGACGTTCGACGTGCAACAGTGGGTGGGCGAGGAGCTCGTCGGAGGAGGGAGGTACGTCGTGTCCGTCGAGGGCGAGCGTGACGACCCGAGGAAGCAGCGCGGGGGCGACGACCTGACGCCGCCGCCGACGCACGACATCACGTCCGACCGCGAGACGGTGGAACGGATCGAGCGCGAGGCGGAGCCGTTGCGGTACGTGCCGCCGTTCGCCCGCGAGATCGTCGAGAAGCGCGAGCAGGAGCAGGAGCGGAGGTAGCCATGCACGAGGTCGTGCCCGTGGCGGTCGGCGTGGTGCTCGGCATCGCGCTCTCGCGAGTCCGGCAGCCGCGGCTGCGCGCGGTGCTGGCCGCCCTCCTCGGCGCGGTCGCAGGCGTCGTCGTCAGCGCGGCGACCGGCGAGCTCGCGTCGGGGTGGTTCTACGCGGTGTGGGACGTCGCGCAGGTCGTCGGCTGCGCGGCCGGCGTCCTGGTGCTCGCGACGGCGGCGCGCCGCCGCCCGCTCTCGCGCGGATGAGAGGGGCGACGGCGCGCCCGTCGGACGCCGGCGCCGGGGTCACTCGACGATGACGGTGCCCTTCATCTGCTGCGGGTGGATCGAGCACTGGTAGCGGAACGTCCCCTTGTCCGCGAACGTGATCGTCGCGGACTTGCCGATGGACAGCGGCTTGCGCTCTTTCGTCCCGTCGAGCAGCGTCACGTCGTGCGGGAAGTCGTCCTCGTTCGTCCAGGTGACGGTCGTGCCCGGCGCGACCGAGACGACGTTCGGCTCGAACTTGTAGCTCTTGGGCAGCGTCACGTGGTCGGTCTTGACCGCGTCCGAGGCGCCGTCCTTCTTCGTGTCGCCGCCGGAGCCGCCGCACCCGACGCCGGCGACGAGCAGCAGCGCGTACGCGCAGGCGAGCGCTCGCCTCATCGCGCCGCTCCCGCGCTGGTCCTCGACGAGGACCCGGCGGGCAGCCGCGAGAGCCCGGTCCGCGTCGCCCACACGAACAGCATCACGAACGCGAGCCCGTCGAGGACCTCGGCGACGGTGTGCGCGAAGAGGAACGTCGTGATGTTGACGTGGTAGGTCATGTACATCACCTCGGCGAGCGCGAACAGCGTGAACCCGCCGCCCGCCAGGCTCTGCGTCGCCTCGAACGCGCGCCACGCGAAGTAGGCGCCGATCGCGAAGAGCGCGAGGTGCACGACCATGAAGAAGCCCCACGGGAGCTTGTTCACGAGGAGGTCGATCGGGTCGTCGAGGAGCTGTGGTGCGTCAGCGAGGTACATGGCCCACTCCGTCGGAAAGGCGGCGCGCGCGGGCGCGGACCGCGGACATGAGGACGCCCGCCAGAGCGACGAGCATCCCGAGGAGCGACAGCAGGTGCCCCGCGAGCGCGGCGCCGTCGCCGCCGACGACGGACGCGTGGCTGAGCACGTCCACGACCGCGCCGGAGGCGACGATCCAGAACCCGACCCGGAGCACGAGTGGCATCGGCCGCCCCTTCTAAAAACAAAACTTGTTGTACCAACCTCGTCGTGCCGCGTCAACAGCCGTAGACTCGGCGCGTGGCCCGACTGGAGCGGCTTGGGCGCGTGTTCGGCGCGTTCGACGACGCGACGCGCAGGCGCGCGTACGAGGCCGTCGTCGCGCGCGGCAGGCCGACGAGCCGCGACGAGGTCGCGGAGGAGCTGTCGATCTCGCGGACGCTCGCGGCGTTCCACCTCGACAAGCTCGCCGACCGCGGGCTGCTGGCGGTGTCGTTCGCGCGGACCACGGGACGTACGGGCCCTGGTGCCGGGCGCCCCGCGAAGATGTACGAGCGCTCCGACCTCGAGATCGACGGCTCGCTCCCCGAGCGGCGCTACGACCTGGCCGGGCAGATCCTCGCGGCCGCGGTCGACACCGCGCCGCGCGCGACGCCGGCGCGGGAGCGGGCGTTGGCGATCGCGCGCGAGCGCGGCCTCGAGGCCGGTGCCGCGCGGGCGGGACGCAAGGGTCGCGGCGCGCGCGCGACGCTCGCGGCGGCGTGCGAGGCGGCGAGCGAGCTGGGGTACGAGCCGGTCGCCGACGGCGACGAGGTCGTCCTGCGCAACTGCCCGTTCCACGCCGTCATGGAGGCGGCGCCCGGGCTCGTCTGCTCGATGAACACCGCGCTGCTCGGCGGCGTGCTCGAAGGCCTGCGCGGCAGCGGCGTCGTGGCCGAGCTCGACCCGGGCGAGGGCCGTTGCTGCGTCGTCCTGCGCCGCGGCTGACGAGGCCCTGCAACCCACCGGCGCCCCCGCGCGTCCTGGGGGCATGAGACTGTCGCCCGCCGCGGTCGCGGCGTTCGCCATGGCCTGCGCCGCCTGCACGTCGGGCGGCACCGCGACGCCGTCCCCGAGAGTCTCCGTGACCTCGGCGGCCCCATCCACGCCGGCCCCGCCGGCCACGCCCTCGGTCACGACGCCGCCGCCCGTCGCCCACTCGGGGTCGCCTGCCCCTGCCCCGGCGCCGTCCGACGTGCCGGAGACGTTCGTGGCCGAGAGCGACGAGCGCGTCGCGCTGTTCTCCACGGCGACGGGCAGGCGCCTGCGCTACCTGACGCAGGCGACGGAGTACGGCGACTCGGCGCCGGCGTTCAGCGACGACCGGTCGCGCGTCCGCTTCACGCGCAGGCTGTCCGACTGCTCCGCCGCGCTGCTGGAGGTGCGGCCCGACGGGACCGGGCTGCGCACGCTCGTCGCGCGCGAGGAGGAGGGCCCGATGCCGTACCTGCCGGTCTCGACCGTGCGCGGGCTCGCGTACGCGGAGTACGACTGCGCCGAGGGCTGGGGCAGGCTCGTCCTGCTCGCGCCCGACGGCTCGCGGCACACGGTCGCCGAGGCGAACTCCATGACGGAGCCGGCCGTGTCGCGCGACGGCAGGTACGTCTACGTGCAGATGTCGCGGTGGAACGCCAGCCTCGCCGCCGAGGACCTCGTGATGCGGCAGCTCCGGCGCATCGACGTGACGGGGCGCACGCCCGACGTCGTCGTCTCGCCGCCGAAGGGCTGCGAGTGGGAGGGCGGCGTCGTGACGCGCTACGCGTACCGCGGCCGCCCCTCGGTCGTCGCGGCGCAGCGCTGCGGCACCGGGCGCGCGGCGAAGGCGTCGCTGACGGTGCTGGACGAGTCGCTGCGCGGCGCGCGCAGGCTGCTGTCGCTCGACGGCCTCCGCGTCCTCCGCGTCGGGATCGACCCGACGGGCCGCCACCTGCTGCTCTACCGGATGGCCGGCAGCCAGGGCGACCGCGACCCGGACCTCGTGCAGCGGTGGTCGGGCGGCGGGCTCGTGACGATCGCGCGGGACGTGCGCGCGCCCGACTGGTGAGCCGGTCCGCCACGTAGCGGGCGGAGCCGTGTTGGATACGGCTCGTGCACGACCCCGCGCCCCGGCTCCGCGCCGTGCTGACGCGCGCCCACGCCGTCGCGGCGCTGCTCACCGCGGCGGTCGTCGTGGCGGCGTTCGCGATCGTGCTGCCGCGCCTCGCCGACCTCGGCGACGTGTGGCGGCTCGTACGCCACCTGCACCCGCTCGCGCTGCTCGGCCTGGCCGCGCTCGCGCTGCTCGACCTCTGCCCGTACGCGTGGCAGTCGATGGCGTCGCTGCCGGGCCTGTCGTTCCGCCGCGCGTTCGTCGTGACGCAGGCCAGCACCGCCGTCGCGAACGTCGTGCCCGCGGGCGGCGGCGTCGGCGTCGGCGTGACGTACGCGATGTACGGCGGCTACGGCTTCGCCTCTCCGGCCGTCGCGGTCTCGGTCGCGACGACGGGCATCGCGAACTTCGCCGTGAAGTTCGCGATGCCGGCGGTCGCCGCGCTCGTCCTCGTCGTCTCGGGCGACGCGCCGTCGTGGGCGTGGCAGGCCGCGTGGATCGGGCTCGTGCTGCTGACGCTCTGCGGCGTCGCGGCGTACGCGCTCGCCCGCGGCTCGGCGGCGGCCCGCGTCGAACGCCTCGCCCGCCGGGTCGCGCGGCTGCGCAGGCGCGACCCGGACGCGGCCGCGCGCGTCACCGCGGCCTGGCTCGCGTCGCTGCGCGGCGACGCGGCGGCGTTGCGCGGGCGCAGGGGAGAGGCGGTCGCGGCCATCGCGGTCGCGAGCCACCTCGGCCTCTACGCGCTGTTCGCCGGCTGCCTCGCGGCGGTCGGCGCGGGCGTGGCGGTCGCGGCGTCGTTCGCGGTGTTCGCGGTCGTACGCCTCGGCCTCGCGGTGCCGGTGACGCCCGGCGGCGTCGGGGTCGCGGAGGCGGGCTACGCCGCCGCGCTCGTCGCGGCCGGGGCGACCGCCGAGGGGGCGGTTGCGGCCGTGCTGCTGTTCCGCGCGGCGTCGTACCTGCTGCCCGTCCCCGTCGGCGCCGCGTGCCTCGTCGCGTGGCGGCGGCGTGCCACGCGACGAGGTACGGCACGCGTCACGCGTCCAGCGTGACCCCCGCCGAGACGGTGGGCGCGCCGCCGCCGGGGCCGAACGCGCGTGTGCGCCCGACGATCACGGAGAACGCGCCGGAGTTCTCGATGCCGGGGAAGCCCGCGCCGCTGCCGTTCCAGCCCTCGATGATCACGTTGTCGACGTAGCACTGCGCCCCGCCGGTGACGCGGATGCCGTTGGTCGTGACCGAGCTGACCCGGCAGTTGACGAGCTGGAGCACGGAGTTGCCGCCGACGTTGACGCCTGCGGTGCCGCTGCCTGCGGTGAAGTTCGACACCTGCGCCGTGCAGCCGCTGTCCATCAGCAGCCCGGTGCCGCACGCGTCGAAGTCGGCGTTCGACATGCGCAGCCGCAGCGTCGGGCCGCTGCCGGTGTTCGTGAGCTTCACGCCGACCGAGTAGCCGAAGCAGAAGATGTTCGACAGGTGGGGGTTGTCGTTGCGCTCGCTGAGGATGCCGATGCCGTTGGCCTGCGTCCACGAGCCCGTCCCGGTGTACGGCCAGAAGTGGATGTCCGTGATCTTCACGACGTCGGTCGCGCCGTTGATGCGGATGCCGTAGTGCAACGGCTGGCCGTGCACGTGCCGCACGATCAGCCGCCCGAGGCCCGCGCCCGGGATCATGAAGATCCCGTCGTAGACGTTGTAGAGGAAGACCCGCTCCACGCAGGCGTCGCTGGCGGCGACACTGATCGCGGGCTGGTACGCCGTCGGCACGGCGGGGTTCTGCGTCTGCCTGAACGCGATGTCGGAGATGTGCGCGCCGCGACCGTTCATCCGCACCATCGGCGCGGCTGGGTTGGTGCCGAAGAGCACCGAGCCGGCCGGGATCGCGGCCTCGTTCGGCACCCAGCCGACGCCGTGCAGCCATACGGCGCCGGGGACGTTGAGGGTGTTGCTGATCTTGTACTGGCCCGGCGGCAGGTACACGATGCCGCCGCCCGCGCCGCCCGCCGCGGTGAGCGCGTTGTTGATGGACGCGGTGTCGTCCGCGACGCCGTCGCCGACGGCGAGGTACGGCGCGTCCTTGACGTTGTAGAGGAACCCGCTGTTCGTCAGCGCGGCCGCCGGCTCGCTGTGCGCGAGCGCGGCGGCGATGCCCACGCCCGCCGCGCCGCCGAGGCCGAGCATCCGCCGTCGCGACAGGCGTCCCTCGCCCGCGGTGCCGTCCGTGCCGTGTTCGGTGTCGATGGTCATGCCGAGCCTCCCCCTTGTGATGGTCGTCCGCGATCCCCTCGCGGACCGCACATCGTGCTCCGGCGAACGGCGTTCTACGAGGGCGGTCCGCTACGCCGTCACGACGGTGCCGAGCGGCAGCGCGGCCGCGAGCGCGGCGTGCGCGGCGCTCGCGAAGACGACGTCCGCGCGGCGGCCGCGCGCGTAGTCGGCGACACCGCCGGCGCCGCGCTGCGCGGGCAGCCAGCCGTAGGTGTCGACGCCGCTCTCCCGCGCCCGCAGGACCGCGACCGCGACGTCGTGCTCGCCGAGCAGCTCGAGCTGCACGGGCGTGAGCGGCCCGTCGAACTGCGCCTCCTGACCCGACGCCGACCACCACGTCGGGCGGACGCGCGAGAAGCGGCGGGCCGCGTCGGCCACGAACACGACGAGCGCGGCGTCCTCCGACGCGGCGCGCTCGGCCGCGGCCGCGACGACGGGACCCGAGCTCGTGCTGTCGACGAACGCGACGACGGTGCGCTGTGCGGGGATCTGCATGGTGTCCTCCCAGGGACTCCGGGGCGTGTGCCAGGTCATCGGGCGGAGCGCCCCGGCGTTACCGCGACGCGCGACGGCGGCCGAAAGTCGGAGGACGAACTCCCGCGATCCGGGACGTTCCGGCGGCGCCTCAGGGGGTGTGACGGCCCCGGGGGCGCGTAGTACCGTGCTGCGTCCCCCTCACCCCTCGGGAGCTCTCCGTGCGTGTCCCCGCGCTGGCCGCCATCGGCCTCGTCTCCGTCCTCGCCCTCCCCGCCTCGGCCGCGGTCGAGGGCTCCGGACCCTTCGTCGGTCAGGTCGCCCAGGGCGAGACCGACTCGTACGTGTACGACAACGACCCCTCGAACAACCCCTGCATCCAGATCGCCGTGACGTACACCGTCTCGCTCACCTACACGCCCGGCAGCGACACCCTGACCCTCGCCGTCCCCGGCAAGACCGTGACCGGCGCGAACGGCGCCGCGACCGCGACCGTCTGGGGGAGCCCGTGCACGCGCTTCCCGCTGTCCGTGACCGGTACGTCGGTCGCGAGCACGGCGACGTACGCCGTCACGGTCACGCGGCAGATCCTGCCGCCGCTGTCGTGACCGCACGCCTCGACGGCCGCCGCGCACCGGGCGCGACGCGGCCGATGACGCGACGCGAGGCGCTGGGCCTGCTCGTCGGTGCCGCGGCGGCGTTCCCGCTCGTGGGGGCAATGCCCGGCGGCGTCGCGCGCGCGACCGACGACGGCACCGGCCCCGCGTTCACGTGGGAGCCGATCGAGCGCAACCCCGTCGTGCTGTCGCGCGGGAGCACGTCGGCGTACGTGCGGATGTTCCCGACGCTGCTGCCGATGGGCTACCTCGTCCCCGACGCGATCGACGCGTGGTACCTCTGGGCGTGGCACCACCACTCGCACCCGAAGATCCGCCTGTGGACCGCGCCGAGCCCCGAGGGGCCGTTCACCGAGCAGCCACCGTTCGTCGGCCCGCCGGCGCCGGGCCTGCCGCCGAACTACGACGCGACGCACTTCTCCTCCGGCGACATCGTCTGGGACGCCGCGCGCTCGCGCCTGGTCGCGAGCCCGCACAGCCTGCGCCTCGACCCGCACAGCAACGGCGAGCCGTGCCAGGACTCGTTCCTCCTGGAGTCGCGCGACGGCGTCGACTGGCGGTTCCTCGACGGCGACAACAGCCCGCGGCTCGTCTGCGGGCCGCCGCGGTCGTTCGACTCCGTGCACACCGGCTACGGCCGGCTGCTGCGCGACCTCGACGGCCACCTGGCGACGTACCAGGGCCGGTACTGGTGGCTCTACCGCGCGCAGCGCCACGACGCGGGGCAGGGCGCGCCGACGTACTTCGTGCCCGCGCTCGCGTCGGCGGAGTCGCTGGCGGGCCCGTGGACGAAGCACGGCAAGGCGTACGACATGGCCCAGCAGTCGACGGCCCTGTTCGGCCTCGGGTCGTTCGTGCGCGCCGGCGCGCGGCACCACGTGTACTACGCCGAGGGCAGCGCGGCGCTCGCGCCGACCGTGCAGTACCTCAACGGCTCCGAGGGCGACGACATGGTCTGGAACGGTCCCGGCGTGCCGGTGCCGATCCCGAACTCCGGCGAGACCGGCGTCACCGCGGGCGGCGGCAACCTCGTCCGCGACCCGTGGACCGGCGTCCAGTACCTCGTGCAGGACGGGACGCTGCCGATGGGTGGCAGCGAGATCCGGATCTACCGCTCGGTCGCGTCGTAGGGCCGCCGTACGCTGGGCGCGTGGAGCTGACGTTCGCCGAGGGCCGCGTCCTCGGCTGCCTCGTCGAGAAGCAGCTGCTGACGCCGCAGGGCTACCCGCTCACCGACAACGCGCTCGTCGCCGCCTGCAACCAGACGACGAGCCGCGACCCCGTCGTCTCCTACGACGTGCCGACGGTCCGGCTCGCGGTGCGCAGCCTGCGCGAGGCGGGCCTGCTCAGGACGCGCTCGGGGGAGCGTTCGGACAAGCACGAGCACCGGCTGCGGGAGACGCTCGACCTCTCGCCCGCCGAGGTCGCGCTGCTCGCGGTGCTGCTGCTGCGCGGCCCGCAGACCTCGGGCGAGCTGCGGGCGCGGGCCGAGCGGATGCACGCGTTCGCGACGACCGAGGACGTCGAACGCGTCCTCGACGGGCTCGCCGACCGGACCGAGCCGCTGGTCCGCAGGCTCGAGCGCCGGCCTGGCCGCAAGGAGGCGCGCTACGCCGACGCGCTCGTGCCGCGCGACCTCGCCGCCACGCCCGCCACGACCGGCGCGTTCGCCGACGCGCTGCCCGCGAGCGCGCCGGGTCCCGACGAGGTCGCGGAGCTGCGGGCCGAGGTGGCGGCGTTGCGCGCGGAGCTCGCCGAGCTGCGCGACGCGCTGCGCGACCTCACGGGCTGACCCCGCACGCGACGACGCCCCCGCCCCGGAGGGCGAGGGCGTCGCGCGGTGACGCGGCTACGCGGCCGGCCGGTCCGGGGCGCTCGCCCCCTCCCCGTGCGCCTCGGCCACGGCCTTGCGCGCCCGCGCCCGCTTGGCGGGCGCCGCCTTCACCGCGCGGGGCCTGCGGCCCTCGGGCGGCGTGGCGGTGCGGAACGTGTTCATCAACGTCGCCGCCAGGCCCTCGACGGCACCTCCGCCGCCGGTGACGAGCACCTCCGGCATGATGTCGATCTGCCCGTCGGCGATGGCGCCGGCGACCGCGACGATGGCGGTCGGCATGTCGCCGATCGCGTCGCGCTGAGCCTCGAAGCCCGCGGCCCGCGCGAGGCCGAGAGCCTCGGTGGCCTTGGCCTCCGCCAGACCCATCGCCTCGCGCCTGTCGGCCTCGGCCTTGCCGGTGATGCGGACGAACGCCGCCTCGCCGGAGCCGGCCGCCTCGCGCGCCTGCGCCTGGTTCTTGGTGATCGCGACGGAGACCTGCGACGACGCGAGCTGCGCCTGCATGTCGGCGGTGCCGCGCGCCTTCTCCATCTCGATGCGCGCGGTCTCGGCGCGCTGCTGCTCGGTGTACGTCGCCCGCTCCTGGTTGGCGATCTCGCGGCGCGTCAGCACCTCGACGAGCTCGTCGGGGAAGACGACGTCCTGGATGTAGACGCCGCGCGTCTCGACGTCGTACGCGTTGAGGTACTCGCGCACGGCCGCGTATGCCGCCTTCTGCACCTCCTGGCGCGTCTCGATGAACCGCACCGCCTCCAGGTCCTGCAACGTGTTCCTGAAGTGGTTGCCGACGGCGCTCTGCAGCACCTCGTTCACGAGGTTGAGCATCGTCCCGACCATCGAGATGACCTTGGGCGCCTTGGTGTCGGAGACGTGGATCTGCACCTGCAGGTCGATCGTGAACACGAAGCCCTCGCGGCTCTTGCCGACGATCGGCTCGAGCCGCGCGTCGAGGTCGTGCGCCTGGCTCGCGGCGTTCGCCCAGTTCAGCGTGAGGATGAACGTCGGCACGATCTCGGCGGCGTAGACGCGCGGGTTGATCGCGTACTTGCCGGTCCGCAGCGGCTCCTGCCAGATGCCGCGGTGCCCCGGCCGCACGATCGAGCCGAACTTGAACTCCGTGCCCGACGTGTCGAGCGTCGGCAGGCCGACGAAGCCCTTGATGACCGCGACCTCGCCCTGGTTCACGACGAGCATCGGCACCATCTCGACGCGGACGAGGAACGGGTTCAGCAGGTACGCGCCGTAGAGCAGCGGGTCGTGCTGCAGGCCGATGCGCCCGCCGTTCTCCAGGAACGCCTGGAAGTCCTGGTAGTTGTTGTGCAGGTCGTTCTTCGACCCGAGCAGCGTGTCGATGAGCTCGGCGTCGGTGGCGCCGCCCTCGCTCTCCAGCGCGGAGATGTCGTCGAAGCCGCCGAGGCGCGAGGCGATGTCGCCCTTGTCAAGCGGCGCGCCCTCGAGCGTCGTCACGAGCCCGACGACGTCGCTCTTGCCCTGCGGCGCGATCACGAGCACCTCGAGCTGGTCGGCGCTGAGGCCGAACGACTCGGCCATCAGCGTGCCGTGGTTCGCGATCGCCGCGAGCTCGGGCGCGACCGGCAGGCCGAACACCTCGCGCGACGTGATGACGACGAACGCCACGGGGTGGATCGGCACGAGCGTGCCCGGAGGCAGCACGGGACGCTGCACGCCCTTCTCGCCGCCGCCGTCGAGGAACGCGCGGAGGTCGGAGAAGTTGCCGAACTCCGGCCGGTAGTACGCGCTCTTGGCGCCGATCGGCAGCGGCTCGCCGACCTGCGCGAGCACGACGCCGATCTCGCCCGCGGGCACCTGCACCCACGGGAAGCGCGTGACGCCGTAGACCGGCCACAGCTTGAACCGGAGACCCGGCATGAGCAGCGTCGCCTGGAAGCCGGCCTCCCCCCGCATCGCGATCGGGTTGTCCTCCGCGAGCTTGCGCAGCCCCAGCCGCTTGTTGACGAGCCCGACCTCGGTGGGACCGATCCGGTGGATCGACATCAGCAGCGTGACCACGGCCAGGACGCCGACGGCGCCGGCCAGGTACAGGACGTTCATCCCCTCACACTTTCCGCCGGCTTCCGCCGGATTCGGTTCGTCGGGATCGGCCGATCCAGACGTCTGAGAAAGCGTATCCAGACGTCTGGTTACGCGCAACTAGCCCCTCGTCACCGCGTGGCGTACTGTCGGCGCATGAGCACGGCGCGGTTCCGCACGCTCGGAGACGGCTGGTACGCGTGGCTCGACGGCACGCGCGACAACGTCGCCGTGCACGTGCGGTTCGGCCGCCGCGCCGACGGGCGGCTGCACATCGACGCCCTGAAGCTGGAGGGCACGGTCTCCGCGGAGGCGCTGCGCTCGATCCCGGTCGGCCGCATCGAGGCCGCCGCCAACGCGCAGCTCGTCACGCCGGGCGCGAAGCCGCGCAAGCCCGAGACCGCGCTCGCGCGCATCCCCGAGGAGTTCCGCGCCAACGCCGTGCGCGGCTACCCCGACGCGTTCTACGACTCGGTCGCGACGGCGTACCGCACGCTCGCGGCGAGCACGCCGAAGCCCGTCGCGGAGATCGCGTTCGCCAACGAGGTGCCTGTCACGACGGCGCAGCGATGGGTGAAGGAGGCGCGGCGGCGCGGGCTGCTCTCCCCGGGCCACCCCGGCAAGGCCGGCTGAACGCCGCTACTTCGCGTCGACCGCCCTGACGCGCGCGACCGCCGTCGAGAGCAGGCGGGTCAGCGCCCCCGTGTCGGGCGGCGCGCCGCCCTGGGTCATCGCCTCGACCTCGAGGATCGCGTTGCCCACGCGCCCGCCGACGCGGACGATCGTCAGAGTCGCGGTCTTGGCCGGGCCCTTGATCGTGATGGTGAGCGTCATGCCGTACGTCTCCGTGCCCCGGACCGCGACGCGCAGAGGCCGCATCTTGATCGGCGACATCGTGACGCCCTTCGGCAGCGGGATCGACTCGCGGAACGCCTTGTCGAGGCACGGGCCGAGCGCCGGGTTGCGGTTGTCCGCGACCTCGTTCTCCGCCTGCCGCTGGGTCTGCGAGACCGTCGCGTACGACGACAGGTCGACGGTGCCCTTCCGGAAGTACGCCTCGCGCTCGGCCGCGTAGATCGGGAGCTCGGTGCGGCCCATGCACCGGAAGATCTCCTGCGCCGCCTTGTTGGCGTCCGGCGAGTCGGGCTCGGGCTTGGACGTCTGCCAGCCCTTGAGGTCGTTCGGCGTCAGCACGCCCGCCTTGGCCATGGCCTCGGCGCGGCCGCGGTCGATCTGCGGCTCGGGCTCGTACTTCTCGGGGCGCAGGGCGTTGGTCTGGCACCCCACGGTCAGGACGAGCAGGGCGGCGGGGAGGAGTCGGCGCAGCTTCACGGACGAGACGCTAGGGCCTGAACGCCGTTCGGGTGGGCGGTTCGTGAGAGTTTGAGCGCATGCCTCTGGGAACGCCCGGGTCCGACGACGCCGTACGCCTGCTCCTTCTCGGTGCCGGCGAGCTCGGCCGCGAGGTCGCGATCGAGGCGATGCGCCTCGGCGTCGAGGTCGTCGCGGTCGACCGCTACGCGGGCGCGCCCGCGATGCAGGTCGCGCACCGCTCGCACGTCGTGGACATGCTCGACGCGGCGGCGTTGCGCGCCGTGGTCGAGCGCGAGCGGCCGCACCTCGTCGTGCCCGAGCTCGAGGCGATCGCGACGGCAGAGCTCGTCGCGCTGGAGGCCGAGGGCGTCCGCGTGATCCCGACCGCGCGCGCCGCGCGGCTGACGATGGACCGCGAGGGCATCCGCAGGCTCGCCGCGGAGGAGCTCGGGCTGCCGTGCTCGCCGTACCGGTTCGCCGCGACCGAGGATGAGTACGCCGCCGCCGTCGAGGCGATCGGCACGCCCTGCGTCGTGAAGCCGGTGATGTCGTCGTCGGGCAAGGGGCAGTCGACGGTGCGGCCCGGCGACGACCCGCTCGCCGCGTGGCGGTACGCGCAGGAGGGCGGGCGCGTCGCGGGGCAGCCGGTGATCGTGGAGGGGTTCGTCGCGTTCGACTACGAGGTCACGCTGCTGACCGTGCGGCACGCGGGCGGCGTGACGTTCTGCCCGCCGATCGGGCACCTCCAGGAGGCCGGCGACTACCGCGAGTCGTGGCAGCCGCAGCCGATGTCCGACGCCGCGCTGGCGGCGGCGCGGGACGTCGCCGCGCGCGTCACCGAGGCGCTCGGCGGCTGGGGCGTGTTCGGGGTCGAGCTGTTCGTGCGGGGTGACGAGGTGCTGTTCAGCGAGGTCTCGCCCCGCCCGCACGACACCGGCATGGTGACGATGGCGTCGCAGCCGCTGAGCGAGTTCGCGCTGCACGTGCGCGCGATCCTCGGGCTGCCGGTCGAGGACGTCGTGCTCGACGCGCCCGGCGCGTCGGCGGTGGTGCTGGCGGGCGCGGCGGGCGTGCTGCCGTCGTACGACGGCCTGGACGAGGCGCTGCGGGTGCCGACCGCGCAGGTACGGATCTTCGCCAAGCCCGACTGCAAGCCCGGCCGGCGCATGGGCGTCGCGCTCGCGCGCGGCGCCGACGTCGACGAGGCGCGGGAGCGCGCGCGTACGGCGGCGGCCGCGATCCGCGTGGTCGTCTAGTAGGGGAGCGTCGCGACGGCGGCCTCGGCGAGGCGGCGCACGACGAGGTCGGGGCTCGCGTAGCCGTGGAGCCCGACCTGCCGCGAGCGCAGCACCGCGGTGTAGGGCGCGACCGCGCGGACGCGGGCGGCGGCGGCGCGGTCGGTGCGGATCGTTCCGGTGACCGCGGCCTGGCGGTGCAGGTACGCGCCCGCGCTCGCGGAGATGCCGGTCGGGACCTCGATCCCGGCGACGTCCCTGAACGCCGGGTAGTACCCGCCGCTCGCCGGCGGGAGGTACGGGCCGCCGACGGCGGTGAAGGCGATGTCCGCCTCGATCCAGCCGCCGCGCCGGCGGTCGACGGGGACGCGGCCGCGGATCGTCGCGCTCTCGGGCAGCACCGAGCCGGCCGTGACGGGACCGCCGCCGAGCCAGTACGCGCACCCGCTCTCGCTCGCGCGCTGCGTGCCGCGGGCGAGGCAGAGGACGGTCAGCGTGGCGGAGGCGGGCGTGCGCGGGCCGGTCGTGTACAGGCCGCCGCTCGACACCTCGAAGCGGGCGAGGACGGCGTTGGCGCCGAACGTCGGCCGCGCCGCGTCCTCGACGCCGACGAGCACCGCGATGTCGGCGTTCGTCACGGTGACAGACCCCGTGACGGCGGCCGAGGACGAGGCGATCGGGAGCGCGGCGGCGACGGCGAGCGCGAACGCGAGCAGGCGGGGCATGCCAGGCACAACGACGCCGCCGCGACCCGGGTACGCGGGCCCGCTAGACGTCGGCGCCGGCCGCGACGGTCTGGATGCGCGCGAGCGACGTCGGCAGCCAGGTCTCCTCGACCGACACGGGCGAGACGCGCACGCCCCTGTCGGTACGCAGGGTGCCGGTCAGCGTCGCCGAACGCATGACGGCCGGACCCGCGCCGACGCTGGCGCCGGTGGCGCGCAGCCAGTAGTCGCAGACCGCGGGCGGCGTCCACGGCAGCCCGACGGCGGTGAGCCGCAGGTCCGCCTCGATCCAGCCGCCGCGACGGCCCTGCACGGGCACCCGCGCGCGGATCGTCGCCGACTCCGGCTGGCCCGTTCCCGCCGTCACGGGACGCCCGGCCGTCGTCGTGCAGCCGGCCTCGCGGACGCGGCCCGCGCGGTAGGTGAGGCAGACGACGAGCGTGTCGCGCACGCCCGTCGTCCCCGTGGCCGTCGTCCGCATCGCCGTAGCGAGGATGCTCACCCGCGGGTCGCGCGGGTCGGTCGCGACGACGAACGCCGCGTCGGTCGCGGTGTGCACGACGTTCGCCCTGGGCGCCGCGACCGCGGGGGGCGCGGCGAACGCGGCCGCCACGAGGCAGGCGAGCGCCGTACGGAGGGCGGGGGGCATGGGCCGAACGATCCCGTGCCGGGCCGCGTCCGTAAAGGGCGGTACGCCCGGGACGGCCTCGTTTGTCCACGGAGGCGCCGGGTACCGCCGCGCCATGAGCGACATCGAGATCCTGCCCATGGGCCCGCACGAGTTCTCCGTGACCGTCGCCGAGAGCGACGTACGCACCGTCCACCGCGTCACGGTGCCCGACGACCTCCGCGACCTCGTCGTCGGCGCCGAGGAGACCGACCTCGTCCGCGAGTCGGTCGAGGTGCTGCTCGAACGCAAGGTGGTCACCGAGCTCCCGCACGACTTCTCGCTCGACTGGGCTGTCGACGAGGTGCCGGAGCTGCTCGACGAGGTCCGCACCCGGCTCTCCTAGCCACCACTCCAGCGCGGCGCGACGAGCTCCGGCGGCACGACGTGGCCGCCGGAGAACTCGACGTACGCCGTGTCGTAGCCCGCGTCCGTGAGGGTGCGCGCCACGCGGCGCCCGCACCGGTCGACAGGCAGCACGCGGTCGGCGCCGCCGTGCGAGATCCACACGCGCGGCGTGGCCGCGATCCGCGGCGGCGCGACGAAGCCGGGCGAGTGCGCGAGCACCGCGTCGACGCCCTCCGTCGC
Source organism: Frankiaceae bacterium (assembly GCA_035940575.1). GTDB lineage: Bacteria > Actinomycetota > Actinomycetes > BP-191 > BP-191 > BP-191. The sequence continues at coordinate 41,946 of DASZER010000057.1, read as the reverse complement.
GAGGCCGAGCGAGAGCGCGTACGACGCGCCGTCGGAGAACCCGCCGAACGCCAGTGCCCCACGTCGCCGCGCAGCTCGGCGAGCGCCTGCGCGAGCGGGTCCGCGTCGGGGCCGAGGTCGCCGGCCAGCAGGTCCCACGTCGTGCCCGCCGACGACGGCATCAGGACCGCGACGCCGTACGCCTCCGCGTGCTCGCGCACCAGCGCGAGGCTGTGCGACGCGTCGCCGCCGGGACCGTGGAAGTAGACGAGCAGCGCCGTGGGCGCGGTCGTCCGGCGTGAGGAGGAGCCCGCTGCCGCGCGCGGTGAGCGTCACGTCGCGACGCGTACCCGCGCTCGCGTGTCGCACCCTCCTAGGCGGGCAATGCCACGACCACGAGGGCGACGCTCACCTCCGTGCCCCACTGCGTACGCAGCACCGCGTCACCGCCGGAGGCGCGGACATACGCCGGGTCCGCCCGTAGCGCCGCGCGCGCGGCGGCGGTGACGGCGGCCGGGTCCGTGCCGCGGGCGAACACCACGAGCGCTGCGTGCCGGTCGGCCGCGGTGAGGTAGCCCAGCAGCTGCGGGATCGCCTTGGGGAGCGTCCCCGGCCGGTGCCACAGCTTGCACTCGGCGACGAGCACGTTCCTGTTGTCCACCCGCACGATCAGGTCGGTGCGGCCATGTCCCTGCATGGCCTCCGCGTACGTCGATCCCGGCAGCGCGGCGGCGAGCCCGACGCGGAGGACGTCGCGCAACGCCTCCTCGCCCGCGTCGCTGCGCGGGAGGCGCGCGAGCTCCTCCGCCGCCGCGACGAGCGCGCGCATCGCGCGTACGTGCGGCGCCTCGCTGCCCCCGCCGCGGTGGAGCCCGAGCGTGGCGGCGGCCTCGTCGGCGCTCGCCACGACCGCGAGGGCGCGCAGCACCGGGTCGCCGGTCTCGCGAGACGACCAGCCACCGGCGCCGAGCGTGTCGACGCTCGACACGAACGCCTCCACCTCTCCGGACTCGGGTCGGAGCGCGTCGTACCAGCGGTGCCCGGGAGTCAGCGCACTCGCGACGCGGTCGATGGTGATGTCGTCGAGCGGCGCGGCCGAGACGAAGGAGATGCGCACGCGGCCGCGCCACTCCCGGTAGTCCCGCGCCATGCTCGCCCACGCCGTCGCCGCCTCCATCGCGAACGGCTCGGCCTCCGCCCGCTTGGCGCCGCGGTACAGGTCGCCCGAGTCGCGCAGCACCGCCGGGCGTGCAAGGTACGCGTGACGCTGCGCCTCCGCGCGGACGCGGTCGACCACCGCGGCCGGCAACGCGACCGGGAGGACGCCGACGGCCAGGACGACGGGCTCGGGGAGCGACGTCAGCGCGGTACCGGGTGCGACGCCGCCGCTCGTCGCGGGCGGCACGGACGCGGGCAGCACGTACGGCCGGCCGCCGGCGTCGGGCCTCGCCGGTACGGCGGTGGTCACGGTCTTGACGAGCTCGACGAGCCCGCGAGGGTGCGGTGCGGGCAGCAGGAGGGCGTCGCGCACCTCGTCGCCGGTCAGCCGATCCACCGGCCACGGCGGCTCGGCGCCGTCCAGGAGGTGCGCCTCCGGCGCCGCGACGAGGACCGTCGTGCCCGGTGCGTACCTCACGTCGGCGCGCACTCCCGCGGGGAGCCCGCGCAGCCACGCCGCTGTCGCCGCGACGTCGCAGGCACCGCGCGGGACGTAGCCGGCGACGGCCGCGCCGCGGTGCCGGGTCACACCCAGGACGGCACCTTGTCCGTCGCGACGTCGTCCCGAAACGCGCGCTCGGGGCCGGTCCCCGCGTACGCCGCGTCGACTCCCTCGCGCGTCGCGGCGTGCACGACGTCGCGGAACGCCTTCGCGCGGTCCCCGCGCAGGACCTGGTGGAAGAACGTGCCCCGGGCGACGACGGCCGCGGCCATGCTCCTCAGGTACTCGAAGAACACGATGATCGGCAGCGACTCCCACCACATCGTCCAGCCGACGAAGAGGTCGGCGCCGTACCCGAACGTCGAGACGTAGGCGGTGAACCTGCCGTCGCGCAGGCGCAGGTAGTTGCGGCTTCGCGACCGACTACCGAGGGCGATCATCAGCCTGCGGTGCTCCACGTCGGCCGGCGTCTGCCGCTCCGCGAGGACGGCCGCGATGGCGGCGTACGCGCTCGGCGCCGCGGCCGCGCGGCCGTCGACGACCCAGTGCCACTCCGACACCGGGAGCCGCATCGGGACCAGGAGGAACGCGCACGACGCGAGCCACCCGAGCCAACTGAGCGCGAACAGCGTGGTGAACCCACCGTCGGCGATGAACATGATGCCGAGCGAGAACGCGAGCCCCTGGAGCATCAGCCACACGACGAACCAGCGGCCCATCACGTGCAGCACCATGCCGAGGCTCACCGTGCCGGAGAGCTCGGCGTCGACGGGCCCGTAGCGCAGCCGCTGGCCGAGGTAATGCTCCTCGGCTGGCGCCGGCACGAACGTCGGGTCGCGGCGCCGCGCGGCGACGGTGGCGGTGACGCCCGGGGCCGTCGCGGGCGGCTGGTTGTTCGTGACGCAGAACGGGTTGGCGCAGCGGCCGTCGCTCACCGGCGCACGGCACGACGAGCACGTCGTCTCGGTCATGTCCCCTCGCAAGTCCGAAAGCGTGTGAGGGGCGATTCTAGGGACTACGCGGGCTTGGCATCCAGGACCGCGAGGTCCTCGACGCCGGTCACCTTCGCCGCGCCGGCGCCCCCGCCGTAGCGGCTCGCCTGGCGGCGTTCGAGCCATTGCGCGAAGCGCGACAGGCTGATGTTGATGACGATGAACACCAGCGCGACGTAGAGCAGGATCTGGAGCAACGACTCCGGGAACTCCTGCGACGCGAACCGGCCTCGCCGCAGCATCTCCTCGTACGCGATGACGAAGCCGAGCGACGTGTCCTTGAACAGCGTCACGAGCTGGCTCACGATCGCCGGCAGCATCCGGCGTACGGCCTGCGGCACGACGACGAGGAACATCATCTGCCGGTACGTCAGCCCCACGGCGTACGCCGCCTCGGACTGGCCGCGGTCGAGCGACAGGATGCCCGCGCGGAAGATCTCGGCGAGCACCGCCCCCTGGTAGACGGTCAGGCCGACGACGACGTAGACGATCGCGGGCAGCTCGAAGCCGTAGCGCGGGAGGACCAGCGCGGCGCCGAGGATCAGGAGGAGCTGCGGCAGCGCGCGGAACGTCTCGATGAACAGCCCAGACGCCCACCGCAGCACGCGCAGCCGGGACAGCCGCGCGAGCGCGAGGACCGTGCCGAGCGTGAGCGCGAGCGCCATCGCGACGGCGGCGGCCTTGACGTTGGCCCACAGGCCCTTGAGCAGGAACGACTGGAGGTCGCCGCGCAGGAGGTTCTCCCAGCGGCGCCCCTCGAGCTGGCCCTTGTCGGCGAGCCGGTTCAGCACGACCCAGACGAGCAGGAGCAGGAGGACGAACGACACGGCCGTCGCGACGCGGACCTTGCGCCGGCCGCGCGGGCCGAGCTCGTCGTAGAGGACGGAGGCGGTCATCGCTTGAACGCCACCTTCCGCTCGACGAAGCCGGTCAGGACGCCCGCGGGGATCGTGATGGCGAGGTACGCGATCGCGGTGCCGACGAGCAGCGGCACGGTCGCCGTCGTGCGCTCGGTGAGCTGGTCGAACGCCTGCGTCAGCTCCGCGACCGCGAACGCCGACGCGATCGCGCTGTTCTTCGCGAGCGCGATGAACAGGCTGCCGACCGGCTGCACGACGGTGCGCGCGGCCTGCGGGACGACGACGTGGCGCAGCGTCTGGCCGAACGTCAGCCCGAGCGAGCGCGCCGCCTCGGCCTGGCCGGCCGCGACGGTGTTGATGCCCGACCGCAGCGCCTCCGTGACGAACGCGCCCGTGTAGAGGGAGAGCACCATCACGGCGTACTGGAAGAACGACAGCCCGAAGCCGACCTTCGGCAGGCCGAACACGGCGAGCGCGAAGAAGACGGTCAGCGGGATGTTGCGGAACGTCTCGACGTACGCGAGCCCGGCCGCCCGCAGCGGGGCGACCGGGCTCACGCGCATCGTCGCGACGACGGTCCCGAGGACCATCGCCAGCGCGAACGACAGCACCGACAGCCACAGCGTCATCCGGAACCCGGTGACGTAGGTGTCGAGGTTGTCGAGGACGACGTCCATCGCGCCGGCGAGGCCTTCGGGTTACGTGCTAGTAGCGGTTGACCGCGGGCGGCGCCGGCATGGTCTCCTGGACCTTGCCGAGCGTCTTGTCGTACGCGGCCTTGTAGCGCCCGTCCTTGTACGCCGCCTCGAGCACGTCGTTGATGAAGTTGCGGAAGTCGGTGTCGTCCTTCTTCACGCCGATGCCGTACGGCTCCGTCGAGAACGGCGCGTTGACGAGCTGGAAGTCGTCGGGGGCCTTCTCGATGAGGCCGAGCAGGATGACGTTGTCGGTGGACACCGCGTCGGTCTGGCCGTTGCGCAGCGCCTCGGCGCACTCGGTGTAGGTGGCGAACAGCGTGAGCTTCGCCTCCGGGATCTCCTCCTGGATGCGCTTGGCCGGCGTCGAGCCGGTCGCGGAGCAGACGCGCTTGCCCTTGAGGGAGTCCTTGCCGGTGATCGAGGTGTCGCCCTTCTTCACCATGATGTCCTGGCCGGCCGTGTAGTACGGGCCCGCGAAGCCGACCTTCTCCTTGCGGGTGTCGTTGATCGTGTACGTCGCCACGATGAAGTCGACCGTGCCGTTGATGATGAAGTCCTCGCGGTTCTTCGAGACGGACTCGACGAACTGGATCTTGTCCTCGGCGATCCCGAGCTCGGCGGCGATGATCTTCGCGATCTCGACGTCGAAGCCCTCGACCTTGCCGGACACGCCCTTGAGGCCGAACAGCGGCTGGTCGAACTTGGTGCCGACCTTGACCGTGCCCTGCTTCTGCAGCTTCTCCATCGTGGAGCCGGCGGCGAACGTCTTGCTCGCGCCGGGGGTGACGGTGCCGCCCTTGTCGTCGTCGCCACACGCGACGGTGCCGAGGAGAAGCGTGGCCGCCACGGCCATGCCGAGCATCTTGCGTACGCGCATCGGAGCCCTTTCTTCGTGCCGTCAGTGAGGCAGGATCTTCGAGAGGAAGTCTTGCGCCCGCTCGCTCTCGGGCGCCGTGAAGAACTTGTCGGGCGTCGCTTCCTCGACGATCCGCCCGTTGTCCACGAACACCACGCGCCGCGCGACCGAGCGGGCGAAGCCCATCTCGTGCGTGACGACGATCATCGTCATGCCCTCGGCGGCGAGCTCGGTCATGACCTCGAGGACCTCCTGGATGAACTCCGGGTCCAGCGCCGAGGTCGGCTCGTCGAAGAGCATGAGCTTGGGGTCCATCGCCAGCGCGCGCGCGATCGCCGCGCGCTGCTGCTGGCCGCCGGACAGCTCGGCGGGGTAGCGGCCCGCCTTGTCGGCGATGCCGACGCGGTCGAGCAGCTCCAGCGCGCGCTTCTCGGCCTGCGCCTTCGGGATGCCGCGCGCCTTGACCGGCCCGAGCGTGACGTTGCCGAGCACGGTCTTGTGCGCGAACAGGTTGAACGACTGGAACACCATGCCGACGTCCGCGCGCAACCGCGCCAGCTCGCGCCCCTCCTCGGGCAGCGCCACGCCGTCGACCTCGATGCGCCCCGACTGGATCGGCTCGAGCCGGTTGATCGTGCGGATCAGCGTCGACTTGCCCGAGCCCGAGGGGCCGATGACGACGACGACCTCGCCGCGCGCGACCCGGAGGTCGACGTCCTTGAGCACGTGAAGGTCACCGAAGTGCTTGTTGACCTTCTCCATGAGGAGCAGGGGGCGGGCGTCCACGCGCCGACCCTACCGACGCGGGGCCGCACTGCCGACATGCCGGGCGTCACGATCCCGTCGCGGCGGCCTCGTCAGCGCCCTGCGCCCCGGACCGGGACGGCGTTCTCCCGGCGACTACCCGGACGACGGCACGATCGTGTGCCGGTACGGCGGCTGAGCGGCCCTGATCCGGCGGATCTCCCCGCGTACGCGGGCGGATCCGGCCAAGGGGGACGCCACGGCAGGAACCGGGCGGTGGGCATGGAAGTAGGCGCCAAGGTCCGCCGGTCTATCCAGGAGTAACGCGTGCGTCGTCGCCATGTCGCTTGGCTGGCCCTGCCCCTGTCGCTCGCGGCGCTGCTCGCGCCGTCGACCGACGCGGCGGTCAGGGTGTCGAGCACTTCCACCGACGTCCTGCGCCCCGGTTTCCAGGGCGAGGACAGCCTGCTGCCGCAGGACGTCGACAACCGGGTCGGCTCGTTGAGGCCGACCGCGGAGCAGGTCCGGATGGCGCGCCGCCTCGGCGCGAAGGCCCGGTGGAACGAGTTCGGCACGCCGCAGTCGCTGTTCAACAGGACCGGGCGCCTGTCGGAGCCGAAGAAGGGCGAGCCGGTCGCGATCGCGCGCGCCTGGGTGCGCGACAACGCCGCGCTGTTCAAGCTGACCCCCGCGCTCACCACGCCGGAGGCGCTCGAGCTGGTCGCGAACAACGCGCTCTACGACGCCCCCGACAACCGCCGCATGCTCTCCGGCCTCAAGCCGCTGGCGAAGGACGACACGCTCTCCCACGTCGTGCTGTTCCGGCAGGCGTTCGGCGGCGTCGACGCGGGCCTGCGCGGCCTGCTGACCGTCGCCCTCGACCGGAAGAACCAGGTCACCTACGTCTCCTCCTCGGTGACCGGCGACCCGCGCGTCACGAACACCACCACGCTGACCCCGCAGCGCGCCTGGCAGATCGCGGCCGCCGACCTCGGCTGGCACGCGCGGCTCGCGGACCTCGAGGTCCTCGACAAGGTGCACCGCGCCGGTTTCACGCAGATCCGCGTGCCGGGCACGACCGAGCTGCAGCTCGCCCGCGTCCGCGCGGTGCCGACGCCGCGCGACGGCGTGCGCCTCGCGTACGAGGTCGACGTCATGAACAACGACCTCGCCGGCAAGGGCGAGCCGATCGGCTTCATCTACTTCGTGGACGCCGAGAACGGCCGCGTCCTGTCGCGGCAGAACGCCGTCCAGCACGCCGCCGGCGGCATGCGCGTGCCGTCGCAGGTCCCGATCGACCCGCGCTGGAAGGTGTTCCCCAACACGCCGCCGCTCGCCGAGCCCGGCGTCAAGGCCGACGACACCCGCGAGACGTGGTGCTGGGTCGACGACGGCTCGGGCACGTGCGACCGCGTCATCGGCGGCATCGACTTCCCGCGCAACATCCCGCAGCTCCGCTTCCCCTACGACGTCGTCCCCGCGGACCAGACCAACGGCACGCCGTCGGACACCAGCCTGGGCAACGACGCCGACACGCAGGCGTCGTACGCGAGCCACGTCGGCCCCGACGTCGTCGTCCGCCACGCGACGCCGCCGACCTCGCCGCGCAACTACACGTATCCCTTCACCGACATCTGGCACACGAGCAACTGCGCCTACGCGCAGAACTACTCGCCGACGAACAACTTCAACGACGTCGACGCCGCGATCATCAACCTGTTCGTGATGTACGGCCGCATGCACGACTGGGCGTACAACCTCGGGTACCGCGAGTCGACGTGGAACATGCAGCTCCGCAACCTCGGCGAGGACGAGGAGACCGAGCAGGCGCCCAAGGAGGGCGACCCGGAGGTCGGCCAGGCGCAGGCCGGCGGTGCCGCCGGTGGCGTCGCGTTCACCGGTCGCGACAACGCCAACCAGCGCACCATGCAGGACGGCGTTCCCGGCATCACCAACCAGTACCTCTGGCACCCGCTCCAGGCCGGCTTCTACTCGCCGTGCGTCGACGGCGCGTTCGACATGACCGTCGTCGCCCACGAGTACACGCACGGGATCAGCAACCGCATGATCGGCGGCCCCGACGCGAACATCGCCGGGTCCGAGGGCCCGAAGATGGGCGAGTCGTGGTCCGACCTCGCGGCCATGGAGTACGTCAACGGCTACGGCTTCGCGCCGGTCGGCAACGAGAACCCGTACGCGGTCGGCCCCTACGCGACCGGCAGCCCGCAGAAGGGCATCCGCAACTACGGGATGAACGACAGCCCGCTGAACTACTCGAACCTCAACTACGACGGCAACGGCGCGACGTCGCCGCACGCCGACGGCGAGATCTGGAGCGCGACGAACTTCGCCGTGCGCCAGAAGCTGATCGAGAAGTGGAACTCCAAGTACCCCGCGACGGACAAGAGCCTGCAGTACCAGTGCGCCGACGGCGTCAAGCCCGTCACCGAGTGCCCCGGCAACCGTCGCTGGATCCAGAACATGTTCACCGGCTTCCTGCTGCAGGACGCCGCCGCCGGCATGCCGGCCGCGGCCGAGGCGCAGATCGCCGCGGACGAGCTGCACATCGTCAAGGCGTCCGACTCGAACGCCAAGGAGATGTGGGAGGCGTTCGCGAGCCGCGGCATGGGCGACAACTCCGACGAGGGCGGCACGCCCGACTGGACGAACCCGCTCGACGACAGCGAGGGCACGCTGCGCTTCAAGGCGGTGCCGGTCGACAAGGGCGGCGTCCCCGCCGAGATGTACGTCTACGTCGGCCACTACTCGGCGCGCGCGTCCGAGGCCGCCGTGGCCAAGGCCGGCGTCGCGAGCCCGCCGTTGAAGATGGTGCCCGGGACGTACGACTTCGTGGCGCGGGGCGACGGCTATGGCATGTACCGGTTCAGGGTGACCGTGCCGCGAGGCAAGACGCTGCCGCCCATCGAGGTGCCGATGCGCAAGAACTTCGCGTCGACCACCAACGGCGCCGAGGCGTCGGGCGACGGCGGCAACTTCGAGGCGCTGATCGACGACACCGAGGAGACCAACTGGGCCTACCTCGGCGAGACGAACGAGGAGGACGTGGTCGGCAAGAAGGTCACCGTCGACCTCGCCGGCGACGACGCGATCCCGGTCGCCTCGATCAACGTCTCGGCCATCAACAGGCCGCAGGAGACGAACAACCCGTACGACACGCTCGGACAGAACCGGTTCGCCGCGCTGCGCGACTTCAAGATCCTGGTCTGCAACGCCAAGGCCGGCGCCGACTGCGACTCCGACGACAGCTACAACGTCGTCTACGACAGCACGGAGAACGGCCCCGCGTTCCCGTCGATCCGGCCGCGCCCGACGTCGCCGAACCTGCTGTTCCGCTCGTTCGATATCCCCGGCAACCCGCTGGCGACCCACGTCCGCATGGAGGTCGTGAGCAACCAGTGCATCGGCAACGAGCTGTTCCACGGCGAGCAGAACCCGGTCAGCGACCCCACGTCGAACCCGGACTGCGTCAGCGGCTTCACCGCGGCCGTGTTCGCCGACACCGACCCGGACCCGGACGACCCGCCGCCGGTCAACGGCAGCAACACGCAGAAGCACCGCGTCCGCGCGGCCGAGCTCGAGGTGTTCGCGGCGGAGCTGCCCGGCCAGGTCACGCCGCCGACCGACACCGAGGTGCCGCCGGGCAACGAGAAGCCCCCGGTGAACAAGCCGCCGGTGAGCAAGCCGCCGGTCTCGCAGCCGCCGACGCACCCGGCGACGGGCGTGTCGCCGGTCCTCCCGCTCGCGGCGCTCGTCCTCGCGGCCGGTGCCGCGGCGGCGATCCGCCGCCGCAGGGTGGTCGCGTAGCGGCTGGGCCGACAGCACCAGGCGCCGGTGGTGGGGTTCGTCCCGCCACCGGCGCCGCTGTCGTCGCGGGGTGGCTACGTCACGCGCAGCGTGTGCGTCGGGCCCGCGCCCGGCGCGTGGTCCGCGTCGCCGACGAACAGCACGCGGTACTGCCGCGTCCCCGCCGTCGTGTGCCTGATCGGGAACGAGAAGCCGCTCGTCGACGACAGGTACTGCGTCGTGACGGTCCGCCAGCCGTCCGACCACTGCTGGAGCGCCACGCGCGAGCCGGGGTGGCGCGGCGCGACCGAGCCCGCGATCCGTACGGTGCCGCCGCGCGCGACGGTCCCGCTCGACAGCGTCGAGGACACCCGCACCCGCACCGTCACGCCCGCCGTGGCGATCGCCGGCGCGTACGTCCCGTCGCCGGGGTAGCGCCAGCGCAGCGTGGCCGACCACTGCGGCGTGAGCACCTTCGACAGCCGGCCGTCGGCGGTGGTCGTCGCGGTGCCCGCCGAGACCCACGACGTCGTGCCGCGCCGCTGCGCCTCGACCGCGACGGTCCGGCCGCCGAGGCCGGCCCCGCCCGAGGTGAGGCGGCCCGTCACGGTGACCGTGGCGCCGTACGTCACCGCCGTCGGCGCGACCGCCGCCGTCAGCGCCGTCGCGGTCCTGGCCGCGGTCGGGACGACGAGCAGCGTGACGCTGCTCGGCTCGTACGTCACGGTCGCCGCGCCGCTCGCCACCGGCACGTCGGCGAGCGCGCGGATCGCGGAGGCGTTCGTGGCGGAGTACGCGTAGCGCTTGGCCGCCGTGCCGTACGCCGCGCCGGCCAGCGACAGCGGCGCGGTGAGCGCGGTCGTGGTCTTGTTGACGACCATCACGGTGACGGCGCCGTCGGCGGAGCGCTGCGCGGCGTAGACCGCGAGCTTGGACTGGTCGGCGGAGGTGGCGCGGACGTTGGTCGAGCCGAAGCGGGAGCCGTTGCCGTCGTAGTTCCTGTACATGCGGAACGCGTACGCCCACGGGTCCGTCGGCTCGGTCGCGCCCCAGAGCAGCGCGGCGTCGAGGCGCTCGCGGCCGAAGATGCCGAGCACGTCGGCCTGCGCGAGGGCGCCGTTGACGGACTCGAGGCCGCCCCAGTTGTACTCGCCGACCATCGTGCGGGTGCCGGGGTAGTGCGCGGCGGCGAGCTCGCGCATCCACGGGACGAGCCGGATGGGCGGCGCGGCGACCTGGTTGGGGTCGCCGATCCACGACTCGTCGGCGTACGCCGGGTCCCACAGGCTGCGCGTCGACCGCAGCCGCCGCGCCTGCGTCTCCGCGTCGCCCGCGCCCGCCAGCGTCACGCCGGAGGCCTGCGGGTAGTAGTGCTCGTCGAAGTAGTCGAGCAGCCGCGTGCCCGCCGTCGCCGACGCGGCCTTCATCTGCTGCAGGTACCAGGCCGCGATCGGCACGTCGCCGTGCGCCTGGCGGTCGGGGCCGTTCTCGCAGCCTGAGGAGTCGGCGGGGGAGTAGAAGTACGCACACCAGCCCCACTCCGCAGGGCCCATCGTGAGGCCGGTCGGGTCGGCGGCCTTGACCGCCTTGGCGGTCGCGACCGACTTGTCGCGCAACTCGTCGTACGGCATGCCGGCCGGGTGCACGTCGCGGTGCGTCGAGCTCCACAGCGACGGCTCGTTGTCGAGGTTGTAGCGCCCGCCGCCGCCGTGCGTCGCGACGAGGTGGGCGACCATCTCCTGCACGAACGCCGCGCCCGCCGCGACCGACGTGTCGTGCGGGTCGTTGCCGGTGACGTCGACGTTGCCTGCCTTGACGCCGTTGCCGCAGTCGGCGTCGTAGTCGTCGGTGTCCTGCTGCGCGCCGTACTTCGCGACGGAGAAGCCGCAGTACCAGGGGTGGCTGGCGGGGGAGTCCTTGGAGACCCAGCCGGTCATCGGGACGGTGACGACCGTGCGCGTGCCGCGCGTCTTGTTGCCGCCGACCGTGGCGTCGAGCGACTCGCCGGCGGGCTTCACGTAGTTCTCGAAGTACCAGTCGGCGCCGAGGTTGGTGGTGTTGTTCTTCCAGTTGTACCGGCTCGTGGAGTTGCCGCCCCAGCGCGACAGCGACAGGCCGAGCTCGCTCTGCAACGCGGGGTCCGCGAAGTTGATCCCGTAGACGTCCGGGCTGATCGCCCAGCGGTCGAGGCTCGCGTCGACCGCGAGCGCGGGGCCGTCCGCCGCCCGCGCGGGCGTGGCGGCGGCGACGGGGAGCAGGACGGCGGCGAGCAGGGCCGCGGGGAGCCGGGTCACCCCTCCAGTGTCGGTGGCTCGGAGCCTTCGGCTGGAGCGTTCCGGCGAAAAGCCCGCTCCGCGAGCGCGCGGCCCTTCGCCTGCTCGCTCTCCGCGCTGGACCTCAGCGCGGCGTCCAGCGACTCCGCGAGCTGGCGGCTCGCCTGGTAGACCCGCGCGTTCGCGATCGCCACGCTCGCCTGCTTCGCGAACGCCCGCCCCGCCGGCTCCGCGCCCTCGAACCCGCGCGGCTTCGTGGCGTAGAGGTTCAGTGCGCCGATGGGCTCGTTCGCGACGACGAGCGGCAGCGAGAGCGAGGATCGTGCCCCGCGCTGCGCCGCGACGCCGGCGAACGTCGGCCAGCGCGGCTCGTCGGCCATGTCCGCGATGACGTACGCCTCGCCGTAGCGGCTGGCGTCGAGGCAGGGGCCCTCCATGACGTCGTACTGCGCGTCGTCGATCGTCTGTGCGAGGTCGTCGGTGCTCACGACGGTGTACGGGTGGCCCTCGCGCCACAGCGTCACGCTCCCCGCGTCGCAGCCGGGGATCGTGGCGCAGGCGAGCGCGGCCACCCGCCGCAGGGTGTCCGTCCAGGACTCCTCGGTCCTGAGGAGGCCGAGCAGGTTGGCCCGGCCGGCGTCGAGTTCGGGGTCGTCCACGGCAGCCCCATTACCCCGAAGGGACGCGAGTCTCACCCATGGGCGCGAGCGCGCCGGTACCCTGGCATGCGTCCGCGCGGCAACGGCGCCGTTCGCGGAGGAGGAGTGGGCGGCGTGGTTAGCGGCGGTGGTCAGACCGCGTGGGAGTCGGCACAGATCCAGCTCGCCACCGCGGTGCGGGAGCTGGGCCTCGACGACGGGTTGCACGAGCTGCTGGCGATGCCGCGGCGCGCGCTGACGGTGTCGGTGCCGTTGCGCTACGACGACGGCCACGTCGAGGTGCTCACCGGCTACCGCGTGCAGCACAACCTCGCCCGCGGGCCCGCCAAGGGCGGCGTCCGCTACCACCCGAGCACCGACCTCGACGAGGTCAAGGCGCTCGCGATGTGGATGACGTGGAAGTGCGCGCTCATCGGCATCCCGTACGGCGGCGCCAAGGGCGGCGTCGCCGTGGACCCGCGACTGCTCTCGCGCAACGAGATCGAGCGCGTCACCCGCCGCTACGCCTCCGAGATCATCCCGATCATCGGCCCCGAGCGGGACATCCCGGCCCCCGACGTCGGCACCGACGAGCAGACGATGGCCTGGATGATGGACACGTTCTCCGTCCAGACCGGCTACTCCGTGCCCGGCGTCGTCACCGGCAAGCCGGTCGCGATCGGCGGCTCCGAGGGCCGCGGCGGCGCCACGTCGCGGGGCGTCATGTACTCGACGTTCTCCGCGCTGCGCGAGGCCGGCATCGACCACCGCGGCAGGACCGTGGCGATCCAGGGCTTCGGCAAGGTCGGCGGCCTCGCCGCGCAGTACCTCCACGACGCCGGCTGCTCCGTCGTCGCGGTCTCCGACGTCAAGGGCGGCATCTACAACCCGCGCGGCCTCAACCCGCCCGCGCTCATGCGCCACCTGCGCGCCGGCGCGGACAGCGTCGTCGGCTACCCCGGCACCGACACGATCACGAACGAGGAGCTGGTCGAGCTCGACGTCGACGTCCTCGTGCCCGCCGCGCTGGAGGGCGTGATCACCGAGGAGAACGCCGACCGGGTCCGCGCGCGCTTCGTGGTCGAGGGCGCCAACGGCCCCACGACGCCCGCCGCCGACGAGATCCTGGAGAAGAAGGGCGTCACCGTCGTCCCCGACATCCTCGCCAACTCCGGCGGCGTCGCGGTGTCGTACTTCGAGTGGGTCCAGGACCTCCAGGCGTACTTCTGGACCGAGGACGAGGTCAACGACCGCCTCAAGGCGCTCATGGACCGCGCGTACACCGACGTCTCGGGCCTCGCGTCCGAGCGCGGGGTGTCGCTGCGTACGGCGGCGCAGATGATCGGCGTCGGCCGCGTCGCCGAGGCGCACCGCACCCGCGGCCTCTACCCGTAGGTCAGGCGTGGGCGATGCGGCCGAGCAGCCGCAGCGCCGCCGTCACGACCGGCGCCGCCGTCGGGTCGGCGAACAGCGGGTCCCGCAGCCCCTGCCCGAACCGGAAGCCGCCCGGCGTCAGCAGCAGCATCCGCGCCTCGCCCTCGCCGAGCGGCGGCAGCTCGGGCGCGTCCCACAGGCCGATCCGCTCGCCCAGCGGCGCGGCCGCCCAGACGACCTCGAACGTCTCCTGCCACTGCTCCTCCACGACCGCCGCGCGGCCCGAGTGGTTGAGGTAGCGGGCGCTGCCGTCGCGGTACGCCGCCAGCACGTCGTTGCCCCCGTCCACCGGCACCTCGAGCACGACGCCGTGCACCACCGTGGCCTCGTCGGGCGCCGGGTCCACCCCGGCGGCGCGCAGGAACGTCCACGCCTGGAGCACGCAGCGCGACTCGGCGCCGGGCGTGCGGGCGATGCCGAGCCAGTCGCGCACGGCCTCGTCGCGCCGGCCCGCGGCGTACGCCTCCCGGGCCCGCACGAACGCCCCCCACGGCTCGGCGTCCGCGGCGGTCCCGCCGGGCGGCCAGTCGGCCATGGGGACGTCTCCGTAGAGCAGCGGGCGCAGCGCCTCGGCGGCCGGCTCGCGCCGCCTCCTCCCGAACCTCACCCGCCGCACGGTAGCCGTCCCGGGAGGGCGGGAGCCGGTTTTTGTCACACGCGTTCGCTAGCGTCGGGACCGACCGCATGCCAGAATGACACCGATGTCATTCGGGCCGTCCCGACAGGAGACCAGCGTGGACGCTGCACCCGCCCTCCCCGGCTACGACGTCGGCGAGCTGACCGAGCGCGACCGCAAGATCCTCGCGTTCGAGCGTCAGTGGTGGAAGTACGCGGGCGCCAAGGAGCAGGCGATCCGCGACCTGTTCGACATGTCGGCCACGCGCTACTACCAGGTCCTCAACGCCCTCATCGACCGCCCCGAGGCGCTCGTGCACGACCCGATGCTGGTCAAGCGGCTGCGCCGCCTGCGCGCCACCCGCCAGCGCACGCGCCAGGCCCGCCGCCTGGGCATCGACGCCTGACGCTCCCGTGACGACCGGGCGCCGCGTACGGCGGCCGGATCTGGCGGCGCTGTCCCGCAACGCCCTCGGCGGCACCCTGGCCGTCGCCCTCGTCGCCGGCGGCATCGCGGCGTTGCAGGCGGTGGTCACCCCGCCCGAACGCCGCGACGGTCCCGTCGTCAAGGCGCCCGCCGCCCTCCCCGGCACCGCCACCACCCCGCCGCCAGGCTCCACACCCGGGCCCACGCCCGCGACGACGCCCGCGACGACGCCCGCGACCCCGCCCGCGACCGCCTCGCCTCCGGCGAGCGCCGCGACGACCGCGACGCCCACGCCCGCGACCCGCCCCGCGCTGACCGTCCTCAACAACTCCCGGATCGACGGGCTCGCCGCCCGCGCCGCCCGCGACTTCGCGGCGGGCGGCTGGCGGGTCGCCTCGACGGGCAACCTGCGCGGCCGCACGCCCCGCACGACCGTCTACTACGACGCGGGCCAGGAGAGCGCGGCGGCGGCGCTGCGGCGGCAGTTCCCGCGCATCCGGGAGGCGCTCCCGCGCCCGCCGGGGCTGCCCGGCGGCGGCACGCTCACCGTCGTCGTGACCCGCGACTACGCTGCCTGACCGTGCTGCCGCAGTCGCGTACGCCCGAGGGGGCCGAAGCGCTCGAAGCCCTCGTCGTCGACCCCGGCAGGGCCGTCGTCGCGCTGGACTACGACGGCACGCTCGCCCCGATCACGACCCGCCCCGAGGAC
Source organism: Frankiaceae bacterium (assembly GCA_035940575.1). GTDB lineage: Bacteria > Actinomycetota > Actinomycetes > BP-191 > BP-191 > BP-191. Next base: position 26,257 of record DASZER010000057.1, on the reverse strand, counting down.
GCCGTGCCGGCGCCCGGCGCGCTGGCCGCGCTGCACGCGTGCGCGACGGCGTTCGGCACCGTCGCCATCGTCACGGGCCGCCCTGCCGCCGTCGTCGTCTCCCTCGCGGGCGCGGCGACCGTGGACCGCCTCGTCGTCCTCGGCCACTACGGCGAGGAGCGCTGGACCGCCGCCGACGGCCTCACCCGCCCGCCTGAGCACCCGGGCCTGGCCGCGGCGCGCAGGGCGCTGCGGGAGGCGTTCGCGGAGTCGTCGCTGGAGGAGAAGGGCATCTCCGTCGCCGTCCACACCCGCGCCGCCGCCGACCCCGACGCCGCGCTCGCCGAGGCCGTGCCCGTCGTGGAGCGCATCGCGCGCGAGACCGGCCTCGCCGTCAACCACGGCCGCTACGTCGTCGAGCTGCGCGCGCCCGGCGCCCGCACCAAGCGCGACGCGATCCGTTCGCTCACCGGGGGCGCGACGTCGCTCCTGTTCGCCGGGGACGACCTCGTGGACCTGCCGGCGTACGAGGCGGTGCACGAGTTCCGGCAGGGCGGCGGGTACGGCGTCGGCGTGTTCGTCGACAACCCCGAGGCGGCGGCCGTACGCGACCTCGCGGACGTCGTCGTTCCCGACACCGGGGCGTGCGTCGCCCTGCTCGCGGGGCTCGCGGCGGCGGCGCGCGCGCGATGAGCGACGCCCACCGCCTCAACCGCGAGCAGTACGGCGCCGTCGCCGCCAACTACGCCGTCAGCCCCAGCCACGCGGGCGGCGACGACCTCGCGTGGCTCTCCTCCCGCGCCGCGTCCGTCGCGCCGGGGGTCGCGCTCGACGTGGCGTGCGGCGGCGGCTTCTCGACCCGCGCCCTCGCCGCCGCCGGCCACCGCGTCCTCGCCACGGACCTGACGCCGGAGTCCGTGGCCGCCGCGCGCGGCGCCACCGAGTCCGCCCGCGTCGCCTGGGCCATCGGCGCGGCCGAGCGGCTGCCGGTGCGGACAGAGAGCGTCAACGTCGCCGCGTGCCGGATCGCGCCGCACCACTTCGCCGACGTCGCGGCGTTCGTCGACGAGGTCGCGCGGGTGCTGATCCCGGGCGGCATGTTCCTGCTCGTGGACACGACCGTGCCCGAGGACGACGACCTCGCGCGCTGGCTGGACGACGTCGAACGCCGCCGCGACCCCTCGCACCAGCGGTCCTGGCCGCCGAGCCGCTGGCGCGCGGTCGTCTCGGGCGCGCGGCTGCGCGTCGAGGAGACGCAGGCGTACCGCAAGCGGCACGAGCTCGAGCCGTGGCTCGCCCGCTCCGGCTGCGTCGGCGACGCCGCGGAGGACGTACGCCGTCGCTTCCGCGAGGCACCCGACGCGGCGCGCGCGGCGTACCTGATCGACGACGTGTCGTACACCGACACCAAGCTCTGCCTGCGCGCCACGAAGTCGTGACGTCACGACTCCGCGGCCATCCGGCCGCGCAGTGACGAGCGTCCGCGGCTCAGCGCCGACTCGACGGCCTTGTACGAGAGGTCCATCGTCAGCGCCGCGTCGGTCACGTCGAGGCCGGAGGCCTTGAGCCGCAGCGCCTCCCGCTGCCGGTGGGGCAGCGTCTGCGCCAGCGACGCCACCCACTCCGCCTCCGCGCGGTCGCACACCGCATCCTCAGGCCCGACGTCGGCGATCTCGCGCGTGAGCACGGCGGTGCCCGCGCGGAGCTCCCTGGCCCTGAGGCGGTGCTGGTTGACGCACAGCCGCAACGTCAGCGTCGTCAGCAGCGACGCGATGCGCGCCTCGTCGAGCCCGACGTAGAGGACGCAGAGCAGCATCGCCTCCGAGACGACGTCCTCCGCGTCGGCGGCGACGGCGACGCGGGTGCGCGCGATGCCCAGCAGCCGTTCCCTGTGCGCCGCCGCGAGCGTCCAGCGACGGGGCGCGTCGCACGGCACGGCCCCGTACCCCCGCTCCATGCCGTCCCCCGGTCTCGTGCGTCGTTCGCACAGTTCGTTCCGAAGGACGCGGCTCCTCCCGGCGAATCACCAGTGTCAGCACCACATCCCCTCCAAGGAGAGACCCATGCGCAGCCTCATCGCTCGTGCCCTCGTCGCGAGCGCCCTCGTCGCCACCCCGTTCCTGGCGACGACCTCCGCCGGCGCCACGGCGAACGCCTGCACCAACCAGGAACACGACGTCGACATCATCGGCATCGGCGGCATCGACCAGTACGACCCCCCGACGACGGGCAACGGCATGCTCGCCGTGTGTCACCCGTACCCCGGGCGCGACACGTTCTCGGGGGTGCGCGTCGACAGCGACTCGTCGGGCATCTGCGTCGCGGTGATCATCGCGGGCAAGTCCTACGGCTGCGCCTCGTCCGTCGAAGGCGCCTAGCCCCAGGTCACCGGTGGGGAGCGATTCGGCATGCCGGGCGCTCCCCGCCGTGACGAGCGGCGCCTCCATCGACTCGCGCCAGGTGTTCATCGCGGCCTCGCGCGCGAGCGCCTCCAGGTCGGCCGCCGAGAGCCCTCGCAACGCTCCCCGAGCTCGGCCGGCGCGCGCGGCGTACCTGATCGACGACGTGTCGTACACGGACACCAAGCTCTGCCTGCGCGCCACGAAGGCGTAGGTCACCCGGCGGGCACGACCGCGAGGCCGGGGCCGACCAGCGCGGGCGGGATGCCGATCGCCTCGCAGCAGGACGCCAGGACCTCCTTGGCGCGCGCGCTGCGCTCGGGCCCGCGCGGCAGGGCGAGGTACGTCGCGTCCTTCGACAGCGCGGCGGCGAGGACGCCGACGGCGACCGGCGTCGCGCACGACGTCCCCGACTGCTCCGACGACGCCGTCGTCGTCGCCGTCGCGGGGGCCGTGGACACGATGCCGACGCCGGGCATCGCGCAGGCGAGCCCGTCGCCGTGCGCGCTGAAGTTCGCGAGGTACAGGTCGTCCCTGCCGAACCACGCCGGGTCAGTGGGGACGTAGTCGTCCACGTCGGCGTGCGGCGGTCCCCAGCCCGCGCGGCCGAGCGCGGCGACCGCGCACGCCTCGGGCGTCGCGGCCGGCCAGAGCACGGGCCCGCTGACGTTGCCGGCCGCCGCGAGGCAGACCGTGCCGGCCGCCCAGGCGTTGGCGATCGCGTCGGTCTCGAGTGACGACTGCGTCGCGGAGTACAGGCTGAGGTTGACGAGGTCGGTGCCCGCCTCGGCGAGCGCGTCGATGGCGCTCGCGACGTCGGCGGGGCTTGTCGCGAGGCCAGGCGGCGGGTAGACGCGGATCGAGGTCACCGACGCGCCGGGCGCGATGCCGCCGGTGCCGGGACCCGTGGGTCGCGCGGCGACGACGCCGCAGACGTGCGTGCCGTGGCCGTTGACGTCGGTGCCGTCCGCGGAGTGGACGCCCGCGACGATCGAGCCGCCGTCCACGACGTGCGCGAGCCAGGCGTTGGGGCTGACGCCGGTGTCGACGACGCCGACGCTGATGCCCGCGCCGAGCGACTCGTCCCAGGTCGTGATCCCGACCGCCTCGTGCCACCACATCAGCCGCGACGTCTCGGGCAGCGCGGGGCAGTCGATCGTGTCGCGGTTCGCGGGGTGCGGGACGTGCAGCGTCCAGTAGTCGTCGGTCGGCACGGCCATGGCGCCGGCGACGTCGTACACCGACGGGTCGAACGAGAACGTCGCGGTGCCCGACGCGTCCGTCTCCGCGGGGAGCATCTTCTGGTCGCCGCCGGCGCCCTGGAGGTAGAGCAGCACGCCGGTCGAGGCCAGCGGCCTGCCCGCCCCGGTGACGTGCAGGACGAACGTCTCCGGCGCGTCGCCCGCGGGCGGCGCGGAGAGCGTCGCGGGGCTCGCGCCGCGGAAGCCGACCGGGTGCGCCTGCATCGGCCCGCGCGGCTCGTCGCGCTCGAGGATGACGCCGGGAGGCGCGGCGAGCCGCTCGGCCAGGTCGTCGGCGCCCTCGAGCCGCACGATGCGGCGGGTGCTCGACGTGTGGTCGGCGACGACGGTGGCCCCCGCGGCCTCGGCCGCCGCGACGAGGGGGTCGAGATCGGTCGGCGTACGTGCCTGGTGGCTCAGCGTGAAGAATGTCATCTCTGAATTTCCCCCTGAAGTCTTGCGAGTTCGGACAAAGCGGTACACAGTAGCGCGCGACACCCGTGCCCGGGCGTCACTCCTCGGGGGAACGGGGGTCAGGTCGTGCGTTTTCCGGGTGACGACGAACAACGCGCCGAAACGCCCGACCCGCGTGTCGTGGGGCTCGTCAGCATGCCGTGGATGTCGCCCCACCTCCCGTCGATCCAGCTCGCGACGATCGCGGGCGCGCTGGCCCGCGACGGGATCGCGTCGGAGGTCCACGAGCTCTACCTCGACTACGCGGCCTGGATATCCGTCGACCTCTACGACGTCGTCTCCAACGGCTCGGGCGCGGTCGAGGAGTGGCTGTTCGCGCGCCAGTACTTCGGGCCGGAGACCGGCGACTGGCTCGAGTCGTTCCACGAGGTGCGGCCGCCGATCGGCCTGCGCAACGCCGCCGCCGAGGACGAGGTCGTCGGCGCGCTCGCCCGGACCACGGGCGCGTTCCTCGACGCGATGGTCGCGAGGTACGACTGGTCGCGCTACGACGTCATCGGGTTCTCGCTGACGATCAGCCAGATCGGCCCGTCGATGGCGATGGCGCGGCACATCAAGCGCGCCTACCCCGACGTCCGCGTCGTCTTCGGCGGGACGGCGTGCGCCGGGCCCGCGGGCGCGGCGTTGATGCGCATCTGCCCGTACGTCGACGCGGTCGTGACGACCGAGGGCGAGGCCGTGATCGGCCCGCTCGTACGGTGCCTGCGGGCCGGCGTGCCGCCCGCGGGCACGTCCGGCGTCGTCTGGCGCGACGCAGACGGCGTCGTCCACGCGAACGGCAAGGGCGACCTGCTCTCGCTCGACACGACGCGCCCGCCCCTCGACCACGACGCCTACTTCGAGCGCGTCGCGCGGCTCGACCTCGGCGACCGCGTCACCCCGTGGATCCCCTTCGAGAGCAGCCGCGGCTGCTGGTGGGGCGAGCGGAAGCAGTGCACGTTCTGCGGGCTCCACGAGATCATGCAGTTCCGGCAGCGGCCGTGGGACGCGACGCTCGCCGAGCTCGAGCACCACGAGCGGCGGTACGGCGTCACGAGGTTCTTCGCCGTCGACCTGATCATGCCGCGCGACTACCCGGACACGCTGCTGAAGGAGATCGAGCGGCGCGGGCACGAGTGGTCGCTGTTCTACGAGATCAAGGCGAGCGTGTCGCGGGAGTTCGTGGAGCAGCTCGCCCGCGCCGGCGTCACGTGGGTGCAGCCGGGCATCGAGAGCCTCGACACCGAGGTGCTCAAGCTGATGCGCAAGGGCACGCACCCGTTGCACAACGTCGCACTGCTGAAATGGTGCCGCGAGCTCGGCATTCGCGTGACGTGGAACGTCATCCTGGGCAGCCCGGGCGAGGATCCGGCCGCATATCCGTTGATGGCCGACCGAATGCGCTCGCTGTTCCACCTCGAGCCGCCGAACGGGCGTAACGAGTTCGCGCTGCACCGTTTCAGCCCGTACTTCGACGACCCCGCGGCGTTCGGTCTCACCAACCGCGGGCCGCGCGACGAGGCGCGGCGGATCTTCCCCGTCGCCGACGCCGACCTCGCGGACCTGGCGTACGAGTTCGAGTACGACGTCGAGGGGAGGGCGGAGGCCCCGGGCGCGTACGGCCAGGTGCTCCAGGAGGCCGTGGCGGAGTGGAAGGCGGCGTCCGCCAGGGGCGCGGCGCTGGTCGAGCGGTCGCTGCCCGACGGGTCGCTGGACGTCGTGAACACGCGGTACGGCGACGCCGTGACGTACCGCCTCGCGCCGCACGAGGCGCGGCTGTTCGGCCTGCTCGACGCGCGGACGCCGCTGCGCTCGCTGGAGCGGACGTTCGAGGGCGCGTTCCCCGACGACGCCGCGACGGTCGCGGCCGAGGGCGGCGTCGCCGCGCTGGTCGAGGCGTGGGAGGCGCGCCGCCTGGTGCTGCGCGTCGACGAGCAGGTCGTCAGCCTGCCGGTGCGGGAGGGGACGGCGGTGGCGCGGCCGCGCGCCGAGCACGCGCCCGTCTCGTACCTCGTCTCCACCTGAGCCTACGGCCGGCACCGGCCCGCCGTACCGGAAGAAGGGATCCACATGGACGACATCAAGAGCGCCCTCGCGCAGACCGGGGTGGGTGACGACGACGTCCAGTCGCTGGCCGGCAAGATCCGCGACTTCGAGTCGTCGCTCTCGCCCGACGAGGCGACGGCGTGGCACACCGCGATGTCGGGCGCGACGTCGCAGGGCATCGACTCGATGTTCGGCGACCCGTCGAAGCGTGCCGAGCTCGAGAGCTACCTGCGCGACACCGCGGGCGTGGAGCCGACGCAGGACCAGCCGGGCAGCATCACCTCGGTGGTCGTCACCGTCGCGGTCCACTGCTGACGGACTTGGCTGGAGTGTCGCGTCGCGACGCCGAGGTCGCGCTGCGCGCCGCCGGGGCACTTGGCCGGCGGCGCGTGGTCGCGACCGAGCGCCTCGCGACGCACGACCGCGTCGTCGGCGCCGTCCTCGACGACGGCACCGAGCTCGTGGTGAAGCGCGACGACGGCAGGCGTCCGGGGTCGCGCTCCGCCGCGGCCTGGGCTCGGACGATGCGGGCGCACGAGGAGTCGGCGAGCGCGCTCGCGCGCCGCGCGCCGCGCGTCGTCGGCGTGGACGGCAGCCGCCGCGTCGCCGTGTGGGAACGGTGCCGCGCGCGCCCGTTCGCCGACGTCCTGGCCGGCGGCGCGGCCGCGCGCCACGTGAGCGCGCGCCTCGGCGCCGACCTCGCCGAGCTGCACGCCGCCGGGACCGTACGGTCGCGCCGCGCGCCGCTCGCGCGCCCGCCCTCGATCCACGTGTTCGAGCCGCCGACGTTCGACGTCCTCGCCGACGCCCCGGGCCGCGACTACGCGAGGTTCTACGCGCACGGCCAGGAGGTGACCGCCGAGCTGCGCGCGCTGTGCGCGGGGTGGCGGACGACGGCGTTCGTCCACGGCGACCTCAAGTGCGACAACGTCCTGCTCGGCGACGACGGGTCGGCCGTCCTGGTGGACTGGGAGCTGGCCGGCCTGGGCGACCCGATGTGGGACGTGGGAACGGTGCTCGGCCACTACGTGCACGCGTGGCTGAGCCGCGTCGTGCCGCGCGAGGGCGAGACGTTGTCGACGTGGCTTGCGACGACCGACCCGCCGTTCGACGCGGTGCGCGCGTCGGCGGCGGCGCTGTGGAGCGGGTACGGGCGGGTGACGCCCGACGACGCGTGCCGCGCGGCCGGCTACGCCGCCGTGTTCCTCCTCGACCGTGGCTTCGCGTCGCTGTGGGCGCGCGGGCGGCTCGCCGCCGGCACCTGGCTCGGCGTCGAGCTCGCGAAGTCGATGCTGCGCGACCCGCGTGCGGGCGCCGGCCTGCTGGGCGCGCCGTGACCGCCGTCCACCCGGCGCTCGCCGCCGCCGCGCGGCGGGTGCGGGTCGTCACGCCGGGCGAGGTCGCCGTCGGCGGGGACACGTACGCGCTGCCGGTCTCCGACCCGCCCGGCGAGCGCCGCGGGCTCGGTGACATCGTCTACACGCGCATCTACCTCGGCCTGCGCCGCGCGACGCACGCGGCGTCGGTCGAGGAGCACGAGGACCCGCGCCTCGGCCGCGCGCTGCGCGCCGCGACGCGCGGGTGGCGTTCGGCCGACCCGGGATGGGTCGTCGCGGGCGAGTCGGGCGACGACGTGCTCGTCCGCCGCGACGGGCTCACCGCGGTGGCGCCGCGGGCCGACGTCGTGCCGCCGGACGCGATGGAGGGCGACGCCGTGACGGTGCTGGCGCCGAGCGCGCGCCCGTACGCGAGCCCCGGGTTCTTCACGGTCGTCGGCCGCTCGGGCCCCCCGGACGGCGAGCTCGCGCGGGTCTACGTCAACGTCGCCGCCGACGGCGCCGCACGGCTCGTCCGGTCGCTCGCGCGGGCGCTCGACGGCGTGCCGTACGTCCTCAAGGTCGCGAACCACCCCGGCGCCTACCGCCGCAGGGACACCGCCGTCCTCTACGTCGCCACGGCCGCGCTGGAGGGCGCGGCGCCCGCCGTCGCGGGCGCGGTCGAGCGGCTCGCGCCGTGGCTGCGCGGCCCCGTCCCGGCGTTCACGTACCGGTGGCGGCCGGGGGTCGGCGTCGCGGTCGACCCCGGCGGCAACGGGCTCGTCAGCTTCGGCCAGCACCGCAGCCTCCTCGTCGCGGGCGGCATCCTCGCGGCGTGGCACGCGGGGTCGCGTGCCGTCGACGACGCCATCGCGGGCGAGTTCGCCGACGCGGGCCTCGACCCGCTCCACCCGTACGCCGGCGTGTCGGGGATGCCCGCGCTGCCGCGCTGGGAGGCGGCATGACGGCCGCGACGGTGGACCGGGTGGTCGTGTCGGCGAGCGGCCCCGTGACCTCGCGCGCGTGCTACGCGCTCGGCGACGGGCGCCACGTGTGGGTCGAGCGCCCGGCGCAGGACGGGCCGTACGGCCGCCGCGCGTCGTTCGCGACGGACGTCGCGGCGGCGTCGGAGGCGCTGCGGCACAGGGCACCCGGGTGGGTGGCGCCGGTCGTGGCGTACGACGGCGTGGCGCTGGTGCACGCTCCCGTCCCGCCGTCCGCGCTCGCGGTGTCGCTGCTCGGCGGGGGCGACGCGGCGGCGTTCGCGACGGTCGGCCGGATGCTCGCGGAGTGGCACGCGCTGGACGTGCCCGCGCCGGAGACGAGCGTGATGCACGCCGACCTCGCCGTGGCCGCGCGCGGCACCGCGTGGCTGCCGCCGGGCTCGCCGGTCGCGCGCGCGGCCGGAGCGGCGCTGGCGGCGGGCGGACGCGTCGCGTGCCACGGCAGGTGGTCGGTCGGCAGCCTGCTCGTCGCCGGCGGCGGCGTCGTCGCCGTCCTCGCGGGAGCGGACGTGTGGCGCGGGCCGCGCGAGCACGACCTCGGGTACCTGCTCGGCGAGCTCGTCGAGCACGCGGCCGTCGGCGGGGCGTCGCGCTGGAGCGTCGGCGCGCGGGCGTTGCTGGCGGCGTACGCCGTCCCTGTCGATCCCGACCTGCTCGTCGCGCACACCGCGCTGCGCCTGGTCGACCACCTGCTCAGGCTCTCCTGGCGCGACGAGAGCGCTGCCGCGTCGCACGCGTCATTGCTGCTGGCCGGGGCGGCGCCGTTGCTGGACGAGCTGCACGCGATCGGGAGCGCCCCGTGACCGACCTGCCCGCGCGCCGCGTCCTGCTCGGGGTGAGCGGGTCGAGCGGCGCGCTGTCCGTGCCCTCGATCGTCGCGTGGCTGCGCGCCGTGGCGCGGGTCGAGCAGGTCCGCGTCGTGATGACCGAGAGCGCCGCGTCGTTCGTCGCGCCCGCTGGCCTCGAGATCGCGTCGGGCAACCCGGTGCTCGTCGGCTCGCCGCCCCCGACCGCCGACGTGCCGCACGTCACGCTGACGGAGTGGGCGGACGCGTTCGTCGTGGTGCCCGCGACCGCCAACGTCATCGCGAAGGCCGCGCACGGCATCGCCGACGACCTGCTCTCGACGGCGGTACTCGCCTCGCCGATCCCCGTCGTGTTCGCCGCGAGCATGAACGCCACGATGTGGGCGAACCCCGCGCTGCGCCGCAACGTGCGCCAGGTCGAGGAGGACGGGCACCACGTCGTGCCGCCCGCGCTCGGCTTCCGTCTCTCGACCGCGACGATGGAGCTCGGCTCGATGCCGCCGGTCGAGGAGCTGTTCGACGTCGTGGCGCGCCACCTGCGCCACGACCGTGCCGCCCGCGCGACGCGGGCAGGGGAGGAGACCGCGTGACGACGACCCTGGGGCCGGAGACCGAGCTGCAACGCGTGAGCGACCTCGAGGTGCACGTCGACACCGCGAACGCGGTGCGCGTGCGCTTCGCCGGGCGGCAGCACTCGTTCGGGCCGGCCGCGCTGTCGGTGCTCGACGTGTTCCACCGGCCGTTGCGCGTCGGCGACGCCGTCGGCCTGCTGCGCCCGAGGCTCACCGGCGACGCGGCGTACTCCGAGCTGCTCGACACGCTGGTGTCGATGTGGCGGGCGGGGCTGCTGACCGACCCGGCGGGACCCGGCGTCTCGGCGACGCGGCCGTTCCCCGTGGGCGGCTACGACACGCCGGCCGTGCACATCGCGATCCTCGCCGACCGCGCGCGCAAGACGGCGTTCACCGACGCCGTCCGCGCGGCCGTGAGGCCCGGGGACGTCGTGCTCGACCTCGGGACGGGGTGCGGCGTCATGGCCGTGGCCGCCGCGCAGGCAGGGGCACGTCACGTCTACGCGGTCGAGCCGTCGCACATGGCGAAGACCGCTCGCGACGTGGCCGCGGCGAACGGCGTCGCCGACCGCGTCACCGTCGTCGAGGGATGGGTGCACGAGACGACGCTGCCGGAGCGGGCCGACGTGCTCGTCACCGACATCGTCGGCAACGAGCCGCTCGACATGCGCATCCTGGAGGTGACGCGCGACGCCCGCGCGCGGTTGCTGAAGCCCGACGCCCGCCTGCTCCCGTCGCGCGTGCGGTTCTCGGTGCGGCCCGTCGCCGTGCCGAGGGCGCAGATCGACAGGTACGTCGTCTCCGGCGACCACGTCGACCGGTGGCGGGACTGGTACGGCGTCGACTTCTCGCCGATGGCGGAGGTCGGGCGGCGCTCGGAGACCCCCGTGTTCGTCAACCCCGCCGAGGCGGCGGGGTGGCCGGTCCTCGGCGAGCCCGCGCTCCTCTACGACGTGCCGCTCGGCTCGGCCGACGACGCCGACGCCGCGGGCGAGGCCACGCTGACGGTCGAGGGCGACGGCGCGTGCAACGGTCTCCTCGGGACGTTCGAGGTCGACCTCGGCGACTCCGTCTTCAGCGCCGCGCCGGGCTCGGCGGGAGCGGACGCGCACTGGTTCACGCCGATCTGGCTGCTGCCCGAGGCCGTCGCCCCGGGGGCGAGCCTCGCCGTGTCGTACCGCTACGGCGGCCTCGGACGGTCGACGCTGACCGCGCGCGTCGCCGGAGGATGACGTGACGTCGCCGCGGTCGCGGTTCTTCGACACGTTCGGCTTCACCGTCGAGCGCGGGCTGCTCGCGGACCGGGTGGCGGCGCTGTCGGAGGCGTTCGAGGCCACCGTGGACCCGCGGGCGCGCGACGAGCCGCGCGTGCTGTCGGTGCTCGACCCGGCGGGCCCGGTGGCCGAGGCGATGCTCGAAGGCGGCGTCGCCGCCGCGCTGGACGAGGTGACCGGCGGGGAGTGGCAGGTCGTGGCCGCGGACGCGTCGCGGTTCTACGCCGACACGCCGTGGCACCGCGACGGCCCGCACGTCGTCCACCGCTACGTGGCCGTGATCGCGTACCTCGAGCCCGCCGGTGCCGACGGCGGCGCGCTGCGCGTGGTCCCGGGCAGCCACACGATGGCGGCGTTCGACCGCGACTGGCTGACGCGCGAGGAGTGGGGGATCGAGGCGGACGAGGTGCCCGCGACGGTGCTCGAGACCGAGCCGGGCGACGTGATACTGCTCGACCAGAACGTCGCGCACGCCACCTGCCACGGCGGCGACGGCCGGCGGATGCTCAGGCTGACCGTACGGTGCCCGGTGATGGCGGCGGGCGTGCCGCACGCCGTGCCGCACGCCGCGCCCGCCGCGCCGAAGGCGCGGGAGACGCGCGTCGACGTCGTGGCCGACCTCGACGCGATCACCGCGCGGCTGCTCGGCGAGAACATCACCGCGATGGACCTCTACACCGACGCCCAGCCCGGCCTGCGGCGCGTCGGCCGCATCGTGACGACGCCGTACCCGTGCCTGCTCGTGGAGCGCGCGGCCGACGAGGCCGCTACGACGCCAGCGAGGGCCGCACCGTCTCCATAGCGACCGCGAAGTGGGCGGCCGTGACGAGCGGCGCCTCCATCGACTCGCGCATGGCGTTCATCGCGGCCTCGCGCGCGAGCGCCTCCAGGTCCGCCGCCGAGTAGCCCTCGCAACGCTCGCCGAGCTCGGCCAGCGGGACGTCCTCGCCCAGCGGCATCCGGCGCGTGACGGCCTTGAGGATCTCGCCGCGCGCGGCGGCGTCGGGCGGCGGGACGTGCACGTGCCTGTCGAGCCGGCCGGGGCGCAGCAGCGCGGGGTCGATGAGCTCGGGCCTGTTGGTCGCCGCGACGACGAACACCTCGCGCAGGTCCTCGATCCCGTCGAGCTCGGTGAGGAGCTGCGCGACGACGCGGTCGGTCGGGCTGTTGTCGGCGCTGCCGCCGCGCACCGGCGCGAGCGCGTCGATCTCGTCGAAGAACACCAGCGCGGGCGCCGACTGCCGTGCCCGCCGGAACAGCTCGCGTACGCCCCGCTCGGACTCGCCCACCCACTTCGACAGCAGCTCGGCGCCGCGTACGGCGAAGAAGTTCGCCTGCGCCTCGTGCGCCAGCGCCTTCACGAGGAACGTCTTGCCGCACCCCGGCGGCCCGTACAGCAGCACGCCGCGCGACGGCTCGACGCCGAGCCGGGCGAACGTGTCCGGGTACGTCAGCGGCCACACGACGGTCTCGGTCAGCACGCGCTTGACCTCGACCATGTCGCCGACGTCGTCCAGCGTGACGTCCGCGACCTCCAGCGTGGACTGCTCGACGGCGCTCGGGCGCACGACCTCCAGCGCCTCCACGAAGTCGTCGTGCGTGACGGTCGCGGCCTCGTCGGGGTTGTCGCAGAGCCGTTGCGCGGCGCGCAGCGACGCCTCGCGGCAGAGCGCCTGCAGGTCCGCCGCGACGAAGCCCGGCGTCCGTGCCGCGATGTCCTCGAACGACACGTCCCCGGCCAGCGGCATCGACCTGCTGAACATCTGGAGGATCCGCTGGCGCGCCGAGCGTTGCGGCATCGGGACGACCAGCTCCTGGTCGAGGTAGCCGGGCCGGCGCAGCCCCGGGTGCACGTCCTCGGGCCGCGACGTCGTGCAGACGACGGCGACGCCGGTGTCGCGCACGGCGGCGGCGGCCGTCTCGAGCAGCACGGAGAACAGCGGCCCGGGCTCCTCGCGCGGCGCCAGCGCCTCGACGTCCTCGATGAGGACGACCGCGGGCGCGGCCTTCGACGCCGAGGCCATCGTCTGCCGCAACGTCGTCGCGGCGTCGTTGGGGTCGGACCGCGCGATGGCGGGCGCCCAGAGGCGGAACAGCTTCGCGCCCACGGCCGCCGCGACCGCCTCGACGAGCGGCCCCTTGCCGGAGCCGGGAGGGCCTGAGACGAGGACGCCGATCTCCGGCTTCGCGCCGAGCCGCGCGAGCAGCTCCTTGCGGTGGAAGCCGATGTCCAGCCACTCGCGCAGCACCTCGGCCTGCGCGTCGAGCGCGGGCAGGTCGGCCATCTCGGCCGTCGGCAACGGCGTGCTGCTCGACGCCGTCGCGGCCGCGCCGACGACGACGGTCGTCTGCATGCCGACGCGCACGAGCCCGCCGGGCGCCGCCGCCGCGACCGTCAGCACGACCGACTGCCACGACTCGCCCCACGCCCGCGCCAGCGCCGACACGTCGACGTCCTGGCCCTCCTGGCGCGTGAAGTCCTGCGGCAGCAGGCTCACCGCGTCGCCCGGCGCGACGACCTTGCCGAGCAACGCCATCCGCAGCGTCGCCGGGTCCACGCCCGCGGTGGGCAGCCCGGCCAGCACGATCGACGTGGCCGGCGCGACCTGCGCCGGCGCGACGAACACCTGCTCGCCGGCCGGGACGCCGGCGTTGTGGAGCACGAGGTCGTCCATGTAGAGCAGCGAGCGGTCCGCGCCGAGCGGTGCCGGGGCGACCAGCGCGCCCGTACGCCGCCCGCCCGTGATCTCCAACGGCTCCCACGGCCGCAGCCCGAGCAGGGACAGCACGTCGCGGTGCACGCGGACGATGCCGCGCCGCGCGTCGAGCCGCGACGCGTGCAGCGCCGCGCGCATCAGGACGGGCTCGGCCCCCACCGTCACCCCCTCATCGCAGCGCCGCGAGCTGCGCGGCGAGCCACTCCTGCGGCGGGCACGCGGTGGCCGCGTCGGCGAGCGCCGCGCACCGGCGGCGGCGTTCGTCCCTGGGCATCCGCAGCCCCTCGTCGATCGCGGCGGCGGTGCCGGAGACGTCGAACGGGTTCACGACCAGCGACCACTCGCCGAGCTCCGCGACCGCGCCCGCCTCGCGGGAGAGCACGAGCGCGCAGCCGTCGCGGGAGAGGACGGGGCCCTCCTTGGCGACGAGGTTCATGCCGTCGCGGACGGGGTTCACGACGAGGACGTCGGCCATCGACAGCGCCGCCAGCGAGCGCGGGTAGTCGTCGGACACCTCGAGTCGCACCGGCTGCCAGCCGGGGACGGCGAACTCCTCGTTGATCTCGTGCGCGGTGCGCTGCACGGCGGCGGTGTACTCGCGGTACTCCGGCAGGTCGTGGCGCGACGGGTACGCGAACGCCACGTGCACGACCCGCTCGTGCCACTCCGGCTTCGTGCGCAGCAGCTCCCGGAACGCGTTGAGGCCGCGGACGATGTTCTTGGACAGCTCGGTGCGGTCGATGCGCACGACGACCTGGCGGCCGTTCGCCCACTGCTCCAGCGCGGCGCGGCGGGCGGCGACGTCGGGCTGCGACGCGCGCTCGCGCAGCTCGTCGCCGTCGATGCCGAGCGGGTGCACGCCGACGTCGCAGTCGTGGTCGTCGAGGCGTACGGAGCCGTGCCGCGCCGTGGCGCCGAGCGTGTCGACCGCGCAGGCCATGAACGCGTCCGCCCACCGGTGCGTCAGGAAGCCCGCGTGGTCGGCGCCGAGGATGCCGGTGACGAGGTCGGCGGCGACGTCGTCGGGCAGCATCCGGAACACGTCCGCCGCCGCCCACGGCGTGTGCCCGAACCAGCCGATCCGCAGGTCGGGCCGCCGGTCGCGCAGCAGCCGGGGGACGAGGCAGAGGTGGTAGTCCTGCACGACGACGGTGCCGCCCTCGGCGGCCTCCTCGGCGAGCGCGTCGGCGAACGCCGTGTTGACCTCGACGTACGCCGCCCACTCGCGCCGCCACGAGCGGTCGAACGACGGCTGCGTCGCGGAGTCGTAGAGGTGGTGGGAGGTGAACCAGAGGGTGCCGTTGGCGATGCCGTTGTAGGCGCGGTCGTACGCGTGCGGGTCGAGCGCGAGCATCCGTACCGCCGCGCCGCCGGTGTCGTGGCCCGCCTCGTGCAGCCGCCCGCTCGGCGACGCCGACGCGGCCGCGCGGTCGCCCTCGGAGAGCGCGGCGCACACCCACGTCGCGTCGCCGCTCTGCATGACCGTGCGCAGGGCCGACACGAGCCCGCCGCCGCCACGGGAGGACGTGAGCGAGCCGTCGTCGGCGACCTTGAACGAGACGGGCCCGCGGTTGGACGCGACGACGACGGCGGCCTGCACGACGCCGACCCTACCCAGGTCCGCCGCCCCGGACGCGGGGGGTCACCCCCGCGGCGCCCGCCCTCCGACGCCGTACGCGAGCGCCCCGCTGCCGAGCGCGGTCGCCGCGAGCCCTGCTCCCGGTACGGGTGCGCCGGCGAGGATCGCGACGAGTCCGACGACGACGCCCAGGAGGACGACCGCGGCGGCGAGGACCTGACCGCGGTCGGCGCGGCGCTCGCTCCCGGCGACGACCGCCGTCTCGACCGCGCGGCGATGGCGCCCCTGCTCGGCGAGCTCGTAGAGCACCGCGGTGACGAGGGCGTGCTCATGGGAGGCGGCGCAGGCGACGTCAGCGACCGGCCGGTACGGCACCGGCCTGCGTGCGTCCGCGGTGTGCGCGATCACGCGGGAGCCGTTCGGCCGTGCGCCGCTCCGCGACGTCGCCCGCCGTCACGCGCGCCCCGCCACCTTGTCCAGCGCCGCCCTGAAGTCGGCGCACACGGCCTCGAAGTCGGCGCTCACCGCGGCGAGGTCGCCGCCGGGGCGGTTCAGCCACGGGTAGTGCCGGGTGGTGTTGCCCCTCAGGTCGAACGCGCTCGCGGCACCGCGCAGCGTCGCGTTCCGGCGGAGGGAACGGATCCAGGTCCTCATGCGCCCGACGCTACGGCGCCCCTGTGACAAGACACAGGGCCTGACGCGGCGCGAAGGCGCCGCTGACGCACGAGGGTCCGTCGGGCCGGACCGGCCGGGGTTCCGAACATTGAAGATCGTCACGCGGCGGGCCGCCGCGTGGGCTGCAAGGAACGGCGGCGGGCGGGCCGCCGCGTGGGCTGCAAGGAACGGCGGCGGGCCGGGCGCCGCCCCTACGAGCGCCGGTCGGGGGTGAGGGAGTCGGCGGCGGCGGAGAGGCGCTGCGCGAGGTCGATCCGCGCCAGCGCCATGTCGCGCATGTCGTCCGCCCCGTCGAGCATCCGGCGCAACGTCCCCGCGAGCGCGGTGCCGGTGAACGGCTTCGTGAGGTACGCCGTCGCCCCCGCGTTCCAGCCCTCCTGCTCCGACCCCGCCTTGGCGGTGAGGATCACGACCGGCACCTCGGCGAGCACGGCGTCCGCGCGCAGCTCGCGCAGCACGTCGATCCCGTCGCGCCCGGGCATCATCACGTCCAGCACGATCGCGTCCGGCGGGTCGCTGCGGGCGAGGGCGATGCCGGTGGTCCCGTCGGCGGCCTCGACGACCACGAAACCCTCGAAGCCGAGGCTGACGCGGGTCATGTGCCTGACGTCCTCGTCGTCGTCGACGAGGAGCACGCGCGGCTTGGTCATCTGCTGGGCCCCCGCCCTGGTACGACATGTCCGCTATGGAGGATGCGGGCCGCACGCAGCGTGAGGCCATGGTCACATCGGGGGGTTGACCGTCCGTAACGGCGGCCGGTCGAGCAGCGGGAGGTCGTGCGCGAGGACGCGGTAGTCGCGCCCGACGTTGCGGAACTGCCGCAGGACCCGCCCCGGCTCGGCCGCGAACGACGCCCGCCCCTCGGCCTCCAGCCGCCGCAGCATCGCGTGCTGGATCACGAACGCCATCCGTCCCAGCTTCTCGACGCTCTGGTTGCGGTGGACGCGCCGGTCGAGGTCGACCTGCGCGAGCCCGGCGAGCCCTCGCGCGGCGTACGTGTCGAGCAGCAGCCCGATCTCGACGCCGTAGTGGGCGGCGAACGGCACCGCCTCCAGGTGCGCGCGCCGCCCCGCCTGCTCGCCGGCGAGCGGCTGCACGACGTAGGACAGCTCGGGCCAGAACAGGCTGAGCAACGGCCGCGCCACCAGCTCGGTCACGCGCCCGCCGCCGGTGGGCCGCAGCCGGTCGCGCTCGGCGAGCGGGCGGTCGTAGAACCCCTTCACGTACGCCACGTCGGGGTCGGTCAGCAGCGGCCCGAGCACGCCGTAGACGAACTCGGGGCCGGGCCCGACGAGGTCGGCGTCGACCCACGCGACGAGGTCGCCGGTCGTCGCGGCGAGCGACTTCCACATCGCCTCGCCCTTGCCGGGCACGCGGCCGTACGCGGGCAGCACGTCGGCCTCGTACACCACGGTCGCCCCCGCCGAGCGAGCCGCGACGTCGGTCCCGTCCGTCGACCCCGGGTCGATCACGACCAGCTCGTCCACCAGGCCCGAGTCCACCAGCGGCACGAACGACCGCACGACGTCGCCCACGGTCCGCGCCTCGTCCAGCGCGGGCAGGACGACGCTCACGGTCTGGCCCTGCTTGCGCGCGACGAGGTCGCGCGGGTCGAAGGCGCTGTGGTGGAACGTCCGCCGCGCCAGCCAGTCCTCGGGACCCATGTGGCAGACTCTCGCACCGACAACTCCATACGCACTCATCCAGAGGGACCGAGGGATACGGCCCGGTGACGTCCCGGCAACCACCGCGGAAAGCGCGCGAGACCCGCGCCGCCGCCGCGACAGGTGCCAACTCCGTCCCGCCTCGCAGACGCGAGCGCGGGGAAGATGAGAGAGAGGCCCGCCGATGACGGCAACCCTTGACCCACCCCGCGTGACCTCGTTGCGCTGCCGCGAGTGCGGCGCGGACTACCCCGCCGGCCCGACCCACGTGTGCGAACGCTGCTTCGGCCCGCTCGCCGTCTCCTACGCGCCGTTCACGGTGACCCGCGAGGAGATCGAGAGCGGGCCGGCGTCGATGTGGCGGTACGCGGCGTTCCTGCCGTGCGCGCCGCGCGTCGACCTCGGCGCCGGCTTCACCCGCCTCGTCCGCGCGGACAACCTCGCCCGCGCCCTCGGCATGCGCGACCTGTGGGTCAAGGACGACTCCGGCAACCCGACGCACTCGTTCAAGGACCGCGTCGTCTCCGTCGCCGCGAGCAAGGCGGTCGAGCTCGGCTTCACGACGCTCGCCTGCGCCTCGACGGGCAACCTCGCCAACTCCGTCGCCGCCCACGCCGCGAGGGCGGGGCTGCGCGCGGTGGTGCTCGTGCCGAGCGACCTCGAGGCGGGCAAGATCGTCACGACCGCCGTCTACGGCCAGACGCTCGTCGCGGTCGACGGCTCGTACGACGACGTCAACCGCCTCTGCGCGGAGGTCGCCGACGACCTGCCGTGGGCGTTCGTCAACGTCAACCTGCGGCCGTACTACGCCGAGGGCTCCAAGACCCTCGGCTACGAGGTCGCCGAGCAGCTCGGGTGGCGCCTCCCCCGCCAGGTCGTGGTGCCGGTCGCGAGCGGCTCGCTGCTCACGAAGGTGGACAGGGCGTTCCGCGACCTCGTCGCGCACGGGCTCGTCGACGACACCGGCTACGCCGTCTACGGCGCCCAGTCGGCAGGCTGCAACCCCGTGGCCGACGCGTTCGCGAACGGATGGGAGACGTGCAGGCCCGTGCGCGCCACGGGCATCGCGAAGTCGCTCGCGATCGGCAACCCCGCCGACGGGCCGTACGCCCTCGAGGTCGCCCGCCGTACCGGCGGCGCGGTCGCGGACGTGAGCGACGACGAGGTCGTCGCCGGCATCAGGCTGCTCGCCGAGACCGAGGGGATCTTCGGCGAGACCGCGGGCGGCGTCACCGTCGCGACGCTGCGACGGCTGCTCGGCGAAGGCCGCCTCGACGCCGACGTGACGACCGTGCTGCTCAACACCGGCGAGGGCCTCAAGACCCTCGACGCCGTGGCGCCGCACGTCGGCCCCACCGTCACGATCGAGCCGTCGCTGGCGGCGTTCAGGAAGGCAGGTCTCGGCGCATGAGCGCGTCCGTCCGCATCCCCACGCCCCTGCGCCCGCTCACCGGCGGCGCGGCCGAGGTGCCCGTCGCGCCCGGGCCGCTGAGCGCCGTTCTGACCGAGCTCGACGCCTCCTACCCCGGCCTCGGCGAGCGGGTGCTCGACGAGTCCGGGGCGCTGCGGCGCTTCGTCAACGTCTACGTCGGCGACGACGACGTGCGCTTCCTCTCCGGCCTCGACACCGAGGTCGCCGAGGGCGCGTCGGTGTCGATCGTGCCCGCCGTCGCGGGCGGCTGACGGGGGCGCGGAAGCCCTGCGCGAGTGCGGTTCCGGGGTATTGGCGGGGTCGTCGGCCGTGGGTATCGTCCGTTCCGGTTGATCGTTCCCAAGGTCACTCGCCCGGCGGAACGCAAGACCCGGGGACGTCGAGGTGGCGGACCCCGCACCGTTCCGCAAGGAGAACGAACGTGGCACAGGGCACGGTCAAGTGGTTCAACGCCGAGAAGGGCTACGGCTTCATCGCCGTCGACGGCGGCCAGGACGTCTTCGTCCACTACTCGGCGATCCAGGCCGACGGCTACAAGAGCCTCGACGAGGGCCAGCGCGTCGAGTTCGAGGTGACCCAGGGCAACAAGGGGCCGCAGGCCGACCAGGTCCGTCTCGTCTGAACCACCCGCACGTCGGAGGGCCGGGGCCGCGCGCCCCGGCCCTTCGCGTTGCGCGGGGCGCTCGTACCGTCCCGATTGTCCGTTTCCCCCGCTTTGGCTACGCCGTACGGCCTAGTCATTTGAGGTACCTCGGCCCTAGCAGAGATCGGTGCGAAACGCGATGCTCTCCTTACCGTTAGTAACGCGGGGGTCACGGAGAGTTTCAACGGGGCCGTACCAGGGGAGGAATAATGGTTCGACTGCGCAAGCACGCGCCCACCGCGGTGGCTGTCGTGCTCGCGGTCGCGGGTCTGGCAGGTGCCAAGCCCGCCGCGGCGCAGCACGACCGCAACGGCACGCGCGTCATCGTGACGACGTACGACGACCGCGCGGCCGCGCGCGTCGGCGAGGAGCTGCAGGGCCACGGCGCGCGCAACCTGCGCTCGCTGCCGCTCGTGCACGGCTTCTCCGCCGACGTGCCGAGCGGCTACGTCGCGCAGCTCCGCAGGGAGTCCGGCGTGCGCTCGGTCACGGTCGACCGCGAGGTCCGGCTCATGGGGGTGGACCCTGCCCTCGGCTACGACGCGCAGGCCGACCTCGGCTCGCTCTACCAGATCAGCCGCGTCGTCCACGCGCAGGCCGCGTACGAGGTGGGGATCACCGGCAAGGGCATCGACGTCGCGCTGATCGACTCCGGCGTCGCGCCGGTCAAGGGCCTCACGAGCGGCAACGTCGTCAACGGCCCCGACCTGTCGTTCGAGTCGCAGAGCGACACCCTGCGCCACTACGACACGTTCGGCCACGGCACGCACATGGCCGGCATCATCGCGGGCCGCGACAAGACGCAGACCGCGACCGACTTCCAGGGCGACGCCCGCAACTTCAACGGCATCGCTCCCGACTCGCGCATCGTCAGCGTCAAGGTCGCCGACCACAGCGGCGCCACCGACGTCTCGCAGGTCCTCGCCGGCATCGACTGGGTCGTCGCGAACAAGAGCAGCAACGGCCTCAACATCCGCGTGCTGAACCTGTCGTTCGGTACCGACTCCGTGCAGCCGTCGTCGATCGACCCGCTCTGCTTCGCGGTCGAGAACGCGTGGCGCAGGGGCATCGTCGTCGTCGTCTCCGGCGGCAACGGCGGCGCGAGCGCCAACCGCCTGACCAACCCGGGCCAGGACCCGTTCGTCATCGCGGTCGGCGCCGACGACAGCAAGGGCACGATCAGCTCCACCGACGACACGGTCCCGGCGTTCTCCAGCCGCTCGACCACCGGCCGCACGGTCGACGTCGTCGCGCCGGGCATGTCGGTCCTGAGCCTGCGCGACCCGGACAGCGCGATCGACCAGGCCGTGCCCTCGGCGCGCGTCGGCACTCGGTTCTTCCGCGGCACCGGCACGTCGCAGGCCGCGGCCGTCGTCTCCGGCGCCGCCGCGCTGCTGCTCCAGCGCTACCCGTACCTCACGCCGGACCAGGTCAAGAAGCACCTCATGAACACGGCCGTGTCGTTCCCCGGCGCGACCGCCGCCGAGCGCGGCAGCGGCGTCATCAGCGTCCGCAGGGCGTTCAACAACGCGCCGCCGACGCAGTGGCAGTCGCAGCAGTCGGCGACGCTCGGCAGCGGCACCGGCTCGCTCGAGGGCTCCCGCGGCTCGCTGCACGTCGGCGACTCCACGTCGCTGCTGACCGGCGAGCAGGACATCTTCGGCAACGCCTTCGACTCCGCCGCGTGGGCCCGCGCGACCAGCACCGGCAACGCGTGGTCCGGCGGCTCCTGGCTCGGCAACGCCTGGTCGGGCAACGCCTGGAGCGAGAAGGACTGGACCGGCAACGCCTGGTCGGGCACGCAGTGGGGCGGCAACGCCTGGTCCGGCAACGCGTGGAGCGACGAGTCGTGGTCGGGCCACGCCTGGTCGGGTGACGGCTGGAACGGCACCCAGTGGCTCGGCAGCGCCTGGAGCGGTGCGGGCTGGTCCGGCACGCAGTGGGCCGGCACGCAGTGGGCCGGCACGCAGTGGGCCGGCGCGGGCTGGTCGGGTGCGGGATGGTCGAGCAGCTTCTGGCAGTGACGGAGGGGGCAACGCCCTCCGTCGACCTCTCGACCGACACCGCGGCGCCGTCGCCGCGACGGGGGGCCGTACGCGTCGGCGCGCTGTGCGCCGTCATGGCCGCGGCCGCCGTGGTCGTCACGCGGATCGCCGCGGACGGCTCCGGGATCGCGGGTGCCCTCGGGCTGCCGTGGTGGTCGCTGGCGATGCTGTTCCTCGTCACGAGCCGCGTGCAGATCCACATCGAGGTACGGCGCTCCGCGCACTCGGTGACGTTGACCGACCTCGCGGTGGTGCTGGCGCTGTTCAGCGGCGCGCCGATGTGGGTGCCGTTGCTGCGGGCCGCGACGTGGATCCCGATCTGCGCGTGGCGCTACCGGCACAGCGTCCGCCGCGCGGTCTTCAACGCGATCCTCGGGCCGCTCGAGACCGCGATCGCGGCGGTGGTGTTCGTCGAGCTCTCGCAGGGCGCGATCCTCCGCGAGCCGCGGGCGTGGGCGGCGGCGTACGCCGCGGTGCTCGTCGCCGGCTTCGCTGGCGCGATGCTCGTGACGTGCGTGATCGCGCTGAACGACGGCCACGTCGCCAGCGACACGCTGCGCGAGGCGGTCGTCCTCGGCGCCGTCGTCGGCGCGGCCAACTCCACCCTCGGCGTCATCGGCGTGCTGCTCGTCGACACGAGCCCGTCGGCGCGCTGGCTGCTCATCGCGCTGGCCGCCGTGCTCGTCGCCGGCTACCACTCGTACGCCACCCTCCGCGAGCGCCACCGGGGCCTCGAGTCGCTGTTCGGGTTCACCCGCTCGCTCGCGCGCCGCCCGGACTCGCAGGACGCCGTGCCCGCGCTGCTGCGCCTCGCGGCCGACCGCCTCGCCGCGGACGTCGCCGAGCTGCTCGTCACGACCTGGCCCGGCCAGGTCGGCCCCGTCCTGCTGCGCGCCGGCGCCGACGACACCGTCGTCGCGCGCGCCGCCGCGCTGGACGAGCACTGGCCGCTCGCGCGGGTGCTCGCCGAGAACGCGCCGTTGATGCTGAGCGACCGCTCCCGCGACGAGGGCGTGCGGTCGTACCTCCGCCGCGTCGGGCACAGGGAGATGCTGCTCGCGCCGCTGCCGGGCGAGCACGGCGCGCTCGGCGTCCTCGTCGTGTGCGACAGGACCGCGGCGAGCGTTCGCGGGTTCAGCGACGACGACCTGCGCCTGCTCGAGACGATGGCGACCCACGGCGGCTCCGAGCTCGCGAACGCGCGCCTGGTCGACCGCCTCCGCCACGACGCGTCGCACGACGCGCTGACGGGCCTGCGCAACCGTTCGGTGCTGCCCGAGGCGGTCGCCCGCCTCGTGACCCCCGCCGCCGAGAACGGCACGTGCGCAGGCGCCGTCGTGCTGCTCGACCTGGACGACTTCAAGCAGGTCAACGACGCGCTCGGCCACCACGTCGGCGACCTGCTGCTCCAGCACGTCGGCACGCGCCTGCACCGCACGGCGCCCGCGGGCGCGGCCGTCTGCCGGCTCGGCGGCGACGAGTTCGCGCTCGTGCTCGCGGGCGACGACCCGCGCGCGCTGCTCGAACGCGCCGCGATGCTCAAGGACGAGCTCGCCAGGCCCGTGGACCTCGGCCCGGTGACCGTGTCGTCGTTCGCGTCGATCGGGGTGTCGTTCGTCGGGCCGCACGGCGTCAGCGCGCCGGTGCTGCTCCAGCGCGCCGACGTCGCGATGTACGCGGCCAAGCGCACCAACCGGGGCGTGGTGGCGTTCGACAACGCCATCGACTCCGTTCGCCCCGAACGCCTCGGCCTCGCCGCCGACCTGCGCGCGCTGCTCGACGGCGACCGCGAGCGCGGCACCCTCGTCGTGCACTACCAGCCGCAGGTCGCCGTCTCCGGCGCCGTCGTCTCCGTCGAGGCGCTGGTCCGCTGGGAGCACCCGGTGCTCGGGCTCGTCTCGCCCGACGACTTCGTGCCGGTCGCCGAGTCGACGGGCCTCGCGGGGCCGTTGACCGACGCCGTGCTGCGCCGCGCCCTCGCCGACCTGCGCCGCTTCGACGCGGCCGGGCACGGCGGCATGTCCGTCTCCGTCAACCTCTCGGCCCGCTCGCTGCACGAGCCGAGCCTGGTCGAGGAGGTCACCGCCGCCCTGGTCGAGCACGGAATCGCGCCGGGCCGCCTGACGTTGGAGCTGACCGAGTCCTCGATCGTGTCCGACCCGGTGCGCGCGTCCGAGCTGCTCGGCGAGCTGTCGCTGCGCGGCGTGCGGATCTCCGTCGACGACTTCGGCACCGGCTTCTCGTCGCTGTCGCACCTCGCCCGGCTGCCGGTGTCCGAGGTCAAGGTGGACAAGTCGTTCGTCCAGCGGATGCGTACGGACCCGCGCGACGCCGCGATCGTGCGCTCGGTCGTCCGCCTCGCCGCCGAGCTCGACCTCGTCGCGGTCGGGGAGGGCGTCGAGGACGTCGAGACCGCGCGGGACCTCAACGCCCTCGGCTGCGACCTGCTCCAGGGCTACCTGTTCTCGCGGCCGGTCCCCGCGTCCGCGCTCATCGCCTGGCTGAACGCGCCCCGCCTGCCGCTGGCCGTGTAGTTCAACCAACTGGTTGACAACGCAGTCGCGCCGCGCGTACGTTCCTTCTCAACCGATCGGTTGAAGAAGGGCGACATGGCGGCGGACGCGTTGACGAAGGTGTTCTCGGCCCTCGCCGACCCGACCCGCCGCGACATCGTCGCCAGGCTCTCCCTCGGCGACGCGACCGTGAACGAGCTCGCGGCGCCGTACGACATCACCGTCCAGGCCGTGTCCAAGCACCTCAAGGTGCTGGAGGACGCGGGCCTGGTGACCAGGGGCCGCGACGCGCAGCGCCGCCCCGTGCACCTGGAGGCCCAGGTGCTCGACCTGACGACCCAGTGGGTCGAGCGGTACCGGCGGCAGGCCGAGGAGCGCTACCGCCGGCTCGACGACGTGCTCCGGCGGATGCCGGACGAGCCCGGAGGGAACCCATGAGCACCACGACCACCCGCGAGACGACCATCGAGACCGACCCGGCGCTGCCCGCGGTCCGCATCGTGCGCGAGTTCGACGCGCCGGTGGAGAAGGTCTTCCGCGCGCACACCGACCCGGCGCTGTTCGCCCAGTGGTGCGGCCCGCACGGCCTGGAGATGACCGTCGAGGAGTGGGACTGCCGCGACGGCGGGGCGTGGCGGTTCACCCACAGGCGCGGCGAGGAGGAGCACCGCTTCCGCGGCTGCTTCCACGAGGTCCGCCCGAACGAGTCGATCGTCCAGACGTTCGCGTACGAGGGCTGGCCGAGCGTGTCGCTCGAGCGGCTGACGCTGGAGGACCTGGGCAACGGCCGCACGCGCCTCGTGGGCGTCTCGATGGCGGAGTCGTTCGAGGCGCGGGACGCGTTCGTCGCGAGCGGCATGGAGACCGGCGTTCGCGAGGGCTACGAGCGCCTGGACGCGTTGCTCTCCTCCTGAACGCCAGGCGGCGGGTTGCACTCTCGGGTGGCGAGTGCTAAACCATCCTTAGCACTCGTCACCACTGAGTGCCAGCACGTTCGGTGAGGCCCCACAGGGCCGTCCGTCGCGGGCGCCGTAACGGCTGGACAACACAGACATCCGCCACCGTCCGGGAGGACACCAAGGCATGGCCAAGATCATCGCGTTCGACGAGGAGGCGCGCCGCGGCCTCGAGCGAGGCATGAACCAGCTCGCCGACGCCGTCAAGGTGACGCTCGGTCCCAAGGGCCGCAACGTCGTGCTCGAGAAGAAGTGGGGCGCCCCCACCATCACGAACGACGGCGTCTCCATCGCCAAGGAGATCGAGCTCGAGGACCCGTACGAGAAGATCGGGGCCGAGCTCGTCAAGGAGGTCGCCAAGAAGACCGACGACGTCGCCGGTGACGGCACGACGACGGCGACCGTCCTGGCGCAGGCGCTGGTCCGCGAGGGCCTCCGCAACGTCGCCGCCGGCGCGAACCCGATGGGCCTGAAGAAGGGCATCGAGGCCGCCGTCGAGCGCGTCGTCGAGGCCATCGGCAACGCCGCCAAGGACGTCGAGACCAAGGAGCAGATCGCCTCCACCGCCTCCATCTCAGCTGGAGACCCCAGCGTCGGCGAGATCATCGCCGAGGCCATGGACAAGGTCGGCAAGGAGGGCGTGATCACCGTCGAGGAGAGCAACACCTTCGGCCTCGAGCTCGAGCTCACCGAGGGCATGCGCTTCGACAAGGGCTACATCTCCGGGTACTTCGTCACGGACCCGGAGCGCATGGAGGCCGTCCTCGAGGACCCCTACGTCCTCGTGCTCAACGGCAAGGTCTCCTCGGTCAAGGACCTCCTCCCGCTGCTGGAGAAGGTCATGCAGAGCGGTCGCCCGCTCGCGATCATCGCCGAGGACGTCGAGGGCGAGGCCCTCGCGACGCTCGTCGTGAACAAGATCCGCGGCACGTTCCGCTCGGCC
>DASZER010000056.1:0-67967 GCA_035940575.1 Frankiaceae bacterium | reverse complement strand
CGAGCGGGCGCCGGCGCGAGCCATGCTGCGGGCCGTCGGGATGACCGACGACGACTGGGGCAAGCCCCAGGTCGGCGTCGCCTCGTCGTGGAACGAGGTCACCCCCTGCAACCTCCCGCTCGACCGGCTGGCCAAGGACGCGAAGCGCGGCGTGCGCGCGGCGGGCGGGTTCCCGCTGGAGTTCACGACCATCGCGGTCAGCGACGGCATCTCGATGGGCCACGAGGGGATGCGCGCGAGCCTGGTCAGCCGCGAGGTCATCGCCGACTCGGTCGAGCTGGTGATGCACGCCGAACGTCTCGACGCCGCGGTGCTCCTCGCCGGCTGCGACAAGAGCCTGCCGGGGATGCTGATGGCCGCCGCCCGGCTCGACGTGCCGAGCGTGTTCCTCTACGGCGGCTCGATCCTGCCCGGGCACCTGGAGGACGGGACGGCGGTCACGATCCAGGACGTGTTCGAGGCGGTCGGCGCCTGCGCGCTCGGCAAGATCACCCGTGAGCGCCTCGGCGAGATCGAGCGCGCCGCCTGCCCCGGCGAGGGCTCGTGCGGCGGCATGTTCACCGCGAACACCATGGCGTCCGCCGCCGAGGCGCTCGGCATGGCGCTGCCCGGCTCGGCCAGCCCGCCCGCGCCCGACGGGCGCCGTACCGACTACGCGGTCCGCTCCGGCGAGGCCGTGATGGCGCTGGTGGAGCAGGGGATCACGGCCCGGCGGATCCTCACCAAGAGCGCGTTCGACAACGCCATCGCGGTCGTCATGGCGCTCGGCGGCTCGACCAACGCCGTCCTCCACCTGCTCGCGATCGCGCACGAGGCGATGGTCGAGCTGACGCTGGACGACTTCGACCGCATCGGCCGCAAGGTCCCGCACCTCGCCGACGTGAAGCCGTTCGGCCGCTACGTCATGACCGACGTCGACGCCGTCGGCGGCGTGCCCGTCGTGATGCGCCACCTGCTCGACGCAGGGCTGATCGACGGCGACGCGCTGACCGTGACCGGCCGCACCGTGGCGGAGAACCTGTCCGGCATCGAGAGCGTCCCCGACGGCGACGTCGTACGCCCGCTCGACCGCCCGATCCACGCGACCGGCGGCCTGTCGATCC
Source organism: Frankiaceae bacterium (assembly GCA_035940575.1). Taxonomy (GTDB): domain Bacteria; phylum Actinomycetota; class Actinomycetes; order BP-191; family BP-191; genus BP-191. The sequence continues at coordinate 66,864 of DASZER010000056.1, read as the reverse complement.
TGCGCGGCACGCTCGCGCCCGACGGCGCCGTCGTGAAGACGGCGGGCATGGACGCGCTGGTGTTCGAGGGGACGGCGCGGGTGTTCGACGGCGAGGCCGGCGCGATGGAGTACGTCACCGGCGGACACGCCCGCGCGGGCGACGTCCTCGTCATCCGATGGGAGGGGCCGAAGGGCGGGCCCGGCATGCGCGAGATGCTCGCGGTGACCGCCGCCGTGAAGGGCGCCGGGCTCGGCAGCGAGGTCGCGCTGCTGACGGACGGGCGGTTCAGCGGGGCGACGTTCGGGCTCTGCGTCGGCCACGTCGCGCCCGAGGCCGCGGACGCGGGACCGATCGCGCTCGTCGCGGACGGCGACCGCATCCTGCTCGACGTCCCGAACCGCCGCCTCGACCTCCTCGTCGACGACGACGAGCTCGAACGCCGCCGCGCCGCCTGGGCGCCGCTGCCGCCGCGCTACGAGCGGGGCGCTCTGGCCAAGTACGCCCGCCTCGTCACCTCCGCCGCCCTCGGCGCGGTGACTCAATAGCCCGAACGGGTTACGCCATACGGCCCGCGCGCCCTCTTCAGTGACGCCTCCCGCTGCCGATGCAGGAACGGGGAGGCATGGGTGCGGTCCGCGGGTGAGTTCCGTCGCGCGACGTTCGCGGCTGCGGTCGCGACGGTCGCGTTCGTGGCGTGGTCGCTCACGCCCGCGTCCCACGGCCGCGCGGGCGTCGTCGTGTCCGACGTCGCCTGCCTCGCGGCCGCCGTCGCGCTCGCGACCGTGGCCACCCTCGCCGCCCTGCGTACCGGCGACCGGCGCCGCCGCGTCCACCTCGTCCTGCTCGGCGCCGCCGGCGCCTCCTGGGCGGTAGGCGAGACGATCTGGGGCGTCCACGAGCTGCTGCTCGGCACCGAGGCGCCGTTCCCCTCGCTCGCCGACGTCGGCTACCTCGGCTTCATCCCGCTGGTCGGCGTCGCCGCGCTGATGCTCCCCGAGGCGCCCGGCGACGCGCGCGGCCGCCTGCGCGTCGCGCTCGACGGGCTGCTGATCGGCGGCGCGCTGCTGTTCCTGTCGTGGCCGACCGTGCTCGGGTCCGCGTACGACGCCGGCGGCGACACGCCGCTCGCCGCGACGATCGCCGTCCTCTACCCGCTCGCCGACGTCGTCCTCGCCGCCATCGCGCTGAGCGTCATAGCCCGCCTGCCGGGCCGCGCGAAGACCCAGCCGATCCTCCTCGTCGCGGGCCTGCTCGGGTTCGTCGTGGCGGACAGCGCGTTCGCGCTGCTGTCGATGAACGGGACGTACCGCTCGGGCGTCGTCACGGACGCGGGGTGGTTCGGCGGCGGGCTGCTCATGGCGCTGTCCGCGGTCGCGCCGGCCGTCGCGCGGAGCGGCGAGCAGGCGCGGCCGGCGACCCGCTCGCTGTCGTGGCTGCCGTACGTCCCGCTCGGCGTCGCCGCCGCCGTCGCCCTCTGGTCGGGCGTGGCCCGGGGCGGGCTCGACGGCACCGAGACCGTCGTCGGCGCGTGCGTCGTCGGGCTCGTCATCGCGCGGCAGATGCTCGGCGTCTCCGACAACGCCCGCCTGACGCGCTCGCTCGCGAAGGCGATGCGCGAGGCGCAGGAGCGCGAGGAGCACTTCCGCTCGCTCGTGCAGGAGTCGAGCGACGTCCTCACGATCTGCGAGGCGGACGGGACGATCCGGTTCATCTCGCCGGCGCTGCACCAGGTGTTCGGCTACGACTTCGGCGACCTCGTCGGCACGCGGCTCATCGCGCTCGTGCACCCCGAGGACGTCACGCGGGTCAAGACCGAGGTCGCGGAGACGATCGCCAACGGCGGGTCCCGGCTGATCGAGTGCCGCTACCGCCACGCCGACGGCCGCTGGATGCACGTCGAGGCGGTCCTCACGAACCACCTCGCGCACAAGTCCATCGGCGGCCTCGTCTTCAACACGCGCGACGTGTCCGAGCGCAAGGCCCTCGAACGCCAGCTCACGCACCAGGCGTTCCACGACCCGCTGACGGGGCTCGCCAACCGCGCGCTGTTCCGCGACCGCGTCGCCCACGCGCTGCAGCTCCGTTCGCGCACGCACCAGCCGCTCGGCGTGCTGTTCCTCGACCTCGACGGCTTCAAGGCCATCAACGACTCGCTCGGGCACGCCGTCGGCGACTCGCTGCTGCGCGCGGTGTCCGGGCGGCTGCGCTCGGTCGTGCGGCAGGGCGACACGGTCGCGCGGCTCGGCGGCGACGAGTTCGCGGTCCTGCTCGAGGACCTGGAGGGCGCGCACGTCGCGCAGCAGATCGCGATGCGGTTCCTCGAGGAGCTGCACCAGCCGTTCGGGCTCGACGGGCACGAGGTGTTCGTCGGCGCGTCCGTCGGGCTCGCCGTCGCGGGCGTCGACGACGACGCGGACGAGGTGCTGCGCAACGCCGACCTCGCGATGTACCGCGCGAAGGCGCTCGGCAAGAACCGCTGCGAGGTGTTCGAGCCGGACATGCACGCCGCCGCGATCGAGCGCATGGCGATCGAGAACGACCTGCGCCACGCCGTCGTCCGCGACGAGCTGCGCCTGCACTACCAGCCCATCGTCGACATCCGCGACGGCAGCCTCGTCGGCGTCGAGGCGCTGCTGCGCTGGCAGCACCCGACCCGCGGGCTCGTGCCGCCGCTGGACTTCATCGCGGTGGCCGAGGAGTCGGGGCTCATCGTCCCCGTCGGCCGCTGGGTGCTCAGCCAGGCGTGCCGCCAGGTCGCGCGGTGGCAGCGCGAGACCGGGACGCCGTTGCGGCTGTCGGTGAACATCTCCGCCCGCCAGCTCCAGGCCCCGCGCCTCGCCGAGCACGTCGCGAAGACGTTGCGCGCCACGGGCATGCGCCCGAGCGACCTCGTGCTGGAGATCACCGAGTCGATGCTCGTGGACGACGCCGACCGCACGATCGCGAAGCTGCACCTGCTCCGCGAGATCGGCGTGCGCCTGGCGATCGACGACTTCGGGACCGGCTACTCGTCGCTGAACTACCTGCGCAGGCTGCCGGTCAACATCCTCAAGATCGACAGGTCGTTCGTGAAGGGCATCGGCACGGAGTCCGAGCTCACCTCGCTCACCGGCGCGATCGTCGGCATCGGCCGCGACCTCGGCCTCGACACGGTCGCCGAGGGCATCGAGGAGCCTGGCCAGCTCGACGCGCTGCGCGCGATGGGCTGCGGCTACGGCCAGGGCTTCCTGTTCGCGCGGCCGATGCCGCCGGAGGAGGTCGCCGCCATCGTCGCGGCGGGCAGCATCCTCGGCCGGGCGGCCGCGACCGCGTAGGGGCAGGAACGTCCGCCGGGCGCGGCGAAGCAAGGGGAGCCAGCCACTCTTCCCAGCTCCCAGAGGACCTGCCCCGTGCGCATCCGCCTGCTGTCCGTCGCCGCCGTCGCGGTCCTCGCCGCCGCGCTGCCCGCCGGCGCCGCCGCTCCGAAGCCGCAGATCACCGACCCCGCGGGCGACGCCCGCACGCAGGCGGCCGGCGCCGACATCGTGTCGGTGCTGTTCGGCACCACGGGCACCACGACGAAGGTCGGCCGCAAGTCCGTCTACACGCCGAGCAAGCTCGTGGTCGACGTGACGTACTCCGCGGCGCCGTCCACCGACCCGTACGTCTCGCACCAGGTGACGTTCACGGCGCCGGGCTGCGGCAACGTGTACCTCGAGATCTACTCCGGCGGCACGTTCGGCGTCGCCGACTGCCTGCCCGAGGACACGTCGTTCGACGTGTCGTACAAGGCGGCCGGCAACGTCCTGTCGATCTCGCTGCCGTTCAACACGATCGGCAAGCAGTACTTCAAGGTCGGCTCGTCGCTGACGGACCTCGCCGCGTACACCGCGCTGGCCGACCCGGTCCTCGGCTACGAGTCGCAGGAGCTCGCCGGCATCGCCGAGGCCGACGGCTCGATCGACTACGCCACGTCCCCCGCGACGTTCAAGATCTAGGCTTCCTTGACGGCATGCGCGCCGCACGTGGCATAGTGGCGCGCATGCACTCGCCCCAGGTCGTACGCACGTAGAGCGCCCCGGCACCACCGGCGCGCTCAGCCTCTCGCGGTCATCGCGGGAGGTTTTTTGTTTCCCCGGGCGAGAACGAGAGAGGTCGTGAGCATGGAAGAGCTGACCGGCGCGCAGAGCCTGGTGAGGGCGCTCGGGCAGGCGGGGGCCGAGGTCGTCTTCGGCATCCCCGGCGGCGCGATCCTCCCGGCGTACGACCCGTTGATGGACGCGGATGGGCTGCGCCACATCCTCGTGCGCCACGAGCAGGGCGCGGGCCACGCGGCCGAGGGGTACGCGCAGGCGACCGGCCGCGTCGGCGTCTGCATGGCGACGTCGGGCCCGGGCGCGACGAACCTCGTCACGCCGATCGCGGACGCGTACATGGACTCGGTGCCCATCGTCGCGATCACCGGCCAGGTGCCGTCGTCGGCCATCGGGACGGACGCGTTCCAGGAGGCCGACATCTGCGGCATCACGCTGCCGATCACCAAGCACAACTACCTCGTGCAGGACGCGCGCGACATCCCGCGCACGATCGCCGAGGCGTTCCACATCGCGTCGACGGGCCGGCCAGGCCCGGTCCTCGTGGACATCCCGAAGGACATCCTCCAGTCGTCGGCGGCGTACGAGTGGCCGGAGTCGCTGGACCTGCCCGGCTACCGGTTCGCGGGCAAGCCGCACGGCAAGCAGGTCTCGCAGGCGGCGTCGTTGATGGTGTCGGCGAAGCGGCCCGTGCTCTACGTCGGCGGCGGCGTCCTCAAGGCGCGCGCGGCGGCCGAGCTGCGCGTCCTCGCCGAGCTCACCGGCATCCCCGTCGTGACGACGCTGATGGCGCGGGGCGCGTTCCCCGACAGCCACCCGCAGCACCTCGGCATGCCGGGCATGCACGGCACCGTCGCGGCCGTGATGGCGTTGCAGAAGGCCGACCTGATCGTGGCGCTCGGGGCGCGGTTCGACGACCGGGTGACCGGCAAGCTCTCGACGTTCGCGCCCGGCGCGACGGTCGTGCACGCCGACATCGACCCCGCCGAGATCGGCAAGAACCGCACCGCCGACGTCCCCATCGTCGGCGACGCGCGCGAGGTCATCGCCGACCTCGTCGTGGCCGTGCAGAACGAGACCGCGAGGCCCGACATCGAGGGCTGGTGGGCCGAGCTCGACCGCTACCGTTCGCACTACCCGCTCGGCTGGACCGAGCCGGAGGACGGGTCGCTGGCGCCGCAGTACGTCGTCAAGCGGCTGGGCGAGATCTGCGGCCCCGACGCCGTCTACGTCTCCGGCGTCGGGCAGCACCAGATGTGGGCGTCGCAGTTCATCTCGTACGAGCACCCGTACACGTGGCTCAACTCCGGCGGCCTCGGCACGATGGGCTACGCCGTGCCGGCCGCGATGGGCGCGAAGGTCGGCCGCCCCGACGCGCTCGTCGTCGCGATCGACGGCGACGGCTGCTTCCAGATGACCAACCAGGAGCTCGTCACCTGCGCGGTCGAGGGCATCCCGATCAAGGTGGCCGTCGTCAACAACGGCAGCCTCGGCATGGTGCGGCAGTGGCAGTCGCTGTTCTACGGCAAGCGCTACTCGAACACCGACCTCAAGTACGTCCCCGACTTCGTGAAGCTCGCGGACGCGTACGGCTGCGTCGGGCTGCGGTGCGACTCGACCGCGGACGTGGACGCGACCATCGAGAAGATGCTCTCGGTCGACGACGTGCCGTGCGTCGTGGACTTCCGTGTCGGCCAGGACGGGCAGGTGTGGCCGATGGTGCCCGCCGGCACCTCGAACTCCGAGATCCAGTACGCGCGCGACATGCGGCCCGACTTCAGCGAGGGGTCCGAGGGATGACGCGCCACACGCTGTCCGTCCTCGTGGAGAACAGGCCCGGCGTCCTCGCCCGCGTCGCGGGGCTGTTCTCACGGCGCGGCTTCAACATCGAGTCCCTCGCCGTCGGCCCGACCGAGAACGACGACGTCTCGCGCATGACGATCGTCGTCGCCGTCGAGGACCTGCCGCTGGAGCAGGTGACCAAGCAGCTCAACAAGCTCGTCAACGTCATCAAGATCGTCGAGCTCGACCCCGCCGCGTCGGTGCAGCGCGAGCTGCTGCTGCTCAAGGTGCGGGCCGACCAGTCGACGCGGTCGCACGTGCTGGAGACCGTGTCGTTGTTCCGCGCCAAGGTCGTCGACGTCGCCACCGACGCCGTGACGATCGAGGCGACCGGCACGGCCGACAAGCTCGACGCGCTGATCCGCGTGCTCGAGCCGTTCGGCATCAAGGAGCTGGTGCAGAGCGGGCTCGTCGCCGTCGCGCGCGGGAGCCGTTCGATGACCGACCGCGCCCTGCGCGCCGCCGAGAGGACCGCCTGACATGCCCGAGATCTACTACGACGCCGACGCCTCGCTGGACCCGATCCTCGCGCGCAAGGTCGCGGTGCTCGGCTTCGGCTCGCAGGGGCACGCGCACGCGCTGTCGCTGCACGACTCGGGCGCGGACGTTCGCGTCGGCCTGCCGCCGGGCTCGAAGTCGCGCGCGGCCGTCGAGGAGGCGGGCCTGCGCGTGCTGACGCCGGAGGAGGCGTGCGCCGAGGCCGACTTCGTGATGGTGCTCGCGCCCGACACCGCGCAGCGCGGGCTCTACGCCTCCGCTATCGCGCCGTCGTTGAACGAGGGCCACGCGCTGTTCTTCGCGCACGGCTTCAACATCCGCTTCGGGCTCATCGCGCCGCCCGAGGGCGTGGACGTGGCGATGGTCGCGCCGAAGGGGCCGGGCCACCTCGTGCGCCGGCAGTTCGTCGACGGTCGCGGCGTGCCGTGCCTCGTCGCGGTCGAGCAGGACGCGAGCGGCCAGGCGCTGCCGCTGGCGCTGTCGTACGCCAAGGCGATCGGCGGCACGAAGGCGGGGGCGTTGCGGACGACGTTCACCGAGGAGACGGAGACCGACCTGTTCGGGGAGCAGGCGGTCCTGTGCGGCGGCGCAACGGCGCTGGTGCAGGCGGGGTTCGAGACGCTGGTCGAGGCGGGCTACCAGCCCGAGGTGGCGTACTTCGAGTGCCTGCACGAGCTCAAGCTGATCGTCGACCTGATGTACGAGGGCGGCCTGTCGAAGATGCGCTGGTCGATCTCCGACACCGCCGAGTACGGCGACTACACGCGCGGCCCTCGCGTCGTGAACGCCGAGACCAAGGCGGAGATGCGTCGCATCCTCGACGAGATCCGTTCCGGTCAGTTCGCCCGGGAGTGGGTCGCGGAGGACGACGCGGGTCGGCCGCAGTTCACGAAGTACGCCGAGGAGGGCAAGGCCCACCCCATCGAGGAGGTGGGCGCTCGCCTCCGCTCGCTGATGTCCTGGATCGAGTAGCCGCCTACGGCTCGGCGCACTCGACCCGCCACGGCGCGACGGCGAGGCCACATCGCGGTCACCCGGAGAACGCGCACGTGACCGCGTAGTCCGGGGTCGGCCCGACGGTGCCCGTGCTCCCCGCCTCGCAGAGCAGCACGTCCGCGTTCATCGCCGGGAACGACATCGACGCGTCCTCGCCCCAGGCGTGCGGGCCGCCGTGGACCGAGATCGCGTACTGGGTCCACCACCGGGTGAGGCCGGACTGGCACCCGGCGCGGGCGCCGACCCAGCCGCCGTTGTACGACGTGGTCGCGTGGACGTCGGCGCGCGCGCACCGCGGCGTGGCGTCCGCCAGGGAGATGTTCACCGGGCAGAGCTCGCACGAGGCCTCGAAGTCGAGGATCGGTTCCCGGACGCACCTGACGGTGAAGCTCGCGGCCCCGACCGACTGGAAGCAGGAGTAGTCGGGAGAGGCGGCGTCGCCGGTGACCTCGACGACGCGGCCGAGCGGGCCCCAGTCGGTGATCGAGATGGTCGCGACGACCGGGCGGGAGCCGCCCTCCGCCGCCGCGGGCTGCGCGGGGCCGGCCGCGGTGAGCGCGAGCAAGGCCGGAAGAACGACGAACGCGCGCGGCAACAACCGCATCGGACCCCCCCTGGACGAGTGGCCGCGAACGGTACCCAGAGCCGCCATGCGTGTCCATGGTCGGATCGGGAAGGTCCCGCCCGCCGGTACGCTCCACCGCATGAACCGCCCTGTCGTGCTGATCGCGGAGGAGCTGGCGCCGAGCGCCATCGAGGTGCTCGGCAACGACTTCGACGTACGGCACGTCGACGGGGCCGACAGAGCGGCGTTGCTGCCCGCGCTCGCCGAGGCGGACGCGGTCATCGTGCGCAGCGCGACCACGATCGACGCCGAGGCGCTCGCCGCCGCGCCGCGGCTCAAGGTGGTCGCCCGCGCGGGCATCGGGCTCGACAACGTCGACGTCCCCGCCGCCACCAAGGCCGGCGTGATGGTCGTCAACGCCCCGCAGTCCAACGTCATCTCCGCCGCCGAGCACGCGATCGCGCTCCTGCTCGCCGTGGCCCGACGCATCCCCAGGGCCGACGCGAGCCTGCGGGCGGGGGAGTGGAAGCGCTCCAAGTTCACCGGCGTCGAGCTGGCGGGCAAGACCGCCGGCATCGTCGGGCTCGGGCGGATCGGCGTGCTCGTCGCGCAGCGGCTCAGCGCGTTCGGGATGCGGCTCGTCGCCTACGACCCCTACGTCCCCGCGGGCCGCGCCGCGCAGATGGGCGTGCGCCTGCTGCCGCTCGACGAGGTGCTTCAAGAGGCGGACGTCGTGACGATCCACCTGCCCAAGACGAAGGAGACGGCGGGCCTGATCGGCGCGCGCGAGCTCGCGCTGATGAAGCCCGACGCGATCCTCGTCAACGCCGCCCGCGGCGGCCTGGTGGACGAGCACGCGCTCGCGCAGGCGCTCAAGGACGGGCGGATCGGCGGCGCGGGCGTGGACGTGTTCGTCACCGAGCCGTGCACCGACAGCGAGCTGTTCGGGTTCGACACGGTGGTCGCGACGCCGCACCTCGGCGCGTCGACGGTCGAGGCGCAGGACAAGGCGGGCACCGCCGTCGCCCGCAGCGTGAAGCTCGCGCTGTCGGGCGAGTTCGTCCCCGACGCGGTCAACGTGCAGGCCGGCGGCGTGATCGCGGAGGAGATCCGCCCCGCGCTGCCCCTGGTCGAGAAGCTCGGCCAGATCCTCACCGGCCTCGCGCAGCAGGTCGTCGCGAGCCTGACCGTCGAGGTGCGCGGCGAGATCGCGGTGCACGACGTCAACGTCCTCAAGCTCGCGGCGCTCAAGGGCGCCTTCGCCCCCGTGGTCGAGGAGCCGGTGACGTACGTCAACGCCCCGCTGTTCGCCGAGGACCGCGGCGTCACCGTCGACCTCACGACGAGCACCGACAGCGCCGACTACCGCAGCCTCGTCACGCTGCGCGGCACGCTCGCCGACGGCGGCTCGGTGACGGTCAGCGGGACGCTGCTCACGCCCCGCCAGATCGAGCGCGTCATCGAGGTGGACGGCTTCGACGTCGACCTCACGCCGACCGACCACCTCGCGTTCTTCCGCTACCACGACCGCCCCGGCATCGTCGGCGCGGTCGGCGGCGTCCTCGGCGACGCAGGCGTCAACATCGCGTCGATGCAGGTGTCGCGTACGCAGCAGGGCGGCGACGCGCTCATGGCGCTCACCGTCGACAGCGCGATCCCCGAGGACGCGCTGCGCGCGATCTCCGACGCGATCGGCGCGCACTTCGTCCGCGGCGTGGACCTCGTCACGACGTGACGACGTTCGTCACGCGCGACGGCGTCACCCTGTCGTACACGACGAGGGGCAACGGCCCGCTGCTCGTCTGCCAGCCGGGCGGCCCCGGCCGCGCGTCCAGGTACCTCGGCGACCTCGGCGGCCTCGACGCCACCCGGACGCTGCTCCTGCTCGACGCGCGCGGCACCGGCGCGAGCGGCAGGACGGAACGGCTCGCGATGCCGTACCTCGCCGGCGACCTCGAGGACCTTCGGGCGCACCTCGGCGTGGAGCGCTTCGACCTGCTCGCGCACAGCGCGGGCGCGGTGGTGGCGCAGGTGTTCGCGCGGCAGCACCCTGTCGGCCGGCTCGTGCTCGTCACGCCGAGCGGCAGGCTCCAGGACGTGACGGGCGAGGACGTCAGCAGGCCCGAGACGTACGGCACCTGGAACGCCGCCGCGCAGGCGCACGCCGCCCACGTGGACGAGGAGATGGACAGGCGCGCCGAGTGCGGCTTCTACGACTTCGGCGACGTGCCGCGGGGAACGATCGACGCCGAGACGCTCGTCGTCGCGGGCGGCGCGGACCGGCTGACGCCGGTCGCGGCCGCCGAGGCGATCGCCGCGGAGATCCCTCGTACCTCCCTCGTCGTGCTCGACGGCGTAGGGCACTATCCGTGGGTCGAGTCGCCGTCGTTCGCCGCGATCGTGGAGGAGTTCCTGACGTGACCACGGCCGTCCCCGCCAGGCCCTCCGCCGGTGGCCGCGCCGCCGTCGCGGTGCTGCTGCTGCTCGGCTTCTACCTGATCGGCCTCGGCATCGTGGCGGCGCTCGTCGCGGCCGACTTCTGGCTGATCTCGCGCGGCCGCGTCCCCGGGCGCGCGATCTTCTTCACCGGCGTGATCGCGTTCGGCATCCTGCGCGGGATGTTCTTCGTCGAACGCCGCGGCGAGGCCGACGAGGTGACCGGCGTCGCGGTGACCGACGCGGAGGAGCCGCGGCTGTGGGCGACGGTGCGCGAGGTCGCCGCGGCGCTCGGCACGGAGCCGCCGGCGCGCCTGTACCTCGTGCCCGACGTCAACGCGTTCGTGTTCCAGCGCAGCAGGTTCCTCGGGCTCGTTCCCGGCGAGCGCGTGATGGGCATCGGCGTGCCGTTGCTGGAGGTGCTGACGCCCGACGAGATGGGGGGGGTGCTGGCGCACGAGTTCGGCCACTACACCGGCGGCGACACGCGGCTCGGGCCGCTCGTGTACCGCGGCCGCGCGTCGATCGGCCGCACGATCCACCACCTCGGCGACAACCTCGTCGCCAAGGTGTTCGAGGCGTACGGCAACCTCTACCTCCGGGTGAGCCAGGCGGTGTCGCGCCGCCAGGAGCTCGCCGCCGACGCGAACGCCGCGCACCTCGTCGGCGCGCCCGCGCACGCCTCGGCGCTGCGGAAGGTGCACGTCGCGGGGGCGGCGTTCGACGAGTTCGTGGAGCGCTACGCGGGCCCGCTGTGGGAGGCGGGGCGGCGCCCGGCCGCGCTGTACGAGGGCTTCCGGCTCTTCCACGACCACCCCGACCACGAGGAGGGGCGCGCCTCGCTGGCGGAGCGGATCGCGGCGCGGGAGACCGACCGCTACGACTCGCACCCGAGCCTCGGCACCCGCCTCGCCGCCCTCGGCGCGACGGACGCGCCCGCGCCCGACGACACCGCCCGCGCGGTGGACCTGCTCGCCGACCCCGCGCGGACCGACGACCGCATGTCGGCGCTCGTGTCGCGGGTGGCCGCGAGGAACGGCTCGCTCGTCCCCGTCGCGTGGGACGACGAGGCCGCGGAGGCGATCAGCGCGCCGTTCGCCACGTCGGAGAGCGAGCGCCTGCACACGGCCGTCGCGCAGGTGACCGGCGGCACGCCCGGCGGGATCGGCGGCGCGCTCGCGCTGGTCGAGGAGGGGCGCCTCGCCGACCTCGCGCTGGCCGTCGAGCCGCGGCTCGCGCAGGTTGCCGACGAGGAGGCGAGGCAACGCATCGCCCGCGACGTGGTCACGCGCGCGCTGGCCGGGGCCGTGGCCGCCGCGCTGACGACCGCGGGAGGCTGGCGCTGGTCGCTGCGCTGGAACGACTCCGCCGCCCTCGTCTCGCCGAAGGGCGTCGAGTGGGACTTCTGGGCGGCCGCGGAGGAGGCCGTCGCCGACCCGGCGAAGGTCGCGTCGCTGCGCAGGGCGTTGAAGACCCGTGGGATAGCGGTCTGACGTCCGCTACCGTCGTAGCCATGGACCTCGACCTCGCCATCGAGCTCAACACCACGCCGCTCGACGCGGAGCAGCGTGCCGCGCTGCTGACCGAGCCCGGATTCGGGCGCGTGTTCACCGACCACATGGCGACCGCCGAGTGGTCGTCGGACGGGGGCTGGACGTCGCCGCGCATCCGCGCGTACGGCCCGCTGGAGCTCGACCCCGCGACGTCGTTCCTGCACTACGGGCAGGCGATCTTCGAGGGGTTCAAGGCGTACCGGCACCCCGACGGCTCGGTCAACACGTTCCGCCCCGAGGCCAACGCCGCGCGCTTCGCCCGCTCCGCGGCGCGCCTCGCGCTGCCGCCGCTGCCGGACGACTGGTTCGTCGGGCTGGCCGACGAGCTGATCCGTACCGACCGCGACTGGGTGCCGAGCGGCGGCGAGGCGAGCCTGTACCTGCGGCCGTTCATGCTCGGCACCGAGGTCGGGCTCGGCGTGCGGCCGAGCGGCAAGGCGCTGTTCGTGCTCATCGCGTCGCCGGCTGGCTCGTACTTCGCGGGCGGCCTCAAGCCCGTGACGATCTGGCTGTCCGAGGAGTACGTCCGCGCGGCGCCGGGGGGCACCGGCGCGGCGAAGTGCGCGGGCAACTACGCCGCGAGCCTGCTCGCCCAGCAGGAGGCCATCGCGAACGGCTGCGACCAGGTGGCGTTCGTCGACGCGGTCGAGCGCCGGTGGGTCGAGGAGCTCGGCGGCATGAACCTGTTCTTCGTCCACGACGACGGCTCGATCGTGACGCCGGAACTGACGGGCACGATCCTCGAGGGCGTCACGCGCGACGCCGTCCTCACGCTCGCGGGCGAGCTCGGCCACAAGGTCGAGGAGCGCAAGGTCGACGTCGAGGAGTGGCGCGCGGGCGTGGCCGACGGCTCGGTCACCGAGGTGTTCGCCTGCGGCACGGCCGCGGTCATCACGCCGGTAGGGAAGCTCAAGTGGCGCGACGGCGAGGTCGGCACCGGCGAGACCGGGCCGGTCACGCAGCGGCTGCGCGACACGCTGCTCGACGTGCAGCTCGGCCGCACGCCCGACAGCCACGGGTGGCTCCACAAGGTGTGCTGACGCGGCGGTAGGGTCGGCGGATGCCGATCACGCCCACCGCGAAGATCTGGATGAACGGCGAGCTCGTCGACTGGGATGACGCCACCATCCACGTCCTCAACCCCACGATGCACTACGGGTGGGGCGTCTTCGAGGGCGTCAGGGCGTACGCCACCGAGCGCGGCCCGGCGGTGTTCCGGCTGACCGAGCACATCGAGCGGCTGTTCCGCAGCGCGCACCTGTACTTCCTCGAGCCGGACTTCACGGTCGACGAGGTGATCGCGGCGACGAAGGACCTCGTGCGCGTCAACGAGGTCGAGTCCTGCTACATCCGCCCGATGATGTACCTGGGCTACGGCGAGATGGGTCTCAACCCGCTGCCGTCCAAGACCAAGGTCATGGTCGCCTGCTGGCCGTGGGGGACCTACCTCGGCGACGACGCCGAGCGCAACGGCGTCCGCGCCCGCGTCTCCTCGTGGCAGCGCATCGGCGCCAACACGATCCCGCCCGCGGGCAAGGGCACGGGCCAGTACCTCAACTCCTCGCTCGCCAAGGTCGAGGCGCTCAAGGCCGGCTACGACGAGGCCATCATGCTCACGCCCGACGGCCGCGTCGCCGAGGGGTCGGGGGAGAACCTGTTCGTCGTGACCCGCGGCGTCCTCTACACCCCGCCGGTCGTGGACGGCGTCCTCGCCGGCCTCACCCGCGACTCGGTCATGACGCTCGCCCGCGACGAGGGCATCGAGGTCGTGGAGAAGAGCCTCGTGCGCTCCGACCTCTACCTCGCCGACGAGGTGTTCTGCACGGGCACCGCCGCCGAGGTCGTTCCGATGGTCGAGATCGACGACCGCCGGGTCGGCACGGGCACGCCGGGCCCGGTGACGCGGCGGCTCGTCGAGCTGTACCGGCAGGCCGTCACCGGACGCCTCGACCGCTACAAGGAGTGGAACGAGTACGTCCGCGACTGAGTAGGGACTCGAGCCACCCGCGTCGAACCCCGCGCCGACTGCCCACCCCCCGAGGGCGGACCCCTCACGGAACGGAGCCCACCGTGTCCCACCTCCGCCTCGCGCTCGCCGGCGCGGCCGTCGCCGTCGCGCTCGCGCCGATCACCCCCGCCACGGCCGACCCGCTGCCCCCGCCGCCCATCGGCGTCGGCCAGTGCACCGTCAACTGGCGCCCGCTCTACATCTTCAGCGACGACGTGCCCGTGACGCCGTACTACCCGTACTGCGTCTGGTAGGCCCGCGCCCGACTCGGAGGAGCCCCTCGTGAAGAGCATGCGTCTCGTCCTCGCGGCGGCCGGCGTCGCTACCGCCCTCGCCCCCGCGATCGCCTCGGCCGGCGTCGGGTGCACGCTGTCCTGGTCCGGCGAGGAGATCGGCCCGGTCCAGTACAGGCACCCGCGCTGCGCCTGGTAGTCCCGCGCCCGCGCCGCGACCGCTCCCGTACGCGGGGGTGGTCGCGTCGCACGGCGCCGCTGTTCGCCCGACGGTGTTTCGGCCGCCGTCGAGCCGTCCCCCTCCACCCCGTCCGAAGGAGCACACCCATGTCACGCATCGTCCGAGCCGGCCTCGCCGCCGGCCTGATCGCCGTCTCGCTCGGCAGCACCTCCGCGTCCGCGGCCTGCGACGTCCGACTCGAGCGGCGGATGGTCGGTGGGACGACCTGGACAGCGGTCGTCCTGTTCCCCGTCCTCGCCTGCGACTGACGGCCGCACCGTTCCGTACGCCGTCGCGGCGGGCCTCGGCACCCGCCGCGACGGCAGGAAACCCGCACGAGGTGTAGAAACGGCCTCCGACGCCCCGCGCAGGGCGTCCCCCCTCTCCCCCCTCGGAGGACCCGATGTCGCGCACCATCCGCATGCTCCTGGCCGGCGCCGCCCTCGCCGGCGTCGTAGCCCCCCTCTCCGCCGCCTCGGCCGGCCCCGAGCCGTTCTGCCGCTTCTACTGGGGCGACCCGCTCGTCACGACGTCCTCGGACTTCCCCGTCCAGGTCGAGGTCCGCCGCCTCGCGTACGCCTGCTAGCCGTGGCGCTCCTCCGCGCCGCGCTCGTCGCGGCCACCGTCGCCGTCGCCCTCGTGCAGGGCACCGCGTCCGCCTGCCAGTGGGAGGTCTACGAGCGGACGTACGCGACGCCCGCGGGCCCCGTCACGGCGCCCGCCGCCCGCTGCGTCGCCCCCTGACCCCCAAGGAGATCCCGATGCCCGTACGCCTGCTCGCCGCCGCCGCCCTCGCGGCCGTCGCCGTGCTGCCCGCGGTCCCCGCGTCCGCGTGCCACCAGCCGGTGGCGCCGTTCGAGGTCGGGCCCGTGTCGTTCCCCGGCGTCCAGATCCCCTGCTAGCCGAAGGAGCCCCTCGATGAACCGCCTCCTCCGCCTCGCCGCCGTCGCCGCCCTCGCCGCGTCGGCGTTCGCCACCACCACCGCCTCCGCGGCGCCGGGCTGCACCGTCGAGCTCGTGACCCAGCGCTTCGCGGGTCCCGGCGGCGGCACGTGGACGATCACGTACCCGGTCGTCACCTGCACGGAGCAGTGACGTACCGCACGACCCCTCACCCCACCGGAAGGACAGCCATGTCCCGCAAGCTCGTCGCCGCCGCCCTCGTCGCGGCAGCCGTCGCGACGTCCGCGCCCAGCGCGTTCGCCGTCCGCCAGATCGTCTGCCGCGGCACCCGCACGATCCACACCACGGACGCCGACATCCAGTACCCGTACTTCTACCTCTGCGGCTGACCCCCCTCGCAAGGAGACCCCTCATGACCCGCCTGCTCCGCCTCGGCGTAGCGGCCGCGATCGTCGCGGCCGCCGTCGCGCCCGCCGCCGCCCACGCATGGACCTGCTCGCCCCGCGGCGTCGAGCCGCACACGTACACCGTCGCCGGCCACTCGGTCGACGCGTACGACGTCTACTGGGTCTGCTGACGCGGTCCCGGCACACGACGAAGGGCGGTCCCGCAGGGGGCCGCCCTTCGTCGTTCGTTCGCGCTCGCGCTACGAGGCGGGGATCTCCTCCCACCACTGGCACCACCAGTCCGCGCCCACGAGGATGCGGATCTTCGGGTGCCAGCAGTAGGACAGGTCCTTCTCGTTCTCGAGGTAGTACAGGCAGTTGTCGCACCGCTCGTCGCCGTACGGCTTCCCCTTGAGGATCGAGTCCTCGATGAGGTGCTGAAGCTTGAGGTTGTTCTCCTCGTCGATCGGCTTCGGCTCGGGCATCGGCATGTCGGTCATGAGTCCATCCAAACAGATAGGTTCGCGCCCGTGCGCATCGCGAGGTTCAGCGTCGAGGGCGAGGTCTCGTTCGGCGTCGTCGAGGGGGGCGAGGTCGCGGCGCTGACGTCGCACCCGTTCGGACCGCTCACGTTCACGGGCGACCGCTACCCGCTCGACGCCGTACGACTCCTGGCTCCCGTCCTCCCCTCCAAGGTCGTCGCGATCGGCAAGAACTACGCCGACCACGCCCGCGAGATGGGCGGCGAGCCGCCGGCCGCGCCGGTGATGTTCCTGAAGCCGTCGACCGCCGTCTGCGGCGCGGGCGACCCGGTCGCGCGGCCGCCGTCGGTCGAGCGGCTCGACTACGAGGGCGAGCTCGCCGTCGTCATCGGTCGCCTGTCGCGGGACGTGCCGCGCGAGCGCGCGCTGGACGTGGTGTTCGGCTACACGTGCGCCAACGACGTCACCGCGCGCGACCAGCAGAAGGCCGACGGCCAGTGGACCCGCGCGAAGGGCTACGACACGTTCTGCCCGCTCGGCCCGTGGATCGAGACCGACCTCGACCCGGCCGCCTCGCGCGTCACGACGACGCTCAACGGCGAGACGAGGCAGGACGCGCCGACGTCGCTGCTGCTGCACGACGTCGCGACGCTGGTGGCGTACGTCTCCGCGGTCATGACGCTGCTGCCGGGCGACGTGCTGCTGACGGGCACGCCGGCGGGCGTGGGCCCGATGGACGCCGGCGACGAGGTGTCCGTGACCGTCGCGGGCGTGGGCACGTTGACGAATCGAGTGGTGGCGCGATGACCGAGGTCCGTACCCGCTTCGCCCCGGCACCCTCGGGCGACCTGCACGTGGGGAACGTCCGCACCGGGCTGTTCTCGTGGGCCGTGGCGCGTCGTTCGCGTGGGAAATTCGTGTACCGCATCGAGGACACCGACGCCTCGCGCGCGACCGACGAGGCGTTCCACGCCGCCGTCGACGTGCTGCGCTGGCTCGGCCTCGACTGGGACGAGGGGCCCGTCGTCGGCGGCCCGGCGGCGCCGTACCGGCAGAGCGAGCGCTTCGAGGTCTACGCGGGCGTCGTCGCGCAGCTCCAGGAGGGCGGGCACGCGTACCCCTGCTGGTGCACGCCCGAGGACGTGCAGAGGCGCAAGGCCGCGAAGGGCGACAAGACCCCCGGCTACGACGGCTTCTGCCGCGACCGCGCGGAGCCCGGCGAGGGCCCGGCGACGATGCGCTTCCGGATGCCGGACGGGTCGACGACGTGGGACGACCTCGTACGGGGTCCCATCACGATCGAGCACAAGGACGTGCCGGACTTCACGATCCAGCGCTCCAACGGCCACCCGCTCTACATGCTCGCTGCCACCGTTGACGACGTGCTGATGGGCATGACGCACATCGTCCGCGGCGAGGACCTGATCGCCGCGACGCCGCGGCAGATGGCGATGTACGCGGCCATGGGCGTGCCGCGCGAGGCGTTCCCGATGTTCGGGCACCTGCCGCTGATCGTGGGCGAGGACGGCAAGCCGCTGTCGAAGCGCAACGGTGAGGTGTCGATCGCCTGGTACCGCCGCAACGGCTTCCTGCCCGAGGCGATGCTGAACTACCTCGCGCTGCTCGGCTGGTCGCTGCCTGGCACCGACCGCGAGGTGTTCACGGTGGCGGAGATGGTGGCGGCGTTCGACGTCACGCGGGTGTCGAAGAACCCCGCGCGCTTCGACGTGAAGAAGCTCGAGGCCATCAACGGCGAGCACATCAGGCTGCTCTCCGAGGGCGACCTCGCCGCGCGGATCGTGCCGGTCCTGCAGGACGCAGGCGTGCTGCCCGACGAGCCGTCGGAGGCGCAGCACGAGCTGCTCCGCAGCGCGATCCCGCTGGTCCAGACGCGGCTCGCGCGGCTGACCGAGGCGCCCGACCTGCTGCGCTTCCTGTTCGCGGGGGAGGCGTTCGAGGTGGACCCGGCGGCGGCCGCGAAGACGCTGCTCGGCGAGGTGCTCGGGCCACTCGACGCGGCGCGCACGGCGCTCGCGGAGGTCGAGCCGTGGGCGACGGAGGGGATCGAGGCGGCGCTGCGCGCGGCGCTGGTGGAGCGGCTCGGGCTCAAGCCGAAGCACGCGTTCGGGCCGCTGCGCGTCGCGGTGACCGGGCGGACGATCTCGCCGCCGCTGTTCGAGTCGATGGAGCTGCTCGGCCGCTCGGTGACGCTGGCGCGCCTGGACCGCGCGCGCGACGACATCAGGGGCGTCGTCCCGGAGGAGTGAGCCTTTGGCGGGCGGGCGCCTCGTCCGGTAGGCTTTGCCGGTTCCCGAAGCCGGAGCCGGGCGCGAGTCCGGTGCTGGCGGCTGGGAGCGATGGGGTATGGGGTAATTGGCAGCCCGGCTGATTCTGGTTCAGCTAGTCTAGGTTCGAGTCCTGGTACCCCAGCTCCGCACCACCCCTAGGGCCCCGTCGTCTAGCGGCCTAGGACACCGCCCTCTCAAGGCGGCGGCGCCGGTTCGAATCCGGTCGGGGCTACCACACGCGCAGAGCCACCCTTCGGGGTGGCTCTCGTCGTTCAGGAGCGGGATGCGAGCGCGTCCCTGCACTCGTCGCACGAACCCATGCCGCCCCAGCGCACGTCCAGCACGGTGAGCTTGCCGTCGTAGCCGCACGCGGCGACGCCGTCGTCGTCCACGGCGTGGATCGGGCCCTCGGGAATCAGGGGGAACGCAGCGGCATCCCGACCGCCCGCGATCTCGGGATCGGGTCCGCGCGGGTCGAACCCCTCGACGCCCTGCTGGTACGACACGGTCAGCCGCCGTACGACGGGTGGCGCTTCATCGAGCAGGCGCGGCACAGGCACAGGCCGCTGGCCGCCTGGAAGAACGACAGCGCGACGACCTTGGGGTCGTCGAACGGCGACGGCTGCAGCGGGATCGAGGGGGCGGTGCGCGGGGCCGCGAACGGCGACTCGGCGGGCACGTCCGCGGCGAGCGGCGGGACGAGGCGTAGGTGCGACAACGGGTCCTCCTCGCGGGGCCGGCGCGGGTCTCGGCCGGTGTCCCCACTGTCCCGATTCGCGCCGTACGAGGGCTATGGCGCGTTGGGGTGGTTTCGCCGGGTCCCAGGTGACTAGGCGGTCGCGGGTCCTTTGGTCCCCACGCGGCCCGGAAACCGTTGCGACACAAGGATCTCAGGGTGCGTCGGTCGTTGTGTCGGGACGCCCCGCCCCGTAGCGTCGGCGGCGCGTCGGGGCGAAGTGTTCCGACCGACACCGGAGGAGTCGTTCGTGAACAAGTCAGAGCTGATCGACGCGGTCGCCGAGCGCACCGGCGCCGGCCGCGGGGCGGCGTCGACGGCCGTCGACGCGGTGCTCGACGCCATCATCGCGGCGGTCGCGTCGGGGGACCGGGTCGGCATCGTCGGCTTCGGGACGTTCGAGAAGCGCGAGCGCGGCGCCCGTACGGCCCGCAACATCCGCACCGGCGCCCCGATCAAGGTCAAGGCGACGTCGGTCCCCGCGTTCCGCGCGGGCGCGGGCTTCAAGGAGACCGTCGCGAGCGGCGGCAAGAAGAGGAAGGCGGCGCCGGCCAAGGCCGCGGCGAAGCCCGCCAAGGCCGCCGCCAAGCCCGCGAAGGCGGCGGCGGCGAAGCCGGCCGCGAAGGCGCCCGCGAAGAAGGCCGCGCCCGCGAAGGCGGCCCCGGCCAAGGCCACCAAGGCGGCGGCGAAGCCGGCCGCGAAGAAGGCGCCGGCCAAGAAGGGCCGCTGACGGCGCGGAGACTTCCCCTACGGGGCGTCGTTCCTTCGGGGACGGCGCCCCGTCGCCGTTCCCGGAGGAACGCGGAGGGTAGACTGGTGCTTCTCTCGAGCCTCGGGGCTGTTGCCCCCCATGCACCTCCTGGGCCCGTCCGACGTACGTGACGGGATCAGACATGAGTGCACTCTCCGCCTCGCCGGTGCGTACGCGCCGCCGGCTGCTCGCCCTGCTGCTTCCCCTCCTGGTGGTCCTCCCGGGCACCGGTACCGCGTCGGCCGCCGCCGCGCCGTTGGAGCAGTGCAACGGCATCCTGAACGAGGGCGGTCAGACCGTGCGCTGCACGGTCACCGTCGTCAACACCCTCGACGCGGCGACCGGCGTCGGCAGCGCCTCGGTCACCGTGCAGCGCTGCACCGGCGCGGTCGACGCGCCGACGTGCGACGCCCCGGTGACGACGACGTACCAGGACGTCGTCACGTCCGTGAGCCAGTGCAACGGCTCCGCGAGCGGTGGCGGCGGCGAGGTCGCCTGCACCGTCGACGTCGTCAACGACGTCACCGGCGGCGCGACGCCCACCGCGGCGACCGTCGACCAGTGCGTGGGCTCCGCCGACGGCAGCGGCACCATGGTCTGCGACCCGGCCGGCTCGACCTCGGGAGCCACCGTGACCCAGTGCAACGGCTCCGGCAACGGCGGCGGGAGCACCGTGACGTGTACCGTCGCGCCCTCGACCCGGAGCGCGTCCCTTCTCGTGACCGTCGACCAGTGCAACGGCTCGGCCAACGGCGGCGGCTCCCTGGTGACCTGCGAGGCGTCGATCACGAACAACGCGATCACCGCGCCGACCGCGTCACCGACGCCGACCGCGTCGTCCACGGTCTCGCCGACCGTGGCGCCCGCCACTCCGAGCGACCTCGGGCCGTCCGTCTCCCCGGTCGCGACGGGAACCCCCGGCGGCGTAGCCGTCCGCCCGGTGAGCGACGACGCCGACGGGCCTGCGCTGCCGGACACCGGCCGGAGCGCGGGGACGCCGGCGCTGCTCGGCGCCCTGGCCGTCGCGGTGGGCGCGGGGATGGTGCTCCTCGTCGGCGGCCCCGCGCGCGGCCGGCACGCCCGCTGACGGCGGGGCTCTCGCCTAGAGCGTGGCGATCGTGATGGTGGTGACGCGGCGTTGGTCGCCCTCGCCCTCGACCTCGAAGCGCACCCGCTGGCCGAACTGGAGCTTGAGCAGCCCGGACCGCGCGAACGCCGACGCCGGGACGGGGATCTCGGTGCCGTCGTCGAGAAGGACCGCGCCCGACCGCGTCTCCTCGCTGAACTCCTTCACCGTGCCCTGCATCCGCGTCTCCTACGTCGCTCGGTCAGCGCGCCGAGTCTAGTGCCGCCCGCGTGGCGGGCCCGACGCCGAGCGCGGCGGCGGCCTCCAGGTCCGCGGGCGTGTCGACGTCGCGCGCGAGCGACGCGCGCGCCGTGAGCTGGCGGGCGCCCGCGGCGACGTGCGCGTGGCGCGAGTGGGCGCCGTAGCGCGGGTCGAGCGCCACGCCCGGCGAGGCCGTCAGCAACGTCGTCCCGTCGCCCCGCGCGTCGGCGTGGACGGCGGTGCCGTACGCCGCCGCCTCGCGCAGCGCGTCCGCGAGGTCGTCGGGCGTGACGCACGGCACGTCGGACGCGAGCGCGGCGACGCCGTGGCGCGGCCACAGCGCGCGGGCGTAGCGGGCGCCGTCGGACAGCGCCGGGTTGAGCCCCGCGTCGGAGACGTCGGCGACGACGCGCGCGCCGAGCGGCTCGACCGCGGCGGCCGCGCGGAGGTCGTTGGTGACGACGACGACGCCGTCCACGACGGCGCACCCGGCGGCAGCGCGCACGACGTCGCAGGCCATCGCGAGCGCGAGCGCCTCGCGGTGCGGGACGTCGAGCCGCGTCTTCGCGACGGGCAGCTCCTTGACCGGCACGACGACCGCCCACCGCACGTCCAACGCTCGCCTCCTCGACAGCCGTAGGGCCCAGCGGCGAGGATCGACGCGAACCCAGGTGAGGGGGTCGCGCGAGTGGAGCCGTGGTACCGGCTTGCGGTGGTCATCATCCTGCCGCTGATGACGTTGCTGTTCCGGCGACGGTTCAGCGGCACCGAGCACCTGCCGCGCAGCGGCGGCGTGATCGTGGCCGTCAACCACATCTCGTACGCCGACCCGTTCGCGGTGGCGCTGTTCCTGCACACGAACGGCCGCCGTCCCCGCTTCATGGCGAAGCACGACGTGTTCCGCATCCCGGTCCTCGGCCGGATCGTGAAGGGCGCGCGGCAGATCCCGGTGTTCCGCGAGTCGGCCGACGCGGGCAAGGCGCTGTCCGCCGCCGTCGCGGCCGTCGACGCCGGCGAGTGCGTCGTCGTCTACCCCGAGGGCACGGTCACGAAGGACCCCGATCTGTGGCCGATGGTCGCCAAGACCGGCGTCGCGCGGATCGCGCTGCAGACGGGCGCGCCGGTGATCCCGGTAGGCCAGTGGGGCGTGCAGGAGTTCCTCGGGCGCGACAAGAGGTTGCGTCCGTTCCCGCGCAAGAAGCTCCACCTCCGCGCCGGGCCGCCGGTCGACCTGTCCGAGTGGCAGGGCGCGGAGCCGACGACGGAGGTGCTGCGCGCGGTGACGGGCAAGGTGATGGGCGAGGTGACGAGGCTCGTCGGCGAGCTGCGCGGCGAGGAGCCGCCGGCGACGCCGTACGTCCGCCGTCCCGACGAGCGGCGCAGCGCGTGACGCGGGCCGCGGTCCTCGGGACCGGGTCGTGGGGAACGGCGTTCGCGGCGGTGCTCGCGGACGCGGGCACGGAGACCGTGCTGTGGGCGCGGCGGCCCGAGCTCGCGGAGGCCGTACGGGAGCGCGGGGAGAACCCCGACTACCTCCCGGGCGTCCCGCTGCCTCCCTCCCTGACGGCGACCACCGACGCGCGGGAGGCGCTGGAGGGCAGCGACTTCGTCGTCCTCGCGATCCCGTCCCAGACGCTGCGCGAGAACCTCGCGCGGTGGGCGCCGGACATCCCTCGCGAGGCCGTGCTGGTGTCGTTGATGAAGGGCATCGAGCTCGGCACGACCAAGCGGATGAGCGAGGTCGTCTGCGAGGTCGCGGACGTGCCGGCGACGCGCGTCGCGGTCGTCAGCGGCCCGAACCTCGCGAAGGAGATCGCGTCCAAGCAGCCCGCCGCGACCGTCGTCGCCTGCTCCGACGGCCCCGCGGCCGAACGCCTCCAGGCCGCGACGATGACCGGCTACTTCAGGCCGTACACCAACACCGACGTCGTCGGCTGCGAGCTCGGCGGCGCCGTGAAGAACGTCATCGCGCTGGCCTGCGGGATGGCCGAGGGCATGGGCTTCGGCGACAACACCAAGGCCTCGATCATCACGCGCGGCCTGGCCGAGATGGCGCGGCTCGGCGCGGCGCTCGGCGCGGACCCGATGACGTTCGCGGGCCTCGCCGGGCTCGGCGACCTCGTCGCGACGTGCACGTCGCCGCTGTCGCGCAACCGCACCGTCGGCGAGCAGCTCGGCAGGGGGCGTTCGCTCGACGACATCGTCGGCGAGATGCGGATGGTCGCCGAGGGCGTGAAGTCGAGCCGCTCGATCCTCGACCTCGCGACCAAGCACGACGTCGAGATGCCCATCTCGCAGCACGTGGCGTACGTCGTGCACGACGGCATGACGCCCCAGGACATGCTGCGGTCGCTGATGTCCCGCGAGGCCAAGCCGGAGAACTCCTGATGTCCGACGACGTCTACACCCGCGCGGCGCACCCGCCCGACGCGCCCGTGCCGGCGCAGCGGCCGATCGGGCTGCCGACGTACCGGTCGAGCGCGTTCGTGTTCGCGACGCAGGGCGAGTACTCCGACGTCCTCGGCAACCGCGCGGACGGCTACGTCTACTCGCGCATCGACAACCCGACCGTGGACGCGTTCGGGCTCGCGGTCGCGGCGCTCGAGGGCGCGGAGGCGGCGCAGTGCTTCGCCTCCGGCATGGCGGCCATCTCGACGACGCTGCTGACGTTCCTGTCGGCGGGCGACCACGTCGTGGCGCAGTCGTCGCTGTACGGCGGCACGCACTCGCTGTTCGAGCACGTGCTCCCGCGCTTCGGCATCGCGACGACGCGCGTGTCGTCGCCCGAGGAGGCGGCGGCGGCCGTGCGCCCGGAGACGCGCCTCGTCTACGGCGAGACGATCGCCAACCCGACGCTCGACGTCTGCGACCTGCAGGGGTTCGCGGCGGTGGCGCGCGACGCGGGCGCGGTGTTCGTCGTGGACTCGACGTTCGCGTCGCCGGTCGTCTGCCGGCCGCTGGAGTGGGGCGCGGACGTCGTGCTGCACTCGGCCACGAAGTTCCTCGGCGGGCACACCGACGCGACCGGCGGCGTCGCCCTCGGCTCGCGCGAGCTGATGACCAAGGTGCGCGGGCTGCGTTCGGACCTCGGCGGGTCGATGGCGCCCGACGAGGCGTTCCTGCTGCACCGGGGGACGGAGACGTTGCCGCTGCGGGTGGACAGGCAGTGCGAGTCGGCGCTGGCGTTCGCGACCGCGCTGGCGGAGCACCCGGCGATCGAGGCGGTGGCCTACCCCGGCCTGCCGAACGACCCCTCGCACGCGGTCGCGACGAAGCAGTTCGACTCCCGCCGGGGCTCGACGCGCTACGGCGCCGTCGTCACCGTGTCGCCGCGCGGCGGGCGCGAGGCCGGCGTCGCGATGTGCGACGGGCTGCGGCTCGCGTACAACGCGACCTCGCTCGGCGGCACCGTCACGAAGGTGTCGCACGTCGCGTCCACGACCCACCGCCAGCTCGACGACGCGGCGTTGGCGGCGGCGGGCATCCTGCCGTCGGCGGTGCGCGTGTCGATCGGCCTGGAGGACCCCGACGACCTCGTCGCGGACTTCACCGCCGCGCTGAGGTAGCCGGCCGCGCCGGTGACACGGTGATCACCCGCGAGCGGGGGACTGTCGGCATGAGCCGCGACCCGGTCGTGCTCGTGCCCGGGTCCGGCACGCCCGGCATCCACGACGGGCCCGGCGAGGGGCGCAGGGCTGTCTCCTGTGGCTCGTCGTGGCGCTCGCCGTCGCGCTGGTGCTGGTGACGTAGCCCGTAGGGTGGAGGCGTGTCCCGCACCCGACTCGCCGTCATCTTCGGCGGCCGCAGCACCGAGCACTCCATCTCCTGCGTCAGCGCGGGCAGCGTGCTGCGCGTCGTCGATCCGGAGCGCTACGAGGTCGTGGCCATCGGCATCACGCCCGACGGCCGCTGGGTCCTCGCGGGCGACGACCTGACGGCGCTGGAGGCGCACGGCCGCGACCTGCCGTCCGTCGCGCCCGGCAGCGGCGCGTCGGTCGCGATCGCCGGCGACCCGAGCGTCAAGGGGCTGCTCGTCCTCGAGCCCGGCGACGTGCCGAGGGCGCTGACGTCGGTGGACGTCGTCTTCCCGCTGCTGCACGGCCCGTACGGCGAGGACGGCACGATCCAGGGGCTGCTCGAGCTGGCCGGCGTGCCGTACGTCGGCTCCGGCGTCCTCGCGAGCGCGCTGTGCATGGACAAGGAGTTCATGAAGGTCCACCTCGCCGCGCGCGGGCTGCCGGTCGGCCCGTACGCCGTCGTGCGCCGCGGCGACGACGTGCGCGCGGCGGTGGACGGGCTGGCGTACCCGCTGTTCGTGAAGCCGGCGCGCGGCGGGTCCAGCCTCGGCATCTCCCAGGTCACCTCGCCCGACGGCCTCGACGCCGCGCTGGAGGCCGCGTGGGCCAACGACCCCAAGGCCGTCGTGGAGCAGGGCATCGCCGGGCGCGAGGTCGAGTGCGCGGTGCTGCAGGGGCGCGGCGGCGCTGCGCCGGAGACGAGCCTGCCCGCCGAGGTGGTCGTGGCCGACGGGTGGTACGACTTCGACGCGAAGTACCTGGACGAGACCACGCGCTTCGACGTCCCCGCCGACCTGCCGCCAGGCGTGACCGACGAGGTGCGCGCGCTGGCCGCGAAGGCGTTCACCGCCTGCGGCTGCGCGGGGCTCGCGCGCGTGGACTTCTTCGTCACCGACGGCGGCGTCGTCGTCAACGAGGTCAACACGATGCCGGGCTTCACGCCGCAGTCGATGTACCCGCGCATGTGGGAGGCGACGGGGGTGCCGTACGGCGAGCTGGTCGACCGGCTCGTGGCGCTCGCGCTGGAGTCGGGGACGGGGCTCCGTTAGCCGCCCTGCGCGGCCTTGACGGCGTCGGTGAGGTAGGAGAGCCGGTCGCCCGTCCAGGCTGTCGGGATCGTGACCTCGACGTTGACGAACGACGTCGGCAGCGACCACACGACGACCGGGCCGCGCTCCTCGTAGAACCAGGAGACGCCGTTGACGTTGAGCAGGGGGTCGCCCTGCTCGAACGTGCCGGTGTCGGGGGCGCCGCAGCGCACGACGATCGGCGGGTCGCCGTAGGCGGCGACGTGCGGGTCGTCGGGGGTGGTGTCGCGGCGCGGCAGGTCGTCGCCGAGGCTCTGCGGCAGCCGGTCCGCGAGGCGTTGGCAGGCCTGCGCGTGCGCGTTCGGAACGGCGGTGACGTCCACCGCGGGCAGGTCGTCGCCCGAGCAGGCGACGGCGGTCGCCGCGAGCAGCACGACGACCGCCGTTCGCACGGGAGCTACAGGTGAACGACCGGGCAGGTCAGGGTCCGCGTGATGCCGTCCACCGACTGCACGCGCGCGACGACGAGCTTGCCCAGCTCGTCGACGTTGCGGGCCTCGGCACGGACGATCACGTCGTACGGACCGGTGACGTCCTCGGCGTTCGTCACGCCCTTGATGTCCTGGATCGCCTTGGCGACCGAGGCCGCCTTCCCGACCTCGGTCTGGATCAGGATGTAGGCCTGGACCATCGGGCACCTCCTCTTCGCATTAGCCGGAGGCGCGAACGCTACACGACGAACCGGGCGCCTCGCGTATCGCGAAGCGCCCGGTCCGGTGGTGCGGGTGGTCTGGTTACGCGGGGGTGTACGCGTAGGTGACCGTGACGTCCGGCGCGCCGCCGAGGTTGCACGGGAGGATCGTGTACTTGCCGGCCTTCTTGGCCTTGACCGTGACGAGCTCGGTGGTCTCCGGGGTCGCACCGTCGGACGCGCCGAGCTGCGTGCCCTTGGCGTCGCGGACCTCGAGGGCCCAGTCGCCGGTGTTGTTGATGGAGACCTTGAGCTTGCCCGGGGCCGGGACGTTGATGGTGAAGCCGGTCTCGTGCGGGAACGGCGCGGGGAGCATCGAGTCGCAGCCGTTGCCCGAGTCGGGCGCGGAGCCCGTCGGGTCCGGGGTCGCGTCGGTGTAGGCCTTGGTGCCGGAGAACGGCTTGGGCTTCGGCGCGGCCGTGGCCGGCGCGAGGCTCACCGTACCCAGCGCGACGAGAACAGCGGTGGTGGCGATGGCGTGACGACGGAGCACGGCGTATCTCCCAAAGTGACGAGGGGTGCTTCTGGATGCGGACTTCGCTCTCGTAACGCGGAATCCTTCGTTCGGTGACGCCATATCCTGCGGTCGTGGCGGGAAGGCTGGACGAACTGGGCGAATTCGGGCTCGTCGCCGCCGTGACCGCGGGCTCGCCCCCCTCTCCGGCCGGTCCCGGGGACGACGCGGCGGTCGTCGCGGTCCCCGACGGCCGGGTCGTCGCGACGACGGACGTGCTCGTGGAGGGGCGGCACTTCCGGCTCGACTGGTCGGCGCCGTACGACGTCGGCCGCAAGGCCGCCGCGCAGAGCCTCGCCGACGTCGCGGCGATGGGGGCGCGGCCCGTGGCGCTGCTCGTGGGGTTCGGGGCGCCGGGGTCGTTCGTCGCCGACGACGCCGTCGCCCTGGCGCGCGGGCTCGCCGACGAGGCGGCCGCGTGCGGTGCCTCGGTCGTGGGCGGCGACGTCGTGGCGGCGCCCGCGGTGGTCGTGTCGGTGACCGCGCTCGGCTCGCTGGACGGGCGCGCGCCGGTGCTGCGCTCGGGCGCGCGGGTGGGCGACGTCGTCGTCGTCGCGGGCGCGCTGGGCGGCGCGGCGGCGGGCCTCGCGGCGCTGACGGCGGGGCGCGACGACCTGGCGGCGGTGGCGGCCCACCGCGTCCCCTCGCCGCCGTACGCCGACGGCGTCGCGCTGGCGGAGGCAGGGGCGACGTCGATGATCGACGTCTCCGACGGGCTCTCCGGCGACCTGCGGCACGTGGCCGTCGCGTCCGGGGTCGGCTTCTCGATCGACGTCTCCGCGCTCCCCGTCCACGCGTCCGTGGGGGAGGCGGCGGCGGCGTTGGGGATCGATGAGCAGGAGTGGGTGCTCGGCGGCGGCGACGACCACGCCCTCGTGGCGACGCTGCCCGCGCCCGACCCGCGCTGGCCTGTCGTGGGGCGCGTGGTCGAGGGCGACGCCGTCGAGTGGGTCGGCGCGCGGGTCGCGCCACGGGCGTGGGAGCACTTCGCGTGAGGCGCGTGCTGACGATCGCCGGCTCGGACTCCGGCGGCGGGGCCGGCATCCAGGCCGACCTGAAGACGATGCTGGCGTTCGGGGTGCACGGCATGTCCGCGCTGACCGCCGTCACCGCGCAGAACTCCGTCGGCGTGCAGGGCTGGTGGCCGCTGCCCGTGGAGGCGGTGCGCGCGCAGATCCGTTCGGTCGTGGACGACATCGGCGTCGACGCCGTGAAGCTCGGGATGCTCGGCACCGCCGCGCTCGCGCTCGCCGTGGCCGAGGAGATCGAGGGCGTCGGCGTGCCCGTCGTCGTGGACCCCGTGTCGGTGTCGAAGCACGGCGACTCGCTGCTCGACCCGGAGGCGTTGGAGGCGTTGCGAACGCGGGTGATCCCGTTGGCGACGGTCGTCACGCCGAACACCGACGAGGTGACGGCGCTGACCGGCTACGAGCTCGGCGACCTGGAGGGCGCGGCGCGCGCGGTGCACGCGCTGGGCGCGGAGTGGACGCTGGTGAAGGGCGGCCACCTGCCCGGCGACGCCGTGGACCTGCTGTGGGACGGGGCGCGGGGACGGGAGTACCGCGCACCGCGCCACGACAACAGGCACACGCACGGGACGGGCTGCACGCTCGCGAGCGCGATCGCGTCGCGGCTGGCGCTGGGGGACGACGTTCCTGCGGCGGTCGAGGCCGCGAAGGCGTACGTGACGGGTGCGATCGAGGGGGGCTTCGCGCTAGGCGCGGGGATCGGCCCCGTGGACCACGGCTGGCGGCTCCGCTAGGAAGCGCGCGTCACCCGGCCGGCCTTGATGCAGGAAGTGCAGACGTAGAGGCGCTTCGGGGTCTTGCCCACGAGGGCGCGGACGCGCTGGATGTTCGGGTTCCAGCGACGGCGGGTGCGCCGGTGGGAGTGCGAGACCGACATGCCGAAGCCCGGCCCCTTGCCACAGACGTCGCACACGCTAGCCACTGGAACGCACTCCTCGGATCGCACAACGAAAGGCCCCGCCTGGCGGGGCAACCCCCACAGGGTAGCCGCCGCCTCCCGGCGCGGGCAAGGCGGGGTCAGGCTCCGAAGAAGTCGAACGACCCGCGCGGCGCCGCCTCACGTGCCACGGGAGCGTGCCACACCGGCTGGGACGCCGCCGGAACGGCGGGCGCGCGGCGCACGCGCAGGAACACGCGGACGGCGTCCGGGTCCAGCAGCCGCGACACGACCCACATCTCGACGAGGAACGACACGAGGTACACCGGCCGCGGCGCGGAGAGGAACGTGCGGCCCGTGCCGAGGACGCTGAGGCCGTGCGTGAGCAGCGCGAGCGCCCACACCGGGGTCCAGCAGCGGCCGACGCCGTACGCCACCGCGAGGTAGGCGAACATGATCCCGCCGGCGACGGCGGCGTAGGTGCCGTTGTCGAAGTCGCCGAAGATCAGCGGCCCGGCCAGCCACACGAGCGCGAGCCCCAGCGCGGCGACCCCGGCGAAGACGTTCAGCGCCCGCCGGGCGCGCGCGACCGCGTACGCCTCCTGGTGTGTCTCGACCCGCCCCATGGAGCCCTCCCCTCCGGAGGGTGATCGACCGCAACGCGCGCGAACTAGAGTCGCGACATGCCCGCCGCGCTCGACCGGCTCGACGCCGCCGCCGTACGGCGGTGGCTCTCGGCCGCGCACCGGGCGCTCGTGACGCACCAGCGCGAGATCGACGACCTCAACGTCTACCCCGTCCCCGACGGCGACACGGGCACCAACCTCGTCCTCACGATGGCCTCGGTGTCCTCCGCGCTCGACGGCGCCGCCGCCGACCTCGCGGGAACCCTCAACGCCGCCGCCCGCGGCGCGCTGCTCGGCGCGCGCGGCAACTCCGGCGTCATCCTGAGCCAGCTCCTGCGCGGGATCGCCGACGCCGCGGGGGCGGGCTCGGCCGGCGACGTCAGGAAGGCGCTGCGGCGCGCGACCGAGCTGGCGTACGCCGCCGTCGCCGCGCCGGTCGAGGGCACGATCCTCTCGGTGGCCCGGGCGGCCGCCGACGCCGCCGACGAGGTGGCCGGCGACGACCTCTGCGACGTGGTGCGGGCCGCGTGCGAGGCGGCGGCGGAGGCGTTGCGGCTCACGCCGTCGCAGCTCCCCGCGCTCGCCGCCGCGGGCGTCGTGGACGCGGGCGGGCGCGGGCTGTGCGTCGTGCTCGACGCGCTGCGCTCGGTCGTCACCGGCGAGGAGGTCGCGGTCGAGCCGGAGCCGCTCGTCTCCCGCCCGCGCAGCGCGCTCGCGGTCGCGCGGGAGTCGGGGAGCGAGGAGTACGCGTACGAGGTGCAGTACCTCCTCGACGCCGTCTCGACCGATGCCCTGCGCGAGCGGTTGGCGGGCCTCGGTGACTCGCTCGTCGTGGTCGGCGGCGACGGGCTGTGGAACGTCCACGTGCACGTCAACGACGTCGGCGCCGCGGTCGAGGCCGGCATCGAGGCAGGACGGCCGTACCGCATCGCGGTCACCCGCTTCGCCGACCAGATCGCGGCGTCCGAGGCCGAGGCGTCGCGCGAGGTGTCGGGGCGCGCGGTCGTCGCGGTCGTGGCCGGGGACGGGCTCGCCGAGCTGTACGAGGCGGTCGGCGCGACGGTCGTGCGCGGCGGCCCGTCGGCGTGCCCCTCCACCGGCATGCTGCTCGACGCCGTGCTCGCGACGCACGCGGCCCAGGTCGTGCTGCTGCCCAACGACTCCAACGTGTTCGGCCCCGCCAACGCCGCCGCCGAGGAGGCGCGCGCCGTCGGCCGCGACGTGCACGTCGTACCGACCCGCTCGCCCGTCCAGGGCCTCGCCGCGCTCGCGGTGGCGGAGCCGGGGAAGCCGTTCGCCGACGACGCGATCGCGATGTCGGCCGCCGCGTCCGCGACGCGCTGGGCCGAGGTGACGACGGCCGTGCGCGACGCGCAGACGTCGGTCGGAGCGTGCCGCGCGGGCGACGTGCTCGGGCTCGTGCTCGGCGACGTCGCGGTCATCGGCTCCTCCGTCGAGGACGTCGGCGCGGCGGTGCTCGACCGGATGCTCGGCGGCGGCGGCGAGCTGGTCACGATCGTCGTCGGCGCGGACGCCGCACCCGGCCTCGGCGAGGCGCTCGCCGAACGCGTCGCGGCGTCGTACCCGCTGGTCGAGGCGGAGGTGCACGCCGGCGGTCAGCCGCACTACCCGCTGCTGCTGGGCGTCGAGTGAACGAGTCCCTGCGCGCCGTCCTCGGCGACAAGACCGCGAAGGTGCTCGCGTCCGCGCTGGGCCTGGAGACCGTCGCGGACCTGCTGCACCACTACCCGCGCCGCTACGCCGAGCGCGGCCGGCTCACCGACCTCGCGTCGATCCGCGTGGGCGACCACGTCACCGTCATGGCCGAGGTGATGCGCACGAACGTCCGCCCGATGCGCCAGCGACGCGGCCAGATCTTCGAGGCCGTGGTGGGCGACGGGCGCAAGACGCTGGCGCTGTCGTTCTTCAACCAGCCGTGGCGCGAGCGGGAGCTGCGGCCCGGGCGCGTGGCGCTGTTCGCGGGCAAGGTGGGGGAGTTCAGGGGCAAGCGGCAGCTCGCGAACCCGGAGTACCAGCTCCTCGACGGCGACGAGGCGACGGACGTGGCGGCGGAGTTCGCGGGCAAGCTGATCCCCGTCTACCCGGCGTCGGAGAAGATCGCCTCCTGGAAGATCGCGCAGTGCGTACGGATCGTCCTCGACTCGCTCCCGCGCCTGGACGACCCCCTGCCCGAGTCGCTGCTCGACGAGCGCGACCTCGTACCGCTCGACGACGCGATCCGGGGCATCCACCGGCCGGCCTCGACCGCCGAGCTCGACGCCGCGCGGACGCGGCTCAAGTGGGACGAGGCCTACGTCCTGCAGGTCGCGCTGGCGCAGCGCCGGCGGATC
Organism: Frankiaceae bacterium; assembly: GCA_035940575.1. GTDB lineage: Bacteria > Actinomycetota > Actinomycetes > BP-191 > BP-191 > BP-191. The sequence goes on along the minus strand of DASZER010000056.1, from coordinate 34,613 downwards.
GCGCGGATGGAGCCGACCCCGCCGCGCGTGCGCGTGCCCGGCGGGCTCGTGGACGCGTTCGAGGCGTCGCTGCCGTTCCGGCTCACCGAGGGGCAGCGCGAGGTCTCGGCGCAGGTCGACGCGGACCTCGCCGCGCCCCACCCGATGCACCGGCTCCTGCAGGGCGAGGTCGGCTCGGGCAAGACCGTCGTCGCGCTGCGCGCGATGTTGACCGTGGTCGACGCGGGCGGGCAGGCGGCGTTGATGGCGCCGACCGAAGTCCTTGCGGCGCAGCACTTCCGGGGCATCCGCGACCTGCTCGGGCCGCTCGGCATGGCCGGCGAGCTCGGGGCCTCGGAGGTCGCGACGAGCGTCGTCCTGCTGACCGGGTCGACGCCCGCGGCCGCTCGCCGCGCCGCGCTGGCGTCGTTGGCGTCGGGGGACGCGGGCATCGTCATCGGGACGCACGCGCTCCTGGAGCCTGACGTGACGTTCCGCGACCTCGGGCTCGTCGTGGTGGACGAGCAGCACCGGTTCGGCGTCGAGCAGCGCGACGTGCTGCGCGGCAAGGGCGTGCAGCCGCCGCACGTGCTCGTCATGACCGCGACGCCGATCCCGCGCACGGTCGCGATGACTGTCTACGGCGACCTGGAGACGTCGACGCTCACAGAGCTGCCGAAGGGCCGCGCGCCGATCGCGACGCACGTCGTACCGCCGGAACGCCCCGCCTATCTGCAGCGCGCGTGGGACAAGGTCCGCGAGGAGGTCGAGGCGGGGCGGCAGGCGTTCGTCGTCTGCCCGCGCATCGGCGGCGACGAGGGCGACGACGGCCTCGCCGAGGCGCCGGTCGACGACGAGGAACGCCGCCCGCCGCTCGCGGTGATGGACGTGTTCCCTGCACTGCGTGACGGCGCGCTGGCCGGGCTGCGCGTCGAGATGCTGCACGGCCGGCTGCCGTCGGACACCAAGGACTCGCTGATGCGGCGCTTCGCGGCGGGGCAGGTCGACGTGCTCGTCGCGACGACCGTGATCGAGGTCGGCGTGGACGTCCCGAACGCCACGGTCATGGTCGTGATGGACGCCGAACGGTTCGGCATCAGCCAGCTCCACCAGCTCCGCGGCCGGGTCGGCCGTGGCGCGCACGCGGCGACGTGCCTGCTCGTGACCGAGGCGCCCGAGGGGTCGCCGTCGCGGGAGCGGGTGGAGGCCGTGGCGGCGACGCTGGACGGCTTCGAGCTCGCCGGGCTCGACCTGGCGCAACGCCGCGAGGGCGACGTGCTGGGGGCGGCGCAGTCGGGGCGGCGTTCGCGGCTGCGGCTGTTGGAGCTGCTGCGCGACGGCGACCTCATCGTCGCCGCGCGCGGCGCCGCTACGGCGCTGGTGGAGTCCGACCCGGACCTGGCCGAGCACCCGGCGTTGCGCGACGCCATCGCGGCGATGCTCGACGAGGAGCGCGCCGAGTACCTGGAGAAGGCGTGAGGATCGTCGCCGGCGCCGCGAAGGGCCGCCCGCTCGTCGCGCCGACAGGCCGCGACACGCGGCCGACGAGCGATCGGGCGCGGGAGGGGCTGTTCTCGACGCTCGCGACGCTGGTCGACCTCGACGGCGCGCGCGTGCTCGACCTCTACGCCGGCTCCGGCGCCGTAGGGCTCGAAGCGCTCTCGCGCGGCGCCGCGCACGCCGTCCTCGTGGAGTCCGACCTCAAGGCGGCGAACGTCATCCGCCGCAACGTGGACGCCGTCGGCCTCCCCGGCGCGCGGGTCGTGGTGGACCGGGTCGAGCGGTTCCTGGCGAGCGACGGCGGGACGTACGACGTGGCGTTCCTCGACCCGCCGTACGACACCTCGGAGGAGATCGTCGCGCGCGTCCTGGCGGCGTTGCGCGCGGAGGTCGTGGTGGTCGAGCGCGCGACGCGCGGCGGGCCGGTGACGTGGCCGGCGGGCGTCGAGGGCGTGCGCGAGAGGCGCTACGGCGAGGGCACCCTTTGGTACGGTCGCCGCGTGGAGCCCGCTTCGTGAGGCGCGCCGTCTGCCCCGGCTCGTTCGACCCCGTCACCAACGGACACCTCGACATCGTCGGCCGCGCGGCCGCGATCTACGACGAGGTCGTCGTCGCGGTGCTGGTCAACGAGAGCAAGCGCGGCCTGTTCGAGATCCCGGAGCGCATCGAGCTGCTCCAGGAGGTCGTCGCGCAGTGGCCCAACGTCAAGGTGGACTCGTTCAAGGGCCTGCTCGTGGACTTCTGCCGCGACCGCGACATCCCCGTCATCGTGAAGGGCCTGCGCGCGGTCAGCGACTTCGACTACGAGCTGCAGATGGCGCAGATGAACCACCGGCTCGCCGGCGTCGAGACGCTGTTCATGACGACCAACCCGCTCTACTCGTTCCTCTCGTCGAGCCTGGTCAAGGAGATAGCGAAGTACGGTGGTGACGTGTCCGGCCTCGTCCCGGACGCCGCCGTCCGCCGGCTGGCGGAACGCCTGCCGACCCCGTAGGAGCCCCGCACATGGATGCCCAGGCGAAGCTCGACGAGCTCACCGAGCTGGTCGAGAACGCGAAGTCGATGCCGTTGTCGGCGTCCGTCCTCGTCAACAAGGCCGACGTCCTCGCCCTGCTGGACGAGCTGCGCGCGGCCCTGCCCGACGAGCTGCGCGAGGCCCAGTGGGTCATCAAGGACCGCGACGAGGTGATCGAGTCCGGCCGCAAGGAGGCCGACCGCATCATCGCCGACGCGCGCACCGAGGCCGCCCGCCTCGTCTCCCGCACCGAGGTGATGCAGACCGCCACCAAGGAGGCGGACCGCGTCGTCGAGGAGGCCAAGGAGAACGCGCGCCGCATGCGCCTCGAGGTCGAGGACTACGTCGACGCGAAGCTCGCGAACTTCGAGGTGGTCCTCCACAAGACCCTCGGTGCCGTCGAACGCGGGCGCGACAAGCTGCGCGGGCGCCACGAGCTGGAGGAGCTGCGCGAGGGCGCGCTTCTTCCCGACGAGCCTCCGCTCCCGGGGTAGACCCCCCCCCGCCCGCGCTGCCGCGGGCCAGTCGCCCCCAACATTGAAGATCGCCACGCGGGGCGCGGTGTGGGCTGCAATGTTCGAGCACGGCGGCGCCTGTGGACGGCGCGCGGGTCGTCCACAGATTCGGGCGGGGATCGTTACGGCGTCCCCGGGCCGTGCACCCTCGTTCGGCATGAGCCTCGACGCGATCGACGACGTCAACGCCCTCATGCGTGCGCAGAGCGCGGCGCTGCATCACCGTCAGGCGCGTGCCCTCGGCCTCTCCGAACGTGACGTCGCGTCGCGCCTGCGCTCCGGCGCGTGGGTCGAGTGGCATCCCCGCGTCTACGTCGCCGCCGGCGCGCCGCACACGTACCTCACCCGCTGCCACGCCGCCGTCCTCGCGATCAGGCACGGCGGGCGGTGGACCGAACGCCGCCCTGTCGCCGTCGCGAGGCTCGGCGCCGCATGGCTCCACGACCTCGACGTTCCGGAGCCGGCGCGGGTCGACCTGGTCGTGCCGCTGGACGACGCCGAGCCCGCGCTGCCGGCAGTCAACGTCGTGCGGGCGGCGACGTGGCCGCGGCGTGCGTTCACCGTGGTCGACGGGCTGCCGGTGACGAGCCTCCAGGACACGCTCGTCGACATCGGCCGGCTCGTCCGGCGAGACCACCTCCACGCACTGGTGCAGCAGGCGGCGTTCGGCAGACCGGGACTGCCGCTCGCGGTCCTGCGGGCGTGCCGCCGCGGGCGTCCCGGGTCGGCCAACGCCCGCCGCGTCGCGGCGCTCGTCATGGCGGGTGTCGACTCGTCGCTGCACTCTCGCGGTCTCGCCCTGCTCCGGGCGGCGGGGCTGCCCGCCGTGGAGTGCGGGGTGGAGGTGGTGCGCGGCGCGGGCCCGAGCGACTGCGTCGTCCGCAGCGGCAGCCAACAGCCGCCGTACGGGCTCGTGGTCGAGTGGGACGGCGACGCGCACCGGGTCGACCGGGCGACGTTCCTGCACGACCGCGAGAAGGACCGCCTGGTGCGACGGGCCGGGTACGTCACCCTGCGCTACACGTCCGCGCAGGTACGCCGGCGCGATCTGGTGGTCACGGACCTGCGGGCCGAGTGGGCCGCGCTCACCGCTCGTTCCTTGCAGCCCGTACGCCGCCTGCCCGCGTGACGATCTTCAATGTTCGGGGGCGGGGGCGGCGGCCGGGGCGGCCTGGTGAGGGGTGGTGTAGAGTCTCCCTTTGGTCTGTGGCCGCTAAGAGAAGCACTGTGTCCGAGAACAGGAACTCGAACTCCCGACTCGACCCTCGTCTGCCGCTCGTGCTCGACACTCGCGAGCTCGGCCGTCGTCCAGGGTCGCAGCGGAAGGTGGAGCTCCAGGTCCCGGCGCCCGGTGAGCTCGGCGTGGCCATGATCGGGATTCCGCCCGGGTCCCGGCTCGACCTCCGGCTACGGCTCGAGTCCGTGATGGAGGGCGTGCTGGTCTCGGGTACGGTCACCGGCCCGCTCGTGGGTGAGTGCGGCAGGTGCCTGGACCCCGTCACCTCGTCCGTCGAGGTTGACCTGCAAGAGCTGTACGCCTACCCGGAGTCGGACGCGACCGAGGACGAGGTGAGCCGCCTGCACGGCGACTACCTCGATCTCGAGCCCGCGCTCCGCGACGCCGTGGTCCTGGCGCTGCCGCTCGCGCCGCTCTGCCGCGAGGACTGCGGGGGACTGTGCGCGGTCTGCGGAGCCAGGCGCGACGACGTCGACTGTGGTCACGACGAGACCCCGGTCGACCCGCGGTGGGCGGCGTTGAACGACCTGGCAGTGACCACCGAGGAGCAGGAGTAACCGTGGCAGTCCCCAAGCGCCGGATGTCGCGCAGCAACACGCGCTCGCGCCGTTCGCAGTGGAAGGCGGCCCTGCCCGCGTTCTCCACCTGCGGGCGTTGCAAGCAGCCCAAGCTGCCCCACGTCGCCTGCCCCACCTGCGGTACGTACAACAACCGCCAGGTCGTCGAGGTCGGGTGACCTCCCGCGTCGCCCTCGACCTGCTCGGTGGCGACGCGGCGCCGGACGCCGTCCTCGACGGCGCCCTCCTCCTCGCCGACGAATGCCCGGACGTGTCCGTCGTCCTCGTCGGCCCTGAAGAGGTCGTCGCCGAGGGGCTGTCCGCGCGCGGCGTCGCGCCCGGCACGTTCGAGGTCATCCCCGCAACGCAGTCCGTCGCGATGGACGAGGAGCCCGCGCGCGCCGTCCGCGCGAAGCGGGACGCGACGGTACGCGTCGCCGCCAAGCTGGTCCGCGACGGCCGCGCCGACGCCACCGTCTCCGTGGGCAACAGCGGCGCCGCCCTCGCCGCCGCGCTGTTCACGCTCGGCCGCCTCCCAGGGGTCACGAGACCCGCGATCGCGGTCGTCGTGCCCACGCCGAACGGCCCCGTCGTCCTCGTCGACGCCGGCGCCAACCCCGACGCCGGCCCCGACCTGCTCGCGCAGTTCGCGCTCACCGGCGCCGCCTACGCCACCACGCTCGGCATCGACGCCCCGCGCGTCGGCCTGCTGACGATCGGCGCCGAGCCGTACAAGGGCGACGAGCTCCGCAAGGCGGCCTACGACGTCCTGGCCGCGCTGCCGGTGGACTTCGCCGGCAACGTCGAGGGCCACGACGTCGTCCTCGGCGGCCGCGCCGACGTCGTGGTGACCGACGGCTTCACCGGCAACGTCCTCCTCAAGGGCGTCGAGGCCGCGCTCGCCCTCGGCGGCGCGGCCACGATCGACCCCGACGACCACTCCGGCGCGCTGCTGCTCGGCGTCGACGGGATCGCGGTCCTCGGCCACGGCGGCTCCTCGCCGCGCGCGGTCGCGAGCTGCGTACGCCTCGCCGCGGACGCCGTGCGCGGCGGCCTGCTGCCGCGCCTGACCGAGACGCTGACCGCGCTGGTGGCGCGCCGGCGCGAGGCCGCGGGGCTGGCGACGTGATCACTTCGGATAGGGCGTTCGAGGCCGTACGCGACGCGGTCGTCGTGGTCATGGAGGTCGCGCCCGAGAGCGTGACCCGGGACACGCGGCTGGTCACCGAGCTCAGGTGCGACTCGATCGCGCTGGTCGAGATCGCGGAGATCGTCGAGGAGGCGCTGCCGGGCCTCGCGATCGAGGACGCGGCGCTCGACGACATCGACACGGTCGGCCAGGCCGTCGACTACATCGTGAGCCGCGGATGACCCAGCCCGACCTCACACCCAAGAGGACCGACCTCGAACGCGCCCTCGGCGTCACGCTGCGGGACCGCGACCTGCTGCGGCGCGCGCTGACGCACCGGTCGTTCGCCTACGAGAACGGCGGCCTGCCCACGAACGAGCGCCTGGAGTTCCTCGGCGACGCGGTGCTGTCGATCGTCGTGACCGACCACCTGTACGCGTCGTTCCCCGAGATGCCCGAGGGCCACCTGGCGAAGCTGCGCGCCAGCGTCGTGAACATGAACGCCCTCGCCGACGTCGCCCGCTCCATCGGCGTCGGGGAGTGGCTGCTGCTCGGCCGCGGCGAGGAGTTCTCCGGCGGCCGGGACAAGGCGTCGATCCTCGCGGACACGTTCGAGGCGCTGCTCGGCGCGGTCTACCTCGACCGCGGCCTCGGCTCCGCGAGCAAGGTGATCCACCGGTTCTTCGACCCGCTCATCGCCGACGCCGCGACGCGCGGCGCGAGCCTCGACTGGAAGACGAGCCTGCAGGAGCTGACGGCCAACCGGATGCTCGGCGTGCCCGAGTACGCCGTCACCGAGAGCGGCCCCGACCACGCGAAGCGGTTCAACGCCACCGCGCTGGTCGGCGGCACGGAGCTCGGCAGCGGCGACGGCCGCAGCAAGAAGGAGGCCGAGCAGCGCGCGGCCGAGGCGGCGTGGACCGCGCTGACGGCCGAGGAGCCCGGCGCCGACGAGCCGTTGCCCGGCGTGCCGGGGTAGCGCGTTGCCCGAGCTCCCCGAGGTGGAGGTCGTACGCCTCGGCCTCGAACGCGGCGTGGCCGGCCGGCGCATCGACACCGTCACCGTGCACCACCCGCGCGCCGTGCGCCGCCACGCGGCGGGGCCCGAGGACTTCGTCGCGCTGCTGACGGGCCGTCGCGTCGAGAGCGCCAACCGGCGCGGCAAGTACCTCTGGCTCCCGCTCGACTCCGGCGACGCGCTGACCGGCCACCTCGGCATGAGCGGGCAGCTCCTCGTCGTGCCGCCCGACAAGCCGGACGAGACGCACCTGCGGGTGCGGGTGACGTTCGACGACGGCGGGCGCGAGCTGCGGTTCGTGGACCAGCGGACGTTCGGCGGGCTGTTCGTCGTGGCGGGCGGCGGCGACGACGTGCCGAGCCACATCGCGCACATCGCGCGCGACCCGTTGGACGAGCACTTCGACGACGCGGCGTTCACGGAGGCGATCAGGCGCAGGCAGACGACGGTCAAGCGCGCGCTGCTCGACCAGTCGCTGATCAGCGGCGTCGGCAACATCTACGCCGACGAGTCCCTCTGGCGCACGAGGCTGCACTACGACCGCCCGACTTCGACGCTCACACGGCCCGACGTCGCCCGCCTGCTCCAGGCGATCCGCGAGGTCCTGAACGAGTCGCTGCGGGCGGGCGGCACGTCGTTCGACGCGCTGTACGTCTCGACCGAGGGCGTGAGCGGGTTGTTCCAGCGGCACCTCGAGGTCTACGGCCGCGAGAACGAGCCCTGCTCGCGCTGTGCCACCCCGGTACGTCGCGACGCGTTCATGAACCGGTCGTCGTACTACTGCCCGCGCTGCCAGCGCGCGCCACGGCCGCGGCCGCCAGCGCCTCGGCGCCCGCGCGGCTGAACCGCAGGAAGAGCTGCGGCTCCGTCACCTCGAGCTCCATGAGCGTCGGCGTGCCGGCGTACGGCACCAGGTCGACCCGCGCGTAGAGCAGCGGCGGCCCCGCCTCGGCCAGCACGCGCGCCGCGACGGCCAGCTCCTCCTCCGTCGGCTCCACGCCCTGCGCGTCGAAGCGCCGGTCGCCCTCGTGCGACAGCGCCGAGTTGCGGCGCACGGCGTGGGTGAACGTCCCCTCCACGAACAGCAACGACCGCTCGCCGTAGCCCTCGACCGCGTCGACGTACGGCTGCACCATCGCGACCCGCCCGCCCGCGACGATCGCGTCGAGCAGCGCCTGGCCCTCCTCGTCGCCGGGGGAGCAGTGCAGCGTGTCGACCGCGGCGGCGGAGACGGCCGGCTTCACGACGACGTCGTCCCACCCCTCGGCCACCTCCCGCAGGGCCGTGGCCGACGAGACCCAGCGCGTGGGCACGACCGGCACGCCGGCGTCGCCGAGGCGGCGGAGGTAGGTCTTGTCGGTGTTCCACTCCAGGACGTCGGCGGGGTTCGCAAGCCGCGGCACCGACCGGGCCCACGCCAGGAACTCGTCGCGCCGCGGGACGTAGTCCCAGACCGAGCGCACGACCACGAGGTCGAACGCCGCCCAGTCCACCGAGGGGTCGTCCCACACGCTCGGCACCGGCTCGGCGCCGAGCGCGCGGAGGGCGTCGAGCAGCGGGTGGTCGTCGACGTACAGGTCGGGGAAGTCCGCGTTGGTCGCGAGGGCGATGCGCATGCCGACAACCCTAGGGTGGCGGGCGTGGAGGCGAGGCTGACGGCGTGGGTGCGGGGGCGGGTGCAGGGCGTGGGGTTCCGGTGGTGGACGCGCGCGCGGGCGTTGGAGCTGGGACTCGCGGGCTCGGCGACGAACCTCGACGACGGCCGCGTGGAGGTCGTCGCGGAGGGGCCGAGGGAGGCGTGCGAGGCGCTGCTCGCGCACCTGCGCGGGGGCCGTACGCCGGGCTCTGTCGACGTCGTGACCGAGCGGTGGAGCGAGCCGAGGGGCGGTCTGTCCGGGTTCGTGGAGAGATGACCTGAGCGGGGTGCGCTCAACTCCGTTACCGGTCCGTAATCCGCCCCTTGACCCGTCCCGAGGGCCGTGTCACCCTCGTTGACAGAGCGCGCAACGGGTGTCACAAGCCCCCGCGGCGCCCGCCGACCGGCCGAGAAGCCGGCTCCACAGACCACCGGAGGACGACACACCATGGCCAAGGCGCTCCTGGGTCACGTAGGCATCGGCCCCGACCTCCGCCTCGCGCAGGAGGTCCGCAGGCTCCAGCTCCGCGTGAAGGAGCTGGAGGCCGAGCTCGCCGAGGCCCGCGCCGCCGAGGCGCTCGAGGCGGCCATCGCGCCGGACCTCACCTCGCTGGAGCAGCGCGAGCCCGCGTACAGCTAGACCCGACACGACCCGAGGGACGCCGCGCGCGCGGCGTCCCTTCGTCGTTCCCAGGCGGTACGCTCGCCAGCGGACTTCCCCACGTCCGCCCCGTAGGGACACGCGTTGCACCTCAAGAGCCTCACGCTCAAGGGCTTCAAGTCCTTCGCCACCGCGACGACGCTCAAGTTCGAGCCCGGGATCACGGCCGTCGTCGGCCCCAACGGCTCCGGCAAGAGCAACGTCGTCGACGCCATCGCCTGGGTCCTCGGCGAGCAGGGGGCGAAGGCGTTGCGCGGCGGCAAGATGGAGGACGTCATCTTCGCCGGCACGCCCGGGCGCCCCGCGCTCGGCCGCGCCGAGGTCGTGCTGACGATCGACAACGCCGACGGCGCCCTGCCGATCGACTACACCGAGGTGACGATCTCGCGGCTGATGTTCCGCAGCGGCGAGAGCGAGTACGCCATCAACGGCAGCCCGTGCCGCCTGCTCGACGTGCAGGAGCTGCTCTCCGACTCCGGCATCGGGCGCGAGCTGCACGTCATCGTCGGCCAGGGCCAGCTCGACGCCGTGCTGGCCGCGCGGCCGGAGGAGCGGCGCGGCTTCATCGAGGAGGCCGCGGGCGTCCTCAAGCACCGCAAGCGCAAGGAGAAGGCGCTCCGCAAGCTCGACGCGATGCAGGCCAACCTCACCCGCCTCACCGACCTGACGGCAGAGCTGCGACGCCAGCTCAAGCCGTTGGGCAGGCAGGCCGAGATCGCCCGCCGCGCCGCCGTCATCCAGGCGGAGCTGCGCGACATGCGCCTGCGCCTGCTCGCCGACGACCTGCTCGGCCTGCGCACCGTGATGGCCGCGGAGATGCGCGACGAGGAGGAGCTGCGTACGCGTCGCGAGGCCGTCGAGCGGTCGTTGCACGCCGCGCAGGCGCGCGAGCAGGAGCTGGAGCAGGCGCTCGCGGCGGACGCGCCGTTGCTGGCGCGGGCGCAGGAGACGTACTACCGCCTGTCGTCGCTGCGCGAGCGCTTCCGCGGCACGGCCGAGCTGGCCGCCGAGCGGCAGCGCAACCTCTCGACCGACCTCGAGGCCGACGCGCGGCCGGGACGTAGCGCCGAGGACCTGGAGGCGGAGGCGGCGTCGGTACGCGCCGAGGAGGCCGAGGTCTCGACCGCCCTGGCCGCCGACCGCGAACGCCTCCGCGAGGCCGAGGAGCGCAGGGCCGCGCTGGAGGCGCGGCTGCGGCAGGAGGAGCAGGCGCTCGTCGCCACGGCCCGGGCGCAGGCCGACAGGCGCGAGGGGCTCGCGCGGCTGACCGGCCAGGTCAACGCCGCCCGCGCCCGCGCCGCCGCCGCCGAGGAGGAGATCGGCCGTCTCGCCGCCGCGCGCCAGGACGCCGCGATGCGCGCCGAGCGGGCGCGCGCGGAGTTCCTCGTCGTGCAGGAGCAGGTGCTCACGCTGGAGGGCGGGGAGCACGGCCTGGACGAGACGTACGAGGCCGCCAACACCGCCCTGACCGAGGCCACCATCCGCGTCGAGCAGCTCGTCGCGGAGGAGCGCGAGGCCGAGCGCGAGAAGTCGTTCTGGTCCGCGCGCCGCGAGGCGCTGGAGATGAGCCTGCTGCGCCGCGACGGCGCGGGCGCGCTCGTCGACGCCGCGCCGCCGGGCCTGCTCGGCACCGTCGCCTCCGTGCTCGACGTGACGCCGGGCAACGAGGCCGCGATCGCCGCCGCCCTCGGCTCGCTCGCCGACGCCGTCGCGGTCGAGGACCCCGACGCCGCGATCCGCGCGCTCGGCGTCCTCAAGGACGACGACCTCGGCCGCGCGTCGCTGCTCGGCGGCGGCGCCGCCGACGCGCCCGACGGGCCGGCCGGCGACCTGCCGGACGGCGCCGCGTGGGCCCTGGACCTCGTCACCGCGCCGCCCGCGCTCGACGGCGCCGTACGCCGCATCCTTGCCGGCGTCGCCGTCGTCGCCGACCTCGACGCCGCCCGCGGGCTCGTCGCCGCGCGCCCCGACGTCACCGCCGTCACGACCGACGGCGACCTGCTCTCCGCCTGGCGCGCGGTCGGTGGCGGCGCCTCCGCGCCGAGCCTCCTGGAGGTCCAGGCCGCCGCCGACGAGGCCGCCGAGAAGGTCGCCGAGGCGACGATGGCGGCGGACCGGCTGCGGTTCGCGCTGTCGAGCGCGCGCACCGACCTCGACCGGCTCCAGGTCGACCTCGATCGCGCGCTCGAGCAGCTCCACGAGTCCGACGCGCGGATGGCCGCCGTCGCCGAGCAGCTCGGCCTGCTCGGGTCCAGCCAGCGCGCCGCGCAGGAGGAGGCCGACCGCCTCGAACGCGCCCAGCAGGCCGCCGAGGCGGCCCGCGCCTCCGACCTCGAGGCGCTGGCCGCGCTGGAGCAGCGGCTCGCCGAGGCGCAGGCCGCGCCCCTCGACGTCGAGCCCGACACGACAGCCCGCGACGAGGTCGCGACCGGGCTCGCCGCCGCGCGCGGCGTGGAGGTCGAGGTGCGCCTCGGCGTCGTCGCGGCCGAGGAGCGCGTACGCGCTCTCGGGTCGCGCGCCGACGGCCTCGAACGCGCCGCGCAGGCCGAGCGCGCCAGCCGCGAGCGCCTCGCCGCGCTGCGCGAGTCCCGCGCGCGCGGCGCGATCGTCGCGGCCGCCGTCGCCGAGGCGGCCACGGACGCGTTGCGCCGCCTCGACGTCTCGCTGGCGCAGGCGGCCGACGAGCGCGGCCTGGTCGAGGCGGGCCGCCGGCTGCACGAGGGCGAGCTGGCCGAGGTGCGTACGAAGCGCCGGGAGCTCGCCACCGAGCTCGAAGGGCTCACCGACGTCGCCCACCGCGACGAGGTGGCGCGCGCCGAGCAGCGCCTGCGTATCGAGGCGCTCGAGGCGAAGTGCGCCGAGGAGTACGGCATCGACCCCGAGTCGCTCGTCGCCGACTACGGCCCCGACAACGACGTTCCCCCGCCCGGCGACGCCGAGGACCCGACGCCGACGCCGTACGACCGGGGCGCCGTCGAGCGTCGTGCCGCCGCGGCCGACCGCCAGCTCGCGCTGCTCGGCAAGATCAACCCGCTCGCGCTGGAGGAGTTCAGCGCGCTGGAGGAACGGCACGCCTACCTCTCGAACCAGCTCGAGGACCTCAAGGACACCCGCCGCGACCTGCTCACGGTCGTGAAGGAGGTCGACGACCGGATCCACGAGGTGTTCAGGAGCGCGTTCGAGGACACCGCGCGGGAGTTCGAGCACGTGTTCCAGGTGCTGTTCCCCGGCGGCGAGGGGCGGCTCGTCCTGACCGACCCCGACGACCTGCTCACGACCGGCATCGAGGTCGAGGCGCGCCCGCCGGGCAAGAAGGTGAAGCGCCTGTCGCTGCTGTCGGGCGGCGAGCGTTCGCTGACGGCGATCGCGCTGCTGTTCGCGATCTTCCGGGCGCGGCCCTCGCCGTTCTACCTGCTGGACGAGGTGGAGGCGGCGCTGGACGACCGCAACCTCGGCCGGCTGCTCGACATGGTCGAGGAGTTCCGGGGTACGTCGCAGATCGTCATCATCACGCACCAGAAGCGGACGATGGAGATCGCCGACTCGCTGTACGGCGTCAGCATGCGCGGCGACGGCATCAGCCAGGTGATCTCCCAACGGCTCCGCGAACCCGAGGACGCCCGTGCCTGAGGACCACCGCGCCGCGCCGCCCGTCCCGGTCCGCGCCCAGCGCGCGCCCGGCGGCGTTCCCGGTCGGGCCGACAGCGCTGCTGTCGACCCGACCCGCGGCCCTGCCGTGCACGCCCTGGCACGCGGCGCGGCACGGACGGAGCGACACGATGGTCCTTGAGCTCATCCTTGCGATCGCCGTCCTGGCGGTCGTCGCCGTCGTGGGGCTCGTCGCCACCCGGGGCCGTTCCCGGGGCGCGCTGCCGCCCGCGCCGACGCGCCCCGAGGTGCTGCCCGGCGTAGGCGACGACGCGACCGAGGTCACGCCGGAGCAGCGGCGCACGGTCGACACGATCGACCTGCCGCCGACGATCCCGACGATCCCCGAGCCGCAGGTCGAGACGCCCCCGGCGCCGCCCGCGCTGGAGGTCCCCGAGCCGACGGCGGGCCGGCTCGTACGCCTGCGCTCGCGGCTCGCGCGCTCCAACAACGCCCTCGGCCGCGGCCTGCTCACGCTGCTCTCGTCCGACAAGCTCGACGACGACACGTGGGACGAGGTCGAGACGACCCTGCTCTCGGCCGACATCGGCGTCGCGGCGAGCCTGGAGATCGTGGAGTCGCTGCGGACGCGGACCAAGGTGCTCGGCACCCGCACGCCCGACGACCTGCGCGCCCTGCTCCGCGAGGAGCTGCTGACGCAGATCGGCGACGTCGACAGGTCGTTGCGGACGCTGCCGCACGAGGACAGGCCCGCCGTCGTCCTCGTCGTAGGCGTCAACGGCACCGGCAAGACCACCACCTGCGGCAAGCTCGCCCGCGTCCTCGTCGCCGACGGGCGCTCGGTCGTGCTCGGGGCGGCGGACACGTTCCGCGCCGCCGCCGCCGACCAGCTCTCCACGTGGGCCGGTCGCGTCGGCGCCGAGGTCGTACGCGGCCCGGAGGGCGGCGACCCGGCCTCGGTCGCGTTCGACGCGGTCAAGACCGGCGTCGAGCGCCGCGCCGACTGCGTGCTCATCGACACCGCCGGCCGGCTGCACACCAAGACCGGCCTGATGGACGAGCTCGCGAAGATCAAGCGCGTCGCCGAGAAGCTCGCCTCGATCGACGAGGTGCTGCTCGTCCTCGACGCGACCACCGGCCAGAACGGCGTCGTGCAGGCCAAGCAGTTCGCGCAGTCCGTCGACGTCACCGGCGTCGTGCTGACCAAGCTCGACGGCACCGCCAAGGGCGGCATCGTCGTCGCCGTCCAGCGCGAGCTCGGCATCCCCGTGAAGCTCATCGGCCTCGGCGAGGGGCCCGACGACCTGGCGCCGTTCGACCCCGCGCAGTTCGTCGACGCGCTGCTGGAGTAACGATCCCGGCCGCCGCGGACAGAAGCGGGTCGTGAGGGACGACGAGGCGGCGTTCACGGCGCTGTTCGAGGCGCACTACGACTCCGTGCTCCGCTACGGCCGCAGGCGCACCGACGAGCAGACGGCGCGCGACGTGGCGGCCGAGACCTTCCTCGTCGCGTGGCGGCGCGGCGTTCCCGACGACGACCCGCTGCCGTGGCTCTACGGCGTCGCGCGCAACTGCCTCGCCAACGCCGCCCGCTCGTCCCGCCGCGAGACGCGCGCCCTCCCGCGCCTCGCGGGACCGTCCGCCACGCCCGACCACGCCGACGCGTCGAACGACGCCACCGTCGTGCGCGCCGCGCTCGCGCTGCTGCCCGAACGCGACCGCGAGGCGTTGCTGCTCGTCACCTGGGAGGACCTGCCGACCCGCGCCGCCGCGCGCGCGGCGGGCTGCTCCGAGTCGGCGTTCGCCGTGCGCCTGCACCGCGCGCGCAAGCGCCTCGCCGCTCTCCTCGAACCACGCCTCCCCACGGAGATCTCATGACCGACGACCTGCTCGTCCGCGTCGCGGCCGCCGACCCGGCACCGCACGCCGCGCCGCTCGACGACGGCGCGCGCGCCGCGTTCGCCACGATCGTCGCGACCCCCAGGAGCCGCCGCCGCGCCCGCCGTGCCAGGGGGGACGCGGCGGGACGCGGCGGCCGCGTCGCCCTCGTGGGCGCGCTCGCGGCGGTGGCGGCGACGGCGTACCTCGTCGTCGTGCCGTCCCGCGACGCCGGCCTGCTGTGGCCGACGGCGTACCCCGCGGCCGCGACCCGCAGGGAGCCGCTGCCGTACGACGCCGAGGGCGTCCCCGCGCGGCCGTACCTCCTCGCGCTCGCCGAGCGCGCCGAGGACCAGCCGCGCCAGCCCGCGGGCCGCTACCACTACCTGCGTGGCAGGTCGGAGTACCTCGGCAGGAAGAACCTCCCGAACGGCGCGATCGGCGGCTTCGACGTCACGCAGCAGACCGAGGAGTGGATCGGCGAGCACGACGGCTCCGGCCGCGTCGAGGACTTCGAGGTCGTCGGCGAGGGCGGCGAGGACGTCGAGCGCCTGCCAGGGCGCACGAACGGCCCGCAGCCGCCGGGCACGTTCACCGCGCCGTTCTACTGGGAGCCGATCCCGTCCGACCCCGCGGCGCTGCGCGAGCGGCTGCGCATCCAGGAGGACACCCCGCAGAGGCGGATCGGCGGCGGCGTGCCGGGCCAGTACTTCAACGGCCTCTACCGCGTCTGGACGACGAAGGCCATCGAGCCCGACGAGTCCGCGGCGCTGCTGCGCGCGCTCGCCGACCAGCCGGGGATCCTCTACCGCGGCGGCGTCACGGACCGCGCGGGGCGCCGGGGCGTCGCGTTCACGCTCGACACCGAGCCTGGCACGGAGAGGCACGAGCGCCGGGTGCTCGTGCTGGACGAGGGGACGGGCGCGTTCCTCGAGTTCGAGGAGGAGGCGCGTACGGGGACCGACCTGCCCCTCGACGTGCCCGCGCCGGCCGTCACGTCGGTCACGATGCTGCTCGCCAACACGCGCGTCGACTCGACCGCCGTGCGGCCGTAGGGCGCTAGTCCGCCTCGCCGCCGCGGATGCGGCGGGCGCGGCGTTCGAGGTGGCGGTCCAGCTCGGAGCGCTGCCGCGGGTACAGCGGCCGCTCCCTGCGCGAGGGCAACGGCACCTGCGCCAGCACGAGCGTCAGCAACGCCGCCGCGGGCACGACGGGCACGGCCGGCTCGGCCACGCCCGCGGCGAACGCGAGCGGCATGCCGACGAGCGCGGCGCAGGCGTAGGGGACCCTCCTCACACGGGACACAACGAACAGAGCCGCGAGACGTCACGGGAGTTCACCGACACCGAACATCCGCGTAACGGCGCCGAAACACCGCGCGACCAGTGTCCCCGCATGGAGATCGATGCCGGCAACACCGCGTGGGTGCTGACGAGCGCCGCGCTCGTGCTGTTCATGACCCCGGGCCTCGCGTTCTTCTACGGCGGCATGGTCCGCGCGAAGAACGTGCTCGGGATGCTCATGCAGAACGTGTTCGCGATGGGCCTCGTCAGCGTCCTCTGGGCCACCGTCTGCTTCAGCCTCGCGTTCGGCGACGGCGGGCCCCTGATCGGAGACCTCAGCCTCGCCGGGCTGAAGGACCTCCAGAACGTCACGCTCCCCGGCTACACCGGCGACTTCGCCCTCACGATCCCTGTGCTCGCGTTCTGCGCGTACCAGATGATGTTCGCGGTCATCACGCCCGCGCTCATCACCGGCGCGACGGCGGACCGGCTGCGCTTCCGGGGCTACGCGACGTTCGTCGGGCTGTGGGTCGTGCTCGTGTACTCGCCCGTCGCGCACTGGGTGTTCAGCCCGACCGGCTGGCTGTTCGAGCGCGGCGCCCTGGACTTCGCGGGCGGCACCGTCGTGCACGTCAACGCGGGCGTCGCGGCGCTGGCCGTCGTGCTGGTCGTGGGCCGGCGGCGGGGCTGGCCGCGCGAGCAGATGAAGCCGCACTCGTTGCCGCTCACGATGCTCGGGACCGGCATCCTGTGGTTCGGCTGGTTCGGCTTCAACGCCGGCTCCGCCCTCGGCGCCAACGGCCTCGCCGCGCAGGCGATGGTCAACACCCACCTCGCCGCGGCCGCCGGCATGCTCGGCTGGCTCGTCGCCGAACGGTGGAAGGACGGCCACGCGACGACCCTCGGCGCCGCGTCGGGCGCGGTCGCCGGGCTCGTCGCGATCACGCCGTGCGCCGGCTTCGTCGGCGGCCTCTCGCCGCTCGCGATCGGCGGCCTCGCGGGTGCGGTGTGCTTCCTCGCGATCCAGCTCAAGTTCCGCTTCGGCTACGACGACTCGCTCGACGTCGTCGGCGTGCACCTCGTCGGCGGCATCCTCGGGTCGTTGCTGCTCGCGGTGTTCTCGGACAAGGCCGTCAACGCCCTCGGCGCCGACGGCATCCTCAACGGCGGCGGCGGCGCGCTGCTCGCCGACCAGCTCGTGGCGGTGGGGGCGACGCTGGTGTTCTCGTTCGTGCTGTCGTACCTGCTGGCGTTCGGCATCGAGAGGACGATCGGCCTGCGCGTCAGCGCCGACGAGGAGGCGGAGGGCCTCGACATGACCCAGCACGCGGAGAGCGCCTACGCCTTCAGCGAGGTCGGCTCCATGGGAAGGGTGGGCTGACGTGCGACTCGTCACCGCGATCGTGAAGCCGTTCAAGCTCGACGACGTCAAGAACGCGCTCACCGACCTCGGCGTCCAGGGGATGACCGTGTCGGAGGTGCAGGGCTTCGGCCGCCAGCGCGGCCACACCGAGGTCTACCGGGGCGCGGAGTACACCGTCGACTTCGTGCCCAAGGCCCGCGTCGAGGTCGTCGTGGACGACGCCGACGCCGAGCGCGTCGTCGCGGCGATCGTCGCGGCCGCGCGCACCGACAGGATCGGCGACGGCAAGGTGTGGGTGACGCCCGTCGAGTCGCTGACGCGGATCCGTACCGGCGAGCGGGGCAGTGACGCCCTCTGACCCCGGCACCGCCGGCACCGCCCGCACCGCCGGCACGGCCCTGGCGGACGAGGCGGACGCCTGGCTCGCCTCCCTGCTCGGGGACGAGCCGGGCGTCGCGCTCGTCGGCGTCGGCTCGCTCGGCCGGCGCGAGCTCTGCCCCGGCAGCGACCTCGACGTCGTGCTGCTCCACGCCGGCCGCGCGGACGTCGGCGCCGTCGCGGAACGGGTCTGGTACCCCATCTGGGACGCCGGCCGCTCGCTCGACCACAGCGTCCGGACGGTCGCCGAGTGCGTCGCGGTCGACGACCTCAAGGCCGTGCTCGGCCTGCTCGACGCCCGCCACGTCGCGGGCGACCCCGCGCTGACCGCCGCGCTGACGAGCGCGGTGCGCGAACGCTGGCGCAAGCGCTCGCCCCGCACGCTCGCCGAGCTGCGCGAGGCGGCGGCGGCGCGGTGGGCGCGGGCGGGGGAGGCGGCGTTCCTGCTCGAGCCCGACCTCAAGGAGAGCAAGGGCGGCCTGCGCGACATGCAGGCCATGCGCGCGATCGCGGCCGCGTGGGTCACCGACCTCCCGCCGCCGCGCGTCGCCGCCGCCCACGACCTGCTGCTCGCCACCCGCTGCGCGCTCCACGAGGCGACCGGCAGGGGGAGCGACCTGCTCGTCCTGCAGGAGCAGGACGCCGTCGCGCGGCGCCTCGGGCACGCCGACGCGCTCGCGCTGATGTCCGCGGTCTCCGACGCCGCGCGGACCGTCGCCTGGGCGACCGACGAGGCGTTCCGCCGCGTCGACGGGTGGCTGGCGGGGCGCCGCAGGCGGCTCACGCGCCCGCTGCGGCCCACGCCCGTGGCGCCCGGGCTCGCGCTGCACGACGGCGAGCTGGTCCTCGCGGCCGGCACGTCCGCGGACGACCCGGGGCTGCCGCTGCGCGCCGCCGCCGAGGCCGCGAGACGCGGTGTCCCGCTCGGACTTCCGATACTGGACCGTCTCGTATCCACTCCTGCCCCGCCCGATCCGTGGCCGCGGGCGATACGAGACGGGCTCGTATCGTTACTCGCCTGCGGGCGCGCGGCGATCGCGCCACTGGAGGCGCTGGACCAGCACGGCCTGCTCGTCCGGCTGCTGCCCGAGTGGGCGGCGGTGCGGTCGAGGTCGCAGCGCAACCCGTACCACCGCTACACCGTCGACCGGCACCTCTCCGAGACGGCCGCCGCGGCCGCGCCGCTGGCGCGCACGGTGTCGCGTCCCGACCTGCTGCTCGTCGGCGCGTGGCTGCACGACATCGGCAAGGGCTTCCCCGGCGACCACACCGTCGCGGGCGAGCGGGTCGTCGCCGACGTCGCGCGGCGGATGGGCTTCGACGCGGCCGACGTCGCGACGCTCGTCGGGCTCGTACGCCACCACCTGCTGCTCGCCGACGTCGCGACCCGCCGCGACCTCGACGACCCGGCGACGGTGGCGTCCGTGGCGGCGGCCGTCGGCGACCGCGAGACGCTCGCGCTGCTCCACGCCCTGACCCGCGCCGACGGCGAGGCGACGGGCCCCGCGGCCTGGAACGACTGGAAGGCCGGGCTGGTGGACGACCTCGTACGCCGCGTCGCCGCCGTGCTCACCGGCGCCGCGGCCCCGCCGGCGCCCGGCCTGCTCGACCGCCACGCGGGCGGCGTTCCGGAGGGCCCGTCGGTCACGGTCGACGGCGCCACGGTGACCGTCGTCACGCGGGACGGGCCCGGGCTGTTCTGGCGCGTGGCCGGGGTGCTCGCGCTGCACGGCCTCGACGTCCGCTCCGCCTCCGCCGCGTCGCGCGACGGGGTGGCGGTGGAGGAGTTCGTGGTGGAGCCGGCGTTCGGGCGCGAGCCCGACCCGCGCCGCCTCGCCGCCGACGTCGAGCGCGCGCTCGCCGGCCGCCTCGCCGTCGCCGCGCGGCTGGACGAGCGCGCCCGGGCGTACGCCACGCCGGCCGTCCTGCCGGCGCCGCCGCGCGTGGTGTTCGACCAGGAGGCGTCGGCCACGTCGACCGTCGTGGAGGTGCGGGCGCGGGACGCGGTGGGGCTGCTGTTCCGCGTCACGCGGGCGCTGTCGGACTGCGACCTCGACATTCGCGCCGCCCGCGTGAGCACCCTCGGGCACGAGGTCGTGGACGCGTTCTATGTGACGAGGATCACGGACCCCGACCACCTCGCGGAGGTCGAGAAGGCCGTGCTCGCGGCGCTACTCTGAGCGCCCCTCGCTCGTCCCCTCACCCAGGAGCTCCACCATGCGCCTCGCCGCCACCGCGGTCCTCGCGGCCGCCCTCCTCCCCCTCACCGGCACCGCCCACGCGAGCTGCCTCGACGACTTCAACACGGGCCTGCACCAGGGCTACGCCGAGTCGCCGAAGTCGCCGCGCTACCAGAGCCTGAGCTACGTCGACCGCAGCGGCCCGCTCACGGTGAGCGTCTACGGCGACCTGCTCGTCGCCGACGCGCTGGCCAGGGTGGGCGACTCCGTGCGCTGGACGCAGATCACCGTCACCAACGCGCCGGGCGCGGCGACGGCGTTCGCCGGGTGCGTCGCGGGCTGACGTAGGGCGCTCTGCCGTGGCTTAGGCTGCGTACGTGTTCGACACCCTCTCCGACCGGCTCGACGCGGTCTTCACGAAGCTGCGCGGCAAGGGCCGCCTGTCGGAGGAGGACGTCAACGCCACCCTCCGCGAGATCCGCATCGCGCTGCTCGAGGCGGACGTGGCGGTGCCGGTCGTCAAGGCGTTCACGGCCGCAATCAAGGAGCGCGCGACGGGCGCGGAGGTCTCGCAGAGCCTCAACCCCGCGCAGCAGGTCATCAAGATCGTCAACGAGGAGCTCGTCACGATCCTCGGCGGCGAGACGCGGCTGCTGCGGTTCGCGAAGACGCCGCCGACGGTGATCCTGCTCGCGGGCCTGCAGGGCGCCGGCAAGACGACGGCGGCGGGCAAGTTCGGCAGGTGGCTGAAGTCCAAGGGCCACGCGCCGCTGCTCGTCGCCTGCGACCTCCAGCGCCCCAACGCCGTCGACCAGCTCGAGGTCGTCGGGGAGCAGGCGGACGTCGCGGTGTTCGCGCCCGAGCGCGGGGCGTCCGGCGTGCACGGCGACGGCAAGCCCGTCGGCGACCCGGTCAAGGTCGCGCGCGACTCGATCGAGCACGCGACCAGGCTCGGCTACGACGTCGTCGTCGTCGACACCGCGGGCCGCCTCGGCGTGGACGCCGAGATGATGCAGCAGGCGATCGACATCCGCGACGCGGTGCGGCCCGACGAGGTGCTGTTCGTCGTGGACGCGATGATCGGCCAGGACGCCGTCACGACCGCGCGCGCGTTCGAGGACGGCGTGGGGTTCAGCGGCGTCGTGCTCACGAAGCTCGACGGCGACGCGCGCGGCGGCGCCGCGCTGTCGATCGCGCAGGTGTGCGAGCGGCCGATCATGTTCGCGAGCACCGGCGAGAAGCTCGCCGACTACGACGTCTTCCACCCCGAGCGGATGGCCTCGCGCATCCTCGGCATGGGCGACGTGCTGACGCTGATCGAGCAGGCCGAGCAGGTCTTCGACCAGCAGCAGGCCGAGGAGATGGCGCAGAAGGTCCTCGGCGGCGACGACTTCACGCTCGAGGACTTCCTCGACCAGATGCTCCAGATCAAGAAGATGGGCCCCATCGGCAACCTGCTCGGCATGCTCCCCGGGCTCGGCCAGGTCAAGGAGCAGATCAACTCCATCGACGACCGCGACCTCGACCGCGTCGCCGCGATCATTCGGTCGATGACGCCGGCCGAGCGCGCCGACCCGAAGATCATCAACGGCTCCCGCCGCCTGCGCATCGCGAAGGGGTCGGGCGTCAAGGTCAACGAGGTCAACCAGCTCGTCGACCGGTTCTTCGAGGCCCGCAAGATGATGAAGCAGATGGGCGCGACCATGGGTCTCGGCGGTCGGCGCGGCAAGAAGGGCAGGAAGGGCAGGCGCGGCGCGATGTCGCTCCCGCCGGGGATGCCCCCGCTGCCCCCCGGCGGCCCGCTCGGCCCGCCGCGCTAGCGCGCCGCCCCGTGACCGGGTCGGGGGAGGCGCTCGTACGGAAGGTGGTCGCCGACCGCATCGCGTACGCCGGCGCGGGCCAGTCGGCGGGGGACGTCGCCGTCCACGTTCGCGAACGTCGTGCAGGCCGCGGCCATCGAACGCCTGGGCCGTGCGGTGCCCGCGTGTCCGGGCATGCCCACCCCGCCGTCGTCAGGGCGGGCGATGGCGGGATCGCGTGGGGTGCCCCGACGACGGTCCGGGCCGCTGAGCGGCGGCCCGGACCGGTGCCGGTGCGTTACACGCAGACGACGGGGTCCCCGCCGCGCGTGACGCAGATCGGGTCCTCGCTCACGAGGTCGACGTGCGGCGCGCAGACGACGTCACGGCCGTTGCTCGTGACGCAGAGGTGCCCCGCCAGCGCGGGAGCGGGCACGAGAGCCGCGCCCGCGCCGACGGCGGCGAGGAGGAGCAGTCGCTTCACGAGGGGGCTCCGTCTCAGACGCAGACGACGGGGCGTCCCGCGCTGGTGAGGCAGAGCTGCGGGCGGCTGATCGCCGGGTGCGGCGCGCACCAGACGGTCGAGCCCCCGCTGGTGACGCAGAGGTGGCTGGCGTTGGCGGCCGGGGCGGGGACGACGGCGGCGGCCGCGCCGACGGCGGCGAGCAGGAGCAGGCGCTTCATCTGGGATCTCCTTCGAGGGGATGAGGGGACGAGCACCCGACAGGGTAAGGCCACGTCAGGGGGACGCGGCACCCCCCGCGTGCGCGGCGTACCGCGCGACGAACGCCTCCAACGGCTCGCCCGCGTGCACGCCGGCGCCGCTCGGCCTCGTCGCGGGGTCGGAGCCGTAGCACTCGGCGTAGACCCGCCCCTCGCGCACCGGGAGCATCCCCTCGACCCCGTCGAGCACCACGAACGACGTGCCGCGCCGCGCGAACAGGAACACCACGTACCGCGTGTCCCTGAAGAACCCGTCCACGTCGCCGACGCGCTCCACGATCGTGACGTCGGCGGGAGCGGCGCCGTCCAGGACGCGTTCGACGCGGGCGTGCCACACGACGTCGTCGCCGGCCGGCTCGCCGTGGCGGGACGCGAGCGTGACGACGGCGACCGCGTCGGCGCCGCGCCGCCTCGCGTCGAGGTCGGCCATGTCGTCGGGGTAGTGGCAGGGCTCGGCCGCCCGCGAGGGCACCACGGCGGCGGGCGCTGCCACGGGGGCCGCCCCCCGAGCGCATCCCGCCGCCAGCGCGACCGCCAGGGCCGCCGCTACGTCCCGTCCCCGCCTCATGTGACCACCCGCGGCTACGACGTTGCCGGGCGGCGGGATGGTTCCGTGCCGCCTGTGGCACACTAGGCGGCTGAACGACCGCCGGACCGCGGCCCCTCTACCCGCACCGGCGTTGCCGCACGACCGGAGTTCGGCGGACCCCACCCGCTTGGCGACGGCGACCACACGCGATCACAGGGAGCACGACAGCTCGTGGCAACGAAGATCCGCCTCATGCGCCTCGGCAAGATGCGCAGCCCGCACTACCGCGTCGTCGTCACCGACAGCCGTACCAAGCGCGACGGTCGCTCGATCGAGACGATCGGCAAGTACCACCCGAAGGAGGAGCCGTCGTTCATCGAGATCGACGGTGACCGCGCCCTGCACTGGCTCCGCGTCGGCGCGCAGCCGACCGAGGCCGTCGAGGCGCTCCTGAAGGTGACCGGCACGTGGCAGGAGTTCAAGGGCCTGCCCGCCCCGCCGCCGATGAGGGTCAAGGAGGCGAAGGCGGACAAGAAGGCCGTGTTCGAGGCCGCCGCCAAGGCCGCCATGAGCGACGAGCCCGCCGCCGCGACCACGCCCAAGGGCGGCAAGAAGAAGGTCGACGAGGCCGCGAAGCCCGGGACCGAGCCGACCGCCGACCAGATGGCCGCCGACGCCGCCGAGCAGGGCACCCCGCTGGGCGAGCTCCGCGAGGCCGACGCCGCCGCCGAGGGCGCGCCGGCCGTCGAGGCGGCCGCCGAGGGCGTGACCACCGAGGCCGACACCGCGACCGAGACCGCGACCGAGACCGCGACCGAGGCTCCGGCGGACGCCGCGGCCGAGACCCCCGCGGACGCCCCGACCGAGACCCCGGCGGAGTAGGTGGCGGCGCCGCACCTCGACGCCGCCCTCCAGCACCTGGTCATGGGCATCGTCGAGAACCCCGACGACGTCCAGGTGAGCCAGCGCACGGGCCGTCGCGGCACGACGTTGGAGATCCGCGTGCACCCGGAGGACCTGGGCAAGGTCATCGGGCGCAACGGCCGCACCGCGAAGGCGCTGCGCGCCGTCGTCGCCGGCATCGGGGGCAAGGGGATCCGCGTCGACGTCGTGGACACCGACGAGATCCGCTGACGCCGTGCTGCTCGTCGTCGGGCGCATAGGCCACGCGCACGGCGTCAAGGGCGAGGTGAGCGTCGAGGTGCGCACCGACGACCCCGACCGCCGCTACGCCACCGGCTCCGTCCTCGCGACGGACCCGCCCGAACGCGGCCCCCTCACGGTCGAGGGCGTCCGCGCGCACCACGGGCGGCTGCTCGTGCGCTTCGCCGGCGTGGAGGACCGCGACGCGGCGGAGACGCTGCGGGGCACGCTCCTCGTCGTCGACTCCGCCGACGTGGGCGACGCCGAGGAGGGGGAGTGGTGGGACCACGACCTCGTCGGCCTCGTCGCCGTCACGACCCAGGGCACCAAGCTCGGCAGCGTCACCGACGTGATCCACGTGCCGGGGCCGCCGTTGCTGGCCATCGACGTCGAGGGGCGCGAGGTGCTGGTGCCGTTCGTCGAGGCGCTCGTGCCCGAGGTGGACGTGCCCGGCGGCCGGGTCGTCGTGGACCCGCCGCCGGGGCTGCTCGACCTCGACACCCTGGAGTGACGGTGCGGATCGACGTCGTCACGATCTTCCCGGAGTTCTTCGGGCCGCTGGACGTCTCGCTGCTCGGCAAGGCGCGCGAACGCGGCCTGGTCGACCTGCGCGTCCACGACCTGCGCGAGCGCACGAACGACGTGCACCGCACGGTGGACGACGCGCCGTTCGGCGGCGGCCCGGGCATGGTGATGAAGCCCGAGCCCTGGTACGCCGCCCTCCGCGACCTGACCGACGGCCCGACGAAGCCCCGCGTCGTCGTCCCCACGCCGAGCGGGCGCCTCCTCACGCAGGCGCTGGTCGAGGAGTGGGCCGCCGAGCCGTGGCTCGCGATCGCGTGCGGCCGCTACGAGGGCATCGACCGCCGCGTCGTCGACGAGTTCGCCGACGACGAGGTGAGCCTCGGCGACTACGTCCTCGCCGGCGGCGAGGTCGCGGCGCTCGTGATGGTCGAGGCCGTGACCCGCCTGGTCCCCGGCGTCGTCGGCAACGCCGAGTCCGTCGCCGACGACTCGCACACGACCGGCCTGCTCGAAGGCCCCGTCTACACCCGCCCCGCCTCCCACGAGGGCCGCGACGTGCCCGCCGTGCTGCTCTCCGGCGACCACGGCGCGATCGCGCGGTGGCGCCGCGATGAGGCGCTGCGGCGTACGGCGGCGTTCCGGCCCGAGCTGCTCCTGCGCGTGGAGCTCGACGCGCGGGACCGGGCCGTGCTGGCCGTTCTCGACCTGCCGTTTCCGCTGCCGCCCCCTGCTGTGGCAAACTAAGCGGCTGCGTGCGCACACGGCGCCGCAGATCCCGCACGACCCCCGCGCGCCCGCGCGCGCCCACGGAAAGCGACCGGTCATGAACACCCTGGACAGCCTCGACGCCGCGAGCCTGCGGTCGGACATCCCGGACTTCCGCCCGGGCGACACCGTCAAGGTCGGCGTACGCGTCGTCGAGGGCAACCGGGAGCGGACCCAGGTGTTCCAGGGCGTCGTCATCCGGCGCCAGGGCGGCGGCATCCGCGAGACGTTCACGGTCCGCAAGGTGTCGTTCGGCGTCGGCGTGGAGCGCACGTTCCCCGTGCACTCGCCGATCCTCGGCAGCATCGAGATCGTGACCCGCGGCGACGTGCGGCGCGCGAAGCTGTACTACCTCCGCGAGCTGCGCGGCAAGGCGGCGAAGATCAAGGAGAAGCGGGAGGCCGTCACCAAGTGACGGAGCCGGGGGAGCACGCCGAGCCCACCCCCGCCGAGCCGGCCGCCACCGAGCCGCCGGCGGAGGCCGAGGGGGAGCCGAAGAAGAAGCAGGGGTCGTTCCTGCGGGAGCTGCCGTTCCTGCTGCTGATCGCGTTCGTCCTCGCGCTGATCATCAAGGCGTTCTTCGTCCAGGCGTTCTTCATCCCTTCCGGATCGATGGAGCAGACGCTCCACGGCTGCCCGGGCTGCAAGGGCGACCGGGTCCTCGTCAACAAGCTCGTCTACCGCTTCCGCGACATCCACCGCGGCGAGGTCGTCGTGTTCAACGGCTCCGGGCTGCGCTGGCAGCCTGAGGTGTTCGTGCCGCCGCCGCGCAACACGCTCGAGAGCATCCGCCGCAAGGTCTCCGGCGCGATCGGCCTCGGCGCCCCCGGCGAGCGCGACTTCATCAAGCGCGTCATCGGCCTCGAGGGCGACACCGTCGCCTGCTGCGACAACGGCCGCGTGACCGTCAACGGCGTGCCGCTCGACGAGCCGTACCTGTTCGAGGACGACAGGCAGACGTTCACGACCGTGGTCCCCGAGGGCCAGGTCTGGGTCATGGGCGACCACCGCGGGCGCTCGAGCGACTCGCGCGCGTTCGGCCCCGTGCCGGAGAAGAAGATCATCGGGCGGGCGTTCGTCGTCATCTGGCCGCCGTCGCGCATCAAGGGCCTGCGCGTCCCCGGCCAGATCGAGGACGCCGACATCCCGAAGCCGTCCGCGCTCGCCGCGCCTCCGTGGTCGGTGGCCGCGGCGCCGCCGGTGCTCGGCCTGGCCGGCGCCCTGCCGGTCACGCTGCTGCGCCGCCGCCTGCGCCGCCGCTAGTGCCGCTGCCGTTCCCCCGCCGTTCCGAGGTCAGGGCGGTCCTGGTCGACCACGCGTACCGCGTCCTGCTGCTGCACGTCACCGACGGCGCGACGACGTGGTGGGAGGCGCCGGGCGACGCGCCCGAGCGCGGCGAGGCGCCCGCCGGCACCGTGCTGCGCGTGCTGCGCGACGACGCCGCCGTGGCGAACGGCGTCCGCGTCGGCCCCTGCGTCTGGGTAGCCAGGACGGCGCTGCGCGAGACCCGCTGGCACGTGGCGTGGCTGGACGACCCGAACGCGCCGGGCGCCGCCCCCGTCACGAGGACGACGCTCGGCGCGCGGTGGTGGACCCTCGACGAGCTCGCGTCGTCGGGGGAGACGTTCCGTCCGGAACGCCTCCCCGCTCTCGCCCCCGTCGTGGTGCGGGGCGAGTACGGGCCCGAGCCCTTGTCGCTCTAGGCCTGCGCTAGGCGCTCTCGGCGCGACGGCGGCGGCGGGCCACCAGGACCGCGCCGACCGCGGCCGCGGCCGCGAGCGCCGGCAGCGTCACCGGCAGGCCGGTCGCGGGCGTCGTACCCGGGCCGCGCGTGCCGCCGTTGCCGCCGGTGTTGCCACCGCCGTTGCCACCGCCCGTGTTGCCACCGCCGGTGTTGCCGCCGGGGCGCTGCACGACCAGCGGCGCGCCGCCGCTCTGCCTGACGAACGCGGGCAGCGAGACCGCGCCGCCCTGGCGGGTGTCGGAGTAGCCGGCGTAGAGCATGCCGTCGTTGTCGACGTCGACCGAGAAGTAGTCGCCGAGGCGGCGGTCGGTCGCGGTCGCCTGGCAGGTCGTGCCGCCCTGGCAGATCGTGCCCTGGTGGATCGCCTCGGGCGTCATGACCGCGCGGGAGAACGACGGGGCCTTGCCGCCCGCGCAGCCGAGGCCGGTGATCGACGTGGCGCCGACGATGCGCCAGCCGTGCGTGCCCGCGGTCTCGGCGTCGTTGCCGGGCAGCTCGACGTCGGCCTCGAGCCACGCGATGCCGACGCGGCCGTCGTCACCGACGCCCAGCCACGGCCAGATCGAGGTCTTCTCGTCGGCGTCGACGCGGATCGGCTTCGCCCACGTCTTGCCCGCGTCCTTGGAGTACGAGTAGTAGATGCCGGCCTCGCGGTCGCCGTTGCCGTTCTCGTCCCAGGTGATGTAGAGGTTGCCGCTCGGGTCGAGGTCGAACGCCGGCCAGTGGGCGATCATGTGCACGTCGTCGTCGACGACGTTCATCTCGGGGTCGACCTTGGTCGTGAAGTCCTCGTTGCGCGCGTCGCGGAACGCCGCGATCGACAGCTCGCTGCCGTTGAGGTGCGCCTCGTAGACCGTGCCGTTGCGCTTGTCGACGCGGATGTCGCCGAGGCCGCCCGGGTCGGGGAAGCCGTTGGTCCACGTCTTGCCGCCGTCGACGGACTTGTACATCGTGTGGCCGCTGTTCGGCTGGTAGCCGACCTGGCCGGGGGCGTACGTGCCGCCGGGGCCGGTCGGGTTGGAGACGAGGTAGACGACGTCCTCCTCGTCGCCCTCGGTCCACTGGCGGTCCGTGAAGATGTTCGTGGTGGGGTTCTGCAGCACGTACGACCGGCCGCCGTCCGTCGACTTGGACAGCGCGACGTTGACGAGGTTGATCTCGGAGACGTAGACGTTGCCGGCCAGGTCGTAGGCGAACTCCGGGTCGGAGAAGCCGGTCAACGGCGCGTTGTCCGGCGGCAGGGTGCGGTTGACGTACGCCCACTCGCCGCCGTCGGTGTCGCTGAACCAGTAGTACGTCTGGCCCTGGTAGTTCTCCGCGAACGCGCCCGTGTCCGGGTCGCCCGCCGCGGGCGTGTAGAAGTGCGTCGAGCCGGCGTGGGCGCCGTAGAGCAGCGTGCCGTCCGGGTAGGTGAACACGATCGGCTCACCGCCCGCGCGGCCCATGTCGACGTACTTCGGCTCCGCGAACGACAGCGCAGGCGGCGCCGGGCACGTCGTGGGGCTGGCGGCGTTCGAGGAGGTCGTGCCGGCCACCGCCCCCGCGACGGCGAGCGAGGCGAGGAGAGGGACGGCTACGCGGCGACGGGACATTCGCGCTCCTGGGAGGTCAGCAGAGGCTGTCCCCGTCGCTTCGCCGCGAGGGGGTCGCGTCCCTGCCCCGCGTCGATATCCTCCAGGTCACGATGCCGCCGATGACCGTGACCGACCTGCGCCGCGAGGCGGGGCTCTGGGGGTTCGAACGCGCCCTGCGCCGCCGCGGGTTCCTGCGCGTCGCGGGGGCGGACGAGGCCGGGCGCGGGGCGTTCGCAGGCCCGCTCGCGGCGGCCGCGGTGATCCTGCCGGAGGGCAAGCGCGGGCGGGTCCCCGGCCTCGCGGACTCGAAGCTCCTCACGCACGCGGCCCGCGAGGCGGCGTACGCCGAGATCCTCGACCGCGCCGTCGCCTGGTCGGTCGTCGTGATGTCGTGCGAGGAGGTCGACACGATCGGCCTGCACCGGTGCAACGTCCTCGCCCTGCGCCGCGCGCTGTGGCAGCTCCAGCCGCGACCCGACTACGTCCTCACCGACGGCTTCCCCGTCGGCGGGCTCGGCGTGCCGGGCCTCGCGATGTGGAAGGGCGACGCCGTCGCCGCCTGCATCGCCGCCGCGTCCGTCGTCGCCAAGGTCACCCGCGACCGGCTGATGATCGCGATGGACGAGCAGTTCCCGCAGTACGGCTTCGCCTCGCACAAGGGCTACGCGACGCCCGAGCACAAGGCCGCGCTGCGCCGCCACGGCCGGTGCCCGCAGCACCGCGTCTCGTTCAACACGTCGATCGGGGACAATGCCCCGGTGGACGTCGTGGGAGAGCTGCTGTGAGCGCCGAGGATCTCGAGAAGTACGAGACCGAGATGGAGCTCCAGCTCTATCGCGAGTACCGCGACATCGTGCGCCAGTTCACCTACGTCGTGGAGACCGAGCGCCGCTTCTACCTCGCCAACGCCGTCGACCTCCAGGTGCGCAACGCCGACGGCGAGGTGTTCTTCGAGATCACCATGCAGGACGCGTGGGTGTGGGACATGTACCGCCCGGCGCGGTTCGTGAAGAACGTGCGCGTGGTGACGTTCAAGGACGTCAACGTCGAGGAGCTCGAGAAGGTCGACGGGCTGTAATGGGCTTCAACGCCACCCGCCGCTACCGCGGGCCCGCCACCACCGACATCGCGATCCTCGTCGCGGGCGTCGTCATCGTGGGCGGGCTGCTGCTCTGGGCGTTCATGGGCTGACGTCGGGGGGTACGCCGTGCGTCAGGAGGTAACGACCATGAGCGTGAGCCCCGAGACCGACCCCGACGGCGTCGTCGGCCGCGACGACGAGACCACCGAGGTGCACGAGAACGTCCGCGAGGGCACGGAGGGCGTCGAGACGCCCGGCGACGGCGGCACCGACGTCACCGGCGGCGGCGACGCCGCGACCGGCCTCATCGGCAACGGACACATGACCGACCCCAGGTACCTGGCGCAGCGATGACCGAGGAGTGGTCGTCGACCAACCAGCAGAAGACCGAGCCCATCCCGCCCTCCCCGGCCCACGCGGCGCCGGGGTCGGCGTCACGGGTGCCGGGCGTGCAGGGGTCGTCGCCGGACGCGTTCGAGGCGGACACCGACGAGGGCGCCTCGAACGTGTCGTCGGCCGTGGCGCCCGGCTCGTCGGCGCCTGACGCGCAGGGCGTTCCGGTGCCGTCGGAGGTGCCCGCCGAGGGGACGTCGGAGGGCGCCGACCCGGTCGACGGCGTCCGCGTCACGGCCATCGCGCCGGAGGGCTCCCCGGACGGCGAGACGGATGTCCGCATGCCGCCGACGACGACGTTCTGACCTGCTTTTCCACAGATTGCTCGTCGGTCCGTTATCCACACATCCCGCTCCCTAGCGTCGTTCCGGTCGTCGACCGGAGGAGCGGGGCGTGGGTGCGAAGGAAGCGGTAGGGGCGTACGGCGAGCGGGTCGCCGTACGCCATCTCGAGGACGCCGGCTACGCCGTCCTCGCCACCAACTGGCGCTCGCGCGCCGGTGAGCTCGACGTCGTCGCCACGCGCGACGGCGTCGTGGTGTTCGTCGAGGTCAAGACGCGGCGCTCGCTCGCGTTCGGCACGCCGGCGTCGGCCGTCACGCCGCTCAAGGCCGCGCGCCTGCGCCTCCTCGCGCAGGAGTGGCTGGCGTCGTCGCCGCTGCGCGCGACGTTGCCCGCGCCCCCGGTCCGCTTCGACGTCGTGTCGGTGCTGCGCCCGCCGTCCGGGCCGGCCGTGGTCGAGCACCTCGAAGGCGCGTTCTGATGGCGCTCGGGCGGGCGTGGTCCATCGGCCTGGTCGGGCTCGACGGCCACGTGGTCGAGGTCGAGGCGGACCTGGCGGCGGGCATCCCGGCGTTCGTCCTGATCGGGCTTCCCGATACGACGATGCAGGAGGCGCGCGACCGGGTCCGCGCCGCCGTCGTGAACTCCGGGCGCGAGTGGCCGCAGCGCCGCATCACCCTCGCGCTGTCCCCCGCCGCGCTGCCGAAGCGGGGGAGCGGCTTCGACCTCGCGATGGCCGTGGCGGTGCTCGTCGCGTCGGAGGCGTTGCCCGCGGGCGCGGCCGAGGGCGTGGTGCTGCTCGGGGAGCTGTCGCTGGACGGCCGCGTACGGCCCGTCACCGGCGTGCTCCCGGCTGCGTTCACCGCCGCGCGTTCCGGGGTGCGGCGGCTCGTCGTCCCCGCCGCGAACGTCGCCGAGGCCGCGCTCGTACCCGACCTCGAGGTCGTCGGGGTGCCCGACCTGGCGACGCTGCTCGCGTACCTGCTCGGCGAGCCCGCCGCCGTGGCGCTCCCGCCCGACGCGCCCCTACCCCGCGCTCCAGCGGCCGGTGACGACCTGGACCTCGCGGACGTGCTCGGCCAGGAGCAGGCGCGGCGGGCGCTGGAGATCGCCGCCGCGGGGGCGCACAACGTGTTCTTCCTCGGCCCGCCCGGCGCCGGCAAGACGATGCTCGCCGAGCGCCTGCCGACGATCCTGCCGCGCCTCGCCGGCGATGCCGCGCTGGAGGTCTCGGCGATCCACTCCGTCGCGGGCACCCTGCCCGCGGACGCGCCGCTGATCACCGTGCCGCCGTTCCGGGCGCCGCACCACACGTCGACGCTGCCGGCCCTCGTCGGCGGCGGGAGCGGCATCGCGCGGCCGGGCGAGGTGTCGTTGGCGCACCGGGGCGTGCTGTTCCTGGACGAGGCGCCGGAGTTCCCGACGGGGCACCTCGACGCGCTGCGGCAGCCGTTGGAGTCCGGGCTCGTCACGATCGCGCGGTCGGGCGGTGTCGCGCGGTACCCCGCGCGGTTCATGCTCGTGCTCGCCGCCAACCCGTGCCCGTGCGCCGCCGCGGGCAAGAAGGACCGCGACTGCACGTGCCCGGCGGGCGTGCGGCGCCGTTACCTCGCTCGCCTCTCCGGCCCGTTGCTCGACCGGCTCGACATCCAGGTCGACGTCGACAACGTCACCCGCGCCGACCTCGTCGGCGCCACGACCGCCGAGCCGAGCGCCGCCGTACGTTCGCGCGTCCTGGCGGCTCGCGAGCGGATGGCGCAACGCTTCCGCGACCTGCCGTGGTCCGCGAACGGCGAGGTCCCCGGTCGCGAGCTGCGCCGCCGGTGGCCGCTGGCCGGCGACGTGCTGGCACCCGCCCACTCCGCCGTCGACACGGGGCGGCTGTCGGCGCGCGGCCTCGACCGCGTCGTTCGCGTCGCCTGGACCCTCGCCGACCTCGAGGGCCGCGACGCGCCCACGACCTCCCACGTCCGCCGCGCCGTCTCCCTCCGAAAGGTCGTCTCCCATGAGTTCTGACCCCGCCTCGCGCCGCCCCGTCCCTCGCGCCCGCCGTGCCCGTCGCGGCCGCTGCCCCGCCCGTACGCGCGAGCCGCGCACGCCCCCTCGCCCGCGCCGCCCCTCCCGCGCCCGCCCCACTCCGAAAGGTGACCTCGCATGACCTCCGACCCCGCCGCCCCACCGGTCGAGCCGCCCGCTCGCGCGAGCGACGAACGCCGCCTCGCCTGCGCCGCCCTGTCCCGCGTCGTCGCCGTCGACGACACGGCGTTCCGCACCGTCTACCCGCGCCTCGCGCCGGAGGAGGTGTGGGCGCGGCTCCGCGCGGGGTCCGGGCTGCCCGAGTCGCTCGTCGCCGCGACCCGCCGTGCCGTCGCCGGCGCCGACCCGCAGCGCGACCTCGACACCGCCGCCGGCCTCGGCGCCCGCCTCGTCTGCCCCGGCGACGCCGAGTGGCCGTCGAGCCTCGACGACCTGGGCGACCGCGTCCCTGTCGCGCTGTGGGCGCGCGGGCCTGTGTCGCTGGTCGAGGCGACGACGTACTCCGTCTCGATCGTCGGCAGCCGGGCCGCGACGCCGTACGGCAACCAGGTCGCCGCCGAGCTGGCCGTCGAGCTCGGCGACCGCGGCTGGTCGACGGTCTCGGGGGGCGCGTACGGCATCGACGCCGCCACCCACCGCGGCTCGCTCGCCGCCGACGCGCCGACGGTCGCCGTACTCGCCTGCGGCGTCAACGTCGCTTATCCCAGCGGCAACCGCCGCCTGTTCGAGGACATCGCCGCGCAGGGCCTCCTCGTCAGCGAGTGGCCGCCCGGCGCCTCACCGACCCGGCTGCGCTTCCTGTGGCGCAACAGGTGCATCGCGGCGTTGAGCCGCGGCACCGTCGTCGTCGAGATGGGTCACCGCAGCGGCGCGCGGCGTACGTGCACCGAGGCGCAACGGCTCGGCCGGTACGTCATGGCCGTGCCTGGACCGATCACCTCTGCCGTGTCCGTCGGCTGCCACGCGTTGCTGCGGGCTCGCGAGGCGGAGTGCGTCGCGTCGGCCCGGGACGTGCTGGAGCTGGTGTCGCGGCTCGGCGACGTGCCTGCGGAGCCGGAGGCGCCGGCCAAGGCGCGCGACCGGGTGGGGCGCGAGGCGCAACGCGTCCTCGACGCGCTCGACGTCCTGGAGTTCCTGACCGTCGAGCAGGTCGCCGCCGCGAGCCAGCAGGACCCGACGTCGGTCGAGGTGCTGCTCGACGCGCTGGTCGAGCACGACCTCGCCGTCTGCCACGCCGGGCGCTACCGCCTCGGCCCCGTCGCGTTGGAGGGGATCCGCCGTTCCGCCTGACTCGCCGCCCGACCCACCGTCGCCCGCGGCCGTGCCGCCGCCTGCGGCCGCGCCGCCGGTGCTGTTCCGAGCGCCGGCGGGCGCTGGCGCTCCCGAACCGCGCGCGCCGGTGCCACCGCTCTGGCTGCTCGACGTCGACGGCGTGCTCAACGCCGTCTCGGCCACGGTGCCGCGCGCGTGGGCGCAGTGGCGTACCGGAGAGGCCGTCGCCGACGGCGTCGCGTGGCCGATCCGGTACGCGCCGACGCTCGTCCGGACGATCGCCGGGCTCCACGAACGCGGCCTCGTCGAGTGCCGGTGGCTCACGACGTGGGGCGACGCCGCGAACGAGGACCTCCGCCGCCTCCTCGGCCTGCCCGCCTTCCGGGTCGCGGCGCCGCCGCCCGCGCCGAGTCACGCCGGCGGCGGCCACCACGGCGCCGGCGTCGCCGCCGAGGATTCCGCCGCGCCCGCTCCGGGGTGGTGGAAGCTCGCCGCCGTCCGCGCCCTCCTCACCGCCGAACGCCGCCCGGTCATCTGGACCGACGACGAGCTGCGCCACCACCCCGAGGCGGTGGCGTGGGTCCGCTCGTGCGGCGTCCGCTCGCTCCTCCTGTCGCCGCGACCGGACGTCGGCCTCACGCCGCGGGACCTGCGCGACGTGCAGGGCTTCTGCCAGCCGCGCATGCGGTGACGCCCCACCCGCCCCGCCACCCGCCCCCGCCCCGCCCCGCCCGCCCCGCCCCCGCCCCGCCCCCGCCCCGCCCCACCCACCCCACCCCCGTGCGCCACCGCACGTCCCGCGACGGCCG
>DASZER010000055.1:0-39861 GCA_035940575.1 Frankiaceae bacterium | reverse complement strand
GGGGTCGGTGGTCATCAGCGCGCGGGCCGCCTCGTCGAACGACCGCGCCCAGTCGTAGCCGTTGTCCGGGAGGGACGGGTCCATCCGCGGCAGGTTGTGCACGACGTTGCCGCTGCCGACGACGAGGATCCCGCGCTCGCGCAACGGCGCCAGCCGCCGCCCGACGTCGAGGTGGTACTCCAGCGGCTCGACGGCGTTCAGCGAGAGCTGCACCACCGGCACGTCGGCGGCGGGGAACGCGTGCGCCAGCACCGACCACGCGCCGTGGTCGATGCCCCACGAGTCGCGGTCGAGCCCGCACCACACCGGCGCGAGCGCGTCCACGACCTCCGCCGCGACCTCCGGCGAGCCGGGCGCAGGGTAGTCGAACGCGAACAGCTCCTCGGGGAACCCGAAGAAGTCGTGCACGACGCGCGGGCGCTCCATCGCGGTGACGGCGGTGGCGTTGACGTACCAGTGCGCGGAGACCATGACGATCGCGCGCGGCCGCGGGCACGCCGCGCCGAACGCCCGCCACGCGTCGGTGTAGCGGTTGCGCTCGAGGGCGTTCATCGGCTGCCGTGGCCGAAGAACGCGGCCGGCGTCGCGGTCATGGGCCCGACCGTACGCCGATGTCCCGGTATGTCGGGACGTACGGCCCTGGCGGGCGTCGCGGGCACGCCGCATCCTCGACGCATGCGTACCTGGGGGGCACCACTGCTGCTGACTCTCGCCGTCGCCTGCGGCTCGACCCCGAGCCCCGCGACGGCTCCCGCGCCAACCACGGCACCACCCGTGACGACACCCGCGCCCGTCCCCACGACCGCCGCGCCGTCACCCCGGCCGGCGCCGCCGTCGCCCGTGACGACGCCGGCCGCGGTCGTGCGTACCGCCGCCGACGACCTCGCCCGCTTCCTCGCCGCCGCGCGCACGGCCGACCGCGCGCTCGACCGCGAGGACCTCGCGGCGGTGGACCCGAGGCGGCTCGCCGCGACGATCCCCGCGGGGATGGACCGCGACCTGCTGACCGCGACGCTGCTCGTCTACGGCGACCTCGTCAGCCGCCGCGCGGGCCTGCGGGTGACCGTCGAGCCGGTGTTCGCGAACGACGCCGACAACATCAGGCGCGGGCTCGCGAACGCCGCCGCCGCGGCCGCGCGCTACCCCGCCGACCGGGCCGCGCTGCTGCGGCTCGCCCGCTCGAAGCAGCCGGTGACCGCGAGGCACCGCCTGTCCCGCGCGGCGGCGGAGGTGGCGGTCCGCGCCGAGTGGATCCGCCTCGAGAACATGGGCTGCCTCGGCACCGGCGGCGTGATCCCCACGACGCTCGCCGACGTCCGCTGGGAGGGCGCGAGCACGAGGGGCGAGCGGTTCGCGGGGCGCGTGCGCGGCGTGCCGTTCGTCGCGACGTACGCCGCGAGGACCGGCTGGAAGGCCGCCGTCGAGGCCTGCTGAGCGCCCGTCCGCACGGTCGCTACTCCGCCGTCGCGACCGCGGGGTGGTCGGCAGGCGCGGGCACGACCGACGTCGCCAGCTCCATCAGCTCGTCGTACGTCACGCCGTCGCCCGACACCGAGCCGCGGACGCCGGGCGAGACCTCCCACTGGAGGAGCTGGAGGGCCTGGCCGAACGTGTCGCCGTTCGTGAGGTAGATCCCGCGCTTGCCCTCGACCGACACCTCGCGGCTCAGCTCCGGCCTGCCGCCGGTGAGCCACTCGCCGAGCGGGCCCTCGTGCGGCGTCGCCTCGATCTCGACCTCGTGCCCGGCGGCGTTGACGTACGTGAGGTACCAGACGTAGGCGTCGTAGCGGTCGGTCGCCGCGCGGGTGCCGAGGTCGCGGAAGCCGCGCGTCATCGGCTCGGGCAGCCGCGCCGAGCCGTCGGCCCCCAGCTCGAGCGCGTCGGCGTACGCGATCAGCTCGGCCTCGGTGTTGCCGGTCGAGCTCAGCACCCACGCGCGGCCCCCGCGCTCCTTCCACGTCAGCGCGCTCACGCGCCCGCCCGGCGCCACGAGCGTGCCGCGCACGCCGCGCACGCGGACCTCGTGGCCGTCCTCGTCGCGGATCGCGGTGAGGCGTTCGGGCAGCGGCCCGCTCAGCGTCAGCCCGCGCGCGGTCGTGCCGTCGGCGGCGACCCGCACGAGCGCGAGCGGGACGGCGGCGGTGCCGCACTCGGACGTCATGTGCCGGGCGAACGCCGGCCGTGCCTGGCGCAGGTCGGGGTCGTTCGACACGAGGCGAAACGCCTCAGGCACCTCGCTGCCGCGGACGCGCGCGCTGTAGCCCTCGCACCTCTCCTCCGACGCGCCGACGCGGACCGTGCCGCCGGGGCCGAGCGCGACGTACGTCGGCTTCGCCGTGGGGCGCAGCGCCGTGACGGCGCCGGCCGCGGCGAGCACCGCGACCCCGGCGAACGCCACCCCCGCGCGACGGCGGGCGGACGCGCGGCGGCGGGTGGCGGCGAGCGCGTGCGCCCGCTCCACCAGCGCGCGCGGACGCGGCGCGCCTTCGGCCGTCGTGGCGAACAGGTCCTGGAGGTCGTTCACGACACACATCCCTCTGGCACGTCGCCCGCGAGCAGCGGGCGGAGCTTGACGAGCGCGCGGCTGGCCTGGCTGCGGACGGTTCCCTCGGAACACCGCAGCAGCCCCGCGATCGCGTCGTCCGGAAGGTCCTCCAGGTAGCGGAGGACCACGACCGCGCGCTGCCGTCTCGGCAGCCGCTGGAGCGCGACGAGCAGGTCGCGCCGGAGGTCGAGCGCCGGCGCGTGGTCGGGATGGGAGCGTTCGGGCACGTCGGCGGCGAGCGCCTCGCGGCGGCCGCGGGCGCGCCACACGTCGGTGCGCTCGTTGACGAGCGCGCGGCGCACGTACGAGAGCGGCTCGCCCCGCGCGGCCACCGTCGCCCACACCGGCAGGGCCCGCGCGAGCACCGACTGGACGAGCTCCTCGGCCTGGTGGCCGTCGCCGGTCAGCAGGTACGCGACCCGCAGCAGCCCGGCGCCGTGCGCCTCGACCCACGCCGCGAACGCCGCGTCGTCCCGCGCTTCCCTGCGGAGCATCCGACCCCCTTCGTCGCACTGTGACACGGCCGAGGGGCGCCGTCCGTTGCCTCAGCCGGCGAGGTCGATCCGCACGCTGACGAGGTCACCGGCGACGAGGTCGTTCGCCGCGCGGACCTGCTTCTTGACCGGGAGCACGTACGACCGCGCCCTGGCCTCGGGGAACAGCGACGTCTGCCACGTCACGTCGCCGACGCGCGCGGTGACGCGTACGGAGCCGAAGCCGGGTCCCGGGGCCGCGTGCTCGCGCACGTCGTCGGCGAGCTCCTCCGGCAGCGTCACGAAGTGCCAGGAGCCCTCGCCCGAGTGCTCCCACAGCACCGCCTCGAACGTCAGCTCCACGCGGCCGCCTCCGGCGTCCCGACCCCGGGCAGCCGCTCCGGCAGCCCGCCCGCGGGCAGCCGCGACACGAGCAGCCAGTCGAACGGCACGTCGCCGTCGGACGCGTCGAGCTCGCGCACCGTGAAGGCATCCGGCGACTTCTCCGTGACGGCGAGCCCGCGGCAGGGCGCCGTGGGGGTCACGAGCACGAGGTACGGCTCGCCGCCCGCCTGCCGCAGCACGGCCGCGGTGTCCTCGGGGATCGTGACGCGGCCCTCGCCACCCGACACGGTGCCGGTGCCGGTGACGTAGAGGTCGCGTGTCGGCGACAGGGGCGTCGTCACGACCTGGTGACCGTCACCGGTCGCGAGGTGCGTGAGCAGCCCGGTGCCGCTGTCGGTGACGAGCGTGCCGTTGGTGAGCAGGGCGACGGAGCCGTACCTGACGTTGATCACGACGCCCATCGGGCGCCCCGCGAGGTCGGGGGCGGCGGCGTTCGCGAAGTACGCGGCGGGGCGGTGCGTGGAGAAGTTCTTGCCGACGACGGCGGTGTTGTCGCCGGCGGCCGCGACCCACAGCCCGCCGCCGGCCACGTCGACGCGCGGGTACGCGGCCGACGTCCCCGCCCCGGTCAGCGAGGTCCCCGACGGAAAGGCCACCGAGCCCACCGACGCCCCCTTCGCGGTGAGCGTCCCGCCGGCGGCGGCGTCGCCCGTCACCGCGAGGCTCGCCGCGGTGACCGCGCCGCTCGCCGCGACGGTGCGCGGGGTGAGGTCGGGGTCGGTGACCGTCAGCGTCAGCGAGTCGTACAGGTAGAGCTTCCCTCCCGTGCCGTCGGGCACGGTCGCGACGAGCACGAACGTCGTGTCCCTCGCGATGCCGTCGAGCGTGCAGGTCGCGGCGGTGCCTTCGTAGACCGGCTTCGGGTCGCCCTTGGCGAAGAGCTGGAACGACGTGCCGTTGCTGTCCCACGTGAGCCTGACCCGCGCGCCGTTCGCGAACTCCGTCACCGGCGTCGTCGGCGCGGACGGGGAGCTGGCGACGAGGCTGTCGAGGCGGAACTCCCCGGTCAGCTTCGTCAGCGTCCACGTCCGCTCGTACCGCTGGACGCTGCCCTTGTCCGCGCCGGACGTCTCGTCGACCGTGTACGCGAACGTGCCCACGGGCGTGTCGACGACCGGGGCCGCGAGCGAGATCGTGACCGGGTAGGACCCCGCGTAGTCGGTCGGGTCACTGCACAGGAACGTGTACGTGGCGAGCTGCTGGTCCGGGTCCGACGAGCGGGCCTTCCGCTCGGGGACCGCGGCCTCCCACGCCTCGTTGTCGACCGACGCCGTCGGCGACGCGTTCGCGAGGCTCGCCGCGTCCGGTCCCACCGGCACCGCGACCACGATCTTGGCGCAGTAGACGGTGCCGGGGTTGGTCACCGTGACGTCGATCCGTCCCGCGTCGCCGATCCGCAACGGCAGCGGCGCGGTGGTGACCGCGTAGTCGAGGTTCATGCGTCGCTCCCCAGGTCCGTGACGAGCTGGAGCAGCCCGTCGCTCAGGACGGACGGCGCGTCGCTCGCGTGGGTCGACGCGTCGGCGACGGTGTAGCCGGTCCATCCTGCCGGTCCCGGCTCCCACCACGACCAGGTGCCGGCCCGCTCCGCCGGGACGGGGTACGCCACCGCGTCCGGGTGGGGTGGCGCGTCGCCCTGCGACGGGCCGTACGACACGAGGGCCGGAGCCACGCGGAACGTCGCCTCCAGCGCCGACAGCGCGGGCCCCACCCACTCGCGCGGCACCTCGGCGCGCACCACCGGCAGCAGCCCGGTCGTCGCGTGCACGCCCGCGCGCGGGTCGAGGAGCATCGTCACCATCGACGCGGCGCCCGGCGCGAACGACACCGCGACGTAGTCGCCGCCGCCAGGTCCAGGCGGGCCGATCCGCGTGACGTAGCCCTGCTCGGCACGGGGCGCGGCGACGGCGTGGAAGACGTCGTAGTCGCTCCCGGCGAAGTAGCCGACGAGCCCGTCGTCGCGCGTCGCCTGGTCGCCGAGCCGCACGGGGAACGACAGCCCGGTCAACTCGGGCTCCGGGGGGTTGAGTGTCGCGGGCCACGAGCAGTCGCGCAGCGCGGGCCCTTCGAGCTCGAACGCGAGCCGCGCCCTGACGAGCGCGAGCGGGCGGCCGATGAGGACCGAGAGGTTCCGGTCGCCGCGCGCCCCGGGCGGGTCGACCGTCCACAGCGTCGCGTCGACCGCGTCGAGGAACGCGTCGAACGCCGCCTCGCCCGCGAGCGCGGCGGACCCGGCGAACGCCGCGACGAGCGGCGCGAGCCGCGCGACGTCGCCGAGGCTCGCGACGTCGCTGTGCGGCGGCGGCTGCCACGTGCCCGCGCGGGTGCCGTCGGCGCGCGCCGTGA
Organism: Frankiaceae bacterium; assembly: GCA_035940575.1. Classification (GTDB taxonomy): domain Bacteria; phylum Actinomycetota; class Actinomycetes; order BP-191; family BP-191; genus BP-191. The sequence goes on along the minus strand of DASZER010000055.1, from coordinate 34,092 downwards.
GGCGGTACTCGCCGAGGCTCTGCCCGCCGGGCGCGTAGAGCAGCAGGCTGCGGTCCAGGTGGTTCGGGAGCACCCAGCCGCCGACGGGGTTCACGCCCGGCGCCGCGATCCCCGCCGGCTCCGTTCCGGTCCTGCCGTCCATCAGGTCGAACGCCAGCCGCGCGCCCTGGAGCACGCGCGGCGGGAGCTGCGCCGGGGCGACGACGTCGCGGAACACCGTCGCGGTCGGCGCCAGCGCGGGGTCGACGACGAGGGGGAACGCCGCGCCCTTCGCGAGCGCGTTCGCGTCCGCGACGACCTGGAGGGCGCGCCCGAACTTGTCGTAGAGCGTCAGCGCCGAGACGTAGACCTGGCCCTGGCGGACGCCGTGGAACGCCGGCTGGGGCGGGTTGGGGACGTACGGCACCGACTCGGGGTGCGGGCCGTACTGCGGCGGCAGGGTGAGCGGGCCGGTCGCGTCGGGGTAGCCCGCGAGCGCCGCCGCCGAGTGCTCGGTCGCGCCCGTGCCGACCGTCTCGTCCGGCATCGGCCGCCGGAACGCGCGCGGGTCGCGCACCGTGAGCAGCTCGCCGAAGCCGGTCAGCTCCTGCGCCAGGAACGGCCACCGGCCGATCTCGGTGTCGAGCGTCGCGAGCGCGGGCTCCTGCGCGCCGTAGTCCGCCACGAACGCGTGGAGCCGCTGCTGGAACACGAGCTGCGCGTGCGGGCTCAGCAGCGAGATGCCCGTGACGACCCGGGTGTCCGCCGCGGTCGCGGAGGAGTCGAGGACGTAGTCGGTCCCGTCGAAGCGCCACGGTCCCTCGGCCGGCGACACGTACGGCACGTACGCGTACCGCACGGCCCACTCCATCAGCATCGGCTGCCACGGCTGCCGCCACGGCACGAGGTCGAGCGCGGGGGCGGGCCGGTCGTACGTCGCCGTCCCGCCGGCGCCGACGCCCGTCGCGAGCAGCGCCAGCTCCGCCAGCGCGGCGGTGATCGCGCCGGCCAGGTCGGCGGGCAGCCCCGCGCCGGACAGCGTGCCGACGGAGGAGGCCGTGGTGGTCGTGCCGCCCGCCGTGACGGACGTGACGAACGCGTCCGAGGTCCGTACCGGCAGCCCGTCCACGGGCGTCGACTCGGCGGGCGGGGCGACGCCGGAGAGCACGAGCACCGGGTCGTTCGGCACGGAGTAAGGGCGCAGCGGCACCGCCTTCAGGACGGCGCCCGCGGGTGCGCCGCGCGCCGTCGCGAACGCCGCGACCCCGTCGGCCAGCGCCTGCGCCGCGCTCGTCGCGTGCGTCCAGTCGGGGCCCGGGACCGAGGGGACGAGGGCGACCGCCTCGGCGAGCCGTTCCACGAGCGTCGCCGCCAGGCTCGCGGGGTTGCCGGGATCGAGCTGCGCGGCCACCTCCTCCGGCGCGGGCGCGCCGGCCGGTACGTGGGTGGCGTTCGCGAGCGCGCCGCTCTTCCACCACAGCGCGTGGAACCGCCATCGCAGGTCGGCGATCTCGCCGCTGAGCGCGTCGAGGCGGGCCTGGTCGGCGTTGAGCCGCGCCAGCCAGTCCGGCGCGAGCGCGGCGGCGTCGAGCGCGGCGGCGGCCTCGGAGCCGTCCGGGACGAGCGTCCACGCCGTCCCTCCGGGACGGGCGCCGAACCACGTCCTCTCGATCGCGCGCCGGACCAGGGCGTCGCCGTTCGGCTCGTTCGCGAGCGGGAGCACGTCGTGGACGAACGCCCGCAGCAACGGCACGACCGCCGCGTCGTAGCCCTTCGCGGCGAGCCTGACGCCGACGAGCGAGGCGAACGCGTCGCCGGTCGTGTTGCCGATCGCGACGTCGAGCGCGCCCGACTGCGCGGCGTCGACGAGCGGGTCAGGTGCCGGCCCTGGCGCGGCCGGGTCCCAGGCCACGCCGAATGCCGCGCCCTCGTAGAGGCTCCGGGCGACCGGCTCCGTGCCCTCCGGCGCGACCCATCCGAGGTCGGCGAGCAACGCGGCGAACGCCTCCGGCGACGTCGCCCCCGCGAGCACGTCCGCCGCGGGGTCGGAGTACCAGCCGACGACGGAGTACGTGTACGTGCCCGCCCCCGCGCCGGCGAGGTCGTCGTGGAGGGAGAGCACGCCGCGGTTGTGCGGGACGTACGTGCTGAACAGCGGGTTGCCGGGACCGGCCGCGGTCAGGAACGACGGCGTCGCCGAGCGCTCCTGCCACCCGCCGAACGGGAACGCGATGCCGATCCTGACGACGCCCTGGTCGCTCACGACGTCGGCGCCCGCGTTGCGGTACCGGTCCGCGCTCGACGTCCACCCGGCGACCACGTCGGCGGTCACCGGGTACAGGCTCGTGGAGCCCGCCTGGACGCCCAGCGCCTTGCCGAGCATGCCGGAGTGCGGGCAGTCGCTCTCCACGACCCACGCCGCGTCCTTCGGCCCGCTGCGCCGGACGAGCCAGCGGTTCGGCACGAGCGGGTACGCCACCTCGCCGGTCCGCTCGTCCTGCGTCCCGTGCCGCAGCGCGGCGGGCAGCACCCAGTGCAGGTAGACGCCGGGCGGCGTGGTGCCGGCGGAGCCGGCGAACCCCTCCGGCTCCGGGCTCTTGAACGTCGACGCCATGCCGTAGCCGAACTGCCACGTCCGGAAGCCGTCGCGGCCGGCGACGTGCTGGTTGACCGCCAGCGCGTCGAGCGCCACGGGGACCACGAGGGCCTGCGTCACGGGGTCGGTCCCTTCGGCACGGAGAAGCGGATCGCCTCGGGCGCGTTGACCATCTGGAGCGCGAGGTCGGCGGGCCCGAACGTCGCCGGGTCGGCGCCCACGGCACCGGCCAGCGCGCGGACGAGCCCGCTCGGCGAGCCCGGGTCGAGGTCGAGGACGCGCGACGCGGCGGAGCGCAGGTGGACCGCCGTCGCCCCGGCCGGGTCGCGCAGCGGGAACGGCGCCGCGTCGCGTAGCTGCGCGCCGATCGGCCCGTTGCCCGCGGACACGTTGCGCAGCGTCAGCGCGCCGCCCTCGTCGCTGCCGAACCGCAGGCTCTCCTGCGGCTCGCTGAGCTCCACCGTCGAGGGGACGCCGTCGAACAGGCAGAGCAGCACCGTGGGAGCCAGGCGATCCATCCGCAGCGTCGGGAGCAGCGCGCCGGCGGCGTCGTAGGGGCGCACCGCGAGGTTGGGCCAGCCGGAGACGAGCGCCGAACGCAGCAGCAGCCCGGACACGACGCCCGTGCCGGACGGGTCGGTGGCGGGGTCGACGCCGCGCAGCCGGTCGCGGTGCACGAGAGCCGCGCGGCCGGCGGCGTCGTGGACCGCGCCGTACGTCAGCTCGCCGAGCAGCGACTGCCTGCTCGAGTCGATGCCGACGCTCGTCGCGCCGTCGAGCGCCGCGCTCGTCCAGTTGGCGTCGACGTGGAAGAAGCGCAGCGACTCGACCGGCAGCAGCCGCGGGTCCGCGACGAGGTGGCCGAACGGCACCGGCACGAGCAGCAGGAGCGAGGCGAGCCACCGCGCGACGGGGTCGAGGTCCGCCTGGACGGCCGTCACGATCGCCTCCCGCGCCTCGGCCGTCGCGAGGAAGTCGGCGACCGCCTGCTTCGGGTCGGTCCCGGGCGGCGGCGCAGGCTCCGGGCTCGGCAGCGGCGGCGCCTCAGGCGCGGGGCCCGCGCCGACGTCGGCGAGGAGCTGCGCGGTGAGCACGTTCGCGAGCACCGACTGCACGCTGCCCTGCCCGACCGCCTCCGCGACCTGCGACGCCGTGAAGTGCCGGCTCTCGAGGCGGTTCAGCAGCGTGTCGGCGAAGCGCTGCGCCCGCGCGCGCAGGTCGAGGACGCGCTGCCCGAACGTCGCGTCGGCCAGCGCGCACGCCCGGCCCGCCTGCCACGCCGCCGCGAGCGACAGGTCGAACACCCCGCGCGCGTCGTCGTAGACGACCGCCGCGTCGGCCGAGGGGAACGGCCCGCTCCTCGCGACCGGCGACGTCGGCACCGGCGACAGCGGGCCGCGGTACCAGGCGAACGTCGTCTCGCCGGAACGCGTCCGGTAGTCGAGGGGGACGAAGCCGTTCGCCAGCCGCTCGCGCACCTCGACCTCCGCCGGAGCGTCGCTGCCGGCGTACGCCGCGGGCAGCCGGAGCGCGTCCGCGCCGCGCGCGACCCCCTCGGCGAGGCCGCGGAAGTCGGCGGCGTTGTCGGCCTGCGCCGCGAACGACCACGACGCGAGCGAGAGGAGCCGGACCGACGTGTACGCGCCGAGGTCGGCGCCGGCGACGAGGTAGCGGTCGAGGCCTTCGAGCGACACGAGGTGCGCGACGTTCTTCGTCGCGCCGTCCGCCCCGCGCGCGGGGGTGGCGGGGAAGCGGTTGGCGACGACCACGGCGAACAGCCCGCGCGCGTCGAGTCCTTCGGTCGCCTTGTCGCCGGTGTCGGCCTGGCGGCAGTGCGCGAGGAAGCGCAGCTCGTCGAGCCGTGGCGCCACCGCCGCGAACACCTCGGCCCGTAGCCGTACGGACGTGCACGGGTCGGTGCCCTCGACGTCCGCCGCGCGCGTCAGCGCGGGGACGAGCACGCCGTCCGCGGGCGTGAGGAAGTCGGCGACGGTGGTCCGCACCGTTCGCGTCGCGGTGTCCTCGCCGTCGAGGATCTCGTCGTCGGTCAGCACGAGCAGCGCGAGCCACGGGGCCGCCGGCGAGCCCGGCAGCGTCCGCTCCCACGGCAGCATCGGGTCCGCCAGTACGACGTGCGGCAGGACGTCGCCGTACCTGCCGGTGCTGGTGTCGGGCGGGTACGGCGCCACGACCGCCGTCGTGTCGACGGCGAACTGCGGCGCGCTGACGAGCAGCTCCTGGACCGCGCGGAACGTGTCGGGGAGCGCGCGCGTCCCGTCGTGCAGCTCGTGGGTCACGGTCACGAACCACGACCCCGCCGCCAGCGCGGGCGCGTACGAGTCGTACAGCCTGAGGTCGCCGACCGGGATGTCGTCGTCGAGGGTCGTCATCGCCCGCTCCTCACGGCTGCCGCATCGGCGGGTCGGCGAACAGGTGGCCGGCGTTCGCGGCGAGCGCCGTCAGCTCGCCCGCCGTCCCGGCGTAGCCGAGCGCGCCCGAGAGCGCGGCGAGCAGCGACGCGCGCGCCGCCGCGGCGTTCGCGACGCCCGCCACGAGCCCGACGCTCGTCGCGTCGGCGACGGGGACGTACGCCGTCGACGCGGGCGTGCCGGGCGCGATCGGCAGCGTGCCCGGCGGCAGGTACTCCGCCATGAGCTCGGTCAGCGCGACGAGGCCGGGGGTCGCGCCGGCCACCGGCCTCGCCGCCTGGACGTCGTAGCCCACCTGCCGGCCCGGCAGCACCGCCGCGCCGGGCGCCGCCGGGGTCTGGCTGAACGGCACGGGCGGCGCGCCCCACAGCGACTCGGGGAGGTTCTGCGTGCGCGGGGTCAGGACCCAGCCCGACACGTCCAGCGGGGGTCCCGACGGCGAGCCCGACGTCACGGTCAGCCGGTGCTCCGACGTGACCCCGGTGAGGTTCATCGGGCGCACGTCGATCGGCTCCGTCGTGAAGTCCGAGCCGCCGTCGCCGTAGCGGAGGTGGCTCACCGGCATCGCCGACTGCGTCGCGAACCGCAGGTCGCGCGCCCGCACGACCCACAGCGCGCCGTTCGTGCTCACGGCGCTGGTGCCGTTCTTGTAGAGCCCGGAGACCGGCACCACGGTGACGACGCTCGCGGGCGCGGGGAGCAGGCCCTTGAAGTCCTCCCACGACAGCGGGTCGCGCGCCGCGCCCCCACCGCCCGAGCCGAACGCCACCGTGAACGACACGCACCACAGGCGCACGTGGACCGTGCCGCCGGTCGGCGGGCCCCACAGGTGCACGTCCGCGCCGAGCGACGCGGACACGGTCTTGTGGCAGAAGAGCGCGCTCATCCGGTACGAGACGCCGATGCCGACCGCGACGTACGCGTCGAACGAGAACGGCCGCCAGGACACGAGCACGTCGAGCCGCGCCGTGAACCACGCGCGCAGGTTGCCGTCCTGGAACCGCACGTCGAGAGACCCGCCCGCCATCGCGCACGTCGTCGTCACCGCGAGGTACGCGTTGCCGCTGATCGAGACGGTGCCGCTCACCGCCCACGAGAACCCGAGGCGCGGCACCGAGGGGAAGTACGGCGGCGGCCGGAACGCCGGGTGGTAGCCCCCGAGCGTCACGACGAACTGCCCGGCGTACGCGCTGTCGCCGAACCAGACGGAGAACGCGAAGCCGCCCGTGAGGTGGCAGGCCGGCGCGACGACGTACGACGCCGGGCCGAGCACCGCCGTCAGGCCGAAGACCCCCTCGCCCGGCTTCAGCACCGCGTCGAGCTCCAGCTCCGCGTACGCGTACGTCTCCGCGGACTCCGCCGCCTGAGGGAGCCGGATCGTGGAGAGCCCCACCAGCGCCAGCACGAGCTCCTCGCCCCGCTCGGCGACGAGCAGCGCCCGCGAGCGGACCAGCTCGAACGACGTGAACTCCACGCCGAGCGCGAGCCAGTACCGCCCGGGCGCGGGTGCGATCCACGCCTTCGCGGTGCCGTTCGTCACGGCGGGCTCGCGACCCTCGAGCACGTCGAGCACGTGCATCGGGTCCTGCCTCGGCGCGTTCAGCGCGAGCAGCGGGAACGCCGCCACCTCGTCCTGCGCGGGGAGGGTAAGGGAGCGGTTGACGCCGAACCCGCCCATCAGCCCGGTCACGAAGAACGCGGGCGGGCCGCCCAGCGGCGCCTCGGCCTGCACGAAGAGGAACAGCGAGGGACCGCCCGCCGTCTCGGCGTACGACCCGACGGCCGCCAGCGACAGGTCGCCCGTGTGCACCACGGCCGTGCCGTCGAACTGGAACGACACGCCCCGCGGGAGCCGCGCCGCGGGCACGTTGAGCAGGGCGCCCTCGATCGTCACCGGCGGCGCGTCGTACGCGACGCCGAGCCCGGTGACCGAGAACACCGGCTCGAACGACGTCAGCGGCGAGCCGAACCCGAGCCCGTCCACCGACACCGTGACGGGCCCCACGGTCAGTGCGGCGTCGACGGCGAACAGCAGGGCGTTCGACTGGTACAGCACCCCCACGCGCTCGAGGTGAACGGCGCCGACCTGCTTCTGCACGTCCACCCAGTGGCCACTCGGCGCCGACGTCGTCGCCGGCGACGTCGCCCGGGGCGTCGTCGGCCCCTGGCGCGGCGTGGCCGCGACGCCGAGCGAGAGCGGCCGCGGCGTGTCCCCGATGCGCAGGATCGCGGTCACGGCGACGCCGGCGGCGAGGTCGGGGAGTGGCGCCAGCGTCGTGGGCAGCGCCGTCTTCACGGCCGCCGCGTCGACCGCGCCGGACGCGTACAGGAGCCTGAGCCGCTCGACCGCGACCGTCTCGCCGGGCGGCAGCCGGCCGCCGACGAGCGGCAGGTCCGACAGCGAGACGCTCGCCCCCAGCTCGAGCGCGAGCACGAACACGCCGGTCCGCTTCACCCAGACGAGCGCCACCTCCGTGAGCCCGATCACGAGGTCGCCGGGAACGGCGGTCGCGGCGTCCTCCGACACCGAGGCGACGAGGTCGCGCAGCGCGACGGGCTTCGCGTCCGGCGCCGCGGTGTGCGTCGCCGCGACCGTCGCGCCGCTGCCGGAGACGTCGAGCACGAGGTCGAGCTCCATGCCCGCGACCGTCGCGGTGCCGCTGAAGCGCGCGGTGTACGTGCCCGCCTGTGCCTTGTCCAACGCGACCGTGAGGGTGACCGCGACGGCAAGATCGGGGAGCGTCCCCGTGCAGGTGAAGGCGAACGCGCCGGTGGCGGTGGTGTAGGTCACCGCGACGTCGGTCAGCTCCAGCTCCGAGAGCGGCGCAGGGACGTCGTGGACGCCGAACGACGTCGCGAGCCCGTCCAGCAGGTCGCCGATCACCAGGACCGATCCCGGCATCGTGCGGCCGGCGAACGTCCACCCGCCGGCGGCGTACTCCGCCTCGAGCCGCATCGTGATGGACGTGCCCAACGCCACGGTCCCGTGGACGAAGCCGCTGAAGTCGCCGGCGTCGTACGTCACCGCGACCGTCACGTCCTCGATGTCGACGGGCCCGGCCGGCCAGGGCTCCGCGACCTCCAGCGACACGAAGTACGTCCCCTGCGCCGGCCGCGCCTCGAACGCCACCGCCTCGATCGACATCTCCTTCGGCACTCCGTCCGTCGGCAGACCGAGCGCCGGGAGGACGCCCGTGACCGCGACCGGGGTGTCGTCGTGCATCGACCCGGTCAACGACAGGTCGGGCAGCCGGAGGCCGGCGTCGAGCGTCAGCGTGCCGAGCGTCAGGACGCTGCCGACGTCGACGCGGCTCAGCGCCTTCCTCTGCCAGTCGAACGCCACCACGACCGTCGAGAGCGCGGCGTCGAAGTGGGCGACGTCGAAGCCGACGTCGCCGAACGCCGTCGACGCGGCGTCGCCCGAGCCGCCGGCCCACGCGGCGAGCGCGCTGATCCCGGGGAACGCGCCGCCGCCGGTGGGGGCGATGCGGACGGTCCACTCGGGCGACGGCGACATGCCCAGCGTCACGTCCAGGCCGACGCCGCCGACCGTGACGTGGCCCGTGAGCGCGACCGAGAACGACGTGGCCGTCGTCGTGATCCCGACGTCGACGCCGTCGAGCTCCAGCATCGACGGCACGAGCGTCCACCGCACGGAGGGCAGCGACAGGTCCACGGTCAGCACGACCGGCTCCGCGTCGCCGGCCGGCTGGAACGTCACCGCCATGTCGCCCGCCGGGACGGTCGCCGCCTTCGTCAGCGCGTCGAGGTCGGGTGGCACGGGGAACGGCGGCTCTCCCGCCTTGCCGACCATCAGCAGGTCGAACGGCGCGGCGCCCGTCAGCGCGGCGGTCGTCGTCATCCGCCACGCGTCCACGGGCACCCCGGCCGTGGCCGTGCCCGACGCGAGGGCGACGGGCACCGTGACCGTCGCCGACGACACCGGCAGCGTCGCCGTCCCCGTTGCCGCGCCGGACACCATGGGCGTCGCCCCGTCGGTCAGCACCAGCCTCGCCGTGGCCAGCGCGACGGTCACGCCGTCGAGTCCCGCGACGGGCCACGTGTCCGTCGACGCACCGTCGAGCGTGAGCGTCTTCCCCGCGAGCGTGCCGCCGCCGGTCGCCGCGACCGTCAGCCCGGTGCTCGGCGTCGTCGCGAGGAAGTCGCGTAGCTCCCGCGGGAGGTTCGCGTCGTCCGCGCGCAGCGCGATCGGTCGCGGGAGGCCCGCGAGGTACGCCTGGAGCGCAGGGAGGTCCACGGCGGCACGCCCTCAGAACGTGATCGAGTCGGTGACGGCACCGTTCGTGTCGTCCTCGAGGTACTCGACGTGGAACCGACGACCTGGCCCCTCCGCCGCCGTCGACTCGGCCTCGGAGATGCGGAGGCAGATGTCGCCGCGCTGCTGCCGATGCGGCGCGATGTTCACGTTCGCGTTGTCGCCGCAGACGCGGGACTTGTTGCCGGGGACGACCTGTACCTGCCCGTTGCTCGCGGGGACGTGGTCGGTCACGTACTTGCAGTTGGTCAGGTGGAACTTCTCGACGGGCTTGCTCGCGACCAGCCTGTTGACGACCGCCTGCGCGGGGTGCTGGAACCCCGCCTGCTTCCCGCACGAGATGAACGCCTCCACGGGCTTCGCCGTGGCGAGGAAGAGGTCGCTGGTGGAGGTGTTGGCGCCGTGGTGGCCGCACTTGATGGTCGCGATCCGCTGCGGCGCCGGGTACAGGCCACCGGCCGGGTTCGGCAGACCTTTCGTCATCACCGAGGCCGCGACGAGCTCCTCCCCCTCGGCCGGGAGGTCCCCGCCGGTGTAGTGGACGAACTGGTTGAACCTGACGACCAGGCCGATGCTGTCGTCGTTGTCGGGCTGGCCGCTCGCGATGGGGACCTTCCCCGGCGCCGCGCCCCACACCATCTTCCGCGCCGCGAGCACGAACACGGCCGGTGCGTTCGGGGGCGGGGCCGTCGTGTTCGGTCCCGAGCCCCACAGGATCTCGGTGCCGAGCAGCGCCGTCGTGCGGGCGCGGTCGACCCCCGGCGCCCGTCCCCAGAAGGATCCGATCCGGACCCAGCCGAGCACCGCCTTTCCCCAGGCTTCAGGCTGGTGGGCGGAGTCGCCGATGTCGACGACGTGCGTGGTCCGGTACCGGCCGTCCGTCTCGAAGCGTGCCGCCTGAGGGTCGACCCGCGAACGCACCGCGTTGAAGATCGCGGTCCGGATCGCTACCGCGTTGGCGGCCCCGACGCCGCCGGCCGCCATCGCGTTGGCCGCGGCGATCCCGGCGGCGCGGGCGGCGTTGCGCCTGACGGCATTCGCGACGATGAGCGTCGGCTGGAGCGAGGGCGCGTAGTCGAGCTCGCGCTGCGCGGCGGCGATCCCGGAGTCGGCGGCCGCGGCGTCACCGACGGCGCCGACCGTCCCCGCGTCGGTCACGATGGGATCGAGGAGGCTCGGGAGGGGCGCGCCGCCGGCGCCGTACGCACCCGAAGCGACCGCGAACGCCACCGCGGCGCCGGTCGCGACGCGTTTCGCGCGCGTGGCCCCCGCCGCCCTGGTGGCCGCGGTCTGCGCGATCGTGTCCAGAAGGTTGTGGAGGTTGTCGGCCAGCAGCAACGAGAGGAGCCCGCCGCTGTGGTCGTCGTCGTAGTGGCTGGCGAGGATGTGGTTCATGCGTGGCGCTCGCGCCGGCGTCACGTAGCGATGGACGGTCGAGCCGTAGGCGGGGAGGCCGCCGTCGACCAGCATCGTGCGGCTGTCGTCGGGCCCGCCGCCGCCGTTGGTCGCGACGATGAGCGAGCTCTCGCCGCGGCCCACGTCGATCGTGTGGATCGCCAGGTTCCACGGCAATGGCTCACCCGGCCCGCCTCGTGGGGTCCCCCGTCAGTCCCCCTTGCCGACACCACAGCCCTGTCGACCCCGCCGTGTCAAGGCCCCGGGGCTACGCCCCCAGGTCGTCCATGGCTCGCAGCACCCGCTTCTCCGAGACGGGGAACGCCGTCCGCATCGTCGGCGCGAAGAGCTGTACCCGCAGCTCCTCGATCATCCAGCGCACGCGCGCGACCTCCTCGGTGCCGCGCCGCGCCGGCGGCAGCGACGCGACGAGGGCGTCGTACTCCTTCTCGACCGACTGGACCACGGTCGTGCCGAGCCGGTCGCGCGAGGGGTCGCGGGGGAGCCGTTCGAGGCGCACCTCGACGGCGGCGAGGTAGCGCGGCAGGTCGCGCAGCCTCGCCCGCCCTACCTCCGCTACGAAGCCCGCGTGCACGAGCCTGTCGAGCTGCGCGCGTACGTCGTCGGGCAGGTCGCCCTGCTCGCGCACCCGGCGCTCGGCCGCGAGCGCGTCAGCGGCCGCGACGACGACCTCGTACGTCGCGTCGGCGAGCCCGGGACGCACGCGTTCGCGCAACGCCTCGTACTCCGCCGCCTCCCACGGCACGTCACCGATGAACGAGTCGAGCGCCGCGACGACGCAGTCCGCGAGCAGCGCGGGTACGGTCGGGTACGGGCTCAGCCCGAGCGCGAGCTTCGTCTGCTTCGGCAGCCGCCCGACGACCGCGCGCAGCGGGTCGGGCAGCGCGAGCAGCAGCAGGCGGCGTACGCCCGCCCGGTGAGCCGCCGCCTGCTCGGCCTCGGTCGCGAGCACCTTCACGCCCACGGTCGCGCCCTCGTCCACGAGCGCGGGGAAGCCGCGCACGGTCCCGCTCGCGAACGTCCTCGGCACGTCCACCCACGACGTGAGGCCGCGGCGTTCGAGCGAGGACGCGGCCGACGACAGCGCCTCCTTGACGGCCGGGCGCACCGCCTCGCGCAACGCCTCGACGTCGCGCCCCTCCGCCACGACGCGGCCGGCGTCGTCGAGCACGCGGACGTTCATCCGCAGGTGCGGCGGCACCTTCGACCAGTCCCACGCGTCGTACGGCACGACCGTCCCCGTCATGCGCAGCAGCTCGTCGCCGAGCACGTCGAGCAGCGGCCCCGACCGCGGCGCCATCCGCCTCAGGACCGCCGCCGCGGTGTCGGGGACGGGGACGAACGAGACGCGCAACGACTTCGGCAGCGACTTCACCAACGCGGTCACGAGGTCGTGCCGCAGGCCCGGCACCTGCCACGCGAGGTCGTCGCCGGAGACTCGCGGCAGCACCGCGAGCGGCACGTGCGCGGTCACGCCGTCGGCCGGGTCGCCGGGGTCGAAGCGGTACGTCAGCGGCAGCCGGAGGTCGCCCGCGACCCACTCGCCCGGGAAGTCCCCGAGGTCGACCGCGCCGCGTACGAGCAGCGAGCGCGGGAACGTCAGCAGGTCGGGCCGCGCGCGCCGCTCCTTCTTCCACCACGCGTCGAAGTGCCGAGCCGACACGACGTCGGCGGGAACGCGCTCGTCGTAGAAGTCGTAGAGCACCTCGTCGTCCACGACGAGGTCGCGCCGCCGCGCCCTGTCCTCGAGCCCCTCGACCTCGGCGCGCAGCGCGGCGTTGGTCTTGAAGAACGCGTGGTGCGTCTCCCAGTCGCCCTCCACCAGGGCCGCCCTGATGAACAGCGACCGCGACACCACCGGGTCGATGCGGCCGTAGTCGACGGTGCGGCCGACGACGATCGGGATGCCGTACAACGTCACCCGCTCCGTCGCGACGACGGCGCCGCGCTTGCGCGACCAGCGCGGCTCGCTGTGGCGCCGCACGACCAGGTGCGACGCGAGCGGCTCCACCCACTCCGGCTCGATGCGCGCGCAGATGCGCCCCCACAGCCGCGAGGTCTCGACCAGCTCCGCGGCGACGACCCAGCGCGGCGGCTTCTTGAACAGCGCGCTGCCGGGGAACACCGCGAACCTCGCGCCGCGCGCGCCGAGGTACTCGTTGCGCTCGCCCTCCTTGAGCCCGACGTGCGAGAGCAGGCCGGCGAGCAGCGCGGTGTGCACGCGCTTCGGGTCGGCGGCCGTGTCGCCGGCGTGCAGGCCGAGGTCGTTCACGATCCTGGTGAGCTGGCCGTGGAGGTCCTGCCACTCGCGGACGCGGAGGTAGTGCAGGAACTCCGCCTTGCACAGCCGCCGGAACCCGCTCGAGGACAGCGCGTCCTGGCGCTCCTGCACGTGGTTCCAGAGGGTGAGGTAGGACAGGAAGTCCGACGTCGGGTCGACGAACCGCGCGTGCATCGCGTCGGCCTGCTGCTGCTTGTCCGTGGGGCGTTCGCGCGGGTCCTGCACCGTGAGCCCCGCCGCGATGACGAGCACCTCGCGCAGGCAGCCGTGGCTGTCCGCCTCGAGCACCATCCGCCCAAAGCGCGGGTCCAGCGGCAGCGACGCGAGCCGCCTGCCCACCTGCGTCAGCCTGGGCGTGCCGCGCGGCGACTCGATCGCGCCGAGCTCGTGCAGCAACGCGATGCCGTCCCGGACCGCGCGCGGGTCCGGCGGGTCCACGAACGGGAACTCCTCCACCTGTCCGAGCCCGAGCGCGGTCATCTGGAGGACGACGGAGGCGAGGTTCGTGCGCTGGATCTCCGGGTCGGTGTACTCGGGCCGCGACGCGAAGTCCTCCTCGGAGTAGAGGCGTACGCAGATGCCCTCGGCGACGCGGCCGCAACGCCCCTTGCGCTGGTTCGCCGACGCCTGGCTCACCGGCTCGATCGGGAGGCGCTGGACCTTGAGCCGCGTGCTGTAGCGGGAGATGCGTGCCGTGCCCGGGTCGACGACGTAGCGGATGCCGGGGACCGTCAACGACGTCTCGGCGACGTTGGTCGCGAGGACGACGCGCCTGCCGCTGCGGGGACGTTCGAACACGCGGTGCTGCTCGGCGTGCGACAGCCGCGCGTAGAGCGGCAGCACCTCCGTGTCGCGCAGGTCGAGGCGGCGTAGCGCGTCGGCCGTGTCGCGGATCTCGCGCTCGCCGGAGAGGAACACGAGCACATCGCCGGGCCCCTCGTACTGGAGCTCGACGACGGCCTCCACGACGGCCTGCACCGGGTCGGCGTCCTCCTCCGGCGGGCGGTAGCGGACCTCGACCGGGTACGTCCGCCCGCTCACCGTGACGACGGGCGCGCCGCCGAAGTGCTCGGAGAACCGCTCGGTCTCGATCGTCGCGCTCGTGACGATCACCTTGAGGTCGGGGCGGCGGGGGAGCAGGCGCTTGAGGTAGCCGAGGAGGAAGTCCACGTTGAGGCTGCGCTCGTGCGCCTCGTCGACGATGAGGGTGTCGTACTGGCGCAGCTCGCGGTCGTGCTGGATCTCGGCGAGCAGGATGCCGTCGGTCATGAGCTTCACGAGCGTGTCGTCGCCCGACCTGTCGGCGAACCGCACCTTGAACCCGACTGCCGTCCCGAGCTCGGTCCCCAGCTCCTCCGCGATGCGGTCGGCGACGGTGCGCGCGGCGATCCTGCGCGGCTGCGTGTGGCCGATCGTGCCGCGCACGCCGCGGCCGAGGTCCAGGCAGATCTTCGGGAGCTGCGTCGTCTTGCCCGAGCCGGTCTCGCCCGCGACGACGACGACCTGGTGCCTCTCGATCGCCTCGGCCAGCTCGTCGCGCGCCTGGCTCACCGGCAGCTCGGGCGGGTACGTCACGACGGGCCGCGCCGCCAGCCTGCGCGCGAGGCGTTCCTCCGCCTTCGCGACCTCGGCGGCGATGCGCTCCAACGGCTCGCGCCCCGACTGGAGGCGGCGGCGTAGCCGGTGCTCGTCCCGCAGCGTCAGCGCGGGAAGTCGGTCGAGCAGCTCGGGCGTGCTCGGGGTGCTCGACATGGCGGCGTCCAGCCTAGGTCGGCGGACCCGCCGCGTCGCGCGGGTTGTCGGGCCGTCAGCCGCCGGCCGCGCCCTCGCGGAGCTCGAGCAGCAGCACGTCGCGGTCGAGGCCGGTGAGCAGGTCCTCGGGCAGCTCCCACCCGAGGTGCGTCAGCTCGTCCACGAGCCGTACGCGCGAGCGCAGCAGCTCCTCGCTCGCCCGCAGCGCCGCCTCCTCGATCTCCGGCGTGCGGTGCTTGCGCAACGCCGCGTCGGCCGCGCGGACGACCGCCTCCGACCGCCGGTACGCGGCGACCAGGGAGTGGGCCGTGTCGGGGCGCTCGCTCGTCGTGCTCACACGAGGCCGTACGGGCCGTACGCGGGGAACGGCGTGTCGACCAGCACGCGGCCGTGCGGCAGCCGCCGGTGCGCGTGCTCGGTGAGCCGCTCGCAGAGCTCGCGCGACACCGTCGCCTGCGAGAGGCCGAGGATCAGGCTGTCGGCGCCGCCCGCCGCGAGGTCGTCGATGGCGGAGGCGAGCTCGGCGAAGTCGCCGTCGTCGACGGCACCGCGCACGTCGAGGCGGGGCACGCCGTCGATCCGGCTGAGCCGGTAGGTGAAGGTGAGGTTCGGAGTGAGCACGGAACCGGTCCGTTCGGCCGGGCAGCGCGTGTGCTGAAGGCTCAACTCACACGGGGTGCCGGAACAGCCTGCGCCAATTCCCGCGCGTGCGCAATACCCGGTGCGCCCTGGTGTGCGGCCGCCCGTTCGTCCGGTAGGCGACGCGATGTTAGGGTGCCCTAAGTTGGCTTCCCCCTGAAAGGCGCGCCCGTGATCCCGTCCCTCCTCATCATGGTCCGCGAGGGCTTCGAGGCCGCGCTGATCGTCGCGCTCGTGTTCGCGTACCTGCGGAAGATCGGGCGCTCCGACGTCGCGCGCTACACCTGGCTCGGCGTCGGCGCCGCCGCCGCCGTGTCGGCGATCGTCGGCATCACCCTGCACCTCACGGTCGGCGGGCTGACGGGCGTGCCGCGGCTGCGCGCGTTCGCCGCGATCTCGCTCGTCGCCGCGGGCGTGCTGACGTGGATGGTGTTCTGGATGCGCCGGCAGGCGCGCGCGATCAAGGGCGAGCTCGAGCAGCGCGTCGACGCCGCGCTCGCCAGCGCCGCCGCCGGTCGCGGCATGGCGATGGTGGCGTTCCTCGCGGTGCTGCGCGAGGGCATCGAGGCCGCGCTGTTCCTCGTCGCGGCGGCCACCGACTCGCACGGCGGCTCGGTCGTCCTCGGCGCGCTCGTCGGCCTCGCCATCGCCGGCGTCCTCGGCTGGCTCGTCTACGCGGGCGGCCGCCGCCTCCCGATGCGCGCGTTCTTCCAGGTCACCGGCGTCGTCGTCATCGTGTTCGCGGCGGGGCTTCTCGCGCGCAGCGTGATGTTCCTGCAGGCGTCGGGCGACATCGGCAGCCTCAACGACGCCGTCTACAACCTGACCATGCACGACTGGCTCACCGGGCGGACCGAGGTCGGCAAGTTCCTCTCCGCGATGCTCGGCTGGGACCCGCGCCCCTCGATCGAGCAGGTCGTCGTCTGGGCCGTGTACATCGTGCCCGTGCTGGTGGCGTTCCTCGCCGGCACCCGTCGCGGCGCCGTCGCGGCGGCCACGGCCTCCGCCCCCAAGGCCACCGTCACCTCGTAGCCCGCTACCGCGGGTCGTAGCGGTGGTAGCCCCGAACGGTCTCGAACCCCATCCGGCTGTACACCGGCTCGCCCATGCGTGACGCCTGGAGCACGACGTACGGCACGCCCGCCCGCGCCGCGGCGGCGACCGCCGCCCACGTGATCGCCGCGCCCGCGCCGCGCCGCCGCGCGTGCTCGTGCACCGTGACGGCGTAGATCCCGCCGAGCCCCTCCGCGACGACGCACAGCGCCGTGGCGGCGGGCTCGTCGGCGCCGTCGACGTAGCCGTTGAGCATCGTCGTCGCGGGGTCGTCGAGCAGGGATGGCACGAGGACGTCGAGGGCACCGCGCGGGTTCGGCGCGCCGAAGCCGACCGCCATCGCGATCGCGTGCCGCTCCAGCTCCGCCGGGTCGCCCACCCGCTCGACGCGCAGCCACTCGGGCGGTGCCGGGACGCTCTCCGGCGTCACCATCGCCATCGCCGGCATCGCCTCGGGCACGAGCCCCGTCCCGGCCAGCGCCGGGGCAACGGCGGGCGAGAGGTCGTCGGGCACGTGGAGGCAGAACGGCCGTCCCGTCGCCGCGAGCGTGTCGTACGCCCAGCGGATCGTTGCGTCGGGGTCGGCCGGCGGGGCGACCACCCAGCCGGGGTTGAAGCTCGGCCCCGCGGCGCCGCACGCGGTCACGACGACCCCGTCGCGCTCGTCAACCACCGCCGTCGCCGGGGAGTGCTCGGCGAGCAGCCGCGCCGCCGCGGTGAGGTGCCGGTCGAGCGCGTCGTGCCACGTCATGCGCGGACCGTACGCGTCCTCGTCACACCAACGGCGCGGTCTCAGCCCGCGGGCTGCCGTCAGCAGTCGATGGTGAGCACCGCGCACGCGGTCGGCAACGAGAGCCCGGGGCAGATCGTCGTGCCGAAGCAGTGGTGCCCGTCGGTGATCAACGGGTGGGTGCCGCCGCGCACGCCCTGAAGGTCGGGCGCCGTGATCTCGACAAGGGTCTCGCGGCGCAGTCGCAGCGTCTTCTTCATCGCCGAGCCACCTTCTTTCAGTCGGGTGGGCCAGTGTGACAGAGCGCCCGCCGACGATGATGACCACGTGACGGACATCGAGGTCGTCGTCGCTCACACCGAGCGCGTGACCGTACGCGTCGGCGACGTGTTCCTGAAGATCGACACCGATCAGGAACGCCTCGACGCCGAGGTCGAGGCGATGGCTCTGGCACCGGTTCCCACGCCGGAGATCCTGTGGCGGCGACCGCCCGTGCTCGCGCTCGCCGCTGTTCCGGGCCGGGCACTCGGGCGACTGCAGGAGCCCTCGTCCGCGTCTCCCGCGGCGTGGGCCGCCGCGGGTGCCGCGATCCGGACGCTGCACGACGCGCCGTTGCCGCCGCGGCCGGGGCGAAGCCTGGACGAGCTCGCGTCCCGCCTCGCCGGCGAGTGCGACTGGCTGGTCGCCAACGACGTCCTGCCCCTCGAGGTGGTCACGCGCAACCGCCGGCTCGCCGAGACCGTGCTTCGTCCGTGGACGCCGGTGTTCGTCCACGGTGACCTCCAGATCGCCCACGTCTTCGTCGACGGTGACGTGGTCACGGGCATCATCGACTGGTCCGAGGCGGCCCGAGGCGACGCGCTGTACGACCTCGCCACCCTCACGCTCGCGCACGAGGAACACCTCGATGACGTCATCGCCGGCTACGGGGTAGACGTCGACGTCGACCTGATCCGCGCCTGGTGGTCGTTCCGGAGTCTCATCGCGATCAGGTGGCTGGCCGAGAACGGCTACGGGTCGCCGGAGACCTTCCCCGAGGTCGCGGTGCTTCGATCCGCCACCCCGCATAGCGAGGACGGCGTGGTGTAGCGCGAGCGCGTAGCTCTGAGGGTGGCAGGGACAAATCCGCACGTCAGAGAAGCGCGCTCGAAGGGACTCGAACCCCCAACCTTCTGATCCGTAGCCGTCGCCGAGAGCGTCACGCAGTCTCTCTTGATCTTCTTCCGTGCTCAGTGGTGCTGGTCGCGCGGTCCGTCCGTGACGTCCCGGCCGGGCCATGATCCCACGGATCGGCCCGTTCGTTAGAAGTCTGTTAGAAGCCTCCGACCCGCCTTCTGAGTCGCATTCAGAAGGCGCTCGGCCACGCTCGTCACCTTCTGATCCGGACTCAGGAGGCGAGGATCGCTCGGTCGCGGCACACGTTCCGGTACCTGACAACCGTTCGTGACGCGACGCCAAGACGCTCGCCGATCTGCCGGGCCGACTCGCCCTGCTCCGTCCACTCAGCGACGGAGGTGAGGATCGCGTTCGACCGGATGAGGAACTTGCCCGCGTCGAGCGCAACGACGTCCGGGGGCAGGAAGTCGTCGGCGTGAACCACCGGCTCCGCGATCCCGTTCGCGGTACGCCACACCGTCCGCTCATCCGGGGTGAGGCCACCGGCCACCCCGTCGACCGCGTTGTGCAGCGCCCACACACTGCACTCTCGAAGAACGGGACACGTCGCGCAGATCGCGAGTGCTTCGCGTCGGCGCTCCGGGTCCTCGAACACCGACGCCTTGCCCTTGCAGGCGCCGCGAGCAATCCAGGCGCCTGCCGGTACAGCCGGCGCGGACTGTCCCGCCCGGCGCGCACGAACCTCAGCGCGCATCGTGGCGCGCCGTTCTTCCTTGGTCGTCATGTGCTCTCCTCTCAGGCCGCGTCGTGGGCGACGGCGTTGGCGAGCCACGACGCCTCGTAGACGTCGCAGGTCGTGGTGACGACATGGATGCCGGCGACGCTGTGCGTGTCGATGCCGTACGGGCGCAGCTCGCCCGCGGCGACCGCCGCCCAGGCGTGCGTCGCGATCGCGTCGCGGACGGCGGGCAGCGACTCGGCGAAGGCGTAGAGCCCGGCGAGCGGACTCGCCGGGTCGGCGACGTCAGCACACCAGCGGGCCTGCGATGGCGCGCCCTCGGTGTGGTCATGCGCGATCGCGACGCGCACCAGAAACGAGCGGTTGCTGTCGTCGACCAGCGTCGGCGATAGGTCGGTCATGGTGCCTCCTTGGATCGGGGTCGGCCGCGAGCGCGGCCCTACGCTGTGCGGATGCGTCGTGAGGTCCCACACGCGGGCGACCCGCCGCACGTGCGGTTCGGTCGTCGTGTTCGCGAGTTGCGTGAGGCTGCGGGCATCGAGCAGCAGGAACTCGCGCAGCGGGTCGGCATGAGCGGTGGCTACCTGTCGGGCATCGAGCGCGGCGCACGGAACCCGACGCTCGACGTTGTGTTCGCGATCGCTCATGCGCTTCGGGTGCAGCCCGCAGCGCTGTTCCAGGACTGAGATCGTTTCTCTCACAGAGAAACGATCTCATGTGGTCAAGGGGCCGTGCGTGGCCGATTGCGAATCTGTGGACGGACAGATTCCGTCATCCACAGGCCGTCTACGAGCGCTGCACCGCCGTCGCTTGTCCGAACGGTTCGTCGGTGAGTCGCTGGTCGAACTGCCGTAGCCGCTTCCCGTTCCGGGCGCGTTCGGTGCAGTGACCGAGCGCTTCGCCGCGGCGGCTATGGCAAGCGATCACGGTGTCGCGGGTGGCGGTGACTTCAAGCTCGACCATCGCGAGGTCGGCGTCCACGTCGCCGACGTGCCGGAGCACGGCGTCGAGCTGGTCGAGCGTCCAGCCGATCTCGTGCTCGTGCGGGAACGTCGCCGGATCGACCGGGCTGTCCAACGGGTCGCCGCCAGCGAGGATCGGCAGGTCGGTGACGCCGCCGTCGATGGTGCCGTCGGCGGTGCGCCAGGTGACATGCGCGACGAACTGCCAGGCGCCGGTGTGCCCGGAGCCGTAGATACCGTTGACGCGGACGTCCGCGCGGGGCGCGGGCACGATCTCGGCGAGGTAGCGGGCGGCGGTGCGCGGGCTCAACGTTCGCGGCTGCGGTTCCGGCCGGGTGGCGACGACGCCGACGGCGGTCCCGCCGAGCAGCGCGGAGAGCGCCCACGCCGCGGCGACCGCGCGCGGCACGCCCAGACCGCGGACGGCCGGTGTCACCGAACGACCCGGGGCAGAGTGAACGACAGAACCGCGCCGCCTCCCTCGCGTGTCGCAACGTCGAGGTCGGAGCCGTGGGCGGCGAGCACTTCATTGACAATGGCGAGTCCGAGCCCGCTGCCCGGCCCGGTCACACCGTCGCCGCGGACAAGGGGCTGCGAGAGCCGCGCCAGATCGTTGCGGGTGAGCCCGCGCCCGGAGTCGGCCACGGAGAAGGTCACGGTGTCGGCGTCGGCACTGACCGTCACCTGGACGTCGCGGCGCTCGCCGAGGCCGTGGGCGAGCGCGTTGCCGATGAGGTTCCGCAGCGCCCGCAGCAGGTCGCCTTCCGCGGCGTCTACGACGACGCGCTCGCTCGGCACGTCCACGGTGAGTGTCGCGCCGAGCTCGTCGGCGCGGTCGAGCAGCGCCGCGACGGCTTCCTCGGCGATCGCTCCGGCGGCGTGGTGGGCGCGGCGTCCGCCGCCGGCGCGCAGCCGGGTGAACGCGAGGAGGTCCTGCGCGGTGGTCTGGAGCCGGGCAAGTTCGCGTCGCAGAGGCTCCAAGATCAAGGGCCGCCGAAGGCGGTCGCGCAGCGACGCGAGCGGAGCGAGCGCCCTTGAACTTGGAGGGGCGGCCCCGCAGGATGCGCGGCCCGCGGCCCCACGCGCATACCCGCGAGGCGCCGTAACCCATGAGAGGGTCGGGTTGTGAACAGGTTAGACACGGGGGACCGCTGCTCAACGTCGATCCACGCCGTAGACCGAGGTGTTCGCGGATGGGGCGGGGCGTAATGCCGCCCGACCGCCTCAGTTCCGGTTTTGATGCAATCCGGCCTTGGCGCGGCTCGACGGATCGCGCGTTCGAGGAGCTTTGCTACCAGCTCTTCAAGTCCGACGCGCCTGCGGATGCTCGGGTCGCCAGGACAGGGAACCCGGACGGCGGCGTCGAGTGGTATGCCACCCTGCCCAACGGCGAGGAACATGGGTGGCAGGCGAAGCACGCTCACGACATCGACTCTCTTCTTGGGGGAATGACGGAGAGCGTCAAATCGGTGGTGGCGGACAGACCCAGACTTACGAAACTCACCTTCCTTATCTCTTCGAATCTTGGCGCGGCAACAAGCGGTGGGAAGCGGAAGTCTCAGCGTCAGAAGTACGAAGATAAGGTCGCATCATGGAAGGGGTCGATCACTGGCGCTGACAAGATCGCGTTCGATCTCGTTCAGGAGAGCGACATCCTTGATCGGCTTGCGTTGCCTGACCACGCGGGGCGGAAGTGGTTCTGGTGGGGGGACTACGAGTTCACCCCGGCTTGGCTCACGGAGAAGCTCAACGCGCAGATCGACATCGCGGGCGAGAAGTACCGTCCCGACCTTCAGGTCGACCTTCCCATCGAGGATGACCTCGCAGCGCTCGGCTTCGATGCGAAGGCCGTCGAGCATCTTGACGCGCTGCGCCGCGCAGTCGTGGCCGAAGCGCGGCGCGTGCGGCTCACCAAGACTGGCTCGGCTGAACTGGTCGCGGCGTACGACCGAGTCACCGACGCGCTCAGCGCACTGCGAACGACAGCGACCGAGCTCCACGTCGAACCGGCGACTGTCGCGGAGGAGTTGGCGACGCTCGATGAAGCACTCCAGACGTTGGACAGTGCGATATCGGCCGCAGCAGACCTTGAGTACGCCGCCGAGGCGGCCTGGGCGGAGGCGCACCCCGACCAAGACCGTTACGTCGTACGGGACAACGCGCCGTACGAGACCCGCGGATACAAGATCAGCACCCTGGTCGATCGAACAGCGGAACTGAGGCGGTGGCTTAGATCGACGGCAGGCCGCGCGTTCCGCGAGGGCCTCTACTTCCTCGAAGGCGAGGCGGGTTCGGGGAAGACGCACTTGCTGCTCGGTTCGACGCAGCGCGCGCTGGCCGTCGATCGACCCGCGGTGTTCCTGAACGCTGCCCGCTTCGGCTACGGGGACTTGTGGGCGAGCATCTGCGACCAGCTCGGCCTCGCCCTGGTCGGCGCCGACGTCCTACTCGGCGCCATGGACGCAGCCGGCGAAGCATCAGGCCTGATTGGCCGTCGATTCGTCATCGCCATCGATGCGCTCAACGACACCGTCGACACCAACTTCTGGCAGGTACAACTTCCCGCACTTCGCGCCGCAGTCGGTCGATGGCCGCATGTCGCGCTTGTCGTTTCGTGCCGTGATACGTACACCCCAGTCGTCTGCGATGCGGCTGAGAAGGGCAAGTACGTCAACCGCTCCCATCCGGGGTTTGCAGGCCACGAAGTGGAGGCGATGCACAAGTATTTCGCCTTCCATGGTCTCGAAGAACCTCGCATCCCATTACTTGTGCCCGAGTTCAGCGTTCCGCTCTTCCTGAAGTTGTACTGCGAAGGTCTGCGCGATACGGGCGACACGGCACATCGCGGCCACGTCGGCCTCGTGTCCGTCTTCCAGCGCTACCTCAACGCGAAGATCGACCGCGTCGCCCGACGGTTCCGGCCGACCGCTGCCACCGCATACGAGCTAGCCGCTGCAACCCGCGAAGTCACGACCGTTGTCAACGCTCTTCTCGATGAGTTCGCCGCCACGGGCCGCGAGGGCGTCACGCTGACGCGCGGTGAAGAACTCGTGGCAGGCGCGCTCGGAACAGTCCCCACCGACACCGCTGTCGTCCTCGGAGCGATGCAAAGCGAGGGCATCCTCAACCAAGAGTTGCTCTACATCGTCGACGGCGGCAACGAGCAGGGCCTCCGCATCGTCTTCCAGGCGCTTGCGGACTACATGATCCTGCGCAGACGTCTCGACCGCGCGCCCGACGTAGCCACCGACGACGCGGTGCGTCGGTGGCTACGAAGCGAGTGCAGTTTTGGCATCCTGGAGGCGGCCACCGTCACGATGCCAGAACTTTATGGCGTCGAGTTGCCTGACCTTCTCGGCATCGACATCACGAAGTTACACAAACCTGACTTTCAAGATCGCGAGGCCTCTCGCCGCTATCAGCGCGACGTTCATATCGCCGAGTCCGTTGTTACCTCATTGCCCTATCGTGAAGCGAGTGCAGTCACCGACCGGACGGTCGATCTGCTCAATGCTTCACTGTCGTTCCTTCGCGACGAAACACTCTTCGACGTTATGTTCGCTATCGCTCCGCAGCCGAACAACCAGCTCAATGGTAACCGCCTGCACGAGCATCTTTGTCGTTTCCGAATGCCGAAACGAGACGCGTACTTCGGGTTCGCGACGTATTACGCGCTGTCCGACGAGTCGGGGGCGGCCGCTCGCCTCGCTCGCTGGGCGAGTAAGGGGCCGTACCCCGCATACGACCCCGACGTCATCGAGTTAGCCGCCATTCCGCTCGTCTGGCTCCTGTCTTCTCCCAACCGGTTCATGCGTGATTGGGTCACACGGGCCCTCGTGACTCTCCTCCGAGGACACCTAGCGGTCGCGGAGCGGCTCCTTGTGCGGTTCTGGTCGATCGACGATCCGTACGTCGTGCAACGAGTACTCGTGATCGTCTACGGCGCGGTAATGAGGGCCGACGACAGCCAAGCCGGCGCGGCGAGGAGTCTCGTGCTGCGCGTGAAGAAGCTTGTGTTCACGCAGCCCACCCGCGCAGACGAGATTCTGCTCGACGCGGCACGCGGGATCGTGGCGTGGGGAACCACGAAGGGCATCGTCCCCAAGTCGCACCTCAGGGTGACTAGACGTCGATACAACCTGCGCCCGCCAGGGCCAGCACCCTCAGAGGAGACGCTGGAAGCTAAGTACGGATGGAAGGAAGATCAGCCGGACGCCGAGCGGTACTTCTCGATTCTCGCCTCCGTGCTCTCGCTTGGTGATTTTGGCCGCTATGTTGTCGAGTCCGGAATTGATACCTTCTCTCGCCATTCTCTCGACAAGCCGTATCCTCCGGAACCCGACGAGGAACGCACGAGGATCATAGAGCCGCGCTGGACTCGCTTCGTGGCATCACTCAGCGACGCCCAGCGTTCGCAACTCGCGGCACTGGCCGCAGCGAGAATAGAAGATGTAACTCAACTCGATGCGATCAGGTCTGGCTTCATGTCGACGCTGTCCGACGTACAGAAGAAGATGTTCAAAGCCTCATTCCGCGCGCCTCGTCGACGAGCGTTCCGCGACGATCTCTATCCTGCAGACCGTGCCAAGCGGTGGATCGTTGCGCGCGTGTTTCGTCTCGGGTGGACGCCGCAACTGTTCGGGGAGACGGACCGGCGCATAGGCTACTCGTCGAGCGGCCGAGAGGCACACAAGGCCGAACGTTGGGGCAAAAAGTATCAATGGATCGCGTACCACGAGCTCTTGGCACGGGTGGCGGACAACTACCACGCTTCCCGCCGGTTCTCCGACCATCGTGAGTACGAGGGCTTGCATCAGATAATCGCTGACCGTGAACTTGATCCGAGCTTTCCTCCGGTCCCATTCAGCCAGTTCCTCGAACCAGAGACAGGGAACGACACCTGGCGCCCTTCGCCAATCACTCTTTCGGAATGGCCACCGGCGCCGGTTGACGTTTCCCAATACCAGGGGAGTCTCTCAAGATTCATCGAGGACGCGGCGAGCGAGCCGACCCTAGAGCGCGTTGCGCTGCTTAGTGACTCGACCGGAGATCCGTGGGTCGTACTCGACGCCAACATCGGTCAGGGGGGCGACTCGCGATCAGAGGAGCCGTGGTTAGGTCTGCAACAAGCCTTCTACCTCCATACATGGTTGTCCCCGAAATCCGATGCCGGCCAGTTGCTCTCTCGGCTACCGCACATCGTCGGGAGCGAGCGCCACGAACTGTTTGATGACCATGGCCATGTCGACTGCTGCTACTTCGGTGAGATCGGGTGGACTCCGCACCATTGCTATAACCAGCACGCCGACTTCACGACTGCGGCATCGGAGGGCGACCCGTCCATCCATGTCGCCCATACGGTAGAGCACTTTACTTGGGAGAGCGGCCTTTATGACTGCTCGATAAATGAAGGGGTACGGGCGACGCTTCCGTCGACATTCATTCAATCTCGGGCGCGGCTCGTCGCTGACGAACGGGGACCATCGTGGTTCGAGGAAGGGCGTTCGATATTTACGAACTACGGTGATGAAGGACATCACACGCAACGCGGATTCCTAGTGAGGGGCGACTGGTTGGCCGGGTTCCTGAAGGCCCATGACCTCGAACTGCTAGTCGCCGCGTCCACCCTACGGTTGCGGATAACGAAGAACTACCGTCACGGACGTGATCGAGACCCAGAGCTCGATGACCGACTCGATGTCTTCGCGGCTGCTCGGATTGATGCTGATCTAAACGTCGAGATGGCGACCTCGGTGCGACTCTTGAATCGGTACGAGACAGGCGAACCCGGTGCAAACGAGGATCGTGCGACGCTGGCGAGTAAAGTTCAGGAGTTCGGCTACGCCACGACCGAGGACGGATAGCACGGTGGCCGGCGTGGATGATGAAAAGCCCATGGCGACCCAACTTGTCAGACTGATCTGGAAGCATTATGCCGACCACGCTCGTTGGCCGACCACGCGGGACTTGGATCGACTGGTCGACCGCGTCCTTCACGGAGATCTCAAGGAACTTGTCGACGTCATTCCTCAGGGTTTGATGTGGCCTGACCTGGCACGCTGGCGCACCTCGTGGATTCCGAACGACTCGACAGAGATCACGTTAACGGTCGGTGGGTTCGCCCTCATCCCGGAAGGGTCGAAGTACACGTCCTTCTTCGTCACCGTTCTGAAGTACCTGGTGGACCGTGCCGACTCGTTCGAGCCGCAAGGACCTGCCGCTGAACTCGTTCTGGCAGACCAAGACGTTGCCGATGCGCTAGGGGTCAACGTAGACGACGAGCGCATGCGTATCGCCGGGGTGTTGCTCAAGGCTGATGCTCCTGGGCTGTGGCGAGGCTTCGGTGGCGGCGTCGGCGAACGTTGGACGATCACGCTCGACGAGCGCGGTGCTCGCGCGTATAGAGGCATTGATACCGCTGGCGAGTTCGTCCAACGGCTCAGAGAACGGCGCGACGAAGAGAACGCCGCCATGCGTCGCATGACGGCCGCGGCGATCGCGCTGGTCGAGCCGGAGGGCGGCGGCGGCGCAAGCGACGTCGATGGCGACCCGCGCAAGGTCTTCGTTGTGCATGGGAGGAACCTGAAAGCGCGGGATGCGCTCTACGAGTTCCTCGGGGCGCTCGGTCTCCACCCGGTGGACTTCGAGAAGGATGCCGTCGCCGGCACCGGCGACGCCGCGCCGTACACAGGGGACGTACTGAGTGCGGGCTTCGACCAGGCGCGAGCCGTCATCGTCCTGTTCACGCCAGACGAAAGGGTGTCGCTGCGAGCGGGTCTAGCAAGCGCGCCCTGGGAGTACGCCGAACGACTTCAATCGCGGGCGAACGTCTACTTCGAAGCCGGGATGGCGTTCGTGTCACATCCGAGGCGGACGGTGCTCGTAGAGCTCGGCCAGGTCCGTGTTCCGTCTGACATCGAGGGGCGACACGTCGTCCGACTCGATGACAGCCCCTCGCGACGCGAAGCCCTTCTCAACCGTCTGAAGATTGCTGGCTGCGAGATAACGGACGGGACCGACTGGTTGAGCGCCGGACACTTCGCCGAGGCGATCGAAGGCGATGACTGCGACGCTCAACGTGGCTGACCCTCGCGCAGCGCGGCGCCCGCCCAGGCAGACAAGTTGCACAAGCGTCGTCGCGCGCCGTCGTAGACAACTGGATCAGCGGATGAGCTGGCTTCACCGATCGTCGTCGCGGCCAGGTCGAGGCCAAACTCTCCGGCGAGGATCGCCAGCGCCTGCGCTCGCGCCCGTGACGTCGTGATCGCGAGCACAGTCTCGGACCGCGGCAGGGCGAGGTAGCGAACTAGTTTGCGCCGCCACGCCGCATGCGATTCGGTTGCTCGGTCAACCTCGACGAACCAAGTCCCAGACCGCGAGCCCTCGTGCCACATGATGCGCGCATCAGGCAGCGGCGTGCCCGGGCGAGCCCACGCACGGACCTCAGACTCTCCTTGCCAACCTGTAATCGTCAGGGGCGCAGCGAAGTCAGGGCGTGTCAGTGCCACGAGCGCCTCACCGACGGCAAGAGTGTGTTCGAGCTGCGCGAGGCTGGGCCGCCACGGGCGCGGCTCCCCCGGTGTTAGGGCACGCGGGCCGGCGCCGTAAAGCCAGATGCACCGGCCGGGTCCGACGTGCCGGGTCTGCGTGAGGTAGCCATTGCTGTGCAGGAGGCAAAGCCGTCTTCGTAGGGTGTTGGCGCGGGTCTGCGGCGAGACGAGCAGACGAAGCGTCTCGTGTGTGGCTAACCCGAGGGACCACGCCGCGTGGACGAGTGCCCGGTCTCGTTCGGTGAGCGCGATCACGACAGGAACTCCTCGAACTCACTGCCGCGCTGCGGTGCGGCTCGCATCGGCGCACCGGGGACGCGCAGGTGCGCCGCGAGCGACGCGACGTCACAGCCGCCGCGCCCGGCAGGCGAGAGCGGCGCCGTCCGCGCGGCGACGGCTTCCGGTCCGTGCGGTGTGGGCCGCCGCCAGTACGTCTCGTACGGCGCGAGGGCGGTGAGGTCGGCCGCGTCGAATGGCGCCATGTAGGGGGCGAGCACCTCGGCGTCGCCGGGCGAGGTGCGGAACGAGACCAGCGTCGCGACGTTTGCAAGCAGCGTCGTAAGGACGTCGGGCGCGACCGCAGCGACGCGGGAGAGGTTCTGGGTTCGCGACGACGAGCCCGAGCCCGTACTTGCGCGTCGCGGTGACGACCTTGGCGAAGGTGGTGAGGGCGAACTCCTGGAACTCGTCGATGACCGCGACCACCGGCGGGCGCTCATCGGCGGGGCGGGCTTCCCGCGCGAGCGCCGCTTGGTAGAGCAGCGTGACGAGCAGCGACCCGACGAGCTCGACCGTGCCTTCGGGGACGAGGCCGCGCGGGAGCGAGACGAGCAGCACCCGTCCGGTGTCCATGCCGTGCTCGACACGCAGCCCCGGGCCTGGGTCACCGAAGATCGTGGCGAGGATCGGGTTGCGGTCGAAGTCGGCGGCCTTGTTGAGGATGGCGCGGACGCTGCGCGATCGGTCGTCGCGTGACAGCGCGGCGAACTCGGCCCATCGCGCCGCGACCCGTGGATCGCCGCCGGCGCGGACGACCCTGGCGCGGAACGCGTCGTCGGTGAGGAACCTCGGCAGGTCGGCGAGGCATCCGTCGCCGGAGGCGATGAGCGCCGCAAGGGCGGCTTCGAGGAAGTGCAGCAGGTTCGGTGTCGTGGCGCGGTGTAGCCCCCACAGGTCCGAGAACACTGCCGTCACCGCGGCCGAGCGGACAGCGCGCGCGACTGCGGCGCCGACGGGCGGTAGCGCCGGGTCGATCCAGAGCGGGTTGAGGGTCGGCAGCGTGTCCGGGTCGGCGAGGTCGAACAGGTCGACCCGCTCGGCCGCATCCTCCGGCAGCCGGGCGAGCACCTGGCGGACGAGGTCGCCGTGCGGGTCAAGCACGACGGCCGCAGTCTTCGTCTCCACCATCGAGAGGACGAGACGGGTGAGCAGCGTCGTCTTGCCGGTGCCGGACGGTCCGACGACGTAAGCGTGGCTCATCAGGTCACGTACCGACACTCCGACCGGCCGCGCATGCCCGCGGTGGATCGCGTCGGCGAGGTGCAGCCCGCCAGCGGTGATCGGGGCCGCGGCGCGGCTGCGCGCTCCGGTCCGGCGCAGGCCGGGCACGACGAGGTCGGCACCGGGGCTGTGCACCAGCCCGGCGAGCTCGTCGATCGCGAGCACGACCCGCTCGCGCCGTGCGGCCTCACCCGCCGCGACGCCACGCCACGTCTCGCGCGGGTCCTCCCGGCGCTGGACGAGCGCGTTCTGCCCGACGACCGCGAACTGCCCGAGCGCGCTGACCAGCCCGGCATGCCCTGCCGCGGCCCGTGCTGACGTCGGAGCGAGCCACGCGGTCCGCAGCGTGACCGCGAACGCGGGCTGCGCGACCTTCCCGGACAGCCACTTGAGCCGGCTCTCCAGGTCCGCGTCCGGCAGCGCTCGCGGCTGCACCGCCGCGCCGTCAGGAGGCGCCGACGACACCAGCGCGGTGACCGTCGCTTCCACCACGTCGAGCGGCCATAGGAGCGCCCGCTGCCACAGCGGCCCGGTATCGCCGCCGGTGACGAGTGCGCGCTGCAACGCGAGCGACCGGCGGGCGAACCGCGCCGGCGCGTGCGCGAGGACGAGCGACACCGCCGCGAACTCGCCGTCCTGCGCTTCGGCGAGCGCGCCGAGGGTCATCGCCATCGGCTCGGAGTGCTCGAACGCGCGCACCGTCTTGATCGGATACGCGGCCTCGTGCGCCATGCCCCACCGCGCCGCCGCCAGATGCGCCGCCTCCGACGTCGTCGGCCACGGCGGCGGTACGCGTTCCAGCTCGGCGTCTGGATACGTGGCACGCACCATCGCGGCGAGCGGGTCGAGCCGGTGCTCCTCGGCGCGGAGCCAGATGCTGACGTCGCCTGCCGACCCGGCGAGCACGATCTGCGTGCTCTCGCGGCGGCCGGTGCCGGCGTGGATCGCGGCGTAGAGCTGCTCGGCGGTGAACGGCGCCGACGTGTTGTCGCGGGGCACCACGAGCCGCAGCCACCCGCGCTGAACGTTGGAAGTCATCGCGCCTCCCTGGGCTAGGCCTGGAGGTACGGGTAGGGGCTGATCTCGCCTGCGGTCTGGCCGTAGAGCGAGATGCCGAAGTGCAGGTGCGGCGCCGTCGTCCGCGCGTTGCCGGTGTTGCCCGACCAGCCGAGCAACGTTCCCGCCTCGACGACCTGGCCCGGCCGCACCGCGGCGAGCCGGGACAGGTGCGCGTAGTAGTACCGCCAGCCGTCCTCGCCCCGGAGGGTCGCGGTGATGCCGCCCTTGCCGACCTCCCTCGGTGACGTGCGGAGCACCACCGACCGCGTCACCGCGACGACCGGCGTGCCAATGGCCGTGAAGATGTCGGTGGCCGGGTAGTCGTGATGGACCGACCCGTAGGAGGCTTCGCCGACGAGCGGGAAGACGTAGCGGTCGGGGTCGAGCGGCGGTCCATCCGGCCGGTAGCGATAGCCGTACTCGGCTGCGACTGCGAGCACTTCCTCGACGCGATGCGCGGTTGCGGTGTAGCCGGCCAGGCCGCGAGCCGCATCCCAGCCGCCGTCGCCGGCCGCACCGGCGGTGAGCAACAGCCGCGCGGCCGCGTCCACCTGCGCCTGCGTGTCGCCGCCCTGGCCGTGACCGAAGCGGCTCCACTCGGATGCGGTCAGCCCCATGAGGGACGTGCGGTCGCCGGCGACCTCGGCGACGGCGACGAGCAGCGCGGGTGGCAGCACGAACCGCCGCGCCGCGGCGATGAAGACGGGCCGCAGGTCGAGCGGGGCAGCGGAAACCTGCGCCTCGTCGCCACCGCCACCACGCTCCTTAAATTCTGTTGGTTGTTCTCCCGACGACGGGCCGCCGGCGACGAGCAGGACCGGCAGAACGAGCACCGCGGCGAAAGTCCACAACAGCAGCCGCTTCATCGGGTCCTCGGTCCCGCCGCCGCGAGCAGGTGCTCCGCCTCGGCGCTCACAACCTCGATACGGGTTCGCAGCGTCGGCGTCAGCAGCAGCCCGCTGCCCCGCCGTCCCGGTCGAAGCTCGTCGGCTTCCGGCTCGGTCAGCCCGAGCCCGGTGACGATCGCTGCGCGTTCGTGGTCCTCGCAGCCGAGCAGCAACTTCGTTGCCGCGTTCGCCAGCACCGCCTCTCCCGCCGGGTGCCGCAGGAAGTCCGAGAGGCGCTGCGTCACGACCTCGAGACCCACGCCGTACTTCCGCGCACGCCTGGCGAACTGCGCCAGCAACTCTGCGGCGGGCGGGTCGTCGAGCAGCAAATGCGCCTCGTCCACTACGACCAAGCGCCGCGACACCACACCGGCGCCGACGGTCTCGCACCACGCCCACGCCAGCACGCACGCCATCACGGCGGGCCGCACCCGCGCAGGCACCGCGCGCAGGTCGAACACGACGAGCGGCGGCGGGTTGGCGAGGTCGGGGTTTGGCGCGAACAGCGACGCCAGCGTTCCCGCCGCCGCGGGGGCGAGCCGCGCCGCGAGGTCCGCACCGGCGAACGGCGGATGCGCCGACAGGTCCGCGACGACACCCAGCAGGTCGGACGCAGTCGCGTCAGCGGTCGGGTCGGAGCGCAGGACGTCGAGCGCCCGGTCCAGCAGCGCAAGGTCCACCGCCGACAGCGACCCGCCAAGCAACGCCGCCGCCCACGACGCCAGCACCCGACAGCCCCTCCGCGGCGGCGAGTCCGCGCCGCGTCGCCAGCCCGACCGGGTCGAGCCCAGCCGGTTCCTCGCCTACCGCGAGCGTCAGCCCGCCGAGGACATCGGCGACGTGACCGAACTCTCCTTCGGGGTCGACCACGACCGCGCTCGCCCCGGCGACACGCTGCCGGATCAGCTCCAGCTTCGCGGCATACGACTTACCGGCCCCGGACGTGCCGACGACGAGCCGGGTCGGGTTGTGCACCCCGAACCGATTCACCAGCAACGGCACACCGGACTCCGGCTCCACCCCGACGAGCACACCGGAACCGCTCTCGGCAGGGCCGACCGGGTGCGGGATCGTCGCGGCGACCGACGTGGCGTCGAGCAGCCGCCACGGCCAACGCAGCGTAGCGCCGCCACGCTGCACCGAACGCCAGCCGAGCGCGTGCTGCCACGTCAACGGCCGCGCCTCGGCGAGCATCGCCGCGAGGTCGGCGTGCAGGATGCGACTCCTGGCGTCGAGCTCTTCCGGGTCCGGCGCGATCAGCGCGAGAAGCACCTGCGTCTGGAGCAGCCGCGTCGTGCCGTGCGCCAGCGCATCCCGCAGGTCTTCGGCGGTCTCGGTCGCGACAGCGGCGACCGGGTCGGCGAGCCGGCCGGACTGCTCGTCCAGGTAGGAGGTCGAGGTCAGCGCGGCGAGCCGCCGGCGCAGCAGCCGCAGCGCGTCCTCCCGCGCCACCGGCACCAGGTGCAGCACGAAAGAGGCGCACCCGGACGCGATGTCGTCGAGCCAGCCGGGTGACACCGCCGACGGCCACTCGGTCATCGCGAACACCCGCGCCAGCGAGCCGTCGGCGAGGGTGACGTGGTCGCGCGCCTCTGCTACGACGTCCCCCTCCACGTCATGCGAGGTGGGGTCGATCACCGTCGCCCTTGGCTGCGCCGTCGCGGCGAGCGTTCGTGTCAGGTCGGCCGCCGCGCCGATCCCAACGACCTCGATGCGGCACGGCGCCGGGCCGTGCCACACCTGGGTCGGCGTATCGAGCGCGACGACCAGCGCCGTCAGGTCGGCGAGCGCGTCGGCGCGGCCGTCGCCGTCGCGCAGCCCGTAGGGCGGGGTCAGCGCGAGCAGCCGGTCAGCATCCGCAGAGTGGGTCGACATCGCCGCCCACCTCCCATCCGGTGAACGGGTCGATCGGCACCAAGACGACGACCGGCGGGTTCACCGTCGGCTCGGGCGCGACGACCTCGGTTGCCGGCACCGTCCGCGGCGGGGTGCCGCCACGCGACGCGGCGAACGCCGCGACCGCGGCAAGGACCACAACGCCGGTGAGGACACCTGCGAGCGCCCGACCGTGCCACCGCATCGGCACCGCTCGCGGCGGCACGCGCACGTCCGTCGTCTCCGGTTCGACAGTCGTCTCCGGTTCGGGGGCGACCTCCGGTGCAGGCGCGTCGTCGAGGTCTGCCGTGGTGACGTAGGACTGGCGACGCTTCCGGTAGGCGAGCAGCGGGCCGAGCCACGCCGCGACGGGACGGCCACCGGGACGCCACCACGCGCCGGTGATCCCGACGACGACGAGCAGGACACCGAGTGCGGTCGTCGCGACGGCGCCGCGCGACGCCGCGACCACCGCGACGCCTGCGGCCGAGGCCGCGAGCCAGGCGGCCATGCGGAAGGTGACCGGACCGGCGATGCGGTCTTCGACGTCGAGGTCGCCGGGCACGACGACGACGGGGTCGCGGCTCATCGCAGCGCCGCCACGACGAGGTTGACCACGAGGTTCGCCGACAACGCGATCGCCAGTCCGGCGCCGGCGGCGACCAGCCCGTTCTTCGCCTCGGCCTGCCGCGCCGGGTTGCCGGAGCTCATCGTCCAGCGGATGCCGTTGACGGCGATGAACAGGATCGCGACCGACGCGGCGACCGCGGTGACGTAATTCGTCAGCCGCGACGCGAACCGCTGCACCTCCGCGATACCGCCCGGCGCCGCCCACGCGATGCTCGCCTGAGTGACGACCGCCACGGCCGCGACCGTGATGACGAGACCGACCCGCCGCCGTAGCGCCCGACCTTCTGAGCCGCACGTTCCTGACCTACTCAACCCCTTCATTTCCTTCTCTCCTTGCTTCTGGTTCCTGACTTGCTGACCTCCTCTCTTTGCCTCTGTCCTGACGAGGGAGTGGGACTAGGTCGGGGGCGCGAAGCGGTTCCGACCTAGTCCCGCGACCGAGTCCCCGACAGGGCAAAGACGCAGGTCAGCGGGGGTGCGGCGGAGGCGGCCCACCCCGCCCGGGGTGCCTCGTGGGGTGCCTCGAACTCGTGCGACCCTGCGAGGCACCCATCGAGGCACCCCCGACCCGCTTCGCCGCGCCGGTAGCCGCGGTCTTCGCGGCGGCGGCCGCCGCGCCCGCG
>DASZER010000054.1:0-29584 GCA_035940575.1 Frankiaceae bacterium | reverse complement strand
CCGTCGTCCGGACAGGACCGGTGCCGAACAGGATCGGGCGGACGAAGTCGACCTCGGTACGCGCCAGGATCATGCCGCCGAGACCGAGCGAGGACCCGGTCTCGGCGACGAAGAACCCGACCCGCGCGTCCTCCAGGTACGAGAGGAACGTCGCGTTGTTGACGTGACCCATCGCGTCGGTGTCGCCGAAGCGCACCGGCGTCTCGTGCACGAACACGGCGCTACGCGAGCGCCGCGTCCAGCGTGATCTCGGCGTTCAGCACGCGCGACACCGGGCAGCCGGCCTTGGCGGTGTTCGCGGCCTCGACGAACGCCGCCTCGTCGAACGGCCCCGTGCCCCGCACGCGCAGGTCGACCTTGGTGATCGTGAAGCCGGCGTCGGTCTTCTCGATGTGCACCTCGGCGGTCGTGTCGAGGCGCTCGGCGGGCGTGCCCGCCTTCGCGAGGCCGTTCGACAGCGCCATGGAGAAGCACGCCGAGTGCGCCGCCGCGAGCAGCTCCTCCGGCGACGTCGTGCCGTTGGGCGCCTCGGCGCGGGCGGGCCAGTTCACGTCGAGCGGGCCCGCGGCGTTCGAGGAGTCGAGCGCCACGGAGCCCTTGCCCGTGAACAGCTCGCCCTCCCAGGTCGTCGTCGCTGCGCGCATCACCATGTGAGTGCTCCTTCGGTGGACTAGAGACAGTTGTTGACGTACGCGGAGCCCACGGCGAGGACGCCGGGGACCGACTGCGCGGGGGTCGAGACGAGCGGCGTGCACGTGAAGTTGCACCCCTCCACGTACGGGCCGCTGCCCGACAGGCTGAACGGCGTCCAGTACGACGGCACCTTGGCGATGTAGTCGCACGCGGCGGACGCGGGCACGGCGCCGAGCCCGGACAGGCCGGCGGCGAGCAGGGCGGGGACGAGAAGGCGGCGCATCGAACGGCTCCTTGGGGGTCAGTCGCGGACGAGCTTGCGATACGTCACGCGGTGCGGCCTGGCGGCCTCGGCCCCGAGACGTTCGACCTTGTTCTTCTCGTAGTCCGCGAAGTTCCCTTCGAACCAGAACCACCGAGCCGGGTCGGCCTCGGTCCCCTCCCAGGCGAGCATGTGCGTCGCGACGCGGTCGAGGAACCACCGGTCGTGGCTGATGACCACCGCGCAGCCCGGGAACTCCAGGAGCGCGTCCTCCAGCGAGCGCAGCGTCTCGACGTCGAGGTCGTTCGTCGGCTCGTCGAGGAGGAGGACGTTGCCGCCGGCCTTGAGGGTCAGCGCGAGGTTGAGGCGGTTCTTCTCGCCGCCCGACAGCACGCCGACCGGCTTCTGCTGGTCGGGGCCCTTGAAGCCGAACGCGCCGACGTACGCCCGCGATGGCATCTCGCGGTTGCCGACCTTGATGTGGTCCAGGCCGTCGGAGACGACCTCCCAGACGTTCTTGGACGGGTCGAGTCCGCCGCGCGACTGGTCGACGTACGAGATCTGCACGGTCGGGCCGATCCGCACCTCGCCCGCGTCCGGCTCCTCCTCGCCGATGACCGTCTTGAACAGCGTCGTCTTGCCGACGCCGTTCGGGCCGATGATGCCGACGATGCCGCCGGGCGGCAGCGAGAACGACAGGTCGTCGATGAGGACCCGGTCGCCGAAGCCCTTCACGAGGCCCTTGGCCTCGATGACGGTCGAGCCGAGGCGCGGGCCCGGCGGGATGTTGATGGCCTCGGGGTCGTACGGCTTCGACTTCTCGGCCTCGGCGGCGAGCTCCTCGTAGCGCGACAGCCGCGCCTTGGACTTCGCCTGGCGGGCCTTCGGGTTCGAACGCACCCACTCCAGCTCGCGCTCGAGCTCCTTCTTGCGCTTGGCGTCCTTCTGGCCCTCCATCCTCATGCGGGAGGACTTCGTCTCGAGGTACGTCGTGTAGTTGCCCTCGTAGGGGTAGCAGCGGCCGCGGTCGATCTCGAGGATCCACTGCGCGACGTTGTCCATGAAGTACCGGTCGTGGGTGACCGCGAGGACGGTGCCCGGGTACTTCTCGAGGTGCTGCTCGAGCCACAGCACCGACTCGGCGTCGAGGTGGTTGGTCGGCTCGTCGAGCAACAGCAGGTCGGGCTGCTCGAGAAGGAGCTTGCACAACGCCACCCGGCGCCGTTCGCCACCGGAGAGCACGCTCACGTCGGCGTCGGACGGCGGCAGCCGCAGCGCGTCCATCGCGAGGTCGAGCTGCGCGTCGAGCTCCCACACGTCGAAGTGGTCGAGCTTCTCCTGCAGCTCGCCCATCTCGTGGAGCAGCTTCTCCATCGTGTCGGGGTCGGCCTCGCCGAGGGCGTCGGAGATGTCGTTGAACCGCTGCATCCAGCCGCGCTTCTCCGCGACGGCGTCCTCGACGTTGCCGCGGACGTCCTTGGTCTCGTCGAGCTTCGGGTCCTGGGAGAGCAGGCCGACGGTGTAGCCGTCGGCGAGCCGCGCCTCGCCGTTCGAGGCCTGGTCCTCGCCCGCCATGATGCGGAGCACGGTCGACTTGCCGGCGCCGTTCGGGCCGACGACGCCGATCTTCGCCCCTGGCAGGAACGACAGCGTGACGTCGTCGAGGATGACCTTGTCGCCGTGCGCCTTGCGCACGCGCTGCATCGTGTAGATGAACTGCGCCATGGCCCACATCCTGCCAGGCAGGCGCGTGCGGCACTGACGGCGAATCCCGCACGCATGCCGACCCTGCCCGCTCGGCGCCTCGCCGTCGCCGCGCTGTGCGCCGCCACGCTCGCCGCGCCCCACGCCGCGCCGGCCCTGCCGCGCTCGCCGCTGCCGACGTACTTCACGAGCGACAACGTCTCCCTCGTGCGCAACGTCCCGACCGGGCTCGGCATCGGCGGCAAGTTCCACGGCCGCTACTACGTCCAGTCGATCGCGCGCGCCATGGGCTACCGCGGCCCCGACCAGGACGCGGTGTCCGACGGCGGCATCTGGGTGTTCGACACGATCGACCCGGAGAACCCCGCGCTCGTCGCGCACGTGCCGTTGCCGGTCTGGCAGAACGAGGACGTCGACCTCTCCGCCAAGCGCAAGCTGCTGCTCGTCTCCAACGAGCGCCGCCGCGCGACCGCACCCGGGCCCGCGCCCGTCTCGCAGACGCCGTACCTGCCGGGGTCGCTGTCGGTGTTCGACATCAGCGACCCGACGAAGCCGCTCCCGCTCTCGACGATCGTGATGCCGGCGTCGGTCGGGACGATGCCGAGCGGCGAGCCGATCCCCGGCCCGGGCCACACGGCCTCGTGCGTCCTCGACTGCGAGTACGTCTACATGGCCGGCGCCAAGGACGGCCGCGTCTACGTCGTGGACCTGCGCGACCCGCGCAACCCCTCGCTGATGGGCAGCATCGCGACGCCGGCCGGCGACCCGACGCCGGTGTTCACGCCCGGGCTCGTGCACGACGTCAACGTCGACCCGTATGGCAACGTGTGGTTCGCCGGCTCGGGCGGGACCGTCATGTACGAGCCGATCACCGATCCGATGCGGCCGGTCGTCGCGGCGACCGTCTCGGCCGCGGACAACGCGCGCACCAACCACGCGATCCACCACAACACGATGCGCCTCGACAAGCACCACGTGATGATCAGCGAGGAGGCGTACGACAGCTGCGGCGCCGACGAGCCCGCGACCGACGACCAGCCGCAGGGCGGCCGCTTCCAGATCTGGCGGATCGAGAAGGACGCGAAGCGGCTCGTGCCGGTCTCGCTGTTCCAGAAGAAGGTGCCAGGCATCCCCGTCTGCTCGTCGCACTGGATGGACGTCAACGCCCACCAGGTCGTCGCGGACTCGTTCTACGAGGGCGGCGTGCGCTTCCTCGACATCCGCGACCGCACGGCCATGCGGCAGGTCGGGTGGTTCCGCCCGAGCGACGGCGGCGCGGCGCAGGTCGTGTACGTGCCGGGCAGGCCCGACCTCGTCTACGTGTCCGACTTCTACCGCGGCCTCGACGTCGTCCGGATCGACGACGGCGGCGCCGGCGCCCCGACGCGGTCGGAGACCGGCGAGGGCGGGCGGCCGCTCGTGCCGTTGCCCCCGCTGGAGTTCGCGAACGACGAGACGTTCGGCTACGCCTGCCGGATGCCCGTCTAGAAGGTGTCGGGCCGAGGGACGGCGAAGCAGGAGCGCATGTCGCGCCGTGCCGCCCTCGTCCTCACCGCGCTCGCCGTCGCCGTCACGCCGACCGCGCGCGCGTTGCCCCCGACGCCGCTGACCACGGTCGCCGCGTCGGACAACGTCAGCCTCGTCACGAACTTCCCCGCGGCCGGCGTGGCCGTCGGCGGCAAGTTCGCGGGCACGTACTACTTCCTGACGACCGCCAGGTCGGCGACGTACGGCACGCCCGACGCGGCCTCCGACGGCGGCCTGTACGTGTTCGACGTCGCCAAGCCCGAGTCGCCGCAGCTCGTCAGCCACTTCCCGCTGCCGATCTGGGAGAACGAGGACGTCGACCTCTCGCTCAAGCGCAAGGTCCTGCTGATC
Organism: Frankiaceae bacterium; assembly: GCA_035940575.1. GTDB lineage: Bacteria > Actinomycetota > Actinomycetes > BP-191 > BP-191 > BP-191. Next base: position 25,107 of record DASZER010000054.1, on the reverse strand, counting down.
AGCGCCGACCGCAAGAAGACCGCCTCGCCCGTCGCGACGAGCCCGGTGCTGCCGGGCGTGCTGTTCGTCTACGACATCAGCGACATGAGCAAGCCGGTCCTCAAGTCGCAGGTCGCGATGCCCGCGTCAGTCGGCACGCGCGAGAGCGACGGCGCCCCGCTCGGCGGCCCCGGCCACATCGCCAACTGCATCCTCGACTGCAACTTCGCCTACATCACCGGCTCGCGCGACCGTTCGGTGCACGTCGTGGACCTGCGCGACATCGGCGCGCCCAAGGTCATCGGCAAGATCCAGACGCCCGCCGGCGCCGACCACGGCACCTGGGCGCCCGGCATCGTGCACGACGTCAACGTCGACCCCAAGGGCAACGTCTGGATGACCGGCTCGGGCGGCACCGCGCTGTACGCGCCCATCAAGGACCCGCTCAAGCCGACGCTGCTCGCCGCGACCGCCCCCGCGGACAACGTCCGCACGAACTCCTACATCCACCACAACTCGATCCGCCTCACCGGCGACACCGTGCTCGTGACGGAGGAGTCGTACAACGGCTGCGGCGGCGAGGCCCCGGTGTCCTACGACGACCCGGTGGGCGGCCGCTTCGAGACGTGGCGGATCGACCTCAAGCGCAAGCGCCTCGTGCCGATCGCCGTGTACTCCCAGCAGGTGCCGGGCGTGTCGACGTGCTCGTCGCACTGGTTCGACGTCAACGCGAGCAAGGTCGTCGCCGACGCGTGGTACGAGGGCGGCGTCCGCTTCCTCGACGTGTCGAACCCGAAGCGCATCCGCCAGGTCGGCTACCTGCGGACGAGCGACGGCTCGGCGTCGCAGGCGCAGTTCGTCCCCGGCCGCCCCGACCTCGTCTACGTCGCCGACTACCTGCGCGGGCTCGACGTCGTCAAGATCAAGGACGGCGGGCGCAAGGCGCGGACCGTCAGCGAGTACGACGCGGCCGCCGCAGCCGAGACGACGCGGCGGCCGTCGCCGATCCGCTTCGCGCCGTCGTCGGACTACGGCTACGCGTGCCCGGTGCCGCTCGTCTGAGCGGCGACCGGACCTACTCGCAGTTGATGCAGGTGGTGCCGCGGGTCAGGCAGCGGATCGGGCTCGAGGGCTCGATCAGCGCGCAGTAGCGCAGCACGGTCTCCAGCGCGCCCGCCTGGACCTCGGCGAGCTCGGTGCTCGTCAGGTCGGTCAGTGCCTCGCGGCGCAGGGTCAGCGTTCGGGTCATCGTCGTCTCCTGGGTCAGCAGTAGTCGCAGGAGGGACCCTGCGTCAGGTAGGGGCCGGTGGCGCACGGGATGTACGACTCGAAGCACGTGTACGTCAGGACGTGCTGCGGCGGCGTCTGCTGGGCCGTCCTCGGGTCGATGCTCCCGCCGGCGATGCCGGCGAGCTCGACGGTGGTCAGGTCGGTGAGGGGCTCGCGCTTGAGCGAGAGGGTTCGCGTCATGGGGGCCTCATTCGCCGCACGGGCGCCCCAGTCCTGGCCGAGACACGGCCGAGACACGCCGATCTTGGTCGGCGCCCGGTTGCGCGGCGCCGTGTCCGCTTGATGGTGGAATAACGGCGTGCCTACGCGTCGCCTCCTCACCGCACTGTGGGTGCTGCTGTCCGGCATCCTCGTGATCGGTGTCGGCACCGCGCTGACCCGCTCGGGTGACGGCGACGCGACGCCCGGCGCGCAGCCGGGGACGCAGCAGCCGATCGCGCCCGGCGCGACGCCCACGGACGCGCCCGGCGACTCGCCGGCGCCGTCGGTCTCGGCGACCGTGGACCCCGGCGCGACCCCCACCTCGACGCCCGCCGCGACCCCCGGCGGCGACGCCACGCCGGGCTCGACGCCCGGCTCCCCCGGCTCGACGGCGTCGCCCGGCTCCCCCGGCTCCACCGGGTCGCCCGGCTCCAGCGGCGGTGGACCCGGCGCCCCCGAGGCGCCGAACATGCCTAACACCGGCGTCCCCGCCGCGCCCCTCGCGCTCGCGACGGCGGCGGTCGCCGCGTCAGCCGCCCTGCGCCGCACCGTCCAGTAGCGCGACCGGCACGTCCGCGACCCGCGCGCGCAGCCACTCCCCGAGCCCCTTCGCCTGCGGGTCCGCGCGCGTCGACGACGCGACGCCGTCGCCGAGCAGGCCGGGGATCACGAAGTTCAGCGCGGCGAGGTTCGGCAGCTCCCACCGCTCGACGGCGTGCGCCGCCGTCTCCGGCAGCAGCGCCGCGAGCCGCTCCACCGTGAGGTAGTCGCGCAGCCAGCCGTACGCCGCCCGCTCGCGCACCCACACGCCGAGGTTCGCCGCGCCGCCCTTGTCGCCCGACCGCGCGCCGACGACGCGCCCCAACGGCACCCGCGCCGTCTCGCCCTCGACGCCCGCCGACTCGTCGGCAGGCACCTCCACGGGCTCCGCCGGGCCGACCGGCGCGAACGGCACCTCGACCCGCCGCCCGTCCGCGTGCACGACGACCGGCGCGACCGCCTCGCGCGGGACGTAGGCGGGCCGGTAGACGCCGTACGGGCTCGCGTCGCCGGGCGGCGCGGTCATCGTGAAGCCCGGATACGACGCCAGGCCGAGCTCCACCGCCGCCGAGGAGAACGCGCGCCCGATGCGGTCGGGCGAGGAGTCCTTCACCGTCACGCGCAGGGTCGCGGTCGCGGCCTCGTTCGTATCGGGGTCGCCGACGTCGGCGCGCGACAGCGAGACCTCCGCGTCGGGGAACGACGCCCGCACCTGCCGCGTCACGAGGTCCGCCTTCGCCTCGAGGTCCAGGCCGGTGAGGACGAACGTCACGGCGTTGCGGAAGCCCCCGAGCACGTTCAGCGCGACCTTGACGTCGGGCGGCGGCGGCTCGCCGCGCACGCCGCTGATCCGCACGCGGTCGGGCCCGTCGGAGGACAGCGCGATCGTGTCGAAACGCGCGACGACGTCGGGGCCGAGGTAGCGCGGCGAGTCGATCTCGTAGAGGAGCTGCGCGGTGACGGTGCTGGCCGAGACGAGCCCGCCCGTGCCCGGGTGCTTCGTGACGACCGACGAGCCGTCGGCGGCGACCTCCGCGAGCGGGAAGCCGACGTGCTCCATCCCCGGCACCTCGCCGAAGAACGCGTAGTTGCCGCCCGTCGCCTGCGCGCCGCACTCCAGCACGTGCCCGGCGACGACCGCGCCGGCCAGCGCGTCGTAGTCCGTCGGCGCCCACCCGTGGCGCCACATCGCCGGGCCGCACACGAGCGCGGCGTCGGTGACGCGACCGGTCACGACGACGTGCGCGCCGCCCCCGAGCGCCTCCGCGATCGGCAGCGCGCCGACGTACGCGTTCGCGGTCAGCGCTCCTGCCGGGAGGCCGAGCGGCTCCGCGCGCGCGAGCAGGTCGTCGCCCTCCACGTGCGCGACCGCGACGTCGACCCCGAGCCGCGACGCGAGCGCGCGCACGGCGTCCGCGCAGCCCGCCGGGTTGAGGCCGCCGGCGTTGACGACGATCCGCACGCCGCGCTCCACCGCGAGGCCGAGGCAGTCCTCGAGCTGGCGGAGGAACGTCGTCGCGTAGCCCTTCGCGGGGTCCTTCGCCTTGGAGCGGAACAGGATGAGCATCGTGAGCTCGGCGAGGTAGTCGCCGGTCAGCACGTCGAGCTCGCCGCCGTCGAGCATCTCGCGCATCGCGGCGAGGCGGTCGCCGTAGAAGCCTGAGCAGTTCCCTATCCGCATGGGCGGATTGTGCCGCGCCCTCTTGACCCGGTTTGTCCGGGGGTCAAGGGTGGCGCCACACACCTGTGGTCGCGTCCTGCCCCGGCCCCTCTCGGAATGGAGCACTGCATGAAGGCACGTCTGGTAGCCGCGCTCGCCATCGCCGCGGCGTCGGCTACGAGCCTGACGGCCGCCGAGGCCGTCAAGCCCACCGCGACGCTCATCGACGTCCACGAGATCAAGATGGGTGCCCGCAATCCCGCCGCCCCCTCCGGCGGCGCGAACTGCACCAACGACGGCGCGGCGACGGGCAAGTACGTCCTCACCGGCTGGGCCGTGCAGGGCAACAAGACCGCGCTGTTCAACACCACGACCCTTCCCTCCAACCTCGGCCTGAGCGCCACGACGAGCGCGATGCAGGCCGCGTACAACGCGTGGCAGGGCGCGCCGACGATCACGGTCGCCAACAGCACCACGTCGTCGTTGAAGCCGACCGCCAACCACCAGTACGAGCTGATGTTCGGCAAGTCCGGCGGCACCACGCTCGCCGTCACGTACACGTGGCGCTGGAGCAACGGCGACGTCGAGAGCGACACGCTGTTCAACACGGCGTTCACCTGGGGCAACCTCGGCGCCGAGGGCGACGGCTGCTACGAGACCGCCGGCAACGTCTACGACGTCGGCAACATCGCGACGCACGAGTTCGGCCACACCTACGGGCTCGACCACCCGAGCGGCGCCCGCTACGAGACGATGTACGCGTACGGCTACAGCGGCGAGACGCTGAAGCGCTCGCCGGAGTCCGGCGACATCGCCGGCCTCAACGCCGTCTACTAGAGCTCCGCGCCGTCGGCCGCCGTCCGGAGAACCCCGGGCGGCGGCCGCGGTCGTTACGGGCACAATGGGCGGCGCGTCGCGCCCGTAGCTCAGCCGGACAGAGCACCCGCCTTCTAAGCGGATGGTCGCAGGTTCGATCCCTGCCGGGCGCACATGATGCTTCTCGTCCCGAGCGACCCGCTGCGCCCTCGCCGCCCCGACGAGCACTTCGCGGACGAGTACGCCGCCGCGCGCGACGCGGGTCTCGACGTCGCCCTCGTCGACCACGACGCGCTCGCCGCCGGCGCCGACCCCGACGCCGCCGTCGCGCGCGTCCCCGAGTCCGATGACGCGGTGTACCGCGGGTGGATGCTGCGCAGCGAGCGCTACGCGTCGTTCGCGGCCGCCCTCGCGCGGCGCGGCGTCACGATGCGGACGGGCGCGGAGGCGTTCCGGAGCAGCCACGAGCTGCCCGGGTGGTACGCCACCCTGCGCGAGGTCACGGCGGAGAGCGCGATCGCGAACGGCTTCGGCCGCGACGCGTTCGACGCGTGCCGCTCGGCGCTCGGCAGCGGTCCCGCCGTCCTTCGCGACTGGGTGAAGTCCGCCAAGCACCACTGGGCCGAGGCGGCGTACGTGCCCGACGTCGCCGACGCGGACGCGGCGTGGCGGGTGGCGTCGCGCTTCGTCGAGATCCGCGACGACGCGGCGGTGGGCGGCTTCGTGCTGCGGCGGTTCGAGACGTACGGGCCCGCCGAGGTCCGCACGTGGTGGGTCGCGGGCCGCTGCGCGCTCGCCACCGCGCACCCCGACACCCCCGACGGCGCGCCGCCGCCCGACGCCGCCCTGGACGCGGCCCTCGACGTCCTCGCGCCCCTCGTCGCGGCGCACGGCGCGCCGTTCGTGACGGTGGACCTCGCGAGTCGCGACGACGGCGTGTGGCGGGTGGTGGAGCTCGGCGACGGGCAGGTGAGCGACCGCCCGCGCACGAATGATGCGGCGGCGTTCGTCGCCGCAGTGCTCCCCTCACCCCTCCCGGAGGCCTGATGCGCATCCTTCTGGCTCTGTCCGTCGCCGCGGTCGGCGCGTTGCTCGCGACGCCCGCTCACGCCACCTGCATGCCCCTGTGGGACAAGGGCGACTTCTACGCCTACTCCTGCTCCGCGCCAGGCGGTCCCGTCCGCACCACCATCTGCCACCGGCCCACCGGTGCCTGCGTCAGCTACTAGGAGCCCCTCATGCGCATCGCACTCGCTCTGACCGTCGCCGCGGCGGCGGTTGCCGCCCTCGCCCCCTCGGCGTCGGCGACCTGCTTCACCCGCGAGGACGGCCTCGGATTCCGCTACACGTACTGCTCGGCCCCCGGCGGCCCGGCCAGCACGACGATCTGCTTCCGCGACGTCCAGCCGTGCGTCACCTACAGCAGCGGCGGGGGGCCCGGCGGCGGCGCCTGATTCGGGAGGAATCGGACGGGCGGTGGCGAAGATCGCCCCGCCCGCTCCGTTGTCCCCTCCAAGGAGTCCGCGTGAACACGCGTGCCCGGATCGTCCCCGCGGTGGCCGTCGTCGCCGCGCTGCTCGTCCCCCTCTCCCCCGCCGACGCCAAGCCGAAGCCCTGCGTCGGCAAGGCCGCCGCCGACGAGTGGCCGACGTTCGGCCGCGACCTGTCGAACACGCGAACGCAGCGCTCCCCCGGCACGATCGGCGCGGACACCGCGCCGCTGCTGGCGCCGGTGTGGTCGTTCTCCACCGGCGGCGCGGGGACGGGCCTCGCCGACCTCAACGGCACGCCGATCGTCGCGGCCGGCTGCGTGTTCCTGAACACCGCCGGCGGCGAGATCCTCGCGCTCGACTCGTCCACCGGCGCCGTCGTCTGGCGCGTCACGGTCCCCCTCGACGCGGGCACTACCGCGGGCCTCGGCGGCATCTTCGTCAGCAGCCCGGCGGTCACGAACGACCTCGTCATCGGCCTGGTCAACCAGACCGGCAGGCCGTACGCCGTCGCGGTCTCGCGCAGGGACGGCCGCGTCGCCTGGCGCAGCGAGCCGTTGCAGAGCGGCGCCGGCTACTACACGAACGCCACGCCCGTCGTGCACGACGGCCTCGTCCTCGCCGGCTACTCCCCCGCCGAGGGCGACCCCACGGGCCGCGGCGGCGTCGCGATCCTCGACGCCGACACCGGGGCGCTCGTGCGGCGCGTGAGCGTCGTCCCCGACGAGGCGTTCGCCCAGGGCTACGCGGGCGCAGGCGTCTGGACCGCGCCGGCCGTCGACACCAGGCACGGCTACGCGTACGCCGGCACCGGCAACCCGTACAGCAAGACCATCGAGCACGAGAACACCAACGCGATCGTGAAGATCGACGTCGACCCGTCGCGCGCGACGTTCGGCACGATCGTCGGGTCGATGAAGGGCAACGTCGAGCAGTACGACCCGGCGTTCCGCGACGGCATCGACCCCGTCTGCACCGCCCTCGGCGACGACCCGAGCCTCCAGCTCGTCGTCGGCAACAGCGCGCCGTGCCTCCAGCTCGACCTCGACTTCGGCGCGCCGCCGAACCTGTTCACCGACGACGCGGGCCGCACGTTCGTCGGCGACCTGCAGAAGTCCGGGGTCTACCACGTCGCCGACGCCACGACGATGGACCGCGCGTGGTCGGCGACCGTCGGCGCGACGTGCCCGGCGTGCAACGCCGCCGCGTCGGCGTGGGACGGCGACTCGCTCCTCGTCGCGTCGTCGCCTGTCGACCTCGTGTGGTCGCTCACCGAGGCGGGCGCGCCCAACTGGACGTCGCCGATCGGCGACGGCACGCACTACCAGTCGGTGTCGGTGGCGGGCGGCGCGGTGTTCACGGTCGACAACGCCGGCAACCTCCTCGCGTGGGACGCCGAGACCGGCGCGCCGTTGCTGCGCCGCCCGATGGCCGCCGACGTCGCGGACCCCGCGTCGCCGCCGGCCGCGCTGTCCAGCAGTGGCGTCGCGATCGCGTCGGGCACGGTGTACGTCGCGGCGGGCAACGCCGTCATCGCGTACCGCCCGCTCGCGCTGTAACCGTCTCCGGACGTACGAAGGCCCGGGCCTCCCTCGCGGGGGGCGCCGGGCCTTCGTGCGTGCGGGCGTGTCAGCCGATGTAGCAGGCGCAGTTGAACCAGAACGTCGGCGGCGTCGCGAACGTCGCCGACTTGCCCGCGGCGTTCCAGCCGCGGACGGTGGTGCGCAGCCACGTCGCGTAGACCGGGACCGACACGGACACGGTCGCCTCGATCGTGTCGCGGTACTCGTTGAGGTCGGTCACCTTGACGCAGCCGCGCTTCCACCACGGGGCGTCCACGGCGTACTGCTCCTCGACGCAGACCTCGATGGTCATGCCGGTCGACTCGGCGAGGCAGGACAGCGTTCCGGTCGAGACGATGCGGCTGCTCTGCTTGACGACGTCGAGGTGCGGGACGTCGGAGTACGCGACGCAGCCGTTCGACGAGACGGGCGCCTCGGCGGCCGAGGCGGTGCCGCCGAGGCCGACGAGCAGCCCGGCGGTCGAGACGAGGACGAAGAACGACGCCAGGGTGCGGCGCATGGAGCCTCCAAGGGTTCGAGGGGAGAGGGTGGCGCCAGCGTAGAGACCCCGGCGCCGGAGGGCGAGGGGTCAGACGATGCAGGCGGAGGCGTCCTTGACGGCGTCGACGTCGTAGGCGACGTAGCCGTTCGGGTCGCCGGGCATCACCATGGTCGGCTCGCCGCCGCCACCGCCGTACGGCAGGGGGCGGACGGGGTTGTGCTGGACGCGGTACGCGAGGTCGCTCACGCAGCCGGAGGGGCCGGCGGACGCGGGAAGGGCGACGGCGGCGGCGATGGCGGCCGCGGCGAGGAGGGGCTTCGTCATGCGCGACCGGTTCGGCGCGCGAGCCCCCGGTCCTGCCTCCGGACAGCGGAACGAGGCGCCGGTCGGGAGGCGCCTCGTTCGGCTACGGAGTGATCGTGCGGGTGCTACAGCCCCCGGCCACGACCGCGGTACCAGCCACCGCCGCCGAGCAGGAGAAGGAGTACCAGGACGATCAGGATCACGGTCAGCATGTCTCCGGTCTCCCCGTTCCGGCGCCGCAGGAAACCAGCGTCGCGGCGCGGCCGGCGTACCCCCGCGCCGCGCCCCTCCCACCAGTAGGGCGTTGGCGAGACGCAGCCGTGCCGGGCCGCGTTCCGCCAAGCCCTACTAGGCTGGCGCGCATGATCGACCGGTTGGTCTGGATCGACCTCGAGATGACGGGCCTCGACCCCGAGCGCGACGTCGTTCTCGAGATCGCGGCGCTCATCACGGACTCCGAGCTCAACCCGGTCGGCGAGGGCCTCGACCTCGTCGTCGCGCAGCCGCCGTCGGCGTTGGAGGGAATGGCCGACGTCGTGCGCGACATGCACGCGCGGTCGGGCCTCACCGACGCCGTCCTCGCCTCCGACGTCTCCCTCGGCGACGCCGAGGAGGCCGTGCTGGCGCTCGTGAAGCAGCACGTCCCCGAGCCGCGCACCGTGCCGTTGTGCGGCAACTCCATCGCGACCGACAGGACGTTCCTCGTCCGTCACATGCCCACGCTCGACGCGTACCTGCACTACCGGATGGTGGACGTGTCGTCGGTCAAGGAGCTGGCGCGGCGCTGGTACCCGAGGGCGTACCACAAGGCCCCCCAGAAGGCCGGCGGCCACCGCGCGCTCGCGGACATCCTGGAGTCGGTGGCCGAGCTGCGCTGGTACCGCTCCGCGATCTTCGTGCCGCCCGGCGGCGAACGCGTTAGCGAGCCGGACCCCGCGCCCGTAGACTGAACGCCGTACTTGGTGGGTGTAGCTCAGCTGGTAGAGCACCGGGTTGTGGTCCCGGTTGTCGCGGGTTCGAGCCCCGTCACTCACCCCAAGAAAGCCGCAGGTCCCGGTCACCATCGTCGGCCCGCAGGCGATCGGCACTCGGTTCGCGGGTGCCTGCATGACGACCTGATCGAGACGCTGCCGTCTGACGGGCGCGGTCGGTTGGCGTTTCTCCGGAGGACGGCGGGTGGCGTGTCACATCCGCGGGCGCTGCGTCGTCTGTGTCGCGGAGGTGATCGGACATGCGGGTGTTCGTAGCGGGCGCGACCGGCGTGGTGGGCAGTCGCCTGGTGCCGTTGCTGGCCGAACGAGGTCACGACGTCGTGGGCACGACGCGCAGCGCGGCGAGGCTGGACGCGATCCGGGAGCTGGGCGCCGAGCCGGTCGTGCTGGACGGCCTCGACGCGGTCGCGGTCGGCGAGGCTGTCGCGAAGGCGCGCCCGGACGTGGTGGTGCACGAGATGACGGCGTTGCAGGGGATCGCGGACCTGCGGCGCTTCGACAGGACGTTCGCGGGGACCAACGTGCTGCGCACGGCCGGCGTCGACAACCTGCTCGCCGCGGCGACCGCGGCCGGCGTGCGGCGGGCGGTCGTGCAGTCGTTCACGGGCTGGACCAACCCGCCCGGCCGCGGCCTCGCGACCGAGGACGAGCCGCTCGCGGAGAGGGTGCCGGAGGCGCAGCGCGAGTCGCTCGCCGCGATCCGCCACCTCGAACGCGCGGTCACGTCGGCCGACCTCGACGGCGTGGTGGTGCGCTACGGCCTGCTGTACGGCCCGGGCGCGTCCGACGCGATGGTCGAGGCGGTGCGCAAGCGGCGGTTCCCGCTCGTGGGCGACGCGGCCGGCGTATGGTCGTTCGTGCACGCGGACGACGCGGCGAGTGCGACGGCGGCGGCGGTCGAGGCCGGCGCGACGGGGCTGTTCAACGTCGTGGACGACGAGCCGGCACCGGTCGCCGAGTGGCTGCCGTACCTCGCGGAGTGCGCCGGCGCGAAGCCGCCGCGCCGCGTCCCGGTCGCGCTCGCGCGGCTGCTCGCGGGCGAGGCTGCGGTGTCGATGTCGACGGCCCAGCGCGGGGCGTCGAACGCCCGGGCGAGGCGCGAGCTCGGCTGGGCACCGAGGTGGGCGACGTGGCGGGACGGGTTCCGGACGCTGGGGTGAGCGACGATGCCCGGGTGACGGCGGAGGCGTTCGAGGAGCTGCGGCCGCTGCTGTTCGGCATCGCGTACCGAATGCTCGGCAGCGTCGCCGAGGCCGAGGACGTCGTGCAGGAGGCGTACGTCCGCTACGCCCGCGCGCTCGCCGACGGCACGACCGTCGAGTCGCCGCGCGCGTACCTGTCCGCCGTCACGACCCGGCTCGCCATCGACACGCTGACGTCCGCGCGGGCGCGGAGGGAGACCTACGTGGGCGAGTGGCTGCCGGAGCCGCTGGTGGACGACGACCCCGCCGGGCACGCGGAGCAGGCGGACTCGCTGTCGATGGCGTTCCTGCTGCTGCTCGAACGCCTCTCCCCCGTCGAGCGCGCGGTGTTCCTGCTGCACGACGTGTTCGGCTACGCGTTCGACGAGGTCGCCGACATCGTCGGCAAGACGCCCGCGAACTGCCGGCAGCTCGCCGCCCGCGCGCGGCGCCACGTGGCAGAGGGGCGGCCGCGCTTCGACCCTCCGGAACGCGGCCGGGAGGCGGCGCGACGGTTCGTCGCGGCGATGCTCGACGGGGACGTGGACGGCCTGCTCGCGCTGCTCGGCGAGGACGTCGTCGTCACCGGCGACAGCGGCGGCGGCTCGCCGTCGTGGCCGCGCCCGATCGTCGGGCGCGACAAGGTCGCGCGGCTGTTCGCCGGGCTCGGCCGGCAGGCCGTCGACGCGCGGCTGACGATGCGCGTGACGACCGTCAACGGCCAGCCGGGCGCGATCGCGACGGACGCCGACGGACGCGTCGTGACCGTGCTGACGTTCGAGGTCGCGGACGGCGCGGTGCACGGCGTGAAGTCGCTCATCAACCCGCGCAAGCTCGCGCACCTCGGCGCCGTCGCGGACGTGCGCGAGCTGTGGCGTCAACGCCGCCGCTGACGCGGGCCGCGGCTCAGACCGGGTCGAACAGCCGCCACGTGCCCTCGGACACCACGTCCACGACACCGTCGGCCACCGCTACGGCGCTCTGGTCGTCGAGGGCGTACGTCGGCACGGGCAGCCTCGCCGCCCAGCGCTGCGCGTTGGCGAGGGAGGCGTCGGGGTGATTCGGGTTGTCCAGGTGAGGGATCACGGCGAAGTCCACCAGGCCGGCTCCCGCCGCGGTCACGAGCGTCCTCGGAACCTCTCCCTCCGGCGTGTCGAACGCCACGTCCTCGGACGTGAGCACGTCGCCGCTGCCGCCGCGCGGCTCGGTGTAGGTCTCACCGAACGTCGTGGCCGCCGCCATGGCACCGGCGCTGGTCCCCACGTACACCGTTCGCGTCAACGACGGCAGCAGCTCCGCCAGGCCCGACCGGTGCAGCCAGTGGCTCAGGTACACCGGGTCGCCGCCCCAGAACAGCAGGGCGTCCGCGCGCTCGACCACCGGGACCCACACGTCCCTGTCGATGCTCGGCAGCGCGGTGAGCTCGAGCACCCCCATCGACGCCCACCCCAGGTCGGTCATCGGCGTCGCGACCTCGCCGCGGATCAGGCGGGCCGCCATCACGGGCCCGACGGAGAACGGGTGGATCGCGGTCGGCACCACGAGGGCGGAGCACTCCTCGATCGGCTTGCCGAGCAGGTCGACGAGCGCGGCACGGATGCTCGAGTTGGTGACGCCGGAGGAGGTCAGGAGAAGCTTCACGCCGAGCAGGATGCCCTACGCCCCGGGACCGGCGCGCTACGAGACGACGCGGAACCGCAGGATCGTGACGTCGCGCGAGCGCGTGCTGGCGATCGGCTCCAGGTCGACCGTGGGGAGGTCCGGAGGCGAGAACCGGATGCCGTCGCCGAGGATCACCGGCAGCACGTACACCAGGACCTCGTCGACGAGCCCGCGCCGCAGGCACTGGGCGGCGACGTCGGCGCCGAGGACCTCCAGGTCCTTGCCGCCCGCGGCGGCGAGCGCGGTCGCGACCGCGTCGCCGATGTCGCCGGAGAGGATCGTGACGTCGGGGTTCGGCGGGTCCAGCGGCCGGTGGCTGAGCAGGAACATCGGCCCCGAGAACGGGTAGTCGGTGCTGCCCGCATCCTCGGCGGCCAACTCCGCGCCGACCTCCCACGTACGCCGTCCCACGAGCATCGCGCCGGTGTCCGCCGCGATCGCCGCGACGTCCTCGGGCGCGAGGAAGTGAGAGGGCTGCCGCCCGCCGCCGAAGTCCATCCGGTGGCCGGGCGCGGCGATGAAGCCGTCGAGCGACATGGCCCTGTTGACGACGACCCTGCCGCTCAACGCGCACTCCTCGGGACTCGGGATGTAGGGCGCATCATGGCTGATCGCACGCGCCTGGCGGACGACGGCTCTCGGAGGCTCGGATGGCGGCTCGCTTCCAGCTCGTGATCGACTGCGCGGACCCGGAGCCGCTCGCGCTCTTCTGGGCCGCGGCGCTGGGCTACGAGCTCGAGCCGCCTCCCGAAGGCTTCGCTACCTGGGACGCGTACTGGCGCGACGTCGGCGTCCCCGAGGACGAGCTCGGCGGCGGCGCGGACCGCATCGTGGACCCGAGCGGCCGGGGGCCGCGGATCTGGTTCCAGGTCGTGCCCGACGTGAAGTCGTGCAAGAACAGGCTGCACCTCGACCTCGGCGTCGGCGGCGACCGCACGGTGCCGATCGAGACGCGCAGGCAGCGCGTCGACGCCGAGGCGGCGCGGCTCGCGGCGCTCGGAGCCGAGCTCGTGGGCGTACTCGACTCCGAGGGCCTCGACCACTACGCGGTCGCGATGAAGGACCCCGAGGGCAACGAGTTCGACGTCAACTGACGCCCTCTCGAGAGCCTCCGGACCGGGCGGCCGGAGTGGCCGCACCGGCCCGGAGGCCTGTCGCGATCGCGAGAACGGGTCAGGCGAAGTTGCCGCCGACGCTGACCCAGCCGCTCCACGTGCCGTTCCACGTCTTGCGGTACATGATGCCGCCGGGGCTACGCGCGAAGACGTCGTAGATCCCGTCGTGGTACGTCGCCGCGGGCGTGCCGGAGACGGTGCCGCCGAGGTTCTGCCACGAGCCCCACGAGCCGCCGGCCCAGGTGCGCTGCATGAGGTCGCCGGCCGAGTCGATGCCGAAGACGTGGAACTCGCCCTCGGCGAAGACCGCGCCCGTGCCGCCCGTGAGAGCCGAGCCGCCGATGGAGGTCCACGGGCCCCACGATCCGTTGTACGTCTTCTGGTACATGATGCCGCCCGGGCTGTGGGCGAAGACGTCGAAGCGGCCGTTGTAGTACGTCACGGCCGGCGTGCCCGCGACGGTGCCGCCGAGGTTCTGCCACGCGCCCCACGAGCCGTTCCACGTCCGCTGCATGAGGTCGCCGGACGAGTTGACCGCGAAGACGTGGTATTGGCTGCCGGTCCACACGGCCGCCGCGCCGCTGGCGAGCGACGTGCCGCCGATGGACGTCCACGCGCCCCACGTGCCGTTCCACGTCTTCTGGTACATGCCGCCGCCGGGGCTGCGGGCGAAGACGTCGTAGCGGCCGTCGTGGTACGTCACGGCCGGCGTGTCCGCGACGACGCCGCCGAGGTTGGTCCAGCCGGACGGCGGCGACGTGAGGGTGTTCTGGTACAGGTCGCCGGTCGAGGTCTTGATGCCCATCACGTGGTGCGCGCCGCTGACGTAGACGTCCGCGCCGGAGTTGACGCCGGTGCCGCTGCTCGGCGGCGTCGTGTCGAGCTCGCCGTACGCCTCCACGAGGTCGGGCTGGATGTTGATGAACTGCTCGCCGGTGCACTCGGCCCCACTGCAGCTCGGCCGCGAGGAGTACGACGGCGGCAGCTTGTCGACGTGCAGGTGCGGCTGCGTCCCCACCGCGTGCGCCGATGTTCCGACGACGCCGATGGGCGTGCCGCGCGAGACGCTCTGCCCCACCGTCACGACCGGCGCGGGGCTGTGGTGCATGTGCGCGAGGTACCAGAGGTAGTTGCTCGAGTCGCGGATCTGCACGCGGCTGCCGACGCCGTCGGAGTCGACGACGACGCGCTCGACGACGCCGTCGACCGGCGAGACGACCTGCGTCCCGGTCGGCGCCATGATGTCGGCGGCGTTGTAGTCGTGGTGGCAGTTCGTCTGGCTCCAGTAGCACCACGTGTACGGCTGGGCGGCCTGGATCTCCGCCTTCGAGATGATGAGCGGGAACTGGATCGTCGTCGTCGCCGACGCGGGCGCCGGCGCGAGCACGGGCGCCGCCGACAGCAGCAGCGTCGCGACGACGACGACGGCCCGGCCTGACCTTCGCCGCGACGCGGCGCGGGCCGGTGGCCTCGCGACCTGAGACGGGGCATGGAAAGTGATACGCACGAAAACCCCCCCCAAGGGCTTGAAGTGGTGACGCGCCGACGGTGCGTCCGAGGCGCGGCAGCGAAGGTACGACCGCGCGTGACGGCACGGCACGGGAATCGCGCGAGTTCACTCGTTCGAGCGAATCCCGGAATGGCTGGTCCGCGCGCCCGGACACGTCCTAGGGTGCGGCGTAGGGGGACGCCCACAACTGAAACGGGGGAACGATGTTCCTTGACGACGCCTCGGGCCAGGCCGGCCCGACCGACTGCACCGACCCGATCGAGTCGCTGCGGACGATGTTCGTCGACCTGGTCCAGGCCAAGCGCATCGCGGCGGGGCAGAGCCCGGCGATGCGGCCTGTCTTCCTCAAGCCGCACGGCGTCGCGCGCGCGACGCTGACGGTCGCGCCCGACCTGCCGGACGACCTGCGGGTCGGCGTTTTCGCAGGCAGCGAGTACGCCGCCTGGGTGCGCTTCTCGAGCGACACCGTGCCGACGAACCCCGACCTGAAGACGACGGTCGGCATCGGCATCAAGCTCTTCGGCGTGCCCGGGCCGAAGCTGCTCGCGCCGGACGAGGACGCGCCGACGCAGGACTTCCTGCTCCAGAACATGGACGTGTTCTTCGTCGACACGGCCGCGGACATGTGCGCGTTCACGCGCGCCGGCGTCGTGGAGCACGACTACGACTCGTACCTCGCGGCGCACCCGACGACCGCGGCGATCCTCGACGAGATGAAGAAGGTCGTCCCTTCGGTGCTGACGACGCCGTACTGGAGCGGGCTGCCGTACCGCTTCGGCAAGGACCGCTACGTGAAGTACAAGCTGGCGCCGCTGTCGGCGGCTGCCCCGGCGCGGCCCGCCGACGAGAACGACCCGTACTACCTGCACGCCGACCTGCGCGCGCGGCTGCTCGCCGGCGAGGCGTCGTTCGCGCTGCAGGTGCAGCTCCGTACGGACCCCGACACGATGCCGCTCGACGCGGCGACGGTGCGCTGGGACGAGAGCGCGTCGCCGCCGGTGACGGTCGCGACGCTGACGCTGGCGTCCCAGGACGTCGACGCGCGCGGGCAGGCGGCGTACGGCGAGAACCTCGCGTACAACCCCTGGCACTCCCTCGCCGAGCACGAGCCGGTCGGCAGCATCTCCGACGCGCGCAAGGTCGTGTACCGCGAGTCCGCGAACCTGCGCCGCGACACCAACGGCGTGCCCCTCGCCGAGCCCGAGACGCCGCGCCCCGAGATGGCGAACGTCGCCGCGAAGGACACGGTCGTCGTGCGCGCCGCGATCTGCCCGGCGCTCGGCGTCGCGCGCGTCGGCGACAGCCAGGAAGAGTTCTTCCACGGCCCCGAGGTGCCCGACCCCGAGCCGATGCCGGAGGGCTCGTACAAGGACGCCACGGGCGCGATGAAGCGCCAGGCCGCGCGGTTCCGCCTCTACGGCTACAACGCGGCCGGCGAGGTCGTCGGCGAGCTGACGAGCGACGACGCGGCGATCGACTGGACCGTGCACGTCGCCAACGCCAAGAGCTCCTGGTACGAGTTCCAGATCGCGCTCGACATCCCCGAGGCGCCGGCGGCCGACCCGTCGCTGCGCCGCAACGCGAAGGTGAAGGACCGCGCGTCGCTGACGATCGACCCGGGCCCGCGCACGATCAGCGGGGCCAACGCGTCGGGACCGGAGTACGCGTTCGACACGGGGTCGTTCCTCGGGACGCCGGTGTACCTCGGCGAGCTGCGGACGGACGAGGCGGGGCGGCTGGTGTTCCTCGGCGGGCGCGGCGTCTCCGCGTCGGCGGACGGCTCGCCGCCGACGACGTTCGCGAACAACGAGGGCTGGCACGACGACACGAGCGACGGGCCTGTCACCGCGACGGTGACGATCGACGGGCGCTCGATCCCGGTCGACCCGGCGTGGGTGATCGTGGCGCCGCCGAACTACGCGCCGCAGCTCAAGTCGGTGCGCACGATGCACGACCTGCTCGTCGACGCGTACGTCACCGCGGGCTCGCTGCCGCCGCCGGGACGGCCGTCGTTCACCAACGACGTCCTCCCGATCCTGGCGAGGATCTGCCGGCTCGAGTGGGTCAACCACGGCTTCGCGACGGCGTACGGCTGGCAGGGCCGCTCGTCGTTCCTCGACCCCGACTACCTCGCGCGGCTCGCGAGCCCGGCGCCCGAGCACGCGGAGCTGCGCAACCAGGTGTGGACGTCGTTCCGCGACTACCTCCGCGACGGCGAGTCGCCCGTGCCGTTGCCGTGGATCTACGGCGACGCGATGAGCCTGCCGCCGATCTCGCCGCGCCAGCACGTGACGGTCTCGCCGACGCAGTACGCGCTGCTGGACCAGTGGGCGCTCGGGGAGTTCGACGCCGACTACGACGCGTCGTACGTCCCGCCGTCGACCATCGACGCGGTGCCGCTGGCGCAGCAGCCGGAGACGCTGACGCGGGCGGCGCTGGACTTCTGCCTAGCCGACGCGTTCCACCCGGGCTGCGAGATCACCTGGCCGATGCGGCACACGACGATGTACGCGGCGCCGTTCCGCATCCGCCACCGCGCCCCCGGCGCGAAGGTGCCCGACTACGGCACGCAGCTCACGCCGACGGTCGCGACCGGCGTCGGCGGGCCGCTGTACGCGCAGGGCCCCGGCGACCTCACGCGGTGGATGGCGGTGCCGTGGCAGACCGACACGGCGTCGTGCCGTTCGGGCTACCAGGACCTCATGGGCTTCGGGCCGCGTTACGACCCGTACGTCCCGACGTTCTGGCCCGCACGCGTGCCGAACCACGTCCTCACCGAGGACGACTACGACACGGTGATGGACGCGTCGCGGCCGATGGCGGAGCGGCAGGCGGCGTTCGAGCGCAGGGGCACGTGGCTGCGGTTCCTGCCCGCGAACTACTACGCCGGCATCACCGCGATGGTCACGGACTTCGGCAGGCTCGGGGTCGTCGAGGTGCGTCCCGGACCCGACGACGGCGCGTTCCCCGCGGAGCTGATGGTCGAGTCGGAGGTGGGCTTCCCGACGGAGGGCGTGCCGCTCAACCGCAACCTCATCACCGTCCACGTCGAGGACCCCGCGGGCGAGTCGCCGCAGCCCGCGATGCTGCGGGCGGCGGCCGAGGCGACCGGGTTCGAGGAGGTCGAGGTGTCGACCGGCTACATCGACCTCGTGCGGCGCTTCCCGCGGCACCTGCGGTGACCTACGACGTCGTCGTCGCCGGCGGTGGCCCCGCCGGCGCGGCGGCGGCGCTGGTGCTGGCGCGCGCGGGGCGGCGGGTGCTGCTCGCCGACGCGGGGCGCGGCCCTGCGTACGCCGCGGGCGAGTCGCTGCCGGGCGCGGCGGCGCAGGTGCTCCGCGACCTCGGGCTGTGGGAGGCGTTCCGTGGCGAGGAGCACCTGACGTCGTACGGCACCCGCTCGGCCTGGGGCGGCGACGGGGTGACGCGGCGGCACGCGGTGTTCGACCCGTACGGGCCCGGACGGCTGCTGGACAGGGCGGGGTTCGACGCGTTCCTGCGCGCGGGCGCGGCGGCGGCGGGCGCCTCCGTCGTGACCTCGCGGATCGACGGCTCGGACGTCGGCGACGCCCGGTGGGTCGTCGACGCGACGGGCCGCTCGGCGTCGGTCGCGCGGAGCCGCGGCGCGCGGCGGGTCGAGGACGACCATCTCGTCGCGGTCGTCGCGCGGTGGCCGTCGGCGCCGGACGACGTGGACACGACGACGCTCGTGGAGTCCGCGCCCGGAGGCTGGTGGTACACCGCACGCGTGCCCGGCGGGCTGCGGGCGGTGGCGGTCCTCACCGACGCCGACCTGCTGCCCCCGCCGCTGCGCACGGCGACCGGCTTCGCGGCGGCGGCGCGCGGGACGCGGCACGTGGCGGAGTCGTTGCACGGCCTGCCCGACGAGCCGCGCGTGGTGTCGGCGCGGGGCGGGCGGCTCGACCCTCCCGCCGGCGACGGGTGGCTGGCGACGGGCGACGCGGCGCTGTCATGCGACCCGTTGTCGTCGCAGGGCATCCTCACCGCGCTCGTCACCGGCGTCGCGGCGGGCGAGGCGCTCGTCGCCGCGCTCGACGGTGACGAGAGCGCGGTGGGCGCCTACGCCGCGCGGCTCGCGGCGGTGCGGGCGGCGTACGAGCGCAACAGGCACGACTACTACGGCCTCGAACGCCGCTGGCCGCACGAGCCGTTCTGGGCGCGGCGGCACGGCGCGCTGCTCGTCGCGCGCTGACGCGCCGTACGGTGACGGGCGTGGACGTACGGCGCCTGACCGGCGACGAGGCTCGGCGGATCGCGGTGCGCGCGCAGCTCCTCGACGCGGCGCGCCCGACCGAGCTCGTACCGACGGTCGACCGGCTGACGATGCTCCAACTCGACCCGACCGCGGTCGTCGCGCCGAACGCCGACCTCGTCGCGTGGACGCGGCTCGGCGAGGGGTACCGCCCCGAGGACCTGGCGCGCGCGGTCGAGGTGGACCGCGCGCTCTACGAGCACAGCGGCCAGCCGTCGCCGCGTGAGCCCGGCATCGTGATGCTGCGGCCGATGGGCGACCTCGCGCTGTACCTGGACGAGATGCGCTCGTGGCCGCCGGAGGGCTCGCGCGGCCACGCCTGGCTCGCCGCCAACGCCGGCTTCCGCGAACGCGTCCTCGCGCGGCTTCGCGACGACGGCCCGCTCCCCTCGCGCGAGATCGAGGACACGCGCGAGGTGCCGTGGCAGTCGACCGGCTGGACGAACGACAAGAACGTCACGCGGATGCTCGACGTCCTGATGACGCGCGGCGAGGTGGCGGTGTCCGCGCGGCGCGGGCGCGAGCGGCTGTGGGACCTCGCCGAGCGCGTGTACCCGCGCGGCGTCGAGGCCGTGCCCGCCGAGGAGGCGCAACGCATCCGCGCCGAGCGGCGGCTGCGCTCGCTCGGCCTCGCGCGGCCCAAGGTCGTCGGCGACGCCGGCGTCCCCGCCGAGGTCGAGGGGACGAAGGGGCTCTGGCGGCTCGACCCCGACGCGACGGCGGAGACGTTCGAGGGCAGGACGGCGCTGCTGTCGCCGTTCGACCGGCTGGTCCACGACCGCACGCGCGCGTTGGAGCTGTTCGGCTTCGAGTACACGCTCGAGATGTACAAGCCCAAGGAGCAACGGCGCTGGGGCTACTTCGCGCTGCCCGTGCTCTCCGGCGACCGCCTCGTCGGCAAGGTCGACGCGGCCGCCGACCGCAAGGCGGGCCGTCTCGTCGTCCACGCGGTCCACCGCGACGTCGCGTGGACGAGAAAGGTCGCGGCCGCCGTCGACGCCGAGCTGCGCGCACTGGCGGCCTGGCTGCGCCTCGACGGCGTCACCGGCCCCTGAGCACGCCGCCGAGGGAAGCGGAACGGGCGGGGGCTAGCCCCGCCCGTTCCGCTTCCGCTCGCGCTCGCTCCTGATGAGCACGGCGAACGTCGCGGCCGTACCGACGATCGTGGACACGAGGATGACCACCGGCTGATCGAGCATCGCACCGGTGACGACCCCGACGCCCATCGCGAGGCCGATCGGCGTCACGATCGGAGGCGTGCGGTCCCGCCGCTCCTGACGAGCGGACGCGAGACGCTTGCCGAGGCCCGGTGCCACTGTCAGTACGCCGGCCCGTCCGACCAGGGATAGCCACCCGTCGCGGTGTTCCACGCGATCGAGAGGAACGCACCGACCGCCGTCGGTGACCGCAGCCCCAGCACGTTGCCGACCATACCGAACCCGAAGCTCGTGAGCGCAGCCCCTGCGTCACCCGTCTTGAGGTACGTGCCGGTCGCCTGGATGGCAGAGCCGATCGTGCCGACGATGAGGCCGGTGATCGGGTTCGGAAGAACCGAGGAGACCAACCCGATCCCGGTCCCGATCCACTCGAGAGCGGTGCCCCAGTCTTCCGCGTCGGCGCCCGACGGGTCGATGAAGTTGACCGGGTTGTCGCTGGCGTACGCGTAGCTGTTCGCCTTCGACGGGTCCGGCGGCTGCGCCATCGGGTCGCGCTGCGTGAACCGGCCGTGGGCCGCGTCGTAGTAGCGGAGCCCGAACTTCATCAGGCCGGTCTGGGCGTCGTAGTAGCCGGAGACGTAACGCCACGGGTTGAGGTCGGCCACCGAGGTGCTCGACGCCTCCCCCGCGGACACCGTCGTGACGCCGTACGGGTCGTACGCGTACCGGCCGACGACGTTGCCGTTCGCCACGTCGATCAGCGCGACGACCGAGCCGAGCCCGTCGAAGGCGACGTAGTACTCGTTCGTGCCCACGACCATCGAGACGAGCGTCCCGTTCGGGTCGCGCTCGAAGTACGCCGTCTGCGTCGGGACGGCACTCGTCCGCGACTGCACGCCGGTGAGCCCGTTGGAGAACGTGTCGGTGCCGGCGCTGTAGCGCTCCGCCTGGTCGATCCCGGCGTAGGTGAACGGCGTCGGCAGGCCGCCCGACGGCGTCACGGACGTCGTGAAGTCGAGGCCGTTGTACGCGAGCGCGCCGACGCCGGGGATCGACGTGGCGTTGCCCGAGGCGTCGTAGTCCCAGCCCGGCGTGGTGACCTGGTTCGCCGAGTCGAAGGCGAGCTGCGCCGTGACGCTGCCGCAGTCCGACGGCGCCGCGGAGCCCTCCCACTTCCGGTTGCCGTTCTTGTCGTAGCAGTAGTAGTAGTCGCTGCCGGTGGCGGCGTTGGCGCCGGTCAGCCGGCCGTTGTCGTACGAGTACGTCGTCTTGATCCCGGTGACGTTGTCGGTGACGGACGTGCGGCGGCCGACGTTCTTGCCGGTCGAGTCGGTGTACGCGTACGAGTAGTCGGAGACGCGGTTCGGGTCGGTGTCGAGCGAGCGCCGGGTCGTCTTGATCCGCTTCAGGTCGCCCTTGTCGAGCTCGACCTCGATGTGCGCCGTGAACGCCGCGGGCGGGAGCAGGTCGCCCTCGGCGTCGTGGGCGGCCGCGCCGCCGTTCGTGCCCGAGGTGTTGTAGTACGTGTCGGTGCGCTTGCTGTCGTGGTCGTAGCCGAACAGCACCTTGCGGCCGGAGCCGGCCTCGGTGATCTGCGACAGCAGGTTGCGCGAGTTGTACGCGTAGCTCGTCGTGCCGCGGCCGTCGGTGAGGCCGGTCATGTTGCCGTTGGGGTCGTAGGCGTACGAGAGCACGTTCGTGCCCTGCGTCTTCGACTTCAGGCGCCCGAGGTTGTCGTACGTGAACGTGGTGATGCCGGTCTCGTCGGTCCGCTTCTTGAGCTGGCCGTCGTCGTAGTACTCGTACTGGACGGTCGGGCGCAGGTCGCTGTACTCGCGCTTCACCGCGCGGTTGTCGTCGTCGAACGTCGTGGTGACGGTGACGCCGCCGACGGTGACCGTGGAGATGCGGTTGTAGCGGTCGTAGCCGAACGTCCTGGTGCCGAGGTTGCCGGCGCCGTTCGGCGGCAGGATCCGCGTGAGGTTCTTGTCGCTGTTGTCGTACTTGTACGCCCAGCAGTTGTCGACGGTGTTGTTGTCCCGCGTGCAGTCGGACGCGGGGGTGTGCGTCTTGCCCTTCTGCTCGGGGTCGGTCGTGAACCCGACGGTGCCGTCGTCGTTGCGCTCGACGTACGACTCCGCGCCGGCGCTGTCGGTGGACCCCGTGACGTTGCCGGGGCCGTCGTAGGTGAACTGCTTCTGGTCGCCCGCCGCGTCGGTCATCGCCGAGGGCAGGAACTTCGTGAGGCTCGTCGAGGAGTTGTACGTCATCGACGCCTGCGCGGAGCTCGGGCCGGTCGACTTCGTCATGCTCTCGCCGCCGTTGGCGCCGAACTCGTTCGTCGTGGTGCCCGCGGTGCTGGACGAGAACGACGCGACGTCATTGAACGGCGTGTAGCTCTTGCTCCGCAGGTGACCCGCCGGGTCGCGCGTGGCGGTGATGAGGTCGAACTCGTCGAACGCGTAGCGCGTGACGTTGCCACGGCCGTCCGTCACGAGGTTGCGCGACGGCGTCGAGCGCCAGTCGTAGCTCGTGATCGACTGGTCGGGACCGCCCGGGTCGCGCCAGATCGTCGTCACGCGGTGCACGACGTCGTAGGCGAACGACGTCACCTTGCCGTCGGGCGTGGTGATCTTCGTCAGGTCGTGCGACGCGTTGTAGTCGAAGTACGTCGTCTTCTCGTTCGGGTCGGTGATGCTGCGCAGGTCGTCGTTGGCGTCGGTGCTGAAGACGACGTCACGCGCCTGGCTGTCGGTGCCCGTCTGCTGGATCGAGGACAGCCGCCCCGCCGTGTTGTAGGCGAGGGTCAGCGACTTCGGCGCGGACGGGCCGCGGGTGCCGGTGATCGTGGTCGGGTTGCCGGCGGCGTTGCGGTTGCCGATCGTGAAGCGGGTGTCGGTGCGGTCCGAACGCTCGGAGTCGCTGGTCAGCCTGCCCGACGCGTCGAAGCGCAGGATCTGGCCGGACCCGTGGAACGTCAGCTTGTACGTGCTGTCGCCGGAGCCGCCCCCGGTGAGGTCCGCCTTGGCGCTCTTGGGCCCGGTGAACGACCCGTCGGTGTTCTTCTTGTAGTAGTCGGTGCCACCGGCGCCGAACGTCGCGAAGATCGAGCCGTCGCTGATGATCTTCAGGCTGGTGTCGGTGGACAGCCGCCAGCCCTTGCCGAGGACACCGGTCGTCCACGTCGGGTTGCCGTCGACGTCGGTCGTGGAGTTCGACACGAACTGCGACAGGCTGTTGTACGTCTGGCCGACCTGGAGGTCACGCGTCGTGCCGGAGACGGACAGCCCGCTGACGGACACCATCAGGTTGCCGGTCGACAGGTTGACCTTCGCCTGCACCCGGTCGGTGATGCTCCGGGAGTCGTAGGAGAAGTAGCCGCGGTCGCCCGCGAGACCCAGCGGGTCGATCGGCACGATCTCGCGCGCGACGGCCCACTCGCCGCACCCGCGGGAGTTGCACGCCTGCACCGACATCTTCACGTGCTCGCCGTTGTGCACGGCGCTCGACGTGTACGCGCGCTGCGTCGAAGGGACGCTGACCTGGCCGATCGTCCCGCCGATGATCTCGCGCTTGACGTTGTAGCTGCTGATGGAGGCGCCGCCGTAGTTCGCGGGCGGGTCCCACAGGACGGTGGCGCGGTTGTAGCCGGGAACGGCGTCGATCCTGCGCGGCTCCGTCGGCGTACCGACGACGACGGTGTTCGACTTCTTCGCCGGCCCGGTGCCGGACGTGTTCTTCGCCGAGATCTCGAAGTACACGCGCTGGTTGTTGGTGACCGCCGAGGACGTGTACGAGTGGACCGTCTCGTCGACGGTGACGGAGCCGGTCGCGAGGACGTTGCCCGACGAGTCGACAGTAGAGCGCTTGACGACGAAGCCGTTCAGCGACGAGCCGCCCTCGTCGTCGGGGTCGGCCCACGTGACGGTGGCCTCGTTGTTGCCGCTGGTCGCGACGACGTCGGTCGGAGCGGACGGCACCGAGCGGTACGTGATCGACAGCGACGGCACGACGTTGCCGCCCTGGTTCGCCGAGTAGAAGCGCTTCCAGGCGTAGACGTCGGTGTCGCTCGCCTTGAGGGCGAGGCCGTTGTTGGCGTACGACCCGCTGGCCCAGAGCTGGAACAGGTCGTTGAGGCCGGGGACGTTGATCCAGCCGTCGGGGCAGTTGACGTCGTGGCCGAGGGTCGTGCTGGTCGAGCCGTACACGGTCGCCGCGAGGCCCGGCCGGTTGGCCCAGGTCGCGGTGTCCGGGTCCCACGCGTCCATCACGCGGCGCACCTCGAGGACGCGCTCCTGGCACGACCAGCTGTGGTACTCGTAGAGGTTGAGCGTCGCGCTGTCGACGGTGGCGCCGGTGATCGGCGTCGTGTCGAACTTGAGCAGCGAGTACGCCTTGTTCGTGCCGTCGTACGTCCCGGCGCGCAGCTCGGTGGAGTACCGCTGCTGCTGGGAGTAGGACGTGTCGACCCAGGTGTCGGTGCTGAGCCCGAGCGACGGTCCGGGGTCGACCGTGACGGGGTACTCGACGGACGGGTCGGCGAGGAACGCCGGCGACGGCGTGAGCACGATCTCGGCGCCGCCCCGCGTCTGCACGAGCGCCGTCGTGACGTCAGCCTCGCGCGTGGGGCCGCCGGTGTGCTCGTCGACCTTCGCGCCCCACATGCGCGCGGGCGGCGTCGTCACGAGCACCTTGCCCGCGGCGTCGCGCAGCCGGATCGTGCCGTTCGCCTCCTGCGTCGCGCGCAGCCCGCGCAGCCGCAGCGGAAGACGGATCGTCACCGGCTCCTTCGGCCGCTCGTGCAGCACGACGGACTGCTCGAAGCCGCCGCGCGTCGACGTCACGGTCACGTCGACTCCGGGGGTGACGTCGCG
>DASZER010000053.1:0-82582 GCA_035940575.1 Frankiaceae bacterium | reverse complement strand
CCCGTACGCCGGCACGTTGTCCACAGCCGCATCCGCTGTCCACAGAATCGGGGGCACCCCTTTCGCGGGGTCGATCGCCGGGCAAGGCTGGTCCGTACACAGCGCGTCGCCCGAGTCGTTCCTGGAGGTGGGTGAAGGTGTCGTACGAGTGCGGCCCATCAAGGGCACCGCCGCCGACCCCTCGGTGCTGCACGCGAGCGCGAAGGACCGGGCGGAGCACGTCATGATCGTCGACCTCGAGCGCAACGACCTCGGCCGCGTCGCGGTCACCGGCTCGGTCTGCGTCCCGAGCCTGTACGACGTCGTGCCGCGGGCCGGCGTCTGGCACGCCGAGTCCACGGTCGAGGCCCGGCTACGGCCGGAGGCCGGGCTCGACGACGTGCTGGCGGCGACCTTCCCCGGCGGCTCCGTCACCGGCGCTCCGAAGCGAGCGGCGTTGCGGATGATCCACGACCTCGAGCCGGTCGGCCGGGGGCCCAGCATGGGTGCGTTCGGCTGGGTGACCCCAGACGGCCGCGTCGACCTCGGGCTGTCGATCCGGACGTTCGCGCTGGCCGACGGGCGGATCCACCTGTGGACCGGCGGCGGGGTGACGTGGGGGAGCGACCCGGCGGCGGAGGTCGCCGAGGCCGAGGCCAAGGCGCGCCCGCTCCTCGCCGCACTCGACGCGGTGCTCGCGGCAGCTTCGGGATCGCCGGCACCGGAGTCGCGCGCATCCACCCACTGAAAGTGTCGCCCGTCGGGTGTCACACCCGGCGCGCAACCACGACGCACTGTAGTCACAACGCCACCACGCGTAACAGCAATGTGGCGAATAAGTCATGGGCTAATTGGCCCTGATATACGTCCGTAGGGGGGCCGATGTGGCACGTTGTGGGCGTTGACCGCGCCAGGAGGGGTGCCTACCGTGGCGTCCTCCACAGCGGTCGCGTCACCACTGCACGCGGTCGTACCGACAACGGTGGAGCACTCTTGCGCCAGCCCAGCCCCAGCGCGCGAGCACGTTTTCGTGCCGCCGGGCTGACGCTCGCCCTCAGCACGGCGATGAGCGCTACCGCGCCGGTCCTGCCCGCCGCGGCCGTGGACCTCCTGCCGACCACGTCGCCGTTCTTCGTCCAGACCAACGGCGCCACGGCCGGCCTCGCGGCCGGCGACTGGTACACGACCCCCTCCGCCCAGGGCGGCGGGGGCGGGTCGCAGTACGTCTCGTTCGACATCCCGTGCGGATGGCCCGCCAACCGCGCGATCTACCTCGACATCTTCAGTCCCCGCATCACGACAGCGGCCGGAAGCCGCGACACGGTCACCGGGTCCGCGGACTCCACCGAGTTCGAGCTGTACGGCCCCGGAGCGACCGTCGGACCCGGGTTCAACTCGCCGGCGCCGGGCACCGGCGTCAGCGGCTACCGGTTCAGCTTCCAGCCCGACGCGAGCGCCCCGCAGTGGGAGTCGTTCGCGCAGATCCTGGGCTCCGGCGCCGACCCCGCGCTGACCTGCGGGCGCTACGTCCTGCGCAGCGCGATCCTCGACAACGACCCGTTCAACCTGACGGGCGGGAGCGACGACCAGAACTACTGGGTCCTGCGCGTCGGCACCGACAACGACACCGACACGAGCAACACGCCGCCCTCGAACTCGGACAACTTCGACGGCATCCCGGGGACCGGCGACGAGATCACCGCCGGCCTCACCAGCGCCTCGGTCCAGCAGAACTCCGGCGGCACCGCCTGCCTCACGACGTTCGAGTACGTCGCCCCCAACACCGCGTCGATCACGCTCAACAACTTCGGCATGGGCGGCGGCCGGGTCCGGTACTACGGCCCCTCCGACGCCTACGACGCCACGGCGACGAGCGGCGGCACCGTCGGGACCGTCTCGGGTGCCCTGACCTGGAACAACAGCTCCACGACGGCCCGCGTCGGCGACACGATCGCGAGCCCCGAGAGCGGCTGGTGGCGCGAGGTCTACTGCTCGCCGAGCGGCAGCCAGTTCGTGCCCGAGGGCCGGGCCAACGTCACCGCGTACCTCGAGCAGCCGCCGACCCCGCAGCTCGCCGCGGCGGCCTCGGACGGGCTCACCAGCGCCGCCCGCGGCGACACCCGCACGACCGTCCTGACGGTCACCAACACGAGCTCCGGCGCGACCGCGGGCACCGCCCGGACGGTCGTCGTCAAGGACACGATCCCGGCGGGGGAGACGTTCGTCGGCTGCGCCGTCCTCGCCCCGGCGACCGGCACCTGCACGCAGAGCGGCGGCGTCGTCACCGCCACCGTGAACGGCGAGATCGACGCCGCCGCCACCGCCAGCGTCCGCGTGGTCACCACGCTGGCGAGCACCGCGAGTGGCACGCTCACCCACGCTTTCACGGTCGACTACACCGACGGCCTCGGCAACGCGTTCGCCCGCGTGAGCGCGACCGAGAGCACGAACGTCGTCACGGCCGACCTGGCCACGACGATCACCGATAGCCCGGACCCGGTCCTCACAGGGACCCCGCTCACGTACACGATCACGGTCACGAACGACGGCCCCGACGCCGCCCCCGCTCCCACCGTCACGCTGCCCCTGCCGAGCGGCCTGGCGAACGTGAGCGCGAGCGGCTCAGGGTGGTCGTGCACGACGGGTGCGAGCGTCACGTGCACCCGCACCGCCGCGCTGCCGAGCGGCGAGACCACGCAGGCGATCACGGTGACTGCCGACGTGACCGCGTCCGGAGGGACGCTCACGGCCACCGCGACCGCCACCAGCACGGCCGCCGACCCGGACTCCGCGGACAACGCGGCGACGGCGAGCACCACGGTCAACTCCTCTGCCGACCTGGGGCTGACCAAGACGCACATCGGGTCGTTCACCGCCGGTGGCACGGGCAACTACCTGCTCACCGTCACCAACACCGGGCCGAGCCCGGCGAACCCGCCCACGACCGTCGTGGACACCCTGCCGACCGGGCTCACCTACGTCGCCGCCTCCGGCAGCGGCTGGGCGTGCTCGGCCGTCGGCCAGGTCGTGAGCTGCACCCGGAGCACGCCCCTTCCTTCGGGCGCGAGCTCCACGCTCGTCATCACGGTCGACGTCGCCGCCACGGCGAACGCCACCGTGACTAACACCGCGTCCGTGTCGAGTGCGAGCAGCGACCCGAACGCCGCGAACAACGACGCCAGCGACGTCACCCCTGTGGACAACTCCGGGATCTCCGGAACGGTCTGGGACGACCTCGACGGCGACGGCACGAAGGACGCCGGGGAGCCCACGCTCGCCGGCCGCACGGTCACCGCCACCGGACCCGTCACCCGGACCACGACCACTGCCGCGAACGGCACCTACTCGTTCGTCGGTCTCGTCCCGGGCACGTACGCCGTCACGGTGAGCGCGCCGAGCAAGTACGTCTTCACCACCTCGAGCCCGCGCACGATCACGCTCGCTGCCGACGAGCGCGTCACCGGCGTGGACTTCGGGCTGCGCTACCAGAACCTGCCGCCCGTCGCGACGAACGACGCCAAGACCACTGCCGAGGACACGGCGACCACCGTGTCGGTCCTGACGAACGACTCCGACCCCGACGGCGACGCGATCTCGATCACCGGCAAGACGAACGGCACCAGCGGCACCGTGTCCTGCGGCGCCACCACGTGCACGTACACCCCGAACGCCAACGCCAACGGCACGGACACGTTCACGTACACGATCAGCGACCCCGACGGCGCGACCGGCACGGCGACCGTGACCGTCACGATCACGCCGGTGAACGACCTGCCGGCGTTCACCGCCGCCCCGACGAACACCAGCCAGACCGTCCCCGTGGGCGGCACCCTGTCCGCGCTGGCCGCGACCGACCCGGACGCCGACCCGCTCACCTACACGGTGACCGGGGGAGCGCTGCCGCCGACGGTCACGCTCAACCCGAACGGGTCCTTCACGGGGACCGCCTCGCCGCACGGCACGTACACCGCGACGATCACCGTCAGCGACGGCAAGGGCGGCACCGCCACGACGACGCTCACCATCCAGGTGGGCGGCCCGACGGCGAACACCCCGCCGAACGCCGTCAACGACGCCGCCACCACCCCGGAGGACAATGCCGTAGCCGTCAGCGTGCTGGCGAACGACACCGACGTCGACGACGACACCCTCGCGGTGACGGCCAAGACGAACGGCGCGTTCGGCACCGTCTCCTGCACGAGCACGACCTGCACGTACACGCCGGCGGCCAACGCCAACGGCACCGACACCTTCACCTACACCGTCTCCGACGGCACCGCGACGACCACGGCGACCGTGACCGTGACCGTCAGCGCCGTCAACGACCCGCCGGTCTACACCGCGGCGGCGTCTAACACGAGCCAGACCGTCCCCGTGGGCGGCACGCTCTCCTCGCTCGCCGCGACCGACGTCGACCTCGACCCCCTGACGTTCTCCCTCATCGGGGGAGCGCTGCCGCCGGGGATCACCCTCCAGCCGAACGGCGCCCTCACCGGCACCGCGAACGCCCCCGGCGCGTACAGCGCGCAGATCCGGGTGAGCGACGGCAACGGCGGGACGGCGACGACGACGCTCGCGATCCAGGTCGGCGGCCCCACCGCCAACACCCCGCCCGACGCGGCGAACGACACCGCGACGACGAACGAGGACACCCCGGTCAACGTCCCGGTGACGAGCAACGACACCGACGTCGACCTCGACGGCCTCACCGTGACCGGCCACTCGAACGCGTCGTTCGGGACGGTCACCTGCACCGCGTCGACCTGCACGTACACGCCGGGCGCGAACTTCAACGGCTCCGACTCCTTCACCTACACGGTGGCGGACGGCAGCGGCGGCACGGACACGGCGACGGTGTCGATCACGGTCAACGCGGTCAACGACCCGCCGAGGTTCACCGGCGCGCAGCGCAACACGAGCCAGACGGTGCCGGTCGGGTCCCCGCTCCAGAGCCTCTCCGCCAGCGACGTCGAGAACGACCCCCTGACGTACGCGATCGTGAGCGGCACGCTGCCTCCCGGCGTGACGCTGACGACCGCGGGCGCCTTCACGGGCACCGCCGACGCGCCGGGCACCTACACGGTCACCGTCGAGGTGTCGGACGGCAAGGGCGGCACCGACTCGACGACGCTGACGATCACCGTCGGCGGCCCGGCCGCGAACACGCCGCCCGCCGCCGACGACGACACCAAGACCACGAACGAGGACACGCCGACGAACGTCGCGGTCCTCGCCAACGACACCGACGTCGACCTCGACACCCTGACGGTGACCTCGTTCACCCAGGGCTCGTTCGGGTCCGTCTCCTGCTCGGCCACGGCGTGCGCGTACACGCCGAACCCGAACTTCCACGGCACCGACACCTTCACCTACACCGTCTCCGACGGTTCCGGCGGCACCGACACCGCGCTGGTGACGATCACCGTGACGAGCGTCAACGACGCCCCGGTCGCCGGCAACGACTCCCGCACCACCGCCGAGGACACGCCGCTCACGATGTCGGCGCTGCGGAACAACGACTCCGACGTCGACGGCGACACCCTGACGATCACGGCGTTCACGCAGCCGACCCACGGCACGGTGAGCTGCACCGCGACGACCTGCACGTACACGCCGGACGCCAACTACTTCGGCCCCGACTCGTTCACCTACACGATCTCCGACGGCAAGGGCGGCACCGCCACCGCGACCGTCTCCATGACGGTGACGCCGGTCAACGACGCCCCGGTCGCCGCGGACGACGCGCGCACCGTGCCCGAGGACACCCCGATCACGATCGCCGTGACCGGCAACGACACCGACACCGAGGGCAACGCCCTGACCGTCGTCGCCCACACGCCCGCGTCGTTCGGCACGGTGACCTGCGGCGCGACGACCTGCACGTACACGCCCGGGCCCGACTTCAACGGCTCCGACTCGTTCACGTACACGATCTCCGACGGCGCCGGCGGCACCGCCACCGCGACCGTGCTGATCACGGTCCTCTCGGTCAACGACGCCCCGGTCGCGGTCGCCGACTCCCGGACGACCGCCGAGGACACGCCGATCGGCCTCGACCCGCGCGCGAACGACACCGACGTCGACGGCGACCCGCTGACGATCGTGTCCTCGACGCAGCCCGCCCACGGCAGCGTCACGTGCTCGTTCACCGCGTGCACGTACACGCCCGACGCCGACTACAACGGCCCGGACTCGTTCACGTACACGGTCTCCGACGGTGCCGGCGGCACGGCGACCGCCACCGTCACGCTCACCGTGACCGCCGTGAACGACGCCCCGGTCGCCGCGGGCGACGCCGCGACGACCGCCGAGGACAACGCGGTCACGGTCGGCGTCACCGCCAACGACACCGACACCGAGGGCGACGTGCTCACGGTCGTCTCCACGACGACGCCCGCCCACGGCACGGTCAGCTGCGCCGGCGGGACGTGCACGTACACGCCGGACGCCAACTACTTCGGCCCCGACTCCTTCTCCTACACGGTCTCCGACGGCAACGGCGGTACCGCCACCGCGACCGTCTCGGTCACCGTGACGAGCGTCAACGACGTGCCCGTCGCCGGCGACGACGCCGCGGGCGTGCTCGAGGACAAGGACGTGCTCGTCCCGGTCCTGGGCAACGACACCGACGCCGACGGCGACGCGCTGACGATCACCGCCTGGACCGACGGCATGCACGGCACGGTCACCTGCGACGCGGCCGGCTGCCGCTACACGCCCGGCCCCAACTACAACGGCCCGGACTCGTTCACCTACACGGTCTCCGACGGCAACGGCGGCACCGCCACCGCGACCGTCACGATCACGGTGACCGGCGACAACGACGCCCCGGTGCCCGGCGACGACGTCGCCGCGGTCGACGAGGACGGCACCGTCGACACCGCCGTGCTGCTGAACGACACCGACGTCGACGGCGACTCGCTGTCCGTCCTGTCTGTCAGCCCGCCGGCGAACGGCACCGTCACGTGCACCGCGAGCGTCTGCACGTACACGCCGAGCCCGAACTTCCACGGCACCGACACGTACACGTACGTCGTCTCCGACGGCAACGGCGGCACCGCCTCGGCGACCGTCACCGTCGTCGTCGCCCCGGTGAACGACGTTCCCGTCGCCGTCGACGACACCGTGACGACCCCCGAGGACTCGGTCACGCCGGTCCCGGTCCTGGCGAACGACTCCGACGTGGACGGCGACGCGCTCGCGATCACCGTGACGGTCGAGCCGCTGCACGGCACGGTCACCTGCGACGCGACCGGCTGCGTCTACACGCCCGAGGCCAACTTCAACGGCACCGACTCGTTCACGTACACGATCTCCGACGGCGCCGGGGGAGTGGCGACCGCGGTCGCGAGCCTCACGGTCACGCCGGTCAACGACCCGCCCGCGCTCATCGCCGACACCACCGCCGTGGTCGCCGGCAAGACGGTGGTCGTCGAGGTCCTCACGAACGACGGCGACGCCGACGGCGACTCGCTCTCGGTCCTCAGCGCCACGAACGGCGCCCACGGCACGGTGACCTGCACGACCGCCGGCGTGTGCACCTACGTCGCCGCGCCGAACTTCTCCGGC
This sequence comes from Frankiaceae bacterium, assembly GCA_035940575.1. Taxonomy (GTDB): domain Bacteria; phylum Actinomycetota; class Actinomycetes; order BP-191; family BP-191; genus BP-191. The sequence continues at coordinate 75,034 of DASZER010000053.1, read as the reverse complement.
ACGGACGCGTTCACGTACACCGTCTCCGACGGCAACGGCGGCACCGCCGTCGGCTCGGTCACCGTCCAGGTCGCGGCCGCGCCGGTCCCGCCGGCGCCGCCCGTTCCGCCGACGAACCCCGACGGCAACGACGGCGACCCGGACACGGACCCGGGCACCGACGTCGGGTCCGGGGGAGCGGACAACGGCGGCGGCCTCCCGTCGACCGGCAGCGACACGGCGAACATGATGCTGCTCGCCCTGCTCCTGCTCGCCGGCGGCATCGCGCTGACCGCCGCGGCCCCGCGCCCCGCTCCGGCCCGCCGCCGCCGCGACGGCGGCGGGACCGGCCGGACCGGCGGCCCGAGCGGCGGCCGCCCCGTCGGCCGGTTCTAGCCGGTCCAGTCCGGCCCTAGGTCCGGCCCTCGCGCTCCTGCGCGGCGCGCAACGTTCGCGAGTGGGGGACCCACGTCGCCTGCTCGACCGGCCAGCCCTCCGCGCGCAGCGCCTCGCAGACCTCCGGATCGTCGTCCAGGACGACGGCGACCGTGCGCCCGTCCGCCAGCCGGCGCAGCTCCTCGGCCTTGGCGAGCTTCGCCGGGCGGAAGTCGCCGTGTCTGCGCATCACGAGCTCGTGCCCGCCGATGCCGTGGCGTTCGAGCCAGGCGGCGGTGACCCGGCGCAGCCGTTCCGGGCGCCCGGTCAGGTAGACGACCTCGTGCGTGTCCGCCAGCGCGCGCACGCGCTCGACGCCCTCGGCCAGCGGCGGGTCGCGGTCGGCGCGCGCGAAGAAGGCGCCCCAGTTCTTCGGCGAGGACTCGATGTGGTGGAGGCGGTGCCGTACGTCGGCGACGACGCCGTCGATGTCGACAATGGCGAGGGGGAGGGGAGTGTCGGTCATCGGGACGACCCTACGTCGTCCGCTCCCCTGCGGCTCGCGGCGGAGCCGCGGAGCCGGGGCCCGGGGCGCGAGGGCCCGGACGCGGAACCGGCCGCCCCGAGGGACGGCCGGACAGTGCTAGGCGACGGGACGGAGCCTGCCGCGGGCCGGCTGCTGGATCCGCCCGTCGGGGAGGATCTCGCCGGTGTCGTCGAAGCGGACGATGCCGTTGCAGAGAAGCGACCAACCCTGCTCGGGGTGACACGCGACGACGACGGCGGCGTCGTGGTCAGGCGAGTCGGTGGTCGGGCAGGTCGGCTGGTGCGGGCACATCTGGGACTCCCCTTGTGGACTTCTCGCTCTACGAGTCATCCAACGACGCAAACGTTCGCAAGGACATGGTCACTACGGGCCATTTCGCCTGACGTGTCCGGGTTGGTCCCACGATGTAATAGGAGCGTGATGCTGCCTCGCTCCCGGGTACTTGACATAACGTACATTATCGGCGTTGGAACGTGAGCACGCTCGTGCTCCTGCACGGGGCGCTCGCCGAGGGCTCGCAGCTCCGCCCGCTGGCCGCCGCGCTGCGCCGCGACGACGCGCGCACGCCTGACTTCCCGGGCCACGGCGCGCACGGCGCGGAACGGCACGAGCTCCCGCGGTTCGTCGACGCAGCGCTGGACGCCGCCGGCGACGAGCCCGCGGACCTGGTCGGCTACAGCCTCGGCGGCTACGTCGCCTTGGCCGCCGCGATCGCGCACCCGGAGCGCGTACGCAGGGTCGTCGCGATCGCGACCAAGCTCGCCTGGACCCCGGAGGTCGCCGCCACCGAGAGCCGCCGCCTCGACCCGGACCGCCTGGCCGAACGCGCGCCCGGCTTCGTCGCCGACCTGGCCGCCCGCCACCCCGGGCCCGGCGCGCGGGCGGTCCTCGAGCACACGGCGGCGTTCCTCGTCGGCCTCGGCAGCGCGCCGCCGCTCGCCCTGGAGAACGTCTCCGCCCCGACCCTGGTCCTCGTCGGCGCCGACGACGCGATGGTCACGCGCGAGGAGTGCGAGGACGCCGTACGGCGCATCCCGGACGCGCGGCTCGACGTCCTGCCGGGGACGCCCCACCAGTACGAGCGCATGGACGTCGCGGACCTCGCGGCGCGGATCGGCGACTTCCTCGCCTGACCGGCGCGTCGCTCCCGGTTTCTGTCACACCCCCGTCCTAGCGTCGCAGCCATGAGCACGCTGCCCACGCCGCACGAACGCCTCCACCGGCACTTCGCCGCCCGCGCCGCCGTCGACCGCGACCCTGCGCGCCGGGCCGCCCGCGACGCCTGGCGCAACCAGGCGTGGGTCCGCGCGACGCTCGTCCTCCCCGCCGCGAGCGACGACGAGCTGCTCGCCTACCTCGACACGGAGTGGGCCGCGTTCCGCGCGGCCAACCCGGACGAGCCGCACGTCGCGTTCGCGCCGCCGCCGCCCGCCGAGGAGGAGCCGATCGTGCCCGGGCCGCCGCCGTTCGACCAGCTCGCCCCGCTGCGGAACGGCCGCTACGGCTCCGACTTCCTCCCCTCGCACGACGAGCGCGTGCGCGAGGAGCAGGAGCGCCTGGCCCGCCGCGACCAGGCGCACTACGGCTTCTAGCGGGCCTAGAGCGAGGCGACCAGCGCGGGCAGCGGCGAGCCGAGGCCGGCGGCCGTGTCGTAGCCGCGGCGCGGCACGTTCTCGCCCCACTCCTCGAACGCCTTGAGCACGACGCGCCGACCCGACGCCGGCGTCGCGCCGTCCAGGAAGTCGACCCGCACCCCCGCGCCCTGGCGGCCGTAGCGGACGACGTCGCGGAACGCGCCCCGCCGCGCGTACAGCAGCGAGTTCGCGAAGCCGACGGGCTTGCCGCGCCGGTCGTTCGCCAGCGCGAGCAGCCCGGTGACGAGCGCCGTCGAGGCGGTGGACGAGGCGACGCGCCGCTCCGCGTAGCGGTGCGAGCCGTCGGGGAACGTCATCGTGTAGCCGATCGCCATGCCCGTCTCCGCGTCGCCCATCACGGCGAGGTCGGGCACGGTCCGCCCGGCCGAGCCGTCCGAGCGCTCCGCAAGAGAGGCGGGCACGACCCCCTTCTGGTACGCCGGCTGCGCGTGAATCGTGGACGTCCCGCCGCCGGTCCCCCGGTACGTCGCCGGAAGGTCCTCCTCCCACGTCCCCTCGTCGAGGAAGTGCTGCGCCTTGCCCCACGCGAGCTCGCGCACGTAGCGCCCGCCGCGCCCGAGGATCAGCGACGTCGCGCCGACGGCCGTCGCGAGGGGCTCGGACGCCGGGTAGACGGTCGTCGGCTGGCCGCCGCTGTAGGAGTTGTCGCCGAGGTCCCCCGCCGCGAACAGCAGCGAGATCCCCGTCGCGGCCGCCTGCTCGGCGACCATGTCGAGCACGTCCCACTCCGGCTGCGGCACGTCCTCCGAGGTCGTGTACCAGCCGTTGATCACCGCGTCGCCCCACGCGCCGTCGACCGCGAGCAGCGTGCCCGTCAGCAGGTCGAACGACGACGTGGTCCCGACGTAGAGCAGGTCGGCGCCGGGCGCGACGGTCCGCACGGTCTCGAACAGCGTCGACGCCTGCACCGCCCACACCGACGGCCGCAGCACCGGCTCCTGCACCGGCGTCTGGTACGCGCCGGGGTACGACACCTGCCGGAGCTGACCGGGACGCAGGCCCGGGATGCCGTGCCGCTTGGACCAGGTGTCGACGTCGGAGGCGAGCGGCTTGATCGCGTGCGAGCCGACCATCACGACGGTCTGCCCGGACCCGTCCACGCCGCGGCGGAGCTGCGCGTCGGCGCCGTACGCCGCCCGCACCGCCGCCGGCGGCGTGGCGCACGCCACGGCCGGAGCCGAGCGGCCGCGGAAGCTCGGCAGCCTGCGGTCCACGGTCGCGCCGTCGTACGCCGAGCACGGCTTGTCGTAGATCACGGCAGCCGGGGGCGCGACGTCGGCGGGCGTCGGCGGCTCCTCGGGCAGCGGCGGCGGCGGGTCGTCGGGCACGTCGCCGGTACGGATCAGCGCGGCGCCCTGGTCGAGCCCGCGCAGCCCGACCCCGGCCAGCGTCGCGGGCACGCGCGGTGCCCGGTCCGGCGCGCGCAGCGCGAGCCCGGCGACCTCGTAGCGGGAGAACGTCACGCCCAGCGCCCGCTCCACGGCCGACGCGGGCCCGCGCGCGGGGATCACGAGGCGGTTCGCGGGGATGGCGCCGACCTCGAGCCCGGCCGAGCGCAGCCAGGCGGTGACCGCCGCGACGGTCGCGTCCGACGGGGCGAAGCGGGCGCGCCACTGCGCGGGCGACACGTGCCGGCCGTACGACGGCGAGGCCGGGTCGCTCACGGCGTACGCGAGCCGCCGCGCCTCGGCGCGCGAGCGCCACGGCAGCACGACCTGGAACGACACGGTCTCCGACCCCGCGACGTCGCCGACCCGCGCCGACGGCACGGCCCACGCGGGCACGGCTCGGGGCAGGAGGACGGGAGCGGGCGCGGCGGTCGCGGGCGACAGCGGCAGCAGCGCGAGGGAGCACAGCAGGGCGAGGCGCTTCACGCGGTCAGGGGTTCGACGGAGGCACCCGTCGCACCTACCGCGACGGCGGGGTCAGCGCAGGTCGATCCCGTCGAGCCAGGACATGTCGCCGTTGCCGGCGAGGATCGCGCGGTTGCGGCGTACGAAGCGCGCGGCGTCGATCCGGGCCATGCAGCGCAACGGCGCCGTGCCCCTGGCGCGCAGCAGCATGTGCCCGCGCGTGAACGTCACGACCTGCCACTCCCAGCCACGCGCAAGACGGCGCAGGCCGACCTCATGCATCGACGCCATGACGGGATGGTAAGAGCCTGTCGTCATACCCGTCCGGCGTTTGCCCAAACTTCCGGGCACGCCTCAGCGGCGCGGGACGGGGAGCCGCGCGAACCGCACCGTCTCGCTCGCGAACACCCGCCGCTCGGAGACCTTCTTCAGCACCTTGGACGCGTCGACCATGTAGCCGTTACCGACGTAGACGCCGACGTGCACGGCCGGGTCGCCGTAGAGGACGAGGTCGCCCACGGCGAGGTCGCGCAACGCCACGGGGCGGGCGAGGCGCTCGATCCCGGCGGCCGTGCGCGGCAGCGCGCCGAGCCCGGCGCGGGCCCACGCGTAGCGGACGAGGCCGGCGGCGTCGTACCTCGGGCCGCTGCTCCCCTCGGCCCATCCCGCGCCGATCCGGCTGCGCGCGGCGGCGACGAACGCCGCCATCTCCTTCGTCGTCGCCGTGCGCGGCGTGTGGCCCGCGGGCGGCACGGGGCGCATCGTCGGGGACGGCGAGGCCGTGGGCCTGGACGGCGACGGCGCGGCCTTCGTCGGGGTCGGGGACGGCTTCGCGGACGCCTTGGGAGCCGGGGTCGCCGAGGGCTTGGCGGACGGCGTGGTGGACGGCGACGGCTTCGGCGCGGGCGGCGGGACGGGCTTCGCCACGCCGGGGCGCGGCACGCGGCCGTACCTGATCGTCGCGTCCTTCCAGATCGCCCGCTCGATCACGCCCTTCTTGGACGACGAGGCGTCCACGATGCGGCCGTCGCCGGCGTAGATGCCGACGTGCGTGACGGGGTTGCCGAAGAACACCAGGTCGCCGGGGCGGGCGTCGGCCGCGCGCATGGGCCAGGCCCACGCCTGCTGCTGGCGAGACGTACGCGGGATCGACGCCACGCCGCCGACCGTGCGCCACAGCACCGAGGTGAGGCCGGAGCAGTCCCAGGCGTCGGGGCCGTTGGCGCCCCACTCGTACGCGTCGCCGAGGTTCGACTTCGCGGCCGCGACGACCTTGGCGCCCGCGGCGTCGGGCGCGGTCTGCGCGCCCCCGCCGGTCACGCCGACGACGGTCGTGGCGGCGAGGCCCGACAGCACGAGCACGACGCCCGCGAGCCGCGACGCGACGCTCCTCATGCACGCTCCCGAGACAGGTGTGAACGACGGTGACCCTGTGCACATCGGTCCGTTTCGTCCCCACCTTGACACCGGCCCCTGGCGCCGCGCGAACGGCGCGGAGGATCATGCGCGGCATGAGCCGGTTCACGCAGGACCTCGCGCCGCTCCCCGACCTCTACGCCGGCGACGCCCCGCTGCGCGCGTACCTCGACCGCGTCCTCGGCGACGTCGGCCACAAGAACGCCGCGCCCGCGCTCGAGTCCCTCGCCGCCGACGCCGCGGGGCCGCTCCACGAGGCCGCGCTCGACGCCGAGCGCCACCCGCCGGTGCACGTCCCGTACGACGCCTGGGGCCGCCGCGTCGACCGCATCGAGACGTCGACCGGCTGGGAGACGCTGCGCCGCGCCGCCGCGACCCACGGCGTCGTCGCGCTCCCCTACGAGGCCGAGGCCCGGGCGACCTGGGGCGCCGGCGCGCGCAACGTCCAGCACGCGCTCCTGCACCTCTACGGCCCCTGGTCGGCGACGTTCAACTGCCCCGTCGCCATGAGCGACGGCGCCGCGACCGTGCTCGCCGCTCCCGGGGTGGACCCCGCGCTGCGCGACCGGCTCCTCCCCCGCCTGCTCTCCCGCGACCCCGGCGAGGCGTGGACCTCGGGGCAGTGGATGACCGAGAGCCAGGGCGGCAGCGACGTCGGCCGCGCGACGACCGCCGCCCGCGCCGACGAGGACGGCACGTGGCGGCTGTACGGCGAGAAGTGGTTCTGCTCGTCGACCAACTCGGAGTTCGCCGTCGCCCTCGCCCGCCCCGACGGCGCGCCCGGGGGCTCGAAGGGCCTCGCCTGCTTCGTCGTCCCGCGCTACGCCGGCCGCACCCGCGACACCGCCCCCGGGCTCTACGTCCACCGCCTCAAGGACAAGCTCGGCACCCGGGGCCTCCCCTCCGCCGAGGTACGCCTCGACGGCGCCGAGGCGTGGCCGGTCGGCGACCCGTCGGAGCCGGGGCTGCGCCGGATGCTCGCGCTGGTGCAGGTGACCCGCATCCACAACGCCGCCGCGGCCGCCGCGGGCATGCGGCGCGGCCTCGTGCTGGCGCGGCGGTTCGCGGAGACGCGGGAGGCGTTCGGGCAGCGGCTGTTCCGCCAGCCGCTGCACCGCGAGGTGCTGACCTGGCTCGCGGTCGACGCCGAGGCGGCGTTCGCGGTCACCGGCCTGTGCTTCTCGCTGCTCGGCCGCTACGAGGTCGACGGCGACGCGGATGCCGGCGCGCTGCTGCGCTTCGCCGCGACGCTCGCGAAGGCGAGCACGGGCAAGCTCGCGGTCGCCTCGGCGAGCGAGGTCGTCGAGTGCTTCGGCGGCCCCGGCTACATCGAGGACACCGAGATCCCGCGCCTGCTCCGCGACTCGCAGGTGCTCCCGGTCTGGGAGGGCACGACGAACGTCCTCTCCCTCGACGTCGTCCGCGCCCTGGCCCGCGACGACGCGCTGGCGCCGTACCTCGCCTACGTCGACCGCGCGCTCGACGTCTCCGGCGAGTGGATCGGGCCCGTCGCGAACGACCTGCGCGGCGTGCGCGACACCGTCGCCGAGATGGCCCGGGTGGCCGCCGCCGCGCCGGAGTCGCCCGCGACCCAGGCGGGCGCGCGGCACCTCATGGAGCGCATGGCGCACCTGCTCGCGGCGGCGGCGCTGCTGGAGCAGGCGGCGTTCGACCTGGACAGGGGCGACGCGCGGACCGCGCTCGTCGCCTCGCTCTGGACACGGAGGCGGCTGATGGGCGACCCCGCCGCGGGCGAGGGGCACAAGGCGTTCGCGCACGTCGTGGACGGGGCGGCGCTGTGACGCCGGCGCCGACGCGGCTGCTCGCCTGGGTCGCGAACCTCGACGAGGCGGACAGGGCTGCGTTCTACGAGGACCTGGCGGGCTGCGTGCGGGCGGCGCGCGACGCCGACGACCCGGGCGAGATCGAGAGCTGCCTGCGCCAGTGGCGGCTCACCGCCGAGGGCATGAGCAACGCCGGCCTGCGCGACCAGCTCCTGGAGTAGCGGCTACCCGCGCAGGTCGCGCAGCGCCATCGCCGCGAGCGCCACGCCCGAGGCCGCCGTGAGCACCAGGACGGCGCCGGGCACCTGCCGCACGTCGCCCTTCGCGACCGCCGTGCCGAACGCCGCCGCGTCCACGCCGTCGCACAGCAGCGCCGCCAGCGCCCACTCCTCCACGTGGCGCCCGCGCCGCAGCGCGAGCAGCGTCCCCGCGCCGACCGCGAGCTCGCGCGCGCCGACCATCCGCGTCATCCAGGTCAGGCGCGAGGCGGTCGTGCTGTCGACGCCGAGGGCGCGCGGCAGCAGCGCGGGCCGCGCCAGCATCGCCACGCCCGCCGCGCCGCGGCCGGCGGAGAGCAGGTGCAGGGGGCGGCGGCGGAGCAGGTCCATGCCAGGAGACTAGTTGCGAAACGGTGCGGGTCGGGTCACCGGCCGCTTCGCCCGAGGCGCACGGGGAATCTTCACCCCAGGTCGGACGTTGGGTGGGAACGATCCCCTTGAACCCCGGGAGGCGAGGCTCCAGATGGGTGAGCGCGTCCTTCGCGGCAGCCGGCTCGGCGCCGTGAGCTACGAGAACGACCGCAACACCGACTTGGCGCCGCGCCAGTCGGCCGGCTACGACTGCCCCAAGGGCCACCACTTCGCCGTCCCGCTCGCCGCGGAGGCGGAGGTCCCCGCCACCTGGGAGTGCCGGTTCTGCGGCACGACCGCGACGCACGCGGGCGCCGCGCCGCCCGAGCCGAAGAAGACCAAGCCGACCCGCACGCACATGGACATGCTGCGCGAGCGCCGCTCCACCGCGGACCTCGAGGAGGTCCTCAAGGAGGCGCTCGAGATGCGTCACTCGGCAGAGAAGAAGAAGTCCGCCTGACCGTGTAATGTGATCGCTGCCCGCCAGGGCCCACGATCGAACAGGCCGCGCGCACCACCCCCCCGGTGCCCGCGGCCTGTTCCCTTTTCCGGGGACTACTCGACCGGCGGCGGCGGGCCCTGCGGCGGCTCGTTCGCCGGCCTGCGGTCCGAGGCGGGCGCGCGGCGCGACCTGACCTTCTGGACCCGCTGCGCGGTGCCCGCGACGGTGCGCGCGGTGTCGTAGGTGGCGTAGACGGGGTTGTGCCGCAACGCGAACCGCAGCAGCCCGCGACGCACCACCACCCGGGTCGGCGGCAGCAGGCACAGCACGCCGACGACGTCGGTCAGGAACCCCGGCGTCAGCAGCAACGCGCCGCCGAGGATCACCAGCGCGCCGTCCGCGGTCTCCTTCGCAGGCACGCGCCCCTCGCGCATCGCGAGCTGGAACGCCCCCCACGCCCGCGCGCCCTCGCGCTTGAGCAGCCAGGTGCCGAGCACCGACATCAGGACCAGCAGGCCGACGGTCTCCCACCCGCCGATGACGTGCGCGACGCGCAGGATGACCCACAGCTCCGCGAACGGCACCACGAGGAACATCAGCAGGATGACGAGCCCCATCACGGGCCCGTCCCCGAGCGCACCGACGCCGGGTGCGCGCCCTTGCGGGGCCGCGCGCGGCGGGACCGCAGCGCCCACCACGTCACGCGCCACAGCGCCTCGGCGACGATCGCGCGGCTCATCTTGCTCTGGCCGCGCTCGCGCTCGACGAACGTGATCGGCACCTCCACGACCGTGAAGCCGGACCGCCACGCCTGCCATGCCAGGTCCACCTGGAAGCAGTACCCCTGCGACGCGACCTCGCCGAGCGGCAGCGTGTCGAGGACGGGCATGCGGTACGCGCGGTAGCCGCCGGTCGCGTCGCGCAGCGGGAGGCCGAGGGCGACGCGGGTGTAGGTGTTGCCGCCCTGGCTGAGCAGCCGCCTCGACGCGGGCCAGTTGCGGACCTCGCCGCCGGGCACCCAGCGCGAGCCGAGGACGACGTCGGCGGTACGCAGCGCGGCCAGCAGCCGCGGCAGCTCCTCCGGCTGGTGCGAGCCGTCCGCGTCCATCTCGACGGCGACGCCGTAGCCGCGGTCGCGGGCCCATCGGAACGCCGCGATGTACGCCGCCCCCAGGCCCTCCTTGCCGGTGCGGTGGAGCACGTGCACCCGCGGATCGGCGGCCGCGAGCGCGTCGGCGAGGTCGCCGGTGCCGTCGGGCGACGCGTCGTCCACGACGAGCACGTCCACCTCGGGAACGGCGGCGCGGACACGCGCGACGATCGGCTCGACGTTGTCGGCCTCGTTGTAGGTCGGGATGCAGACGAGCACGCGCCCGAGGTCGCCGGTGGTCACGACCCGGCCCTCCGCCGCGCGACCAGGGAACCCGCTAGCACCGCCGCTCCCGCCATCGCCGCGAGGATCGCCTCCGGCCACGCGCCGGCCCTCGTCGCGAGCGTACGCGAGCGGGCCAGCCCGACCTCGCGCACGAGCAGGTCGCGCGTCCAGATGGCGGACTCGTCGACCGTCGAGCCGTCCGGCGCGATCACGGCGCTCACGCCGCTCGTCGCGGCGACGAGCACTGTGCGGCCGTGCTCCACGGCACGGACCCGCGACATCGCGAGCTGCTGGCGGGTCTGCGCGGAGCGGCCGAACGACGCGTTGTTGGTCTGCACCACGATCACCTCGGCGCCGTCGTCCACGCCGTCGCGGACGAGGTCGTCGTACGCCACCTCGAAGCAGATCACGTCGCCGACCCGCGTCCCCGCGATGTCGAGCACTCCCCCGTCGCCCGCGCCCGGCACGAAGCCGCTGCCGACCAGCGACAGCCGCCCGAAGATCGGCGTGAGCCGCTCGCGGAACGGCACGTACTCGCCGAACGGCACGAGGTGGCGCTTGGCGTACGTCGCGCCCGCGCCGGTCGCGGGGTGCCAGACGACGCCGGCGTTCTCGGCCTCGCCGTCGTCGCGGTCGAGCACCGCGCCGACGAGCACCGGCACGCCGACGCGTTTCACGGCCGCGTCGACCAGCGCGCCGGCCGCCGCGTCCTTGCGGGGGTCGCGGTCGGTGCTGTTCTCCGGCCACACCACGAAGTCCGGGCGCGGCAGCCGCCCCGCCTCGACCTCGGTCGCGAGCTCGAACGTCGCCTCGACGTGGTTGCGGATCACGAGCTCCTGCTGGCGCGGGTCGAGCGACGCCAGGCCGAGGCGGGGGACGTTGCCCTGCACCAGCGCCACGGTCGCGCGCCGCTCGGGGCGCGGCGCGTCCGGCACCAGCGGCGACAGCGCCACGGGCAGCGCGGCGGCGAGCGCGGCCGCGACCGCGAGCCCCTCGCTCCCCCTGCCGAACAGCCGCGCCGACGCGACGGCATGGCGTACCGCCACGACCATCAGGCCCGCGACCAGCGCCACCGCGAACGTCGTCAGCGCGGGCCCGCCCACGGCCGACCAGCGCAGCAGCGGGCCGGCGTCCTGGCTGAAGCCGAGCCGCCCCCACGTGAACCCGCCGAACGGCACCCGCCCCCGCAGCGCCTCCTGCGCCACGAACACCGCCGCCGCCCACACCGGCCACGCGGGCAGCCGCGTGACGACGACGAGCGCCGCGCCCGAGAGGCCGACGAACGCGGCCTCGAGCAGCGCGAGCACGACCCACGCGTGCGTGCCCGCGCCGATCTGCAGCCAGGACAGCAGCGGCACGAAGAACGCCAAGCCGTAGAGGAACGCGAGCAGCACGCCCCTGCGCACGGAGACGCCCCGGACCGCGACGAGCAGCAGCGCGGTGCCTGCGACGGCGAGCGGGCGGAGCGCGAACGGCGGGAACGCGGCGTAGGTCAGCAGGCCCGCGACGACCGCGAGGACGCCGCGGAGCAGCCGCTCCGCGCGCGTCGTCGAGGGGTCGTCCCGCATGATCGAAGACGCTACCCGGGGGGTGTGACAGAAGCGCGGCGAGCGCGCGGTCCCGCCCCCGGGGGGAGAGGCCCGGCGCCCTTCGGGCCGGCCCTCCGCGGGCGTTGTCTAGTGGACGCCCGGGCCCCTCCCACGCCCCGTGGGGCGGACGCCGCGACGGTGCCAAAACCCGTACGTCCCCGTCAACACCCGCCTGACCTGCGCTTTCGCGGCAACGCCGCAGGTCAGCGCGCTGATCGCGGATCTTGAAAAAATCCGTGCGGAACGGCTACCCGTCGGCCCGTTCTGACGGGGGGACGACGACCGTCCCTGTCGCCGTCACGACCACCAGCGGCTCGTCCAGCACGCGGGCCGCGGACTCGGACGCCTCCGGCGCCGCGCGACAGACCACGCGGGCCTCGAACGCGAGCTCCCGCGACCGCCGCCCCATCCGCGTCACCGTCGCGGTGACCTCGACCACGTCGCCCGCGCGGACCGGCCCGACGAAGTCCACGCGCGAGTACGACGCGAACAGCCCCTCGTCGCCGTCGGTCCGCACGCAGACCTCGGTGGCCACGTCGCCGAACAGGCCGAGCACGTACGCCCCGTCGACCAGCGCGCCGCCGTAGTGCGCGTGCGACCAGGGGACGTAGCGCCGGTGCGTCACCGACAGGCCGAGACTCACGCCACCACCTCCGTCGTCGACGGCGGGAGCAGCGCGTGCACGAGGTACGACGCCACCTCCCGCGGCGTCGTGCCCTTGCCGAACACCCGGTCCACGCCGTACTCCGCCGCCCGCGCCGGGTCGAAGCGCGGCCCGCCCACGACGAGCAGCGGCCGCTCACCCGGCGGGTACGCGGCGCGGAACGCCGCCGTGACCTCCTGCGTGTGATGCACGTGCGCGTCCTTCTGCGTCACGACCTGGCTCGTCAGCACCGCGTCGGCCTTCTCCGCCTTCGCTCGCGCGACGAGGTCCTCGACGGAGACCTGCGAGCCGAGGTTCACGACGCGGATCTCACGGTAGTACTCCAGGCCCTTCTCGCCGGCGAACCCCTTGACGTTGAGGATCGCGTCGAGGCCGACGGTGTGCGCGTCGGTGCCGACGGTCGCGCCGACGACGACGAGCTTGCGCCGCAGCCGCGAGCGGACCGCGAGGTTGACCTCCTTGGCCGACAGCAGCGGGTACTCCCGCTCCACGACCTCCACCGCGTCGAGGTCGACGGTGTGGCGGACGGAGCCGTAGACCACGAAGAACGTGAACCCCTCCCCCATCCCCTTCGCGTGCACGACCATCGCCGGCTCGACGCCCATGCGGTGCGCGAGCTGCAACGCGGCGCCCTCGGCCCGCGCGTCGTGTGGGACAGGCAGCGTGAACGACACCTGCACCATGCCGTCGCCGGTGGTGTCGCCGTACGGCCTCACGACCCTCCCGCTCATCGGGTGCCCCCGCGGGCGCGCGAAGCGCGGTCGTGGGGCGAGAGGGCCTCCAGCGCCGGGTTGAAGTACGACGGGCCGTGAGGCACCACGCCGTCGAGCCCGCGCCCTCCGTCGGCGGGGCGGCGCGTCACGCCGAACGTCCCGTCGGCGATCGCGTCGAGCAGGCCCTCGTCGGCGATGCGTTCGAGCAGCTCGACCGACTCCGAGAGCACCTGCCGCGCCCGCGTCGCGATGAACCCGTCGCGCGGCGGGTGGAAGTCCTCGGCGAGGCTGCCGGCGGCCGAGCGGGCGTAGTGCACGTTCTCCAGCGCGAGGTCGCGGTCGGAGAGGAACGGCGTCACGATCCCCTCGGTCATCATCCCGACGAGGATGATCCCCTGGCCCGTCATCACGCCGACGAGGTTGAAGAACCCGTCGAGCAGGTAGCCGGCGAACACGTTGCCGGTCATGTGCTTGGTCGGCGGCATGTACTTCAACGGCGCCTCCGGGAACAGCTCGCGGACGAGCTGCGCGTGCGCGAGCTCGAGCCGGAACTGGTCCGGGATCGCCGGGTTGATCTCGAACGCGTGTCCGAGCCCGAGCTGCCACGGCTCCAGGCCCGCCTCGAGCCCGAACCGCTCGTTGAGGAGCTGCGAGACGACCACGGTGTGCGCCGCGTCGACGGCGTCGGCGGTCGTGAGGTAGTTGTCCTCGCCGGTGTTGATGACGATGCCGGCGCGCGCGTGGACCATCCGCGAGAAGCGCTGGTCGACGAACGTCCGCTGGGGGTTGATGTCGCGGAAGATGATCCCGTACATGCAGTCGTTGAGCATCATGTCGAGGCGTTCCAGGCCCGCCAGCGTCGCGATCTCCGGCATGCAGAGGCCGCTCGCGTAGTTCGTCAGGCGGACGTAGCGGCCGAGCTCCGCGCCCACCTCGTCCAGGGCGGCGCGCATCAGGCGGAAGTTCTCCTGGGTGGCGTACGTCCCCGCGTAGCCCTCGCGCGTCGCGCCCTCGGGGACGTAGTCGAGCAACGACTGCCCGGTCGAGCGGATCACGGCCACGACGTCCGCGCCCGCGCGCGCGGCGGCCTGCGCCTGCGGGATGTCCTCGTAGATGTCGCCGGTCGCGACGATGAGGTAGATCCAGGGCATCGGCGGGTCGCCGAGGCGCTTCACGAGGCGCTCGCGCTCGCGGCGGCGCTGGTCGATCCGCTTGATGCCGGCGCCCACGCTCTTGCGCGCGAGCGCCGTCGCGCGGGTCGCGTCGCGGCCCTCAGGGAGGCGGAACGACACCGAGCCGACCGCCGCCTTCTCCGCGAGCGTCGCGAGGTCGCAGTCCTCGCGCAGCAGCGCGTCCCACACCGGCAGCGCGACGCCGCTCTCCAGGCCGACCGAGCCGCGTACGGCGTCGACCAGCCGGTTGACCCACGGGATGCCCTCGGCGTCCGCGCCCGCCACGCCGGCGAGGCGCAGCACCGCGCGCTCGATCGAGACGGTCGTGTGCGTGCGCGCCATCTCCTCGACCGGCTTCGCCGCCCGCGCCGCCAGCCGCCGCGCCTTGCGTACGACGGCCGGGTCGAGCCTCAGCTTCGGTTCCACGCCGTACGTCCTCTCACCACGGTCATCAGGCACTCGGGGGTCTCGCTCACGTCGGGCAGGCCCGCCTCCGACCAGCCCGCGTCGGTGGACCAGCCGGCCACGCGCTCGTCGGTCGGGCGCGGCGGCAGCGGCGTCGCGTCCCACACCGCGAACGTCGCGGGCGCGCCGACCGCGAGCACGCCCGACTCGTCGTCGCCGGCCGCACGGTGGCCGCCGCGCGTCGCGGCGAGGAACGCCGCGCGCGGCGAGATGCCGTTGCCCGGCGTGCCGTGGCGCACCGCCGCGCGGACACCGCCCCACGGGTCGACCGGCGTGACCGGCGCGTCGGCGCCGAACGCCATCGGCACCCCGGCGGCGGCGAACGCCGCGTACGGGTTGAGGCCCGCTGCCCGCTCGGCGCCGAGGCGGGAGGCGTACATGCCCTCGGGCCCGCCCCACGCCGCGTCGAACGCCGGCTGCACGCTCGCGACCAGCCCGAGGTCGCGCATCCGCTCGACCGACCGCGCGGAGCAGGCCTCGACGTGCTCGAGCCGGTGCCTGCCGCCGACGACCCGCTCGCGGCCGACGGCCTCGAACGCGTCGAGCGCGGTCTCGATCGCCAGGTCGCCGATGACGTGGAAGCCCGTCTGCTGCCCGTGCGCGACGCACTCGGCGATGTGCTCCGCGAGCTGGTCGGCGTCGTAGCGCAGGACCCCGGAGCGGGAGGTGTCGTCGGCGTACGGAGAGGAGAAGCACGCGGTGTACGACCCGATCGACCCGTCGCAGAACAGGTCCCCGCCCGCGCCCCGCGCCCCCAGCTCGGCCGCCTTCGCGGCGCCGCCGAGCTCGCCCCAGTACGCCACCACCTCGACCAGGTCGTCGATCGCGAGCAACGACAGCAGGTCGGCCTCGCTCGCGACCTGCGGCCCGCTCATCTCGTGCACCGCGCCGATGCCGAGCCGCGCCGCCTCGGTCAGCGCCGCCCGCTGCGCGTCGCGCACCTGGCCGGGCGTCAGCGCGTCGAGCGCGACGCGGCGCGCGACGTGGTGCGCCTCCAGCCGGACCAGCCCGTCGCCCTCGTCGCCGGGCAGGCCCGCGACGGGCGCGATGGCGAGCAGCGCGGACGAGCAGACGGCGCCGTGCACGTCGGCGCGGGAGAGGTAGACGACGCCGCCGTACGACGCCCGGTCCAGCTCGGCGGCCGTCGGGGGCCGCTTCTCCGGCCAGCCCGACTCGTCCCACCCGGTACCGAGGATCGGCCGCCCGCCCGAGCGCCGCGCCGCCGCCTCGACCCGTGACAGCGCCTCGCCGAGGGAGGCGCAGCCGTGCAGGTCGAGGCCGCTGAGCATCAGGCCGGTCGAGGTCGTATGCATGTGCGCGTCGACGAACGCCGGCGCGACGAACGCTCCCCCGAGGTCGACGGTCTCGTCCGCCGGCACCGTGCCGTCGCCGAGCCAGACGATGCGCCCGCCGTCCACGGCGAACGCCGTCGCGGGCGGCCCGGGCGCGTAGACGCGCGCGTTCGTGTAGAGCGTCGTCACAGCCGCGCCTCGAAGAGCCCTCGCACCCCCGCATCCTCGCGCACGAGGTCGAGCGCGTAGGCGGCGTGGCCGGGGACGTAGCCGTTGCCCACCAGCATGGTCACGTCCGCGGCGAGCCCCTCGGCGCCGAGCGCGGCGGCGGTGAACGACGTCGCCATCGAGAAGAACACCACCGTCCCGCCGTCGCGCGTGCAGAGGATCGCGCCGTGCTCGCAGCCGGGCACGTCCACGCAGACGACCGTCACGTCGCACGGCTCGCCCACCGCCGCCGACAGCGCGACCGGGTCCCGCGCGTCGGCCACCACGACCTCGTCGGCGAGGCCCGCCGTACGCAGCGCCGCCGCCTCGCCCTCGTGCGGCACGACGCCGACGGTCGTCGCGCCCGCGCGCCGCGCGGCGGCGAGCGACAGCGACCCTGACTTGCCCGCGCCGCCGACGACGCAGACCCGCATGCCGGGCTTCGTGACGCGGCGGACCAGCGCGGGCGCGCCGCAGACGTCGAGCACCGCGAGCGCCAGCTCCGGCTTCATGTCGCCGGGCAGCACCGCCGCGATCGAGCGCGCGAACAGGATCGCGTGCCCCAGGCACGGCACCTGCTCGGACTCGCCCTCCCACATGACCGACTCGATCCGCAGCGGCGTCAGCGTCAACGACACCAGCGTCGCGACGTGGTCCCCCACCGAGAGCCCGAGCGGCGAGCGCGGGCCGACCTCCGCGACGGTCCCGACGAGCATCCCGCCGGAGCCGGTGACGGGGTTCTGCATCTTGCCGCGCTCGGCGACGATCCCGAGCACCGCGGCGCGCATGCCGAGGCCGTGCCCGCGGTGCTCCTCGCGGAGCTGCCGGTACGACGCCGCGTCGAGGTTGAGGCGTTCGACCGAGATCAGCACCTCGTCGTCGCGGATCGGCAGCGACGGGTCGAGCACGTGGGCCGCCTGCGGCAGCACGCCCTCCGGCGAGACGACGCGGTGCAGCCCAATGGGGGACGAAACGGGCGACGACACGAAAAGTTCTCCGGCTCTTGGTTGCTCAGACGCCACGATCTTCGTACTCTGCGGCCTGTGGAAGCAACTTCGACAGGCCAGCCGTTCGAGTACCCGCGACGCCGCGAGGTGGTCGAGCCCGACTGGACGCGCCTCGCGGGCTTCCGCGACGTCACGCGCGCGGAGTGGGAGTCCGCGCAGTGGCAGCGGTCCCACTGCGTGAAGAACCTCGCGCAGCTCAAGGCCGTCTTCGGCGACGCGCTGGACGACGCGCTGCTCGCCGACATCGAGCGCGACCAGGCCGAGCGGGCGACGATGTCGATCCTCGTGCCGCCGCAGATGCTCAACACGATGGACGAGAGCGACCTGCGCGCCGACCCGATCCGCCGGTACATGCTCCCGGCGTTCTCCGACCGCGACGCGGAGTTCCCGAGCCACCCGCGCGCGACGCGCGACTCGCTGCACGAGCACGAGATGTGGGCCGTCGAGGGCCTGACCCACCGCTACCCCACCAAGGTGCTCGCCGAGATGCTGCCGACGTGCCCGCAGTACTGCGGCCACTGCACGCGCATGGACCTCGTCGGCAACTCCGTGCCGCAGGTGGCGAAGCTGAAGTTCGGCGCGAAGCCGGCCGACCGCCACCAGGACATGCTCGACTACCTCGTCGCGCACCCCGAGGTGCGCGACGTCGTCGTGTCGGGCGGCGACGTGGCCAACCTGCCGTTCCACCAGCTCGAGACGTTCGTCGCCAAGCTCATCGAGATCCCGAACGTCCGCGACATCCGCCTCGCGTCGAAGGGCCTCATGGGCCTGCCTCAGCACTGGCTACAGGACGACGTCGTCGCGGGCATGGAACGCCTGGCGCGCAAGGCGTTCGAGCACGACGTGGACCTCGCGCTGCACACGCACGTCAACCACGCCAACTCCGTGACGCCGTTGGTGGCCAAGGCCGCGAAGCGGCTGCTCGAGGCCGGCATCCGCGACGTGCGCAACCAGGGCGTGCTCCTGCGCGGCGTCAACGCCACGTCCGAGGACCTGCTCGACCTGTGCTTCGCGCTGCTCGATACCGCGAAGGTCATGCCCTACTACTTCTACATGTGCGACCTGATCCCGAGCTCCGAGCACTGGCGGGTCTCGGTCGCCGAGGCGCAGGACCTCCAGCACGCGATCATGGGGTACCTGCCGGGCTTCGCGACGCCGCGGATCGTGTGCGACGTGCCGTACGTCGGCAAGCGCTGGGTGCACCAGGTCGCGGAGTACGACCGCGAGCGCGGCATCTCGTACTGGACCAAGAACTACCGCACCTCGATCGAGCGCGACGACGCCGACGCGCTCGCGCGACGCTACGAGTACTACGACCCGATCCGCACGCTGCCCGCCGCCGGCCGCGAGTGGTGGCTGCGCCAGGCGGAACCCGCCCTCGCGGTCTGACGTCACACGCGCATGAGACGCCTCGCCGCCGTCCCGCTGCTGCTCGCCCTCGCCTCCTGCGCCGACCCCACCACGGTCCAGCCGCGCGCGAGCGACACGACGAGCCCGCCCGCGCACTCCTACGCCGCCGACGGCGCCGTGCTGACGGTGACGCGCGTGGGCGGCCTCCTGCCGCGCGAGACGATCTCGACGCTGCCGCTGTGGGCGCTCTACGGCGACGGCCGCGTCCTCACCGAGGGGCCGGTCCCGGCGATCTATCCGGGTGCCGCGATGCCGAACCTGCGCGTCACCCGCGTCGACGCCGCCACGATCGACAGGCTGACCGCGCGAGCGCGCGAGGCGGGCGTGGACGGGCAGGAGCGCGACTACGGCGACCCGCCTGTCGCCGACGCGACGACGACGGTGTTCCGCCTCAGCGACGAGCGCGGCACCGTGACCCTGCGGGTCTACGCGCTCTCCGAGGCCGACGGCGGCGTCACCGCCGAGCAGGCCGCGGCGCGCAAGAGGCTCAGGGACTTCCTGGCGAGCCTCACCGACGGCTCGCTCGGGCCCGACGACGAGGCGTACGAGCCGACGGCCGTCGCGGTCTACGCGCGGCCGTACGTGCGCGACGCGAGCGACGCCCAGCTCAGGGAGCAGGTCGTGGCGTGGAAGGGCGCCGACCCGGCCCTGGGCGCTGACAAGCCCGCGGGCCGGTGCACGGTCGTCACCGGCGACGCGCTGGCGACCGTGCTACCGGACCTGCGGCGGGCGAACACGCTGACCCGCTGGACGTTCGAGGGGAAGAGCTGGCGCTTCGGGCTGCGCCCGCTGCTGCCCGACGAGCGGGACTGTCCCTAGCCCTCCTAGCAGAGCCAGGAGTAGCACTGGCCGAAGTCCGACTCGACCAGGCAGTCCTCGAGCCTGCACGTCAGGCCCTGCACCGTGATGGCCGCACCGCCGGCCACGCCCGCGAGCTCGTCGCGGGTGAGGTCGGCGAGGGACTCGCGGCGCAGGGTGAGGGTGCGCGTCACGGCGTCAGCCGGTGGCGACGGTGCAGGGGACGTAGCGGCTCGGCAGGCACTCGAACACCGGCGTGGTCGGCGGGATCTGACCGGCCACGACGCCGGCCAGCTCGTCGTCGGACAGGGCGGCGAGGACGTCGCGCTTGAGGCTGAGGGTGCGCTTCACGAGGGGGCTCCTTGGACGAGGGGTTACGGGCACTCGGGCAGGGTCGGGCAGTGGCCGACCCAGGACTCCAGGCCCGCGCACTCGAGGACGGGGCAGGTACGGCCGATGGCCGTGATGGCGTTGGTGGTGGCGCCGGCGGCGACGCCGCCGAGCTCGGCCGCCGTGAGCGGGGTGAGGGTCTCGCGCTTGAGCGTCAGGGATCGGGTCACGAGGGGCTCCTGGGCGTGAGGGGTCACCTACGGAACCACACGCACCCGCCCCGCGCCACCCCCGCGGCCGTCGCCCGCCGGCGTCAGCCCGAGGTCGACACCGGCACCGCGACGGCGTTCCACGCGGCCTTGACGGTCGCGGTGGAGTAGCCGAGGTCGGTGGCCGCGCGGATCGTCGCGGCCCGCGCGCCGACGTAGTCGGTACGCGAGGTCATGTAGACGGTGAGCGCGCGGTACCAGACGCGCGCCGCGGCGTCGCGGCCGAGGCCGGTCACCGCAGGCGCGCCCTTGCAGCCGGCGAGCCCGTCGCCGAGCGGCGAGGCCGTGCCCTCGGCGAGCAGGAAGAAGAACCGGTTCGCGACGCCCGACGAGTAGTGGACGTTGAGGCGGCCGAGCGACTTCGACCAGCAGTCGGGCGAGGCGCCGTCGAGGCTCGGGTGGTACATGAACCTGAACCCCTGGCCCGTGTACGGCCGCAGGATCTCCTCGCCGATGCCGTAGTCGCCCGGGTCTGACGCGCCGCCCGCGGAGAACTCCACCATCGTCCCGAAGATGTCGCTCGTCGCCTCGTTGAGGCCGCCGGACTCGCCGCTGTACTTGAGGTTGGCGGTGCGCGACGTGATGCCGTGCGTCATCTCGTGCCCCGCGATGTCGAGCGACACGAGCGGGCCGTCGGTGGAGCCGTCGCCGTCGCCGAACGTCATGCAGAAGCACGTGTCCGACCAGAACGCGTTGTCGTAGTTGCTGCCGTAGTGGACGCGGCTGTACGTGCCCTTGCCGTCGTTGGCGATGCCGAGGCGGTCGTGCGACGCCTTGAAGTAGTCCCAGGTCCTGGCGACGCCGTAGTGGGCGTCGACGGCGGCGGACTCGCGGGCCGTGCCGGTGAAGCCGTGGGCGCCGGTGCCCCAGTCGTTGTCGACGCCGGTGAAGATCGCGCCGATGCCGGAGGTCGCGCCGCGCAGGTCGGTGGTGTAGCCGTTGCCGCGCGAGGTGTCGCGCAGCTCGTAGCCGGTCGCGGTGGCGTTGGTCTGCAGCGTCACGTCGCCGACGTAGAGCGCGTGGCCCGAGCCGTCGACGGTCTCGATGCCGTCCCACGAGTCGAGCACGCGGCCGTCGTTCGCCGAGACCACGACGTGCAGCTCGCTCGGGTCGCCCGCGGCCGAGGTGCCCTCGACGACGGTCTCCCACGCCAGCACGGGCGCGCCGGACAGCGCGGAGACGACCAGGCGCGGCGTCGCCCGGACGGCCGAGCCCGCGAGCGTGCGGGCGCCGATCGCGGCGGCCTCCCTGGCCGGGACGCGGGGAGTGCGCGAGAGGCGCAGCGCGCCCACTCCCCCGGACGTGCCGCGCGAGGACCCGTCGCGGCCGCCGTGCACGACGAGGTCGCCGCCGAGCACCTCGAGGCCGCCGTAGTACCTGTCGAACCGCACGTGCTCCCCGCCGCCGGCGTCGAGCACGACGTCGCGCACGCGGAAGTCGGCGGCGGAGCCGCCGAGGCGGGCGAGGGCGCGGCCCACGGCAGCGGCGCGGGCGTCGCTCGCGGGGCTCCCCGCGTCGCGCTCCGGCGGCCGCGCGGACGCGGACGTTCCCGCGGCAGCAGCCGCGACCATGGCGAGCACCACACCGACCCGGACGCGACGCATCGCGACACCACCTCTCGTCCCCCCGAGCGTAGGCGCGCCCGGGGGCAACCGACAGGCTTTCGGGTGGAACTCCAGGTGAGAACTAGCAGTCGATCGAGGGGCAGGGCCGCGTGTAGCACTGGTCGGAGATGACGCCGGTGAGGCAGCCGATCAGCGGGCACGTCGGGCCCTGGACGGTCTGCGCGCCGCCGGCGATCGCGCCGAGGTCGTACGCCGACAGGTCGGTGAGCGCCTCGCGGCGCAGGGAGAGCGAACGCTTCTTCACGGGGGTCTCCTGGCTAGCAGCCGAGCGACGGGCACTCGGCGGGTTCGAGGGTGCGGACGTGGTCGGTGTAGCGGGTGGTCTCGGTCAACGCCTCGAGGCAGGTGCGGACGGCGCAGCTGACTCCGCAGGTGAGGGCGGCGGAGTACGTCCCGCCGGCGACGGCGCCGAGGTCGCCGTCGGAGAGCGCGGCCAGGGTCTCGCGACGCAGGACGAGGCCGCGCTCCATGAGGGGGTCCTTCCGTCTGCCCGGGGGCCCGGGACAGCAAGGAGGGTAGGGGCGCGGCCCCGGGTTGGGAAGGCGCCGCGCCCTGGAGCGCGGCTACTCGCAGCGCGGCGGCATGGAGACGTTGATGCAGCCGCCGATGAGCGGGCACGTCTTGCCGTCGACGGTGATCGCGGCGGCGGCCGCGCCGACCACGTCGGAGAGCTCGTCGCCGGTCAGGGCGGCGAGGTGCTCGCGGGACAGCGTGAGGGTGCGCTTCATGAGGGGGCTCCTTGTCGCGGTACGGCGTCCGGGCCGGGCGCCCGGCGTACCGTTGGAGTATGGCCGCCCTGCCGCTGCGCGACGCGTTCGCGACGTTCGCGCGCAGGCCCACGGCGCGGCTGCTCGCGGCTGCGCTCGCGGCGTGCGCGGCGTTGCGGCTCGGCCTCGGCGGGCTCGGTCCGGGCGACCTCGTGGTGGCGGGCGCGGTCGCGCTGGCGCAGCCGTTCGTGGAGTGGCTGGTGCACGTCAACGTCCTGCACCTGCGGCCGTTCACGGTCGCGGGGCGGCGGGTCGACGTCGGCTACACGCACCGCGTCCACCACGACGACCCGAAGGACCTCGCGCACGTGTTCGTGGACGCGCGCTTCCTGCTGGCGACGTTCGCCGTGGACGCGGGGCTGTGGGCGCTCGCGTACGCGCGCGGCGCGGGGTGGCTCGGGACGCTGGTGCTCTGCGCGGTCGCGGGGGCGCTGGCGTACGAGTGGACGCACTACCTGATCCACACCGACTACGCGCCCCGCTCGCGGCTCTACCGCGGCATCCGCCGCGCGCACCTGCTCCACCACTACAGGGACGACAGGTACTGGTACGGCGTCACCGGCCACCTCGCCGACCGGGTCCTCGGGACGTACCCGAGGGCCGACGAGGTGACCGGCGGCCGTACCGTCACCGCCTAGGCGGTGCTCGCTAGCAGGACGCGGAGCCCGTGCAGCAGGAGTCGGTGGCGCAGCCGTTCGAGACGACGCCGGTGACGCAGTACTTCAACGGGCACGTCGCGCCCTGGCCGGTGGCGGCGCCGCCGGCGACGTGGCCGAGCTCGTCGAACGTGAGCTCGCTGAGCGCCTCGCGGCGCAGCGAGAGGGAACGCTTCATCGGTGTCTCCTCGGGGTCTGCGCGCCGGCTAGTAGCAGGACGCGGAGCCGGTACAGCAGGTGTGGGTCACGCAGTCGTTCGACAGGATGCCGGTGACGCAGGCGAGCAGCGGGCAGGTGTTGCCCTGCACCGTCTGGGCGCCGCCCGCGACGTTGCCGAGCTCGTCGGACGTGAGCTCCGCGAGCGCCTCGCGGTGCAGGGTCAGGTGTCGCTTCATGCCGTTCTCCTCGGGTCGGTGGGCGTGCCCGTTACAGGAAGCACTCGTCCGAGCACACGTGCGTGTTGCTCGGCGGGTCGATGATCGGCGTGAGGCACTCCGTCATCTTGTCGGTGAGGATGCGCGCGCCGCCGACGACGCCGCGCAGGTCCTGGGTCGTCAGCTCGGTCAGGGACTCGCTCTTCAGCGAGAGGCGGCGGGTCACTGGACGCAGTCGCAGGTGTTGAACGTCATCTGGCAGAGCGCAGAGAACGTGCACGGCTGCTTGGTGATGGCCTGGACGCCGCCCTGGACGGCGGCGAGGTCGGCCGGGGTGAGGTCGACGAGCGACTCTCGCGCGAGCGAGAGACGGCGGGGCTCCTTCAACGGATCTCCTTGGGGGTGGGGACTACGGGCAGAAACAGCGGGTGGCGCGGAGGGTCTCGAACGGGTCGCACACGCCGACCGGCGTCGTCGGCAGCGCCTGGGCGCCGCGGACGTCGCCGAGCTCGTCGGCGGTGAGGTCCGCCAGGGACTCGCTCTTGAGGGTGAGGCTGCGCTTCACGAGGGGGCTCCGTTCAGCAGAAGCGGGTGAGGCAGTCGACGCAGGTGTGCGCGTCGCTGATCGCGGCGCACTCGCCGACGTCGAGGGTGCGTACCGGCGCGCACTGCGTCACCGGGGTCGTGACGGCCTGGGCGGCGCCAGCGACGGAGCCGAGCTCGCCGCTGGTGAGGGCGGTGAGCGACTCGCGCTTGAGGGACAGGCTGCGCTTCATGGGGCGTGGCTCTCCTAGGGGCAGAGGCAGCGGGTGGGCTGCCAGGTGCACTGGTACTGGCCGGACGGCTCGATCACGGCGCACAGGACGTTCGGGAGCGAGACGGCGGCGCCGTTGACCCCGGCGAGCTGGTCCTGGGACAGCTCGGCGAGGGACTCGCGCCGCAGCGAGAGGGTGCGCTTCACGGGCTTCTAGCAGCCGGCCAGGGAGGTGACGCAGCCGGTGGCGGCGAGCGTCTTGGTGAACCACACCGGCGGGGTCGGCTGCGGCCCGGACTCGCCGGCGCCGACGAACGTCATCTCGTCGGTCGTCAGCGCCACGAGGGCTTCGCGCTTGAGGGACAGGGATCGCTTCACGGGGGGCTCCTTGGTGAGGGGTGGCTAGCAGGCGAACCGGGTCTCGGGCAGGGTCAGGCAGCCGACGATCCCGCGGGTGAACCCGGCCGGGGTCGGCATCGGCTCGCTCTCGCCGGCGAACACGCGCGCCATCTCCTCGGTGGTGAGGACGGCGAGGCTCTCGCGCTTGAGCGACAGGGTGCGCTTCATGGGGGGCTCCGGGGCTTTCGAGGGGATTCAGGCAGGATAGCCCCGATGGCGCCGTTCTAGAACGGAGGCGGCCTGCCTTCGTACGGAGTCGAGAGCACGACCGTCGTCCGCGTGCTGACGTTCGCGGCGCCGCGGATCTCCTGGAGCAACGCCTCCAGCGCCGCCGGCGACGCGACGCGGACCTTGAGGATGTACGACTCGTCGCCCGCGACGCTGTGGCAGGCCTCGATCGCCGACAGGTGCGCGAGACGTTCGGGAGCGTCGTCCGGCGCGGCCGGGTCGATCGGCTTGATCGAGACGAACGCCGTCAGCGCCAGGTCCAGCGACTCGGCGTCGAGGTCGGCGCGGTAGCCCTTGATGACGCCACGCTGCTCGAGGCGGCGCACCCGCGAGTGGACGGCCGAGACGGAGAGGCCGGTGGCCTTCGCGAGGTCGGTGAAGCTCATCCGCCCGTCGCGCGCGAGCCGCCTGACGATCTCGGCGTCGGTCTCCTCCACGGCGCGAGCGTAGCGGCCCCCGGACACGGAGAGAGGGCCGCCCGCGCGGAGCAGCCCTCTCGTCTCCGTGCTACCGGGTCTGGGTGACCGACCCGTCGGCGTTCTTGACGAACTTCACGCCCGAGGCGATCTCCGGGGCGTGCGACTTCCCCGGGTCCTCGGACGCGGCGTTCGGGAGCGCCGGTCGTACGGCCGCCTTCGCGTCGCGCGCGAACGCGGTGTAGCAGGCCACGACCGCAAGCAGCGTGGCGAGCAGGACGGCGGACGTCCTGCGCACTGCGATGGTGCTCATTGCTGCTCCCGTCCGAGGTACTGGACCGGCGCGGATGCGCCGGGCCCGTTGCTCGGACGAGCCGGTCTCGCCACTCACTCCCCGGGCCGTCTAGGCGACCGAATTGTCTCCGTGCGCGGTGCTCGGGTGGGAGCGCCGCGTCGGTGAGGACTTCCCGGATCTTCGTGTCTCGCCCGCCCCGCCGGTGGTCGGCGGGACAGTGTCCCCATCGGCAGGAACGCCGTACGGCTTGAATGGGCACATGGACAGCGCCTGGGCCGACGTCGACCGCTTCGTGACGGACCTGCTCATCCCGGACGATCCGCACGTCGAGACCGCCGACCTGCCGGACATCGCGGTGTCCGCGCCGCAGGGCAAGCTGCTGCACCTGCTCGTCCGCCTCACCGGCGCCCGGCGGGTCCTCGAGGTCGGCACGCTGGCCGGCTACAGCGCCCGCTGGCTCGCCTCCGCGCTGCCTCCCGGCGGCACGCTCGTGACGTTGGAGGTCTCGGAGCACCACGCGTCGGTGGCCCGGGCCAACCTCGAGGGCCTGCCCGCGGACGTCCTCGTCGGCCCTGCCGCGGAGACGCTCGCGACGCTGGAGGGGCCGTTCGACCTCGTCTTCGTCGACGCCGACAAGCCGGGCAACGTGACGTACCTCACCGAGGCCCTGCGCCTGTCGCGCCCCGGCACGGTGATCGTGCTGGACAACGTCGTGCGGCAGGGCGCGATCCTGGCGCCCGACGACGACAACGCGCGCGGCACGCGGGCGGCGCTGGAGTGGGTCGCGGGCCAGCCGAGGCTGGCGGCGACCGTCCTGCAGATGGTCGGAGTGAAGGGCTGGGACGGGATGCTCGTCGCCGTCGTCGGCGACTAGACCCCGTCCTTGACGAGGCTGCGGGAGATGACGAGGCGCTGGACCTGGTTGGTGCCCTCGACGATCTGCAGCACCTTCGCCTCGCGCATGTAGCGCTCGACGGGGTACTCGACCACGTAGCCGTAGCCGCCGTGCACCTGCACCGCGTCGGTCGCGACGCGCATCGCGGTGTCGCTCGCGAACAGCTTCGCCATCGCGGCGTCGCGGCCGTACGGCTCCCCCGCGTCGCGCTTGCGCGCGGCGGACAGGTACAGCGAGCGCGCCGCCTCCACCTGCGTCGCCATGTCCGCGAGCATGAACGCCACGCCCTGGAAGTCCACGATCGCCTTGCCGAACTGCGAGCGCACCTTCGCGTACTCCAACGCCGCCGAGAGCGCGCCCTGCGCGAGGCCGACGGAGCAGGCGGCGATGCCGAGGCGGCCGCCGTCGAGCGCCGACAGCGCGATGCGGAACCCGACGCCCTCCTCCCCCAGGAGCCGCTCGGCCGGCACCCGCGCGTCGTCGAGGACGACCTGCGCGGTCGTGGACGACTTCATGCCCATCTTGCGCTCGGGCGCGGCCGGCTTGAGGCCCGGCGTGTCCGACGGCGCGAGCAGCGTCGAGATGCCGCGCGCGCCGTCGTCGGACGTGCGGACCATGAGGTTGTAGAAGTCGGCCTCGCCGCCGTGCGTGACCCACGCCTTGACGCCGTTGACGACGTACTCGTCGCCCTCGCGCACCGCGCGCGTCGACAGCGCGGCCGCGTCGGAGCCCGAGCCCGGCTCGGAGAGGCAGTACGCGCCGAGCAGCTCGCCGCCGAGCCTCTCCGGCAGCCACTTCTGCCGCTGCTCCTCGGTGCCGTACGCGAACAGCGGGAAGCAGGCGAGCGTGTGCACGCTCACGCCGAGGCCCACCGCGAGCCAGCGCGACGCGAGCGTCTCGAGCACCTGCAGGTAGACCTCGTACGGCTGATCCGCGCCGCCGTACGCCTCCGGGTACGGCAGCCCGAGCAGCCCCGCGCGCCCGAGCGTGCGGAACACCTCGCGCGGGAACTCCCCGCGCTCCTCGAACTCCGCCGCGCGCGGCGCCAGCTCCTTGTCGGCGAGCTCGCGCGTCAGGTCGAGCAGCGCCTCGGCCTCCGGAGTCATCACCTAGGCCTCCAGGACGAGCAGGTCGCGGGTGACGAGGTTGAGGCGCTCGCCGCCGTCGTCGGTGCAGACGACGATGTCCTCGATGCGGGCGCCGTAGCGGCCGGGGAGGTAGATGCCCGGCTCGATCGAGAACGCCATGCCCGGCTCCAACGCCTCGGCGTTGCCGTCGACGATGTACGGCTCCTCGTGCTCCTCGAGCCCGATGCCGTGGCCCGTGCGGTGGACGAAGTGCTCGCCGTAGCCGGCATCGGCGATGACGTCGCGCGCGACCGCGTCGAGCGCCTCGCCCGTGATGCCGGGGCGCACGGCGTCGCACGCGGCGGCCTGCGCCTCCTGCAGGACCGCGTAGAGGCGATCGAACCCGTCGGGCACCTCCCCGACGACGTACGTCCTCGTGATGTCCGAGCAGTACCCGTCGGGCGTCGTCCCTCCGATGTCGAACACCACCGCGTCGCCGCGCTCGATCACGCGCGGGCCCACGTCGTGGTGGGGGCTGGCGCCGTTGGGGCCCGAGCCGACGATGACGAAGTTCACCCGGACGTTGCCGCCCGCGAGGATCGCGTCGGAGATGTCGCGGCCGACCTCCTGCTCGGTGCGGCCGGCGAGGCGCATGCCCTGGATCTGCTCCTGGACGCCGTCGATGATCCGCGCGGCCTCGCGCAGCGCCTCGACCTCCTCGGCCGTCTTGCGCATCCGCAGCGCGCGCAGGGCGCTGCCCGCGAGCTCCTGGCGGGTGTCGGGCAGCGCGTCGCGCCAGCGCAGCGCGTGCATCAGCCAGGTGCGGTCGGAGATGCCGACGCGCTCG
Source organism: Frankiaceae bacterium (assembly GCA_035940575.1). Lineage (GTDB taxonomy): Bacteria > Actinomycetota > Actinomycetes > BP-191 > BP-191 > BP-191. Next base: position 46,740 of record DASZER010000053.1, on the reverse strand, counting down.
GCGCCCTTCACCAGGCCGGCCGTGAGGGCGTACGGGTCCTCGGTCTCGTCCCACCCCACGATCTCGATGCCGAGGGCGCCTGCGGGAGAGGACTCGGCGCGGGGGCGTTCGAGGTTCGGGACGACGAGCGTCGCGGCGCCGTCGCGCGGCACGACGAGGCAGGTCAGCCGCTCCAGCGGGAGCGCGTCGTAGCCGGTCAGGTAGCGCAGGTCCGCGCCGGGCGTGACGAGGAGCGCGTCGAGCCCGGCGTCGCCCGCGACGGACGCCGCCCTGGCGAGGCGGTCGGGTGGGAACAGCGTCATGCCGCCAGGGTAGTGGCCCGCTTCGGCAGCAGCATCAGGATCGCGACGCCGGCGAGGGCGGACACGAGGTGCAGGCCGTTGTCGGCGGCGTTGATGCTCAGGAAGTTCGCGGCGTTGTCCCTGCCCGAGACGGCGAGGCCGTAGAGGAACGTCGCGCCGTAGCCGGCGACGAGGGCGGCGCCGTACGCCTTCGCGGTGTCGACGCGCCGCCACAGCGCGAGCCCGCCGAAGCCGATCAGCAGGTGCACGACGTTGTGCAGCGGGTTGAGCCCGAAGACGCCGAGCAGCCGCTCGTCGGTCGGCCCGGCGAAGTCGTCGAAGCCGGTCACGGCGAAGCCGACCAGCCCCACGAGCACGTACGCCGCGCCGATCGCCAGCGCGAGCCTGCGGCCGTTGTCGATGCCTTCCACGGTGTCTCCCACGGGTCGAGGTGGTCTGTCGTGGGAGTCTTCGGCGGTGGGCTCGTTGCGGATGGTCCTGGACACGCCGTCGCTGTACTTCCGGGCGTTCTACGGCGTCCCGGACTCGGTGCGCTCCCCCGCCGGGGAGCCGGTCAACGCCGTGCGCGGGCTGATCGACATGATCGCCCGCCTCGTCGAGCAGCGCCGCCCGACGCACCTCGTCGCGTGCATGGACAACGACTGGCGGCCGGCGTTCCGCACGTCGCTGCTGCCGTCGTACAAGGCGCACCGCGTCGCCACCGGCAACACCGAGGAGGTGCCCGACCTGCTCTCGCCGCAGGTGCCCGTCATCGAGGCGGTGCTGGCGGCGATGGGCATCGTGGTCCTCGGCGCGGACGGCTACGAGGCCGACGACGTGATCGGCACGATCGCCTGCGCGTCGGAGATCCCGGTGGAGGTCGTGACGGGCGACCGCGACCTGTTCCAGCTCGTGGACGACGCCCGCGGCGTGCGCGTGCTGTACACGCAGAAGGGCCTGTCGAACCTCGCCGTGGTCGACGAGGCGTTCGTCCGCGACAAGTACGGCATCCCCGGGCGCTCCTACGCCGACTTCGCGCTGCTGCGCGGCGACCCGTCCGACGGGCTGCCGGGCGTTCCCGGCATCGGCGAGAAGACGGCCGCGCAGCTCGTCACTCGTTACGGCACCGTCGACGCGATGCTCGCGGAGGGCGGCGCCCCGAAGGTGCAGGCGGCGCGCGCGTACGTCGAGGCGGCGAAGACCGTCGTGGAGGTGGCGCGCGACGTGCCGCTGCCGGACTACGACGACGCCCTCTGCGCCACGCCCCGCTCGCCCAGTGACCTCGTCGCGCTGTCCGACCGGTGGGGCCTCGACAGCCCGCTGAACCGCCTGCTCGACGTGCTGCGGCGGGTGTGCCCGGCGTGAGGCCGTTCTCCGTCCTGCACCGCTCGGCCGACGTCGCGGACGCGTGCGCGGGCGAGGTCGACGTGCTCGTCGTCGGCGCGGGCGCGACCGGCGCGGGCGTCGCCCTCGACGCGGCGTCGCGCGGGCTCTCGGTCGTCGTCGTGGACCGCGGCGACCTCGCGAGCGGCACGTCCAGCAAGTCCAGCAAGCTCATCCACGGCGGCCTGCGCTACCTCGAGAACTACGACTTCGGCCTCGTCTACGAAGGCGTCAACGAGCGCGAGCTGCTGCAGCGCCTCGCGCCGCACCTCGTCCGCCCGATGGACTTCCTGTACCCGATCTTCGACGACACCGAGCGGGTGCGCCTCGTCGGGCTCGGCCTGACGACGTACGACGTCCTGGCCGGCTGGCGCAACGTCCGCCGCCACGAGCGGCGCACCGCCGCCGAGGCCGTGGAGTGCGCGCCCGCGCTCGCGTCGAGCGGCCTCGACAGGGCGTACGTCTACGGCGACTGCGCGACCGACGACGCGCGCCTCGTCCTCGCCAACGTCGTCGCCGCGCGCCGCTTCGGCGCCGTCGTGCTGACGTACACCGAGGCGACGTCGCTGCTCGTCGGCGGCGACGGCCGCGCGGCCGGCGTGACCGTCGTCGACAGGCTGGCCGGCGGGACGTACGACGTCCGCGCCCGCCACGTCGTCAACGCCACCGGCGTCTGGGTCGACACGCTGCTCGGCCAGGAGATCGCGGGCCACGTCCCGCTCGTACGGCCGAGCAAGGGCGTGCACCTCGTCGTGCCGCGGTCGCGGGTGCCGCTCGACCGCACCGCGATCCTGATGCCGTCGCGGCAGGGCGACGGGCGCAGCATGTTCGCGATCCCGTGGGGGCGGCAGACGATCCTCGGCACGACCGACACGGCGTACGACGGGCCCCTCGACGCGGTCGGCGTCGAGGAGGAGGACGTGACGTACGTGCTGTCGGCGGCGGAGGCGCTGTTCCGGCTCGGGCTCTCGGCCTCCGACGTCGTCGGCGCGTGGGCGGGCTGCAGGCCGCTGCTGCGCGGCGACGGCGAGTCGATGAGCGACATGTCGCGGCGGCACGCGCTGTCCGAGGGTCCCGGCGGGATGCTCACGATCACCGGCGGCAAGCTGACGACGTACCGCCGGATGGCGAAGGACGTCGTGGACCGGATCGTGTCGCGCGACGGGCGGCGGGCGCCATGCCGTACGGACTCGATCCACCTCGGCTCCGCGCGGCCGTACGAGGACGTCGTCGCCGAGGTCGCGGCCGCGTGCGTGTCCGTCGGTGTCGGCGGCCAGGAGCTCGCGGAGACGCTCGTGCACCAGCACGGCGAGGCGGCCGCGTCGGTCGTCGCGCTCGCGGTCGACACGGGCCTCGTGACGCCGCTGTCGGACGCGGCGTGCCACGTCGAGGCGGAGGTCGTGTACGCCGCCCGGCACGAGGGCGCGGCGACGCTGGACGACGTGTTCTCGCGGCGTACGCGGCTCGCGCTGCGCGCCCGCGACGCCGCCCTGCCCGCCGCGCCGCGCGCGGCCGCGCTGCTCGCCGCCGAGACCGGGCGCGACGCCGCGTGGGCCGACGCGCAGGTGGCGTCGTACGAGGCCGCCGTCCGCCGCGAGCGCGGCGTCCTGGGTCTCTAGGGCGTGTCTCGCCCTACCCGATCTCGAACGTCGCCATCGCCGCGAGCCCGGTGTCGCGGCACGCGTCGTCGCCGCTGTCGCAGAGGATCCCGAAGCCGTAGACCCGCCCGTCCACCTCGAAGCGGTACTCGTGCACGACCCGCTCCCCGACGGCCATGTCCCGCGTGTACGCCGGGCGCCCGGCCACCGACACGCGGCGGACCGGCCCGACGTCGAGCCGGCCGCCGCCGATGCCGTCGATCGACTCGCGCGCGCTGGCGACGCCGTCGAAGCGCACGAGGAGCAGCACACCCCGCGCGCCCGCCTCGCCGCCCAGGTACGACGACAGGATCGTCGGGCTCTCCCCCGTGGGCGCCGCCAGCGTGTGCGGCTGCTCAGGGAGCTCGATCCGGAACGCCGGCATCGTGTCCGACGCGGGCAGGCTCGCCCACGTCGTCAGCGGCCGCTGCCGCCCGCCGGGCTCGTCGGCGGCGGGCACGCGTCCGGTCCACGCGCGGGCACCGGCGGCGAGCGCGAGGCCCGCGACGAGCACCGCGAGGACGTACGCGACGACCCTCGGCCCGGGCAGCGCGAACCGCGCCGCCGCCAGCGGCGAACGCGGCGGCGGCGCGTCGGGCAGGATCGTCGCCATCGCCTTCCGGATCGGCGCGGCACGGCCCGTACTTGACGCGGGAGCCAGACTTGCCCGCGACGTCACCTTCCCGAGGGGGGAGCCCGCATGACCGACCCGATGCTGCCCGAGCCGCTCGCGGCGGCGCGTCCGTTCTGGCGGCGCCACTGGGTGCACGTGATGGCCGCGCTCGTCGTCGGCGCCGGCCTCGGCGCCACCACCTCGACCGGGTCGTCGAGCGACGGGGACGCCGACCTGCGCGCGCGGCTCGCGACGGCCGAGCGCCGCGCCCGCGAGGCGGAGGCGCGCCCGGCGCCGACCGTGACCGTCTACGTCACGCCGTCCGCCTCGCCCACGACGCGGCCGCCCTCGCCCACCCCTCGCCCGTCGACCAACCCGCGTCTCGACGAGGGGTGGGAGGCCCAGTCGCTCACCGCGGGCTGCGAGTACGGCGACTGGTCGGGCACCGCGCGCATCCGCAACACCAACGCCGACGCCCACTCGGCGTCGTTCACGTTCACGCTGTTCCGCGGCGGCAAGGTGATCGGCTCGCTCCAGGGCTTCGCGAACGGCGTGGAGACCGGCCGCACCGTGACCGTGCAGCTCGTCTCGAACGACCCGTGCAGCAAGGGGGCGTACACGTACGAATTCCAGACGGACGCCAGCTTCTAGATCTTGATGCGCAGGGCCTTCGGGATGAGCTCGAACGACGCGGGCGTCGTGCCGACGACGACGTCGTCCACCGCGACGGGGGCGGGCGGCGTCGCCTCGACGGAGACGCGCTTCTGGCGCCACTGGGTCACGTGCTCGTTCGGCAGGTGCTCGCCGCGCAGCATCGTCGGCTGGAGGGTGAACGGCAGCGTGCGCGGCCCCGCCCACACCTGCACGTCCCACGCGCCGTCGTCGGGCAGCGCGGCCGGCGCGACGTAGTAGCCGTCGAGCGCGTACTGGCCGTTCGCGACCCTCACCTGCGTCGCCTCGGCGTGGTACTCCGCGAACGTCATGTCGACGTCGTAGCGCGTCGGCTTGTGGGTCGCCATGGCGCGGTACCAGCGCGAGAGCCGCCCCACGCGCGTCCGCCCGCCCGACGCGGCGGCGGTGAGGCCGACGACGGCGTGGTTGAACACGTACGTCTCGCGCCCGCCCACCCGCGCGACCCCGACGTCGGCGCGGATCACGCGCGGGCTCTCGAGGAGGATCGCGTACGCCTCCCCCGGCATCGTCAGCCCGAACGTGCGCGCGTAGTCGTTGCTCGCCCCGCCGGGGAACAGCCCGACGACGACGTCGGTGTCGACCGCGACCGGCAGCCACCGCACGAGCGACGCCTGCCCGCCGCAGTGCACGAGCAGCCGCCCGCCGCGCTCGACCTCGCGCGTCGCGACGCGCAGCGGGTCGCGGCCGAGCGGTGCGAGCCGGTACGCGAGGCCGCGCGCGCGCAGCGTCGCCGCCAGCTCCGCGAGCTGCTCGGGGTGCGCGGGGTCGTCGTCGGGAACGAGCAGCACGAGCTCGCCGAGGGGGTGCGCCATCAGCGGGCGAGCCTACCCGCGGCCAGAACCAGCAGCTCCGTCGCGTCGAGCGCGCGCGCCGCCGACGGGCATGCCGTCACGACCGGCGCGCCGAGCGCGGCCAGCTCCGCGCGGCGCACCGCCGCCACCGCCTCCGCGCCCTCGCGGTCGACCAGCGGGTACGCCGCGCCCGCGCCCGAGCACCGCGTCCGGCGCCCCGTCGCGGCGGGCTCGCGTACCTCCACGCCGAGCGCCGCCAGGATCCGCAACGGCGCCTCTGTCACCCCGAGCACGCGCGTCAGCGTGCACGGCGCGTGCCACGCGACCGCGCCCCCCACCGGCTCGAACGCCAGCCGGTCGAGCCGCTCCGCCAGCCACTCGACGGCCGTGTGCGCGCCCAGCCGCCGCGCGCACGACGGCGACGCCACGACCACGTCCGCGCCCCCGACGGCCTCGTCCCATCCCGCGCGCAGCGCCGCCGCCTCCGGGGCGAGGCCCAGATCCTCGGCTACGGCGCCGCAGCACGCGTCGACGGTGCGTACCTCCTCCCCCGCCGCCGCGAACAGCGCCAGCGCCGCCTCCTCCACCTCGTCCGGGGCGGGGCAGCCCGCGAGCAGCACCGTGGCCGCGCGGCCGCTGCCGCGCGCGAGGTCGCCCGCGCCGCCTCGCGTGCCGGCGCGCGCGGGCCGCCGCACCCGGCGCGGCGAGCCCGTCGCCGCGATCCGCTCGCGCAGCCGCTCGGCCGCCGGAAGCAGCGCGCCCGCCTCCGCCGCCGCCGCGCGGGCGGCGCGGGACTCCTCGGGCAGGTTCGTGCCCGGCAGGCACGGCTCGCCGCACGCGCCGCACCCGGTGCACTGCGCGACCTGCTCCGCGAGCGGCAGCGTCCACCCGTCAGCCACACCGCGCACGACCGCGTCGCTGATCCGCCACGGCGCCGCCGACTCGCGGCCGGTGCCGTTCTGCACGGGGCAGGTCGGGCGGCAGAGCTTCGGGCAGAGCGAGCACAGCCCCGCCTGCGCCAGCCGGTCGTCGTGCGGCGGCCGCGGCGCGGCGTTCTGCGTGATCGTGGGGAGCGTCACAGGCCCAGCTTCCCCGGGTTGAGGACGCCGGCCGGGTCCACCGCGGCCTTCACCGCGCGCAGGATCGCGTGCCCCGCGCCCATCTCCTCGGCGAGCCACGGCGCCCGCGCCTGGCCCACGCCGTGGTGGTGCCCGATCGTCCCGCCCGCGTCGCGGCACGACGTCATCGCCGCGGCCCACACCGCGTCGTAGCGCGCCAGCGCCTCCTCGGGCGACGCCGCGTCGAACGCGAAGGACCAGTAGATGGACGCCCCCTCCGGGTAGCAGTGCGACACGTGCGCGAACACCACCGTCGCGTGCTCCGACATCGCCGCCTTCATCGCGTCGTACACGTGCGGCAGCCGCGACCACAGCGCCGCCACCTCGATCGTGTCGGCGACGCCGTTCGGGCCGAGGAGCTGCCCGGACAGCACGCGCGGCAGGTTGAACGACACGTCGTAGCGGTGCGCCCACCAGTGCTCGCCCGGCTCAGGGCCCAGGTCCCGTGCCGCCGCGCACGCCCGCCGGATCACCGCCTCCTCCGCCGCCACGACGTCGGGGTCGCCCTCGCAGACCGTCACGAGCAGCGACCCGCCCTCGCGGCCGAGCACGAGCGTCGTGTCCAGCTCGTCGTAGAGGCGCAGCACGGCCGGTCGCGCGCCCGTCCGCATCACCTCGCGCAGAGATACGAGACCGTCTCGTATCGAATCGAACAGCCAGCCGCCGAAGACCCGCCGCACCGGCAGCGGCGACAGCCGCAACGTCACCTCGGTCACCACGCCGAGCGTCCCCTCGGCCCCCGCGAGCAGCCGCCACACGTCGGGCCCTGCCGCCGTGCGCGGCGCCGGCAGCGTCCGCCAGACCGTGCCGTCGGGAAGCACCGCCTCCAGGGATACGACCAGGTCCTCGGCCTTGCCGTAGCGCGTGGAGAGCTGCCCCGCGCCGCGCGCGGAGACCCATCCGCCGACCGTCGAGCACATGATCGAGGACGGGAAGTGGCCGACCGTCCAGCCGAGCGGGTTGAGCGCGCCCTCGACGTCGGGGCCGAGCGTCCCGGCCAGGAACGCCGCGACCCCGGACTCCTCGTCCAGAGATACGAGACCGGTCAGTCCCGAAAGGTCGAGTGAGACACCACCGTCCACCGAGACGGCGCCGCCCACGACGCCGGAGCCCGCGCCGTACGGGGTCACGGGCACGCCTGCGGAGGACGCCCAGCGCAGGACGGCGGCGACCTCGGCGGTCGAGAGCGGGCGTACGACGACGTCGGGAGCGGGCGCGGGGACGCCGCAGCGCTCGGCGAGGGCGAGGCGCGGCCAGCAGTCGCGGGCGTGGGCGCGGCGTTCGGCCTCGTCCGCGCGCACGCGGTCCGCCCCGATCAACGACCCCAGAGCCTCCGCGACCGACACGGGGCGAAGGCTAGCCGCGCGGCGTCAGCAGCGCGCGCGGACCACGATGTCGACCGGCGCCGAGGCGCCCGCGACGTGGTCGTGGTCGGCGGGCTTGTACACGCGGTAGCGCTGCCCCTGCGACGTGCCGCAGGCCCCGCCGTAGGACGGCCGGAACGCCCACGCGGCGCGGCCGTAGGTGTCCAGCCGCCCGTACGCGACCGTGCGCCAGCCCGTCCCGCTGACCCACCGCTGGAACTGCACCGCGTGGCCGGCGTGCGCGGGGGCGACCGAGGCGTTGAGCGTCGTCGCGTCGCCGCTGACCCGCGTCGTGCTCGGCGAGACGGCCGCGCGGATGCGCGGCGTGACGTACTGCCGGACGATCGGGCTCGACGCGGCGGCGAGGTACTCCCCCGAGCCGGGCGTGTAGGTCGCGCTGTACTCGACGTTGCGCTCGGCGGTCAGCACCGTGCCCGCCGCGCCGACGTCGCTCGTCCGCAGGGTCGCGATCTTCTGCCACGCGCCGCCCGTCGGGCGGCGGTACAGCGCGACGTAGCGGTACGCGAGGCCTTCGCCGTTGGCGTAGCGCAGCGTCAGGTAGAGGCGGACCTGGTTGCCGTACGTCGCCGTCTCCGGCGTGACGCGCTGCAGCGTGAGGATCGGCTCGGGCACGAGGCGGACGGCGTCCGCCACGAGCTTCTTCCCCGCGACGTCGCTGGTGTCGCCGAGCGTGACGCTCGCCGGGCCGTTGAACGCCCGCGCCCCGAGCGTCACCCAGCCGCCCTTGGCGACGTCCTGGCCGAGCGTGACGGTGGTGACCGTCGCGCCGTCGGAGAGCGTGTACCGCGCGTTCCCGAGCGTCTCGCCGCCGAGCGCGGGGACGTACGCGTCGACGCGGTAGCGCCCGCTCACCCCGAACGCCCACGTCGCCTTGGACAGCGGCGTCGAGCCGGTGATCGAGTTGGTCCAGTGGGCGCGGCCGGACAGGCCCGCGCCCTCCCACAGCCGCCAGCCCCCGCACTGGACGCAGGAGACGTCCGGCCCGTCCACGCCGAGGGAGTGCGCCGGGTACGCCACCACGGGCGGCGCCGACGCGCGGTGCACCCGCGCGGGCACCACGTCGGTGACGGTGCCGGTCGTGTGGTCGTAGAACACGAACTCGCCGCCGCTCGCCGTCCACCGCGCCTGGAACGCGCCGGGGAAGACGTAGGCGGGCTTGACGTCGACCGGCTTCGTGAAGCCGGCCGGGCGGAGGTAGGTGCGGAACGCCGTGACCGGCGGCAGGTAGCGGAACGGGTCGTGCAGGTACTTCGCGGCGTCCACGACGTAGGAGTCGTCGGTGTTGCCTGGGCAGCCGTTGTAGAGGCAGATCGCGTAGTACCAGTTCTCGACGACGTCGGGGTCGTCGGCCGCGTAGCCGTTCGGCGGCGCCGTCTCCTGGCTCACGGCCCACTTCTGCTTCAGGATCGCGGCGCCGGCGCGGACGTTGTACTCGCCGTCGGAGGCGAGCAGAACCGCGTCCGCGCGCCCGTCGGCGGTGACCTGCATGATGCCGACGCCGCAGACGCCGTCGGAGGAGATGAGCGGCGAGCCGTCGGCGGCGAACTGCCGCCACGTCGACTCCTTGTACGCGATCACCCGCAGGATCGACACGGGGACGCCGTGCTCCGTCGCGGCCGCGGCGAGCCATCCGTCCACCTGCGCGAGCGTCGGCTGCGTGCCGCGGACGGCGCGCACCTCCTCGGTGCAGTTCTCGGGCGCGGCGTACGCCGGCACGGCGGGCGCGCCGACGAGAGCCGCGGCCAGTGCCACGACGAGAGCGCTGCGACGCATGGAGTCCCCCCTAGACCACCGACGAGTACGCCACCACGCCCCGTCGCAACGCCCCCAGAGCCGACCTCGCGGTGGCGCGGACCGGTGAGTCCTCCGCCGCGACCTCGGCGACCTGCGAGAGCAGGTCGATGAGCATCTTCACCCATCGTACGAAGTCTCCGGCCGTCAGGTCGGACTCTCGCAAGACAGCTTCCAGCCGCGCTCCCCCGGCCCACCGGTGCGCGGCCCACGCGAAGCCGGGGTCGAGCTCGCGCAGGAAGTCCAGTCGCTGGTCCTGCTCGGCGGCCTTGAGCCGCTCCCAGACGGCCAGCATGTCGTCCAGCGTCGTGCGGACGTTGCCGCCCGGGATGCGCGGCTGGTTGTCCGCGGGGCCGCGCGACTCGTAGACGAGGACGGAGACGCAGGCGGCGAGCTCCGACGGCGAGAGCCGGTCCCACAGCCCCGCCCGCAGGCACTCCACGACGAGCAGGTCGGCCTCGTTGTAGACCTGCGCGAGCATCCGCCCGCTCGGCGTGACCTCCTCGGCGGCGACGTAGCCGAGAGACTCCAGGAGGGCGACGACGCGGTCGAACGTCCGCGCGATCGAGTTGGTGCGGCCGCGCACCTTGCTCTCGAGGACGTCGGTGTCGCGGCGGAGCTTGTGCCACCGCTCTGCCCACCGCGCGTGGTCCTCGCGCTCGTCGCAGCCGTGGCACGGGTGGTTGCGCAGCTCCTTGCGGAGCCGCGCGAGCTCGGCGTCGTCGGCGGCGTCCGAACGCTGCCGCCGCGGCCTGCCCTCGGACGCGTCGAGCCCGAGCGAGCGCAGCGACGAGACGAGGTCGCGGCGCGCCTGCGGGGAGCGCGCGTTGAAGTTGCGCGGCACCTTCACGCGACCGATCGGCTCGACCGCCGAGGAGAAGTCCACCAGCGAGAGCCGCTTGACCTGCCGGTCCTCCAGCAGCACGAACGGCCGCGGGTCGTCGCTCGTCGACAGGCCGGGGTCGAGCACGACCGCGAGCCCCGCCCTGCGCCCGGCGGGGACGCGGACGACGTCGCCGATCCGCAACGACTCCAGCGACCGCACCGCGTCGAGCCGCCGCTGCGCGGCCGAGTCGCGGGCGAGCGCGGACTCGCGGCTCTTGAGCGCGACGCGCAGGCCGGCGTACTCCGCGAAGTCGCCGAGGTGGCAGGTCATCGCCTCGGCGTAGCCCTTCAACGCCTCCTCGTTGCGCGCGACCTGGCGCGCGAGGCCGACGACCGCCTTGTCCGCCTGGAACTGCGCGAACGACGACTCCAGCAGCGCCCGCGCGCGCTCGCGGCCGACGGAGCCGACGAGGTTGACGGCCATGTTGTACGACGGCCGGAACGACGAGCGCAGCGGGTACGTCCGCGTCGACGCCAGGCCCGCGACCGCGAGCGGGTCGAGCCCCGGCGTCCAGAGCACGACCGCGTGCCCCTCGACGTCGATGCCGCGCCGGCCCGCGCGGCCGGTGAGCTGCGTGTACTCGCCGGGCGTGATGTCGGCGTGCGTCTCGCCGTTCCACTTCACGAGGCGTTCGAGGACGACCGAGCGGGCGGGCATGTTGATGCCCAGCGCCAGCGTCTCCGTCGCGAACACGGCCTTGACGAGCCCGCGCACGAACAGCTCCTCGACGCACTCCTTGAACGTCGGGATCAGGCCCGCGTGGTGGGCGGCGACGCCGCGTTCGAGGCCGTCGAGCCACTCGTAGTAGCCGAGGACCCCGAGGTCGTCGTCGGGCAGCTCGGCACACCGCAGCTCGACGTACTCGCGTACGCGCTCGCGCTCCTCCTGCGAGTTGAGCCGCACGCCGGCGCGGAGGCACTGCTGCACCGCGGCGTCGCAGCCGGCGCGGCTGAAGATGAACGTGATCGCCGGCAGCAGCCCCTCGCGGTCGAGCTTGTCGATGACGTCGACGCGGCTCGGCACGGCGACCCCGCTGCGCGGCCGGTGCCCGCCCCGTTGCGGGCGCTTCGGGCCCCAGTCGGCGGCGATGCGCTCCTCGCGCTGGGTACGCAGCAGCGCAGGGTTGACGGCCGCGCGGCCGGTACCGCCCTCCTCGGCGAACAGGTCGTACATCCGGCTGCCGACGAGGACGTGCTGCCAGAGCGGGACGGGCCGGTGCTCCTCCACGACGACCTTGGTGTGGCCGCGGACGGTGACGAGCCAGTCCGCGAACTCCTCGGCGTTGCTCACGGTCGCCGACAGCGACACGACCCGTACCGACGGGGGCAGGTGGATGATCACCTCCTCCCACACGGCGCCGCGGTAGCGGTCGGAGAGGTAGTGCACCTCGTCCATCACGACGTAGCCCAGGCCGCGCAGCGCGTCGGAGCCGGCGTAGAGCATGTTGCGCAGGACCTCGGTGGTCATCACGACCACGGGGGCGTCGCCGTTGATGGCGTTGTCGCCGGTGAGCAGGCCGACGGACGAGGCGCCGTGGCGGGCGAGCAGGTCGCCGTACTTCTGGTTCGACAGCGCCTTGATGGGCGTCGTGTAGAAGCACTTGGTGCCCGTCGCGATCGCGAGGTGGACCGCGAACTCGCCGACGACGGTCTTGCCGGCGCCGGTCGGGGCGGCGACGAGGACGCCCTTGCCGGCCTCGAGCGCGCGGCAGGCGGTGACCTGGAACTCGTCGAGGGGGAACTCGTACCGAGCCGCGAACGCGTCGAGCTCGGTCATGCCCACCACCCTACGTGGCGGGCACGACCGAGCCCGGGACGAGCGACCAGGACGTATCTCGCGAGTCCCGGATCTGCTGCGCGGCACCCGTGCCGGCACCTCGCGGCGTTGTCGGAGCCGCCGATAGCGCCGCGATCGACGGCTCCGCCGCCGTGCGATCCGCCGCCCCGGACGCCGCTCGCGACGATCCGGACCCACGAGACACGCCCTAGCAGTTGACGGGGCTGCGGACCACCACGACGTTCTTGATGTTCACGAGGTCGCCGTCGGGGCAGTAGCAGGCCTCGCCGGGCTGGCCGCCGCCGCACACCGCGCTGGCGGAGGGGGCGAGGCCGAACGCCGCGGCCGCGGCCGTGGCGACGAGCAGGAACGAGAGGGGCTTGCGCACGACAGGGGGGTCCCTTCCGGTCAGCAGTAGATCTTGATGAGCTTCAGCTCGGGGCAGTGGCACGGCTCGCCGGGCTCTCCGCCGCCGCAGACCGCGGAGGCGGGGGCGGCGAGGCCGCCCACCATGAACGAGGTGAACGTCGCGAGGGCGACGGCCGCGAGGGTACGGCGCATGAGGCACTCCCTTGAGGGGTCGGGGCAGGACGGCGCGAGACTACGCCGGAACGGGGGCGAACACCTGCAAGGCGCCCGGTACGCACTCGCACGTCAGCGGCAGCGGTCCCATGCGCTCGCCGTCGGCGTACGCCACCACGCCGGGGCTGTCGATCGTCACGCGCCGCGCGCGTCTGACCGTGACCGCCGGGTGCGTCAGGTGGCTGCCGGTACGCGCCTTCGGCAGCGTGCGGACGAAGTCGAGCTTCGACACCGGCGCGAGCACGAACACGTCGAGCAGCCCGTCGTCGATGACCGCTTCTGCCGTGATCCGGATGCCGGCGCCGTACGACTGCGCGTTGCCGAGCGCGACGAGCATCGCGTCGGTGCGCCACGGCTCGCCGTCGAGCGTGAGCGTGAACGGCATCGCCTTGAACCGCGGCAGCTCGAACGCGATCGCGACGTTGTAGCGCACCGGGCCGCGCGGCCAGCGCAACGTGTTCGCGCGCTCGTTGACCACGGAGTCGAAGCCCGCGCCGAGCACGCACGCGAACCACCGCCCGCCGCCGGCGTCCGTGCGGACCGCGTCGACGCGGCGTTGCGTCCCGGCCAGCACCACGTCGGCCGCCGCCAGCGGGTCGCGCTGCGGCAGGCCGAGCGACCAGGCGAGGTCGTTGCCCGTGCCCGCGGGCACGATGCCCAACGGCGTCTCGGTGCCCGCCACCGCCTGCAGCGCGAGGTGCACCATGCCGTCGCCGCCGAGCGCGACGAGCGCGTCGACCCCCTCGGCCACCGCACCGGCGGAGAGCTCGCGGGCGTGCGCCGCGTCGTTGCCGACGATCGTGCGGACGTGCGCGCCGCGCGAGCGCAGGCGCTCCTCGACGGCCGCGCGCGCGGCGGCGCCCCGGCCCTTGCCGGACGTCGGGTTCACGACGAGCGCGATGTCCACGCGCCGGAGGGTAGCGGGCTACGTCACAGCGGCGAGGTCTCGTCGTCCGCCCACTGGTCGGTGCTCTCCGGCGAACGCCGCCCGCGCGCCTTGTCGCGGACGCGCCCGAACAGGATCGAGACCTCGTAGAACAGGCACATCGGGAGCCACATCGCGAGGAACGTGAACGGGTCCTGCGACGGCGTGATCACGGCCGCGAAGACCGAGAGCCCGAAGTACATGCCGCGCCGCCACTGCCTGAGCCGCGCGGTCGGCGTCACGCCGATGATGTTCAGGAAGATCATCAGCACCGGGAACTCGAACGACACGCCGAACGCCAGCAGCATCAACGTCACGAACGACAGGTAGCGGTCGATCGTCAGCACGGTCACGACGCCGCTGCCGCCGATGGACAGCAGGAACGACAGGCCCTTGTCGAGCGTGAGGTACGAGAACGTCGCGCCGCAGCCGAACAGCACGAGCGACGCCGTCACGAACGGCACCGCCCACCGCCGCTCGCGCGGGTGCAGCCCGGGCGTGACGAACGCCCAGAGCTGGTACAGCCAGATCGGCGCGGAGCCGAGGACGCCGACCATCAGCGCGACCTTCATGCGCGTGAGGAACTGGTCGAGCACGCCGAGCGCCGCGAGGTCGCAGCCCTGGTCGCCGTTGAAGCGGCGGTCGGCGGGCAGCGCGCAGTACGGCTCCTTGAGGAACTCGAAGATCGGCTCCCACAGGACGTACGCCACGATCGAGCAGACGGCGATCGCGAGGAGGCTCTTCACCATCCGCGAACGCAGCTCGGACAGGTGCTCGACGAGCGTCATCCGCGAGTCGTCGGGCGAGGCGGCCCGCCGCGACGCGGCGGGGCCGGCCGTGTCGGGGTCGGCCGTGTCGGTCATCGAGAGGTCGCGCGTCGGCCGCGCGCGTCAGCGCTCCGCGGAGCCCGACGCGTCGCGGGACGCCTTCCACTCGGCGAACTCGCGCCGCTCGCGCTCCTCCTCGGTCTCGGCCGCGGTGAGCGCGCCGCGCTCGTCGCTGCGGAGGCCCTTCGTCTCGGACTTGAAGATGCGCATGGAGCGGCCGAGGGAGCGGGCGGCGTCGGGCAGCTTCTTCGACCCGAACAGCAGGACGAGCACGGCGAGGATCGCGAAGAGCTCGAAGCCCTGGGGGAGGTTCATGCTGCGTCCTTCGCCGACGGAGTGGGGACGCCCCGAGTGTACGGGTCAGTCGCGCGGCGCGGGCTTGATCTGCTCCAGCGTGGCGGATGCCTCGGCGATCCGCTGCGAGGCCTCGGCGACGGTACGGCCGAGCGAGCGCACGCGGGTGAACGTCTTCCAGCCGAGCATGGCGACGACCGCGAAGCCCGTCAGCGTGACGACGACGGCGAACGCCCAGATCCAGCCCACGCGGCCATCGTAGGGCCGCTCGCCCCTACGCGGTGACGCGAGCGGCGGCCGCGGCGACGAAGTCGACGGAGTTGAGCTGAAGCGCGAAGTCGAGCAGGTCGTCGTAGGTGAGCTTCGGGCCGTTGTGCGACTCGAGCGCCTCGGCAGGCAGCTCCCAGACCTCGGCGCGCACGCCGCCGGACATCAGCAGCGAGACGACGTGGTCGTCGGCCGGCTTGCGCACCTCGTCGGTGCACTTCGGGCAGACGAACGTGTAGTACGACTGCGGCGCGTGGTTGCACACCATGAGCGTGACGTCGGCGCTGGTGAGCTCGACCTCGCCACAGGCGGGGCAGGAAGCCTTGATCGTCGTCACGGTCGGTGTCCTTTCGCTGGGAACAACCAACGCATCGGCACAACCGTGAAATTGCTTGAAGGGGCCGGGCGGGCCATCCGTCGGACGGCCCTTACGGACTAGTCCGTTCGCGCGCCGTACGCCGCCAGCGCGGCCGCCGCCGTCTCCCGCACGGCCTCCCCGAGCGAGGCGGGCGACACGACCCGGGCGTGCGGCCCGAGCCGCAGCAGCAGGCGGCGCAGCCAGCCGTCGTCGTGCACGCGCAGGGTCAGCCGTACGCCGCCGCCGTCGAGGTCCTCGACGGTCTCGTACGGGTGGTAGTCGGCCACCCACCGCGCCTCGCGGTCGAGGTCGAGCACGACCTCCGGGTCCTCCGGCGCGGGCTCGTACAGCCCCTCCGAGAGCCGCTTCGACGCCGCCCGCTCGGGCACCTCGGCGGGCAGGTCGAGCTCGACGGCCTCGATCACGCGGTCGAGCCGGAACAGCCGTACGTCCTCCACGCGCCGACACCACGCCTCGAGGTACCAGCGCCCCTCGACGTTGACCACGCGCATCGGGTCGACGTCGCGCTCGGTCACCTCGTCGCGGGAGGGGTTGTGGTAGCGGATGCGCAGCCGCCGCCGCGCCTCGACGGCCCGCTCCGCGAGCGCGAGCGTCTCCCCCGCCGTGTCCAGCGAGACCTCCACGCGCGACTCCACGGAGCCGAACGCCGCCTCCAGCTTCGCCAGCGCGCGGTCCAGCGCGTCCCGCTCGCTCAGGCCCGGCTCGGCGGCGAGCGCGCGGGCCGCGACGACCAGCGCCAGCGCCTCCTCGGGCGTCAGGCGCAGCGGGCGGGCCATCGTGTCGGCGTTGCGGACGGTGATCCGGTCGCCCTCGTACGACACCTCGATGAGGTCGCCTGGCGTGTAGCCGGGAAGCCCGCAGAAGAACAGCAGGTCGAGGTCGTCGCGGAGCTGCCGCTCGGTCACGCCGAACACCCGCGCCGCCTCGGCCGTCTCGATGCCGGGGTTCTGCTGGAGGTACGGCACCAGCGCGAGCATGCGCGCGAGGCGGTTCGCCGAGCGGGTCACGCGAGCACCGCCCGGAGGCGCTGCACGACCGCGGCCCGCGCCTCCTCGGGCGCGACGACGACGGCGTCGGGCCCGAAGCCGGCGATCCACTCCGCGAAGCGGTCGACGTCGCCGAGCGGCACCTCCAGCACCGTCCAGCCGTCGTCGCCCTCGGCCGTGGACGTCGCCGCGCGGCGCAGGTCCCACGCCGCGCCCGGCGCGACGCGCACCGTCGCGGTGCCGGTCGCCGGCGTGTCGAACGGCGCCACCATCGCCTGCAGGTCCACGCCGTCGGGCACGGTGACCGAGCCCGGCGCGCCGAGCGCCGTGACGCCGCTGGTGATCCGGGACAGCTTGAACGCGCGCGGCGCGCCTCGGTCGCGGTCGTGCCCGGCGACGTACCACTTGCCGAGCCGGTGCACGAGGCCCCACGGCTCGACCGTGCGGCGCCGCGCCGCGTCGGCGTAGGACGGCGTGTAGTCGAACGACACCGCCCGCCCCGCGCGCACGGCCGCGAGCAGCGGCTCGAACGCCGCGTCGCGCGCCGCCACCCGGGGCTCCACCCCGGCCGTGGCGACCGGGTCGGCCTCGACGCCGGCCGCTCGGAGCTTGAGCAACGCGCTCGCGCTCGCGTCGGCGAGCCCCGCCGACGCCCACAGCCGCGCGGCGAGCGCGACGGCGGCTGCCTCGTCCGGCTCCAGCGAGACGGGCGGCAGCTCGTACGAGTCCTTCGGGATCAGGTAGCCGAGCTCGTCGCCCCAGGCGTCCACGGGCCGCGTCTCCAGCGGCACGCCGAGGTCGCGCAGCTCGTCCTTGTCGCGCTCGAACATCCGCCGGAACGACTCGTCGTCGGCCTGGTCGTAGCCGGGCACCACGGAGCGCACCTGCTCGATCGTCACCGGCCTGCGGGCCGACAGGAGCATGAGGAGCAGGTTGACGAGGCGTTCGAGCTTCGGCGCCGACACGCCGTCAGATCCCGGCGTCGACGCTGATCAGGTCGACGACGAACACCAGCGTCTCGTTCGGCCCGATGGGCCCGCTGCCGGCCGCGCCGTAGCCGAGCTCGGGCGGGATGACGAGCTGGCGGCGACCGCCCTCGCGCATGCCGATGAGGCCCTGGTCCCAGCCGGGGATGACGCGCTCGTTGCCGAGGACGAACGAGATCGTGGACTCGCCGGGCTCGAAGTTCGAGTCGAACTCCTTGCCGTCGTAGTGCACGCCGACGTAGCGGACGGTCAGGGTCTTGCCCGGGATCGCGGTCTCGCCGGTGCCGACGACGAGGTCGGTCTGCTGGAGCTTCGTGGGCTTCGTCGGCGGGATCGACGGCGTCGGCTTGCCCGACGGCAAGACGACGGACACGGTCGGCTCCGGGGTCGCGCGGTTGCTCGGCTCGCCGCCGGAACAGGCGGCGAGCACCAGCGCGGCGGCGGGAAGAAGGACGGTTCTGCGCACGCCGCCACGCTACCGTGCGGCCTGTGATCCGCATGCGGCACGGGCGCGTGACGGGCGTGCGGCGCGCGTGGCCGGGGGCCGTCGAGCTCGACGTCGAGGTCGAGGGCGAGAGCGCCGTCGCGCTCGCCTACCCCGCGCTCGTCGGCACGCCCGAGCCCGGCGACGCCGTGCTGCTCAACACCACCGCCGTCTCCCTCGGCCTCGGCACCGGCGGCTACCACCTCGTCGTCGCCGTGCCCGACCGGCTGCCGGAGGACCGTTCCGGCCCCGGGCACCTCGTCAAGGCGCGGTACACGCCGCACCAGGCCACCGTCCTCGGCGTCTCCGAGGAGGCGTCGCCGCATCGCGACGCGCTCGCGTCGGCCGACTCCCTCGACGGGATGCCCGTCGTCGTCGCCGACCTGCACTCCGCGCTCCCCGCGATCCTCGTTGGCGTGCGCGAACGCTCCCCCGGCGCGCGGGTCGCGTATGTCATGACCGACGGCGGCGCGCTGCCGCTGTGGCTCTCGCGCACCGTGGCCGCCGTACGCCCGCTGCTCGCGGGCACGGTCACGGCGGGGCAGGCGTTCGGCGGCGACCTGGAGGCGGTCACGCTGCACGAGGCGCTGCTCGCCGCGCGCGTCGTGCTGGCCGCCGACGTCGCGGTCGTCACGCAGGGGCCTGGCAACCTCGGCGTCGGCACGCCGTGGGGGTTCAGCGGCGTCGCGGCCGGCGACGCGGTCAACGCCGTCGCCGCGCTCGGCGGGCGGCCCGTCGCGTCGGTGCGCCTGTCCGGCGCCGACCCGCGCGAACGCCACCGCGGGGTCTCCCACCACAGCCGCACGGCGTACGGGCGCGTCGCGCTCGCCCGCGCCGACGTCGTCGTGCCGGTCCTGGACGAGCCGCTCGCGAGCGCCGTCGACGCCGACCTCGCGCGGGTCCGCGAGCGCCACGACGTCGTGACGGTCGACGCCGCGCACCTGCTGGGACCGTTGCGCGACAGCGGCCTCCCGCTGTCCACGATGGGGCGCGGCCTGGAGGAGGACACCGCCTACTTCCTCGCGGCGGCGGCCGCGGGCTGGCACGCGGCGGGGCTCCCGTGAGCGCGTGGCACAGGCAGCGCCGGGACGAGAGCGACGCGGAGGTCGTGCGCCGGTCGTTCCTGCGGGTCGGCGGCTACCTGCTCGTGTCGAACCTCGCCGGAGCGACGCTGTCGTTCGTCTACCTCGCGATCGTCTCGCCCGTGCCGCCGTGGGTGACCGCCGCGCGGCGCGCGGAGATCCAGCGCGAGGGCGTCGTGTCGTTCGCCGTCTTCATGCTCGTCAGCGGCGTCGTCGTCGGGCTCTACCTCAACGGCCGCCTCAACCGGCTCGCGACGTGGGCGAAGGAGGGGCGCAGCCCGACGGCCGCCGAGTCGGAGGAGACGCTCGCGCTCCCCCGCACGCTGCTCGCCCTGCCGGAGGCCGTGTGGCTGCTGGCGGCGGTGACGTTCGGCGTGGAGCAGGCGACGTTCGACGTCGGGTGGGTGCTCGTCGTCCGGGTCGTCACCGGCATCCTGCTCGGCGGCGTCATCACGTCGACGCTGACGTACCTGCTGCTCGAACGCACCCTGCGCCCGGTCGCCGCGCGCGTGCTGTCCCACCGCGTCCTCGACCGCCCCCGCGCGCCCGGCATCATGCGCAGGCTCGTCGTGTCCTGGCTGCTCGGCTCGGCGCTGCCGCTGATCGCGGTCGGCCTCACGCAGACCGTTCGCACGCCCGAGGAGCGCCAGCACCTCGCGGGCGCGATCTGGTTCCTCGTCGTGGTCGGCGTCGTAGTCGGCGCGGCCGCGACGGTCATCGCCGCGAAGTCGGTCGCCGAGCCGATCCGCGACCTGCGCGGCATCCAGCGCGAGGTCGAGCAGGGCCGCCTCGACGTGCGCGTGCCCGTCAACGACGCGTCCGAGGTTGGCCTGCTCCAGGCCGGCTTCAACGAGATGGTGCACGGCCTCGAGGAGCGCCGCCGCCTCCAGGACATCTTCGGCCGCCACGTCGGCGAGGACGTCGCGCGGCAGGCGCTCGAACGCGGCGTCGCGCTCGGCGGCGAGAGCCGCGACGTGAGCGTGCTGTTCGCCGACGTCGTCGGCTCCACGACGCTCGCTCAGCAGCGCTCCGCCGACGACCTGCTGCGCGCCCTCAACGCGTTCTTCGGCGCGGTCGTCGCGACCGTCCGCGAGGAGGGCGGCTGGGTCAACAAGTTCGACGGCGACGGCGCGCTCTGCGTCTTCGGCGCGCCCGGCGACCTGCCCGACCACCGCGCCGCCGCGCTGCGCGCCGCCAGGAGGCTGCGCGAGCGCCTCGCCGCGCTCCCCGGCGACGTACGCCTCGACGCCGGCATCGGCGTCTCGTCGGGCACCGTGACGGCGGGCAACGTCGGCGCGGAGGAGCGGTTCGAGTACACCGTCATCGGCGACCCGGTGAACGAGGCGGCGCGGCTGACCGAGTGCGCCAAGGGCTCCGCCGCGCGCGTCCTCGCGAGCGAGCCCGCCGTCGCCGGCGCCGGCACCGAGGCGCGCGCGTGGGCGCCGGCCGGCGAGGCGACGTTGCGAGGGCGGGCGACGCCGACGCGGCTGTACGCGCCGCGCTGACGCGGCGCCGCCGCTACATGCTGGCGATGAGCTTCTCGACCCGCTCGTCCACGGCGCGGAACGGGTCCTTGCACAGCACGGTCCGCTGCGCCTGGTCGTTCAGCTTGAGGTGGACCCAGTCGACGGTGAAGTCGCGGCGCTTCTCCTTGGCCTTGCGGATGAACTCCCCGCGCAGCCGCGCGCGCGTCGTCTGCGGCGGCGTCTCCATGGCCTCGGTGATCGTCACGTCGTCGCTGACGCGCTGCACCGCGCCCTTGCGCTCGAGCAGGTAGTACAGGCCGCGGTCGCGGTTGACGTCGTGGTACGCGAGGTCGATCAGCGCGACCTTGGGCGAGGACAGCGGGAGCTTGTGCTTGGCGCGGTAGCGCTCCACGAGCTGGTACTTCGTGACCCAGTCGACCTCGCGGGCGACGAGGTCGATGTCGCCGGTCTCGATCGCGGTGAGCGTGCGGCCCCAGAGGTCGAGGACGCGTTCGGCGACGGGGTCGCTGCCGCGCCGCGTCACGAAGTCGCGGGCCTTCGCGTGGTACTCGTGCTGGATCTCCAGCGCGCTCGCCTCGCGACCGTTCGCGAGCTTCACGCGCTTGCGGCACGTGATGTCGTGCGAGACCTCGCGGATCGCGCGGATCGGGTTCTCCAGCGTGAGGTCGCGCATCACGACGCCGGCCTCGATCATCCGCAGCACGAGGTCGGTCGTGCCGACCTTGAGCAACGTCGTCGTCTCGTTCATCGACGAGTCGCCGACGATGACGTGCAGCCGCCGGAACCGCTCGGCGTCGGCGTGCGGCTCGTCGCGCGTGTTGATGATCGGGCGGGACCGCGTCGTCGCGGACGACACGCCCTCCCAGATGTGCTCGGCGCGCTGGCTCACGCAGTAGACGGCGCCGCGCGGCGTCTGCAGCACCTTGCCCGCGCCCGCGATGATCTGCCGCGTCACGAGGAACGGGATGAGGATGTCGGCCAGCCTGCTGAACTCGCCGTGCCGCCCGACGAGGTAGTTCTCGTGGCAGCCGTAGGAGTTGCCGGCCGAGTCGGTGTTGTTCTTGAACAGGTAGATCTGCCCGGCGATGCCCTCCTCGTGGAGGCGCTGCTCGGCGCTCGCGAGCAACGACTCGAGGATGCGCTCCCCCGCCTTGTCGTGCGTCACGAGGTCGACCAGCGAGTCGCACTCCGGCGTCGCGTACTCCGGGTGGCTGCCGACGTCGAGGTACAGGCGCGCGCCGTTCTCCAGGAAGACGTTGGACGAACGCCCCCACGACACGACGCGCCTGAACAGGTAGCGCGCGACCTCGTCCGGCGACAGGCGCCGCTGGCCGCGGAACGTGCAGGTGACGCCGTACTCGTTCTCGATCCCGAAGATACGACGGTCCATCAGGCTCCACCCCGCGACACGAAACCGCAGGTCAGCGGCCTAGTCGCTGTCATCGGCTGTCCTCTCGTGGAGGCTGGTGGAGCCTGGTTTTGGCTCAGATTTGGCTCGCGCCGCATCGCCTGCTGATCGTAGTCGCGCTCCCCCGTCGAGCACCGCTGAACCGGTCGAGACCTCCGGTTATGGCAGCCACGCCCGAACAGGCTTTGTGCGGACGGAGGTGCGGCCGTGGGTAGCGCCCGCCGTCCCCGCCTGCCTGGCGTTACCGTCTACGAGCGGCGGAACAAGGGCGGTTCCGTCTACGTCGGCCGCTACACGCTGCCGTCCAAGCAGCGCGTGCCGATGCCCGCCGAGCCGACGTGGGAGGAGGCGTTCGCCAAGGCAGCAGCCGAGCAGCAGAAGGTCGACCGCAACCGCCACCGCGACGTGCGCAACGGCCGCATCACGTTCAACGAGCTCGCCGACGTGCATTGGCTGCCGACGCTCGGTCGGATCAGCCCGAACACCCGGAAGAACCACGCAAGCCACCTCGGACTGCCGCCCGACGTCGACCGGCCGAAGCGCAAGGGCGGCAAGGCCGAGCGGGCGGCACGGTTCCAGCTCCGCGCCGTGTTCGGCGCGACCCGGATCATGGACATCCAGCCGCAGGACGTTCGGCTGTGGCAGGCCCGCATGCTCGCCGCCGGCTACGAGCACGGCTCGATCCTCGCGAAGCGGTCGCTGCTGCGCGGCATCCTCAACCTCGCCGTGCTCGACGGCTGGATCGACGGCCCGAACCCGGTCGATGCGGTCGAGAAGCCGCCGAAGATCCAGACTGAGGACGAGGACCGCTACATCCACCCCGAGGAGTGGCCGCTCATCCGCGCCGGGCTGTCTGGCGACGGCACTCTGCTGCTGGTCGATACCAAGCTCGACACCGGGCTGCGCTTCGGCGAGCTGACCGCGCTGCGGCCGTGTGACGTTCTCGACCCGACCGACGTCGACGAGGCCGCACTGTGGGTACGCCGCGCGGTCATCTGGCCGGGCAAGAAGTGGACCCAGTCTGGCGAGGCCGCCTGGCAGATCCAGGACTACCCGAAGGGTAGGCGGTGGCGGAAGACATCGGTCTCACCGCACGTCTTCGATGCGATCCGCGCTTACATCGACCGCAACGGGATCGCCGACGACGCGCTCATCTTCGACTACGCGCGCCTGCGCGCCGAGCACGCCGCCGCGAAGGAGCAGCGGGCACCGCGCGAGGGACTGCCCTCGACGCCGGCGACCGGCCGTTACGTCAACCCGGACACCGGACGCTCGGGCCCCCACGGCAGGTACACGACGTACAACCTCGGCTGCCGCTGCATTCCCTGCCGCAACGACTACACCGAGTACCGCTTCTGGTGGGCCCGCTCCCGCGGCCGTCGTTCCGTCGCGCCCTGGACCGAGCCCGGCTTCATCGAGAGCCGGGCGCACGCCGTCGACCCGGTGTGGCCGCAATGGTTCCGCGCCTCGGTGTGGGTACCGGCCGTGAAGGGCGCCCGCCTCGGCTGGGGGCCGACGCTGCACCATCTCCGCCACGCGATGGTGACGTGGAGTCTCAACGCCGGCGCGAACCCGCGCGTGGTGCAGAAGGACGCCGGCCACTCCTCGCTTGCGACGACCATGGGCTACGCCCACCGTGACGAGCAGGTCACGAACGAACGCGTCACCGCGATGGCACGGGCGTATGCGCGAATGCAGGATGGTCCAAACGCGATCCGCGGATCGTCGCGGCGCGGCGATAAGGTTGACGAGTCCATTGTGATGGCTTGGCTGGCCTCCCAAGATCCGACCGTCGTGGCCGAGATCGTTGTGCGTGCGCTCCGCGGCGAATCGCCGCCGAGGCTGACCGTCGTGGAGGATGCGTAATCGCTCCCGTCGGCCCGGGCGTCCCACGCACCTCGCTACATGTCGCCGATTCGGACACGCCGACCGGCGTCACTAGCGATTCTGTGCGGGCGAGCCGTCGAAGTGCAGCACGCGGCTGTCGCGCCGACACCGACTTGGGCGATTCGATCGCGTGGCTGAATGGTGGCTCTTGGGTCAGACCGCCGAAGGTCAGTCGCGCAACGACCCGCCGCCGACCTTCCCGCTCAACACGATTGCGGTAGGAGATCGTGCACGACTGAGCTCAACGGTTCGGCGCAGTTGTGACGCGGTCACGACGGACGATGCCGGTCAGTGGCACTTCGTCGGAGCGGCGGCAGCCCGTCGAGGTGCGTGACAGCGGCTTCCCACGTCGCCCAGGGTTCAGGCACCGGACACTCCTCCAGCACCTCGCCTGGCGCGGAGCGCACGTACGCAACGGCTGCGGCCGCGAGCCGGAGCGAAGGTCGGCATGTTGCCGAGCATGGGATGTGGCTCACCAGAGCGAGTCCCCTGACATAGCTGCTGACGTCCAGCCGGGCGGATATCGAAGGATCACTGCCGCTACCTGCGGCTACCGTCGTCGCCGCCGCGTCGTCGAGGTTGCGCTCACCAGTCGTGGCCGCCGCCCGCGCGCAGCACGGCGGGTACCCGAGGAGCACACCGAGCTCGTACTCGTGTGGTCCGGCGCGTCTGTCCACGGCGAGCACGTCAGCGGCATACTGCGACGTCGCAGCGACGACGACGTAGGCGTCATCTGATACGCAGGTGAATCCGAGGGCCTCTATCCCTTGCCGGAGTTTTAAGACGTCGCACGGTTCGCCAAGGAGTCGCGTCCGTACCGCGGGCTTCCTGGCCGCGACAACGCCAAGCATGTCGATGCGGAAGCTCAGAGGCATGGCATCCCACGGGATGGTGCTCCACCAAGCGGCCGCAGTCACCGGGGCCTCCTCCCCGCGTTGCGCCGGCGCCACCTCATGACGAGCTGCCGTTCACCGGGGACGTCGACGACGGCGAACCCGGCGTGTTCGGCAGCGCGCCGCGAGGCGATGTTCGACTTGCGCATGTGTAGCCACAGCTCGTCGTGACCGCTTGCCTCGGCGGCGAGCCGGTACGCCTCCCGGCCGACCCCCCTTCCGCGGCTCGTGCGATTGAGCTCGATCGACAGGCTGTGGTGCTCCCCGATGCTGGGGTGGTCGATCCGGTTGATCCAGACGCTCCCGGCGCGCGTCCGCCCTTGGTAGATGTGCCAGAACGCTCCGCCGGGACCGCCGCCGTGCGTTCGCGTCCCATGGCCTTCCTCGAGACGGACGGGGCCTTCAACGGCGTCAGGTTGTCTGTGCTGTCGTCGCCGGCCACCGAGCTGACCCACGAGCGTCTCCACCGTGGGCTGCCAAAGCTCGGCTGGGAAGAACCCTGGGCTGAGCGCCACGGTGATGTCTGCGACGCGCGGCATCACGGGCTGGAGCACGGCGCAGAGCTCGTCGACGTGCTGCGCGACGGCTCGTGCATCTGGATCGTGCGTGCGGTCGTGCGAGCGCCAGTCCGAGTCGCAGTCGTAACGGTTGTTGAAGTAGTCGCAGTCGATGTGCAGCAGCACCTGGCCGTCCGGTAGGTCGTCGACCCAGCCGTCGAGTGACTCCTGGAGTCGGTACGTGCCGACGTCGGTACCGCTCTGCGAACGGCGCGCACCGGAGTCCCTGAGCGAGACGGCCGGGCGAGCCGACCCCGGTGCGATCAGCGAGTCCGGCTCGTCGACGAGCACCATCCGGTACGAGCCGGGGCTGTGTTCTCGCCCACTCGGCATCCGGACATGGCGTAGGTGAACCGGCGCGCGTGCCGTCAGGAACGGCACGATGAAGCTGCCCATGCCGATCGCTCCCGACTCGATCGCCGCGCGCACCGTCGCCGGACGGTCAACGGCGACGACGCCGCCGGTGATGAGATCGCGAAGACCGCCGTCGTCGCAGACCAGCCGCGGGCTCATGAGGTCCTGGTGGTCATCGACATGGAGCACCGTGAGTGGCGTCGTCTCGTCGGAAGCATCACGCGAGAGGAACGTGCTCCATGCAAACGCGCTCCAGGCATCGGAGAGGCTGACCTGCATCCCCCCGATCCGCTTCCGCGTCAGCAGGACGT
The DNA here is from genome assembly GCA_035940575.1 of Frankiaceae bacterium. Lineage (GTDB taxonomy): Bacteria > Actinomycetota > Actinomycetes > BP-191 > BP-191 > BP-191. The sequence goes on along the minus strand of DASZER010000053.1, from coordinate 20,677 downwards.
CGCGGATCGCGGTACGTCCGGCGACGCTCGACCACCACGTGAGCCCGTCTCGCAGTCGCGGATCGACGTAGTAGCCCGCGCGCGGGGGAGGACGGAGTTCCACCCGCCATTCGGAGTCAACGCGGTCGGCGTGCGGCACCCACTCCGCGAAGTAGTGCTGCAACGTGGCGTCACGTTCGGCCTCGTCGGCAGGTAGGCGATCCGCGGGGACGATGACGGTCGCGCGGCGAGGCGACGACGTGCGTGCCGTCACAAGCCGGCACGCCGGTCGAGCATGGCGACCAGCTCTTCGCCTGCCGGCGTGAGCGACACGTCGGCCAGCACCGCGACGCCCTCGCGAAGCCGCTGGAGGATCGTCGCCACCTCGCGCTGCGCTCGCGCGCGAAGCGTCACGGGGCCGTGGTCGGCGATCCAGGTCCAGAAGGCGCGAAGCTCGACGAAGACGAACACCGCGTGCAGGACGCCGCTGGGTGGCCTCGGCTCGGCGCGCCACGGGCTCTTCACGAGTGGGCGGTCCGCTGCGACGAGGTCTACCTCGCGGCTCAGCAGGTACAGCTTCTGGTGGCGGTGCTCGTGGATGATGCTGTCGGCGAGATCGATGACGTCGACCAGGTCGCCGCCTGCGACGGGCGAGACGTACAGCGCGCCGGGCACGCTGTCGTCGCTGAACGACACGACCTTGTCGGGGTGCGCGGACTTGTCGATCACGAGCTGAATGTCGGTGCACAGCAGATCGATCTCGCGCCGCAGCGACATGTCGTACGTGTCGATGAGGGCGAGCGCGGCGGACACCGCGTCGACGGCGCGAGTCGTGTCGGCGCCGTCGTACGGAAGGAACGCGATCGGGTCGCCGAACGGCATCCGGAGCAGCGGGTCGTCACGGTGAATGCGCGGGACCGGCGGCTCGGCGAGCCGCTGCCGGATCGCGCCGAGCTGGCTGGGCGCAGCACGCAGGTACCCACCGTCGAGCGACCGCAGCGGCCGGCCCTGACGTTGTGCCTCGTCGAGGCGCGTCCATAGCACCGCCGACGGCGTGATGGCGACCGTGGCCAACCGGGCGGGGTCGGCGGCGAGCAAGGCCGCCGCGTCATCAGACTCTTTGGCGCGTAGAAGCGCGGTACTGAACCGAGGCGCTGCCTCGGACCGCCAGCGTTCCACGAACGTCCCGACCGTCTCGCCGGCGATCGCCGCCACGTCGAAGGCGGCGAGGTCGATGCCGGCGCCACGTCGGCGGGCCTCCGCCGCCGGCCGGGCAGCGACCAACGTGTCCGCGAGTCGGCGACGGACGTGGCCGATCATCGCGAGCAGCTCCCGGCAGTACACGCTCGGGTTTCCGAACCCGTTCGGTCCGAAGCGGTGCGGTACTGCGCCACCACCACAGACGGCGACCTCACGGCACGCCTGGCACTGAGGTGACAGCCCTTCGATCGTCAGCAGGCGGTCGTGCACCGCGAGACGCGGCGACGTCGCTGCGGCGCTCACAGGGTGGTCTAGGACGTTGAGGCCTAACGACGTCGCGCCGTGCTCGGTGATCTTCAGCACGTCGAGGTCGTGGTACGTCCCGTCGGTCTCGATCGTGAGGAGGCTGACGCGGCCGAGACCGAAGGCGTCCGTCGGACTTGGTCGGCCGCACACCGCCCCGAGGAGGGCGTCGAACGTCCGGAGTCGCATGTCCGGGAACTCGTCGAACCAGATGTCGAACGCCTCGATCAGCCACCGGACGTAGCGATCCGGGTCGGTATCGCGGCCCGGTGGCGTACGGACGTGGTTCGCATCGGGGAGCAGCAAGTCGAGCGACGGCACGCGGCGAGCGGCGAAGTAGGACAGGACATCGCGCGGGCTCGTCGACGGATCGATCACCGCAATCACGCCGGCGAACACATCTGGGCGGTCGGCGAGAAGCTCCAGCGCGCGTTCGGTCGCAGTGTGGCTAGACGCGCCGTTGGGGCCGAGCCGGTGAAGATCGTTCACCGCGGCGGGACCGTCGAGACTCAGCGACACCCCGATGTCCGCGGCCGCGAGCAGGTCGAGAACCTCTGCCGTCAGCAGAACGCCGTTGGTCTGCATCGACACGTCGCACCGCGTGCCCTGCGGCATCGCGCAGCGGAGGTCGTCCGCGAAGTGACAGAGCCGTTCGGTACCCGCCAGGAGCGGCTCGCCTCCGTGCAGGACGACGCTGACGCTGGTAATCCCCGTGACGGCGACGTACTCCGCGATCCGCGCGCTGACGGCTCGCTCGACCTCAGCCGAAAGGAAGTGGGGCTGGTCTCGCCATGACTGATCGGCGTGTTCGTACATGTAGCAGTAGTCGCACGCGAGGTTGCAGCGAGACGCGACTTTGACCAGGAAGCACCGCAGGACGGGAGCCGTCGTGGTCTCGTCGTGCGCCGCCTCCGCCATGTCGGCGGTCACGCAGTCGATCAGGAGCGGTTGTGGCGGTGGTGCAGCCGGTCGTAGCTCGTGATCTCCTCGGCGGGAGCGCCCCCGACGAGGTCATCGTGCAGCCGGCTCAGCGCGGCGTGTGCGGGCCGCGAGGCGGTGAGCTCCTCGGCGATGTTCGTCGTCGCTTCCGCGGCAAGCTCGGGGACGGTCGTGTCCAAAGCGGTTCCCTCCGTATGTCGGCGTCCTTCGACGGGTCGAGGCTACTACGCAGCAGCTGGCGCTTGACGCTGAGGACGCGGTCGGACACGCCGACCACGGTGATCCGTTGCGACTTCGGTCGAGGTGGCGCGGTTTGAGCTTGGCACCGTCTGTCGCGGGCGGTTGGGAGACAAGACGATGCACCGAGGCCCGCGTGACTCACACTTCTGTCGCGACGCCTCGCGTACTACCATCGTGAGTTCCGAGGACAGCGTTACGGGGGATCATGCGGCTCACCTCCAAAGTATCTGCGCAACCGCACAACAGCATCGCACTGGTCAGCAGTCACCTCGTAGCCCCGGTTGACGAGGTCAAGCACCTTCTTCGCGATCGAAACAGCCTCGACGACTTCTTCAGCGAGCGCGGCTGTCACGTCGCCTTCGTCGACCTGGCTCCGCTCGAACGCGCCGGTCTCGTCACGACCATGGACGGGCTCGACGTCATTTCCGCCTTCAAGAACCACCGGCCCAAGACGTCAGTAGTGGCGGTCTTCCCGCTCGACACGCGGTACCGACACCACCTGGCCGAGGCCCGTGAGCTCGGCGTCGCGGGAGCCGTGTCTTACGAGGAATTCGCGCGCGAGGACATCGTCCGGCTGGCTGCGGAGCCCGGCGCCGACTGGCCCACCGACCACACGCTCCTCTCGCAGCCGCGCAACGGCTTCCCGCTGGCGAAGGAGTTCCTCGGCGTGCGGGTGCGTCGCATCGTGCTCGGCTACTGCGCGGGCTTCCGGTCCTGGACTGAGATGGACCAGGCGTTCGGGCGCAGCCCCGGCAGCAGCCGCAACGACTGGGACTCAGTTCGCGAGCAGCTCGTGAGGTGCGACCCGTACCTGCCGGACCCACCGAAGCAGAACGACCTGGTGCTATGGATCGGCGAGCTACGGGAGTACTTCCACAGCTACTTCCGCCGGCATCCTCATGCCTACGAGAACGTCGTTGAGCAGGAGTTCCTCGAACACTTCCTCGCCGCGCCACGACCCGACCGCCGTGCCGGATGATGCGCTTCGTCGGCCCATCCGGCCGCACACGTTGCGGAATGTAGGTACAGCACCCCTTCGCGTACCACTGACTGTTGCCGCTTGCCTTCCGGATTCGTTACTTCCGTCGGGCGACAACGTAATCGGGGTCATCCCACACTCGCAGTTCCAGTTCGGCTCCTACCGCGAGCCGAACACGAGAAGCGGGAGCCTCCATGTCGCAGGACCGGCGCACTCTGAAGTTCCTCCACCCGACCGACTCGACCCAGACCTACGCAGCCGCTGTCAGCCCTGACAGCACGCCGCGGTTCCTCATCGGCAAGCTGCAAGAGGCCGGTTTCCTCCCGCCCGCCGCGAACGCGTCGGCGTACAAGCTGCGCGTTATGGACACCAACGTCCAGCTCGACGACGACCTGCCCATCGCCAGCACCGACCTCGGCTCGGGCACCGTAATGGTCGACTCCTCCTTGAGCGGTGCCCTTGGCCGAGGAGACGGGCGGTGAACGTCGGCGAGCTCAGGCAGCGTCGCGAACTGGACTACCGGGTGCTGCGCGCAATGGAGAACGACGTGTTCTCGTTCGACGCGTACGCGACGAGTGCCGACCTCGAGTCCGGCCAGCGGCGCATCACGTCGGTCGCGGAGGGCGGCTCCGCCGCCAAGTACGTCTTCCGGTTCGCGATCCGCACGCTCGTCGCCCGCGGCGCGTACTCGGACCTGACCACAATCGGTGTCGATACGGACTCCACCGACTTCCCGCGGCGGCCTCCCAACACCTGGGTCGTCGGGCGCACGATCCCCTGGTCTCCGCACTTCAGGGCGGGCTACCCGGTGTGCATCGGGGAGGAGATGTGGGACTCCCGCGGCGGGTACGTGCTGCTTGGGCACCTCGTGATCCATCTCGCCCGCCTGCTCAACTGGGACGAGCCGGGGCGCGGGCCGGGCTACCGGGGATGGAACGGCGAAGCCATCGACTACCACCGCGACGTGCTCGGGGGCCGGCCGTTGACGGCGAACGTCAAGTACCCGGCGCTCCCCGCCTGGCTGTACGGCACCGAGAACGATCCGGTGTTCGAGCCGATCGGCACGCCCGGGACCACGTTCGCGTTCGAGCCGCTGCGATGACCGGTATGACCTTCGAGCCCGTCGGGAGGTCGTTTGGGCGACCGTTCTACGACCGGGTGGCCTTCGAAGGGCACCTCCGGTTCCGCGGCACCTCCGGCGTCGAGGTTCTGATCGCGCCGGCCGTCGCGGTACAGCTGAGCGCGCTGGCGGACCACGCGATGCCGAACGAGATCGGCGGGTTGGTGTGCGGCCGGTTGCTGGCCGACGACCGCGGTGAGTACACGGTGGTGCTCGGTGCCGTGAAGTCGGACGAGTCGAAGGTGAGTCCGGGTCAGTTCCTGCTCGACGCCCCGGCCACCACTCGGCTCCGGGCCTATGCGGGACTGTTGCACGCCGGGCTGGACGTTATCGGCTGGTGGCACAGCCACTCGGGCCCGAGCGGGTTCAGCAACACCGACCGCCAGTCGCAACAGGACTGGTCGGACCCCGGCCATGTGGGTGTCCTCGTCTTCGCACGCGGGCCCGAGTGGGGTGTCGTGTACGCGGGGCCAGGCGCGAACTTGCTGGAGTCGACGGAGCGGAGCCCCGTCGGGGTCGCGCTGAGCCGGCCCGCCCACAATCTAGCGCCCGTCCCGAATGTGCCGATGCGCCCGCGACAAGCGGAGCCGCCGGTGATCTGGGAACCGCCGGGACCACCGTTCCTTCGCAGGAGGATCGTGGCCGGCGTTGTCGGTATCACGATCGTCGCGCTGACGGCGCTGGTGATCGCCGCGATGCGCTCGCCTGGGGCCGCTGCCACTCGGCACGCGGTGTCGTACGGGTGCATCGCCGAGCCCGGCAAGCTGACGTGCACGTCGGACACGCCCGACACGGTGGTCTGGTTCGTAGACGGCGTCGCGGTCGGGACGGCCAACCCCATGACGTGGTCCGGCAAGCCGGGACGGCACCGGGTGCACGGAGAGGTACGCGGCCCGCAACCGGTGTCGATGCCGGTTCAGACCATCCGGATACCGAAAGTCGTGGCGGTGGTGACGGGGAGCCCCTCTCCGTCGCCGTCCGCGAGCCCCACAACGGAATCGCCCTCGTCCTCGCCGTCCACGGTGGTCTCGCCGTCCTCGCCCGCGCCGGTGACCTCCGGGGGCGAACCTCCCGCCAGTGGCGGCCCGGAGTGACCACGTGACCTGGGTCGTCGTCGCCGCCATCCTGATCGCGGTCGCGGCTGCGATCACGGCGGGTGTCCGCGCGCAACGAAGCCGTACGCGTCGGCCACCGGCGATGGAGTTCATCCCGCTCGGCGAGACGCGGCGTCAGCTCCCGGTGTTCGACCCCGGTGCGCCGGCATCGCCGCCGACCTTCGTGAAGGAACCGGGCTTCGAGGTGTTCGCGAGGCCCGCGGCCCCGGATGCGATCTGCTTCCTCACCGGCCGGGTGGTCGAGACCTGCACATGCGCGAAGCACAAAGCCAAAGGAGCGAAACCATGACCGCGCTAGCCGACCGCCGGTCCGTCGAAGACGTCCACTCCCGATCGATCCTCGCGGGCTACTCGCCCGACGTCATGTTCTCGTCGACCGTGCTCGTCGTCGGGGCGGGGGCGCTCGGCCAGAACGTGCTGCTCAATCTCGCCCTGGCGGGCGTCCAGCAGCTGCTCGTCGTGGACCACGACATGTTCGAGCCGCACAACGTGACGCGCTCGCCGCTGTACCCGCCGGCCTCCGACGTCAGCGATCGCGGGCTCGGCAAGGCAGTCAACGTCGCGCATCGCGCCCTCGCGGTGGCAACGGCGCCGGAGGCGGACATCTGGTGGGCGGCGCGGACGATCCAGCGAGTGGGTGACGGCGTGATCCGGGCTGCCGACGTCGTCGTATCGGCTGTCGACGACATGTCCGCCCGGGCCTGGCTCGCGGAGCGTTGCCGGGTCGTCGGCCGCCCAATGGTCGAGGGCGGTTTCCAGGACTCGCGCTACAACGTGTCGGTCTTCGGCCCGGATCCCGACGAGGCGTGCTTCCGGTGCGTGAATCCGTCCCGGGAGAGCTCGGCGTCGTGCACCAAGTACGCGCTCAAAGCCGAGGCCGCGGCGATCGTTCCGGCTCTGCAGACGACGGCCGCGGTCGCGGGCGGGCTGGTCGCGGAGCACGCGATCGGCTGGCTGCACGGCCGCACGCCGATCCGGGCCCGGCGCGTCTACGGCGACATCCGTACCGGCAGCTCGTCGGTCGCGGTGCTGACCACGTCGCTGGCGTGCCCCGGTGTGCACACCGCATCGGGGCCCCTCGTCGACGCGGACATCGACCCGAATGGCACGGTCGCGGACGCCGCGTCGTGGGCGCGACGCGCCGGCTACGCGTCGATCCTCCTGCCCGAGCCGGCTGTCGTGCGGGCGGCGTGCACCCGGTGCGGCGCGGTCTGCGACGTGCGAGCTGGAGAATCCACGTGGCTGCTGAGCCCGCTCTGCGCCGGTTGCGGCGGTCCGTGGCATCCAGCCGAAGGGCATGGTCCCGCCCTGGTCCGCGCCATAGACGTCGACCACCCGCAGGACCTCGTCGATTTGAGCCTGCGCGAAGCGGGACTGCCACCCGGGGCCACGCTCGACATCGTCCACGCCGACGGGTCGCCCGCGGGCGCGCTGCTCCCCGGTTCGCCGCTTGACGACCTGCGACGCGCGAGAGGTGACGCCGGCGACGAGGACGACCGGCCCCGATGTTGACCAAGGCGACCGAGCGGTATTCAAGGAGACATGGTGTGCGACGCGCAGTCGGCGACCAACAAGTCACCGATGGATCGTCTGAAACGACGGACCCGGCTGAAGCAATCAGACGTCGACGCGGTCGCGGAGCTCGTTGAGACGGACCTGGAAGACGTCGCGCCACGGGTCGTCGTGGCGCCGTCCGATGACGGCGGGCATGCCGTGGTGGTCGTGGATGCCGGCGAGGATCCAGCCGAGGGTGTCGTAGCCGTTGAGCCAGACGGTGGTGTGCGCGCGAGCCCCAGGAAAGTCGCGGAGTGCGCCTTGGCCGAGGTCGGCGTGGCAGTGCTGCACGGTGACGTCGGGCTGAAGAAGTCCGACGTGGCGCACGATCGCCTTGAGCAACCGGGCCTGATCGTGACGGTCGAGCCGGGCGACGTTGAGGCAGGCGGCGAGGACGGCGGCGTGTGCGGCGCCGCGCGGCAGGAGGGCGAGTGCCTCGTCGCGGGCGCTGCGGGCGAACAGCATCTCGAGGGCGACGTGGTCGAGGTCGCCGCTGCGCCATAGTTCCGCTTCGGTGGGCAGGTTGGCGCCGAGCGCGGCGAAGCGGCGTGCGATTTCGTCTCGGTCGTCGGGGTCGAAGTCGGGCACGCTGCTGCTCCGTTCGGGACGCCAGTGGAGGCTCCCTACCCTCGGCCGGAGGCCGAGCCGGGCCGCTCCCCCCGTGGCTAGCGTCAGCAGACATGCCAGGCCAGTGACTCTGGATCGACATACGGGGTCGGCTCGCCGCTGGAGAGCAGGGTGAGGGTGAGCCGGGCGCGGGACATCGCGACGTAGATGACGCAGGTCTCGTTGTCGGCGAGGTCGTCCTCGTCGGTGTCGGTGATGCCGGTGTCGGTGTAGTCGAGGGGCCACGTGCCGGCGTCGGCGTACGCGACGATGACGTGGTCGGCTTCGCGTCCTTTCGCGGTGTGCGCGGTCATCACGATGACCGGCTGCCCGCCGAAGATGCCGGCCGCCCAAGTCCGGAACGCGTCGAGGCTGCGGCCGGGGGCGTGGTTACCGCCGAGGGCGATCATCTGCCGGACGTGGCGGTCCAGCGCGTCGGCTCCGTTGGGGGCGTTGGCGAGGTGGCGGGCGGCGGGGTGCCACGCGTCCCGGCCGGCGCGCCGCTGCCCTTTGGTGGTCGCGCCGCGGACCGGTGTGGTGCGCCACTTGGGGAAGAACCGGAGCAGTCGTTCGACGCGCACCGCGGCAGGAGCGTTCGCCTGGTCGAGCTCCTCCCAGCGGTAGAGCAGGTCGAGCACGTTCTGCAGGTCGTCGCGGACGCCTTGCGGGATGTGCACGGTCCAGTCGGTGCACAGTGCGGCGACGAACGTCACGCAGGCGGCGCGGGTCTCCGGGAACGGGGTGCTCGCCGCGGCGCGCTCGTAGATCGTCGCGACGACACGGTCGAGGTACTCGCGGCGTTCTGCGGCGCGGGCTGCGCCGCCGTAGCGGGACGCCATGGCGGTGACGAGGGTGGACAGCGCCCAGCTGCCGGTGGGGTCGTGGCCACCGGTTTGGTCGGCGAGGGTCGGCGCGCACCATGCCCAGAGCAGCGCGAGCATCTCGCCGTCGAACGGATTCTTCTTGGCGGAGTGCTGGATCGCAGCGATGCCGGCGTCGGCGAGCGCCCGGACGAGGGCTTCGGCGTCGCGGTTGCGGCGCACGACGATGAACATCTGCTCGGGGGTGAGGTCGGCGGGCGGGCCGAGGCGTTCTCGCGCTGTGTGCGACGGGCGGACAGTCGCAGTGCCGTGCGAGGTGACCTTGCAGGCGTGCAACGCGGCGGCGAGGTCGGTGAGCATCCGCTTCTCCCCGTCGGCGATGACGAGTCGCGGGAGCGGGCCGGTCTCGCGGGTGGGGTCGACGGTGACGAGCACGGGCCGGGCCTGCTCGGTGAGCAGGGTGCGGCACGCGTCCACGATCGGCCGGGTGGAGCGGCGGTTGACGGTGAGGTCGAAGGTCGTGATCGGCGCGCCGTGCCCGTGCAGGGTTTCGTGGAGGCTGCGGACGGCGCCGCGGAAGCCGTTGACGTTCTGGTTGGGGTCGTGCGCGATGAGCACGCGGTCGAGGCGGGGGCAGGCGGCGGCGCGGGCGAGGAACTCCGCTTCGGCCGCTTCGCAGTCCTGCGCTTCGTCGACGACGAGCAGCCCGCCGTTGCGGGTGACCCAGTTGATGAGGTCGTCGACGTTGTGGCGCAGCCAGCGCCGCATGTCGCCGGACGAGTACAGCGAGCGGGTCCGTTTCACGTCGGCCCATCGGCCCCACGCGGCCGCGAGCACGTCGGCGTAGTCGGGATGCAGGGTGGCGCCAGTGTTGGCGGCGCGCTGCAGCGTGGCGATGCCACTCTTGAGACCGCCCGGGAGCAGCGACGGGAGAACCGCGCCGTAGGTGTCGCGCAGCGCGTCGTGCAGCAGCTTCTGGTCTGCGAGGGTGCCGATGTACTCGGCACGCGGGTTGGCGCGACTGATGCGCCGGCGCAGCAGCGCGTCGAAGGTGGTGATCGTGACCCGGTCGGCGAGGTCGGTGAGCCGTGCGGTGAGCTCGTCGGTGGCGGCGCGGCTGAACGTCACCAGCACGGCACGTTGCCCGGGGTGCGCGCGTAGCCAGGCGCGGACTGCGGCGACGAGCGCGGTGGTCTTGCCGGTGCCAGCGCCGGCCTGGACCAGCAGTAGCCAGGCACGGAATGCGGGGTTAACGGCGGCGTCGTGGATGCTTTGCTGTTCGGTCGAGAGGCGGGTCATTGGCGCTGTCCAGTCGGTCGAGGGCGGCGCGGACCGCGGGTTCGTCGAGCAGCGCGGCCAGCGGGCGGGCGAGTTCCTCCGCGGCCTGCGCTAACCGGTTGATGCCGTCGGCCGTCGGTTGCAGGAACTGCCGCCGGTCGATGAGTTGTGGGGAGCCGGTGATCGCTCGGATCACGACGGGCCGTTTCCGGAACTCCCAAATGAACTCCAGCCCGCGGGCGCGGACTCGGAGCACGGACAGCGACAGGTAGTCCGCCCACAGCGCTCCGTCGGCGCGCAGCCTCGTTCGGACGGCGGTGGTGAGCCCGCGGGCGAACCACGTCTCGAGTGCCGTGACGGACGGCTGCGGCTCGGCGGTCAGCCACGCGTTGACGCGGGCGCGCATGTCGGGGTCGAGGCAGCGGAGCCGTCGCTGGGTGGGCGGATGGTCGGAGCGCAAACGCCCGTCGCGGTCGCGGCTGATCCGGCACGCCTGACGCAGCGGGACCTGGAACACGACCAGCGCGACGAGCCCGTCCCGGCGGTTCACCCTCTCGGCGTGCTCCCACATCAGCGCCCACGCCGGGTCGGGGATCCGGGTAAGCGCGTTGCCGCGGCCTCGGCTGGTCTGCCCCGCGCGTGAGCGCGGCGCGGGTCGGCCGTCCGGGCCGAGCTCGGTGCGGGGGCTGGCGATCGGTCTCATCGCGGCGGCCCTGCCGCCCTCCAGAAGTCGGCCACCGCGTGCTCGACGTCAGGGGTGGAGACCGTGGCGTAGTGCAGCGTTGCCTGCTCGCCGAGGTGGCGTAGCAGCATGACCAGAAGCAGCTCGTCCTCGCCGAGCGCTTCGTCCATCGCGCGGGCCAGCGCGTGGCGGAACCGGTACAGGACCGCGCCGGGCAGCGTCAGCTCCGGGTGGTGTTCGGCGATGTAGTCGTCGATCTCGGCGACGGCGGCGCGCAGCGGCGCGCCCGGGTCGCGGCCGACGGCCGGTGGCGTCGCGGGCCACAGTTCGGGACGGAGTCGGAGCGCGTCGGCGAGCGGCTGGAGGAGAACCAGCGCGGAGGCGCCGGTCTTGCCGAGCGGTCGCGGCACGTGTGCCAGGTGGTTCCCGTCACCGACCGAGACGAAGCTGCCCTGCCAGGTGTGCGCCACCTCCCTCGGACGCGCCCCGGTGCACACGAGCAGCAGTAACTGACGCAGCAGCGCCGGGCGGTCGGCCAGCCTCAGGATCGCCACCCGCAGCCACGCGGCGACCGCGGGCCAGTCCGGCACGTCGTCGGCGATCGCGGTGAACGCAGCAAGCGGGCGTCGGCGCACCGACACCAGCGACCCGTGACCGGTGAGCCCGTGCCGTCGGGCGATCGCGACGGCATAACGAAGCGTGCCGAGCTTCGCGTGCGCCCGGTTGTACGCGGCGAGGTCGTGCTTCGCGAGATCCCCGCCGGACGGCTCCGCTGATCGCAGCCGTTCGTACTCGACGTCGAGGCCGTGTACGAACCGCTCGCACCCCTCCGCCGTCAGCCGGCACCGCGACGGCGGCTCGGCGGGCGGCCACAACGTCGGCTCGCCGTCCCAACCGTGGCATCCGGCCAGCCGCTTGAGGTGCTGAGCGGTGATGCGCACCACGTCGAAGCCGGGCAGGTCGGCCAGGTTCAGCCACGGCACCTGCGCGAGCAACCATCCCGCCTCGGCCGGCAGCTCCGCGAGCAGCTTCACGAACCGGGTGCCGTACCTTTCCAGCGCGGCGAGCGCCGCGACCCGCCCTGAGAGCAGGCCACTCGCGAGCACCTTCCGCGCGGCGGAACGACCGCCCTCCCGCACTTGCGAAGCCAGCGTCTCGCCGTCGACGGCCTCCGCCCGCGCCCGCAGCGGCAACGGCTCCTCGGCGTGACGCGCGATCAGTTCCGCTAGCGCCGCGTACTCCAGCCGGTCAGGGAGCAGCAGCCGCAACCCCTCCGCTCGCGTCCGCCGGCACGCCGGATAGGGGCACAGCGCGTCGATGTCGTCGAGCAGCGCGTGCCGGATCCGCCGCGACGGCTCGTCCGAGCCGAGCTCGTCGACGATGCGCCGGTCCGTCCCGCGCGCCGCGCCGAGCGCCGAATGACCACGCAGCTCGAGCCGATCAAGCTCGAGCCGCGCCCGCTCGGCGAGCACCATCGACGCCACCGTCACCACCAGCGGCGACCACTCGATACTCGCCCGCTGCCACCGCGCCGGGCGCGCGTCCGCGAGGCCGCTCGCCTCCAGCCACTCGTCCGCGTCCCTGCCGACGAGCCGGGACAGCCACCGTGTCACCGCGTCCAGGTCTGTCCGCTGCGGCGCCGGGCCGTTAGCGCGGGTCATCGTCTCGCCCGCACACGAACGGGCGACGCGGTGCAGAGCACGATCACGCTGTCCGTCCGCACCTCAACCAGCACGTCACACGAGCACCCGAACGCGCGGAGCCCCAGCTCGTACGCCACGTCGCGCGCCGCACCCGTCAGCCACAGCCGCTGCCGCACGCCCTCGCCGCGGACCTGCACCAGCGGATGGCCGACCTGGGCCGGCAGCAGCCACAGCTCGTCGCCACGACGTTCGAATCCGAAGACCCGCGACTGCAGAACGAGCGCGCCGAGGTGCACGCGGCCGTCCGGTGTCACCTGGCTCCGGAATATCCGCCCCGCTGCGGCGCCCGGCGCTGGCACGACCTCCCGCGCGCGCAGTCGTTCCCGCCGTCCGTACACTTTCGCACCAACGCGGCGACGGACCGTTGGCCGCACTCGCGGACTCGGGTGCGGCGATCCGTTCGGGATCTCAGCTGCCACCATGGCCATCACCTCGGGCCGGCGTCTAACCGTCCGTGACACGACTGGCGCGACCATTACCGAACCCGGCAAACGCCCCTCACCTGCGGAAACGCGATCGGAGCGTCCGCACGGTGTCGGGTGAAAGCCCGCGGATCGCAGCGCACACGCTCGGCCCTGCCCTCCAGACCTCGGCGGTACCGCGTGTCGCATCGGGCAGGTCCGGCGCGCAGAGCAGGATCGACAGCGTGGCGACGGCGCGGATCAACGAGCGGCAGCGGGCGCTGCTGGAACGCATCGCTGACGGGACCGAGCCGGTCACCTCGGCCGAGTACGCGCTGGCCACCACCGTGTATGCGCTGCGCTCGCGGAAGCTCGTGCGGACCGTCCGGCGCAGCGGCGGGTGGATCGCAGAGGTCACCGACGACGGCCGGTACTTCCTGGAGCACGGGCACCGCCGGCCAGCGGACGAAGCGCCGCGCCCGTCCGCGAGACCGACGTCAGCCGCCCAGCCGGCGCCGTTACCCGAGATAGACCCCGCTGAACTGATGGCGCGGCTAACCGAGGCAGGCGGGACGCTCACGATCGCGGAGCCAGACCATCCCACTCGCGCGATGTGGCGTGCCGCCGCACGCCGGGCGATCGACGGCGGACTCGTCCCGCCCGGGTCCGCACTGCATCACTCCGGGCGGAGCTACGGTGATCTCGTACTGCGGCTGGAAGCGAGCGCCGAGCCGCCGAGGACGCCGCGCTATCCGCCGATCTGTGTGCCGGAACGGCTCGTGAAGCCGCATCCGGTCGTCGCGGCTTTGCGCGCCGCGCCAGGTCCGCTTCAGGTGAGCCGCCTGCATCAGCAACGTGCGCTGCGGTTGCTGGAAGCGCTGTTCCGGGAGGCGGAACGCCGCGGCTACAAGGTCTCCTTGGCCGACAAGCGTCGCGACTGCGTGACCGTCGTCGCCGTCGACGGCCACAGCTACCCGGTCAAGACCAAGGAGCTGACCGATCGAAGCCCGCACGTGCCGACCGCAACGGAGCTGGCCGAGAAGGCGCGCTCCGAGTGGACCCGGATCCCCGAGTACGACTACACCCCGAACGGCCGCCTGCAGATCGCGCTCGAGCAGTACTGGCACAGCGAGGAGGGGCGCCGGCACCGGACGACCTGGAGCGACGGGCAGGGGTCCCGGCTCGACGACAAGCTTCCGGAGGTGCTGGCCGAGATCGAGGCGCGCGCAGCCGAGGACGAGCGGCGACGTCTCGAATGGGCGCGCCAGCAAGACGTACAGCGTGACCGGAAGCGCGAGGCGATCCGATGGGCGTACGCGCAGCTCGTCGAGCATCACCGCGCGACAGAGTTGTCCGAGCAGGTCGGAGCGTGGATCAAGGCGTCCAACATCCGCCGGTTCTGCGTCGCCGTCCGCGCCACGCACGGCGGGGACCGCGTGCCGACCGCGGCCGAGCTGGAGTGGCTGGCGTGGGCGGAGTCGTACGCGGATCGGCTCGACCCGACCAAGCATCCCGTCGTCGGCCCGGAGGACCCGGAACCGGAATACCCGAGCCTGCGGCCGTTCCTCGGCGGCTGGTACAACGACAGCCTTGAGGTCGGACCGTTGCGGTCGGTCCTTGGACTAGATGACGCGCCGTCTACGTAGCGTGGGAGCTATGGCCTGGGAACCCGGCACGCTGGTCGTGCACCGTCACCTGTGCGGCGATCGGCCGTGGGCGCTGCTGCCGGTCTATGTCGTCGCGGACGCCGATGACCTTCTCGTGACGTACCTGCCGACCGGTGCGCCGGTGACGTACCTGCCGGGACCGTGGCCGACCGCGAACGGCCACCACCCGTGGTATCCGACGCCGGCGTGGAGCGGGCACGGCGTTCTCCATCTGCAGCGTCCTGGCGACCCGTACGGCGTGTGGGCGTTCTGGGATGGCGAGGACCGGACGTTCGCGTGCTGGTACCTCAACATCCACGAGTGGACGCGCGAGGACAGCGGGTGCGCGATCCGCGACCTCGAGCTCGACGTGGTCGTCTACCCGGACGGGTCGTGGCGGCTCAAGGACGAGCACCTCGTCGACGTCCGCGTCGCAGAGGGACGGCTCACGGACGCGGATGCGACGAGGGCACGTTCGATCGCGAACGAGCCCGTCGCGATGGTGGAAGCGGAGCTGACATGGTGGGACCTCTCGTGGGCGGGATGGTCACCACCCACGTCCTGGGCTGTGCCACCGCGAGCGCCCGCGGTGCCCGCTGGACCCAACTGACGTCCCGACGCGGTGCTCGGCCTGACACGCACAAGAGGTGATGACGGGCTCGGCCGGTGAGGCCGAGCCTGGCGGCGGGCGATCAGCCCGCCGCCGTCGGCATTCAGCCGAGCAAGCACGCCCAGCTCGGGCACGATCCCGTCCGGCCGGTGAGGCCGGACGGCGCATGCACAGCCGCGACGGCGGCCCGCTCCCCCGCCCTGGCAGACTCCCGGTCGTGCTGGTGGTGCGCAGGACGCGGAAGTTCCTCGACCGTGTCGGCGCGCGGAACGCCGCGCCGGGAGAGACGTCGACCACCGCGCTCGGCGACTGGTACGCCACCGTGCTGTTCTGGCGCCCGCAGGTGGCGCTGTTCGTCAACGAGACGACGCGGATGCCGCTCTTCGTCCCGCTGGCGCCGGCGACCACCGTGGTCGACCGTCTGGTGGCTGAGGTCGAGGCTGCCTTCCGTGACTTCGGGCTCGACTCGGCGTTCGTCACAGGCGAACTCGCGCAGATGAATGAGCACCGCATCGCCACGACGGCAAGCCGCAGCGTGGTCGGGTCGATGAACGACTTCGCCCACCTCGCCCAGGCACACCGCGACAGCGGGAGCACCGACCTGCGCGAGCTGTCCCGCGCGCTTGCCACGACCCCGTGCGGACCCCTCTACGGCAGCCACGGCAGCCCGGACCGCGAGCTCGTCGCCCACGCCGCCATGCACCGTAGGGCGCAGTAGCGAGGACCGAGCCGTGCCAGGCGATCATGACGGTCTCACCAGGAAATGCGCGTTTAGCCGTGAGTCCTGTGAGGGAACATGTGTTCGAACGCAGGACGAGCGGGAAGGGCAGCATCATGGCGAAGGGCGACATCCACACTGTGCCGCACGGCGACGGCTGGGCGAACCGGGCCGAGGGCAACGAGCGCGTCTCCAATATCGCGCCGACCAAGGCCCAGGCGCAGGCCCAGGGCCGCGAGATGGCGATCGACCGCGGCGTGGAGCACGTGATCCACAACCAGGACGGGAAGATCGGCGAGCGCAACACCTACCCGCGCAGCCGCGACCCGCGATCGAGCAAGGGCTGACCTCGCTCACATGACGGTCAACGACGACGAGTCGGTCAGCCGCGCCACGGCGCACTACTCCCCGGCGGAGATCTCGCCGGCCGAGTTCGAGCGATTCGTCGTCGAGCTGCTGGACGCGGCAAGCCCGAACGTCGATGGCCTGACGGTCACGCTGCACGAGCGGATCACCGGGGTCGACGGCACGTACGACTTCGACGCAACCGTGCGCTTCGAGCTCGCCGGCGTCGCCTTCCTGGTGCTCGTCGAGGCGAAGAGGCACGCGAACCCGATCAAGCAGGAGCTGATCCAGGTGTTGCACCAGAAGGTGCAGAGCGTCGGCGCCCACAAGGGGGTCATGATCGCGACGGCGCCCTACCAGAACGGCGCGCTCGACTACGCCAAGGTGCATGGCATCGCACTCGCGACCGTCACCGAAGGGCGCTTCACCTACGAGACGAAGGCCCTGGGTGGCAACCCAGTCATGTCACGGCAGGAGGCGCGTGACCAGTTCGGTCTCCCGACGTTCGTCGCGCACGTCTACGGCCAGGGCGACCAGCCCGGGTCAACTCGCGTCACGCTGCTGAGCCCCGAGTACCCCGAGTGCGTCGTCGAAGAGGTCTTGGGCGTCGCCGTCGCTGGCTGACGCGGCATGCGCCAACGGATGACGGACGAGCGCGGCACCGAGTTCGTCGGCGCCGACGTGCAGGTAGCGCTGGGTGGTCGACAGGTCGGCGTGACCGAGCAGCTCCTGCAGCTGGCGGACGTTCGCCGCGCCGGAGCGCAGGGCAAGCGTGGCGAACGTGTGTCGCAAGGTGTGCGGCCCCATGCCCGGTGCGCGCCCTCCGGGAAGCACGTCGGCGAGGTCGCGGCCGATGACGTAGCCGACGACTTCTGCCGAAGGCTCCATCGTCAACGTCCCGTCTGCGCGGGTAGACGCGCGGCTCGCCAAGATCAGGGCGCGGGCCAGCGGCAGCGCACCGTGTCGGCGGGCCGCGCGGCGTAGCCGCGCCGCGCGCGACGGCAGGTACGCGGCCCACGCGACCGCGACCAACTGCGGCATGACCGCGAGGCGGCGCTGCCGGGCACCCTTGCCGACGACGAGCAGCCCCTCCTCTGGATGCTCCGGGTCACCGGCGTCGAGCGGCAGAGCCGTGATCTCCCCTGCGCGCAGGCCGGCACACGCAGCGAGCGCCGCGATCAGTAGGTCCCGTTCCGGCCACCGCGAGGTGCGGGCAGGTGCGGCGAGCACCGCCCGAGCCTGCAGCTCGTCGAGGCAGCCGGGTTCACGTTCCGGCGTCCGCCCCGCCCGCAGCCTCGCCGCCGGGTTCGTGGGCAGGTACCCCTCGGCGTGGGCCCACGCGAAGAACGCGCGCAGCGCCGCGACGCGTCTGGCGACAGTTGCCCGCGCGCGCGTCGCCGGCGCCAGGTCCGGACGTCGGGTATAGCGGGGATCGGGTCGCGTCCGGTACGACGCAAGAGCCGAGCGGAGATGAGCGCTCGTCACCGCTGCAAGGTCGAGAGCCAGGTGCCTCGCGTCCCGAGAGTCCGCATCCGGCGCCATGCTGCGCGGGCCGGCGGGCGACGAGTTCGTGGCGAGTGCATCGGCTGTTTCGTCAAGATCACGCCGGTAGGCGTCCAGCGTGCCTAATGCCTTGCCCTCGGTCGCCAGGTCGCGCAAATACTCGTCGCGTAGCACGACGTACGACGTCGCCAAGGCTTCCGGTGGTGATGTGCCGACACCCATGCGGGCCACGTTGGCAGCCGTCGGGTTGTGGTCCGCTGCCAGCCGTGTCTGCCCGGCGTCAGGGCAAGCGCTCATGGATGAAGTCGACGCCGAAGACCGCGCCGGGCGCGTCGAATCTCGTCACGCCGACGTCGGTCGAGTACACCAGGAGGCAGGACGGCGGGTCCGCGGGCACGGTCGGCCGCGGCCACTTCCGGAAACGCGTGTTGCGCGGCTCTTGTAGGTAACTGAGTTCGCGGCGGACCCCGAGGATCGCGCGCAGCAACTCCTTCGCGAAGACCGTGTTCTTGCACTCGACGCCCAGAAGCACCTCGTCGTGGCGAGGACGACCGACGACGCCTTGTGGCACCACAACGATGTCGAGTTCGTGGAAATCGCCGTCCTGAGGCGACGCAGCCATTCCGCGACGGTCGTAGCTGAGCGTCAGGAACTCGACATCCGTGAAGACCTCCAACGGTGCCCCGGCACTCCGAGCGATCTCGAAGTACGGATACGCACGGTTGATCGGTCCCGGCGAGGACTTCAGCACGACCTTCGTCCCTTGCCGCAGCCGCGGCTGGTAGCCCTCTCGAGACTTGAGCTTCTCGAGCACGTCGCACAGCACCCACGCCTCATAGAGCTTGCCGGCGGTGAGCAGTTCGGGTACGACGCTGGGACCGGCGGCCGCGCGGGCCGCCCGGTAGCCGTCGACGATCGCGTCGATTTGGTTGCGTACCTCGTCTGCAGTCAGCGTGGGCATCAGCGTTCTCCCCCCGCGTCCTCCAGGATCGCCGCGCTGAGCCGATCGAGAGCGTCGAGGACGTCCCGCAGCGCCGACCCTCCCACGAGGTCGACTTCATCGACCCCGAAGAGCCTGCGGTCCTGTCCCGAGAGACGCACGGAGAGTCCGTCGATCGGCCGACCTGAGTCCGTGCTGGCCACTCGACGCAGGCGGCTCAGGACGGCGCGGGCGGTCGTCGTGCTTCCTAGCGCGACGTCGGAGCGGAGCGCGTCGAGCAGAGCGAGCAACTGCGTCCTCGCCGAGGTCGTGTCCCGTCCGCGGGCGGCTGATACGACACGGTCGCTCAGGCCTGGATCGCGAAGGTCACGTAGCCGGTGCTCCACATATCGAAGGAGGTCGGCGTACTCGTCGTCGTTCATCGCGACTCCGATCATCCCGCTTCTCGTGACGTACGGAGAAGTACGGCTGGTACACGTCGAATCCCGCTATAGACCTGATTGCGCGCACGTGCGACGCGCTCTGACCGCACCTCAGTAAGCAGGCCAGACGTTGGCCGGGGCAAGGCGTGAGGGGACCGGCGTGTAGTCGCCGGGGCGGGGACGTATGCGCCACACCCTGCCCCGAGGCATCTCGTAAGCCACCCATCCGTCCGCCGGCGACCAGTGCCACGTATCGCTGAAGTCGTCGGCGATCCAGAGGTGGGTGATCTCCGGGGGCAGCACCGGCGCAACGGCAGGAAGGACGAGCGGATGTGTCGCCTGCGGGAACATGTGGTACCGCAGCGGCCAGTCGGACGACTCGTTGAGGCTGACGAAGCAGTGCCGTTCCGCGAACCCACTGTCGATCAGCTTGCGGCGTACGTCGTTGGTCGCCCACAGGAACTGCACGAGATCCGCGACCGCTTCGTCGAGCGGCGCAGCAGGTGGCCCCTTTAGCTCGATCGTGAGGAAGATCGTTCCGCCTCCAGGGTCGATCATCGACGGCCGTGGCCGCCAGACCCGGTCAACGCCGATTGAGGCGAGCATCTCGATCGCCTCACGGACGTCCCCGTCGTAACACGAGGCCTGGGTTGCGCGAGCGTCGACGACGTCGTGGACCTCGAGAATCCGAAGGATCGGCTCAAGGCGCGCTGGCAGACCACGCACGCGCGGCCATACCGACTCGCGCGTCTTCCCCTTCAGGTCGACGCTCGCACCCCAGAAGCCGCGCAGCGACGGCGCCGGAGTCTGGTGCATGTGCACGCGGTTGATCGCGGCCGCAGTCGCGGCACGTCTGCTATCGGTCGCACTGACCACCTCCAACGCCGCGACGTCACCGGCGCGCTCGATCCGAAAGTCGAACAGCGCCGGCGCGGAGTTGTCGTCGGGCAGCACCACCGGCACACCGAGGGCGTCTTCGACGCGCCACCGTGCCCACCATTCGTCGTGACGCATGGTTGCACTGTCGCAGGCACGCACATACTGCGCGATCGCATAGTTCCTGTGACCAAATGGCTCAGAGTTCCTGGGATCTGAGGCGCGGTAGAGCAGGGTTTCCTACCATTGGCCCAGACGGCGGATCGTCCTCGCGTGTCGGGTGCCGATGATCGACGGGATAGAGCGGGTGACCGAGCGGCGGGGGAAGCCCTGGGGACGCGACGAGTGCCTAGAGTTCGTCGCGCGGGTTCGCTCGGGTCTTGCCGACGAGGAGATCGCCGCGGCACACGGCCGCAGCGTGAACTCGGTCCGGGCCCGGGCGATGCGCATCCTGGGCAGTGACCGGCCGCGGACACGGGCGGCGGCAATCCCGCGGCTCCGGGAGCGGCTCGCCGTAGCAGGCGAGGACTGGCGGGATCCGAGCACGCGCACGGTCCGGATCAGACCGCGCGTCGCGGACGAGACAGAGATGGGGGTCGGCGGCCCGTTCCCGCCCGAGGACATCGACGGCATCGGCCTGGTCCTCGCCGTGTGGGAGGCGGCGACCGCCACTGAGCTCGACCCGGAACTGCGCAGC
>DASZER010000052.1:0-27152 GCA_035940575.1 Frankiaceae bacterium | reverse complement strand
CCGACGGCGCGGGCGGAGCATCGGGCAGCGGGCGTACGACGCCCGCGGCGATGACCTCGTTGGCGAGCTTGGCCCGGCGGTTGGTGCCCTCCGGGATCCGGAACTTCTGGTACAGCCGCAGCAGGTGCTGCTTCACGGCGGCCTCGGTGACGACCAGCTCCTCGGCGATCTCGCGCGCCGACGCCGGAGCGACGAACGCGTCCTGCCGCAACGCCGGCCGGCACAGCGCGGTGAGGACCTCTAGCTCGCGGCGGGTGAGGTCCGGCGCGGAGACGCGGCGCAGCTCCATCGTGTCGGCCGTCGGCTCCGACACCTGGTCGTCCATGTCCTCGATGCCGCCGACCCGCGCCCGGGCGGTGCCGAACGACACGACGTCGCCGTCGCGCAGCGTGCGGCGGCCGACGGGGCGGCCGTTCACGCGGGTGCCGTTGGTGGAGAGGCCGAGGTCGGCGATGTACACGTGCGGCCCGCGGCGGTAGAGCTCCGCGTGCAGCCGGGACACCGTGGGGTCCTCGAGCGCGATGTCGACGCCGGGGCCGCGACCGACCGTGGTGACGTCGTCGTTGAGGTCGAAGACGGCACCGTTGTCCTCAATGCGAAGGAACGGGGTGGGCACGGGTACGACCTCCACTGATCTTCGACGTGACCGGCTGGATACGGAGCACTCCCAATCGCGATACCCCGCAGGGCAGCCGCCGACACCACCTCATTTCGCCGGGCACCGAGCCCGTCGGTAGACTCGCTCGGACCGGAAGGGGCGAGAAGAGAGATGGGTGACAAGCCCGCGAAGGGCCTGGCCGACGTCGTCGCGGCGTCCACGGGGATCTCGGACATCGACGGGCGAGCCGGGCGGCTGTTCTACCGCGGCTACGACATCCACGACCTCGCCGGGCGGATCACGTTCGAGGAGTGCGTCCACCTCCTGCTGCGCGGCACGCTCCCGACGCGCGACCAGCTCGCCGCGCTGGAGGCGGAGCTCGCGGAGGCGCGGGCGCTCCCGTCGCTGGTCGACGACGTGGTGCCGCGCATCACCGACGCGACGCCGATGGAGGCGCTGCGCACGCTGCTCTCGCTCGTCGGCCACAGCGACCCCGACCGCGACTCCAACGACGCCGCCGCCAACGAGCGCAAGGCCGTCCGCCTGGTCGCGCAGATGCCGATGCTCGTCGCCCGGTTCGAGCACGCCCGGCGCGGCACGACGATGCCCGAGGCGGACCCCTCGCTCGGCACCGCGGGCAACTTCCTGCTCCAGATCACCGGCAAGGCGCCCGACGCGCGCGCCGTCGAGATCTTCGACGAGTGCCTCGTGCTGCACGCCGACCACACGATGAACGCCTCGACGTTCGCCGCCCGCGTCTGCGCGGCCACGCTCTCCGACATGCACAGCGCCGTCGTCGCGGCCATCGGCACGCTGAAGGGCCCGCTGCACGGCGGCGCCAACGAGGCGGTCATGAAGTCGCTGGTCGAGATCGGCGACCCGGAGCGGGTCACCGACTTCGTCCGCGCCGAGCTCGACCGCGGCAAGAAGCTGATGGGCTTCGGCCACCGCGTCT
This sequence comes from Frankiaceae bacterium, assembly GCA_035940575.1. Taxonomy (GTDB): domain Bacteria; phylum Actinomycetota; class Actinomycetes; order BP-191; family BP-191; genus BP-191. The sequence goes on along the minus strand of DASZER010000052.1, from coordinate 25,599 downwards.
ACAAGACCGAGGACCCGCGCGCCACGCACCTGCGGCGGCTGTCGCAGGAGCTCGGCGAGCTGTCCGGCGACACGACGTACTACCGGATGTCGTCGGACATGGAGAAGGTCGTGCTGGAGGTCAAGGGCCTCTACCCGAACGTCGACTTCTTCGCGGCGTCGGTCTACCACGCGCTCGGCATCCCGACGGACCTGTTCACGCCGGTGTTCTCCGTCTCGCGGATGGCGGGCTGGACCGCGCACGTCGCCGAGCAGCACGCCGACAACCGCCTGATCCGCCCGGACAGCGAGTACATCGGGCCGCGGGACCAGAAGTGGGTCCCGATCGACGAGCGCACCTCGGCGTGACGTCGCCGGACGACGACACCGTCGACGTCGCCGTCGAGTCGACGCCCCTGGCCGCCGAGGCCGCGTCGGTCTACGTGGTCGACTGGGTCTCCGCGCCCGACCTCTCGCCGATCCTCGACCCGACGCACCTCGCGGTCGCGCAGTTCCCCGGGGGCTGGCGCCCGCCGGCGCCGATCCCGGCGTTCTCGGTCCTGATCGAGGCCGAGGACGAGGTGACGCTCGTCTGCGCCGAGTCGCACCTCGCCGACCTCGAGCCGCTGCGCACCGAGCTCGGTTGGCGGCGGATCACGTTCGCGGGGCCGCTGCCGTGGGAGCTCGTCGGCTTCCTCGCCGACGTCGCGGGCCGCCTCGCCTCGGCGGGCATCCCGCTCGCCGCGATGGCGGGCTTCACGACCGACCACGTGCTCGTCCGCGCGGCCCACGCCGACCTCGCCGTCGAGGTGCTGCGCGGCAACGCCCCGCCCGCGCGCCGCCCGTCGTGACGCCGCCGTCGAGCCGCCTCGCCCGCGTCACGAACGAGCTGCCCGCGATCAGCGTCGTCACCGCCGGGCTCGCCGGGGTCGTCTACGCCGCCGCGCTGCACCACTGGCGGCGCGGGCTCTACGTCGTCGCGCTGGCGTTGCTGCTCGGGGCCGTCCTGCGGCTCACCCTGCCGACCCGCCGCATCGGCTCCCTCGCGGTGCGCTCCCGCGCGATCGACGTGCTGACCCTGACCGTGCTCGCGGCGGGCGTGGCGTTCCTCGCGGGCGCCGTCCCGGCGTAGGAGGCGATCACCGCGGCGACCTCGTCGCCGCGCTTGCCGACGAACCCGCGCACCGTCTCAACCGCGCCGGGCCCGAGCATCTCCCGCAACGGCGTCGTGAGCAGCCGTCGCTGGCACTCGCCGAGGAACGCGAAGTCGTCGCGCGTCAGCGCGACGGCGAACTCCGCCTCCGTCGCGTCCGGTCCGACGTGCGCGTAGACGTCCGGCGTCAGCGCGAGCGCGTTCGCCGCGTCGCTCGCGATCGTGCCGTGCATCCGCAGCGACGTCACGGTGTCCTTGCCGAGCGCGGTCACCGCCCGCGCGTCGCCGCCGACGACGTCGTACGCGCCCTCGAACGCCCGCGTCTCCCGCTGCCGGTAGCGCGACGGCAGGTCGATGCGCCGTACCCGCAGCCAGGCGCCGGGGCGGCTGACGAACCCGTCCGCCGGCGCGCCGTCCACCTCGTCGTGGTGACACCGCCCGCCGAGCCCGCCGAGCTTCCCGTCCGTCGCGCCGGCGCAGGCGACGGCGAGCGCGAGCGCGCACAGCAGCGGGCGGCGGGTCACCCGCCGACTATCCCGCCGCGACGTCGTAACGGTCGAACGTCTTCCCGTCGAGGCCCACGGCCTCCAGCGTCAGGCGGTCGTCCGTCGCCGTCAGGCGCATCGCGTGGTACACGGTCTTGACCGTCACGGGACGGCCAGGGCCGTTGCACAGGCCCGGGATCGACGGGTAGAGCCGCGCGCCGCCGCCGCCCGTCGTGACGTACGGGACGCCGCCGACGTCGAAGCGCTCGTACGTGTGGTTGTGGCCCGCGAGCACGGCGTCGACCCGCCCGTGCAGCAACGCCACCCACGCCCGCTCGACGTCGCGGTTGGCGCCGTGCAGCGAGCACGACGTAGGCGGGTGGTGGAACACCACGACGCGGAACGCCGCCCGCCGCGGCGCCGCGAGCACCCTCCGGAGGAACGCCGCCTGCTCCCTGTCGCCGGGCCTGTTGGAGTCGAGCACGACGACCTCGATGCGGCCGACGACGCGCGTGTACCAGTGCGCCGGGATGCCGAGCGAGCGCATCACGTGGGCGCCGTTCGCGGTGACGACGTCGTGGTTGCCGAGCGAGGCGTAGAACGGCACCCGGCGCCGCAGCAGCGGCTCCACGAACCGCCGCGCCCGCGCCGCCTCCGTGCGCGTGCCCGTGCCGTACGCGTTGTCCCCGGTCGTCAGCACGGCGTCGAGCGGGCGCCAGCCGTTCACCAGGCGCACGACGTCGTCGGCGCGGCCGCCCTCGATGCCCCAGTCGCCGAACGCCGCGACGACCGTCGGCGGCGAAGCAGCCCGCGACGGCGACGGCGGGACGGAGGTGGCGGGCGCCGAGGACGGCGACGGCGAGCGCGCGGGCGGCGCGGCGGCGGGCGGCGCGGCGGCGCGCTCGGGGCTGCAGGCCAGCAGCAGCGCGAGCCCGAGCGAGGCCAGGTCGCGACGGAACCGGGGCATTCGGTAGCCTCGCCTCCTCCGACTTCCCTCAACGGCGAGGACATTCATGCCCACGACGCACCGCGTGACCCTGATCCCGGGCGACGGCACCGGCCCGGAGCTGACCGAGGCCACCCGCCGCGTCCTCGAGGCCGCCGCGGCGACCGCCGGCTCCTCCTTCGACTGGGACGTGCAGGAGGCCGGCGTCGACATCATGGAGACGGCCGGCACCCCGCTCCCTCCGGAGACGCTGGAGTCGGTCAAGCGGAACAAGGTCGCCATCAAGGGTCCCATCACGACGCCGATCGGCACCGGGTTCCGTTCCGTCAACGTCGCGCTGCGCGCCGAGCTCGAGCTCTACGCCTGCCTGCGCCCGTGCAAGATCTACCCGGGCGTCCGCAGCCACTTCGACAAGGTCGACGTCGTCATCGTCCGCGAGAACACCGAGGACCTCTACGCCGGCATCGAGTACGAGTCGGGCACCCCGGAGGCGAACGAGGTCCGCGAGTTCCTCAACACCAAGCAGAAGAAGCAGATCCGCGAGGGCTCGGGCATCTCGATCAAGCCGATCAGCGAGTTCGGCACCGAGCGGATCGTGCGCTACGCGTTCGAGTACGCCAAGGCCAAGGGCCGCAAGCGCGTCCACTGCATCACCAAGAGCAACATCATGAAGTTCACCGACGGGCTGTTCCTCTCGACGTTCCGCAAGGTCGCCGCGGAGTACCCGGACATCGAGCCGTGGGAGAACCTCGTCGACGCCACCTGCATGGGCCTCGTGCAGCGGCCGGAGGAGTGGGACGTCCTCGTCCTGCCGAACCTCTACGGCGACATCCTCAGCGACCTCACGGCCGGCATGGTCGGAGGCCTGGGCGTCGCGCCGGGCGCGAACATCGGCACCGACGCCGCGGTGTTCGAGGCCACCCACGGCAGCGCCCCGAAGTACAAGGGCCAGAACAAGGTCAACCCGACCGCGATGATCCTCTCCGGCAAGCTCATGCTCGAGCACCTCGGGGAGACCGAGGCGGCCAAGCGCCTCGAGGACGCGGTCGCCGCCGTCATCGCGCGCGGCGAGAAGGTCACGTACGACATGAAGCCGCGTCGCGACGACCCCACGGCCGTGGGCACCGCCGAGTACGCCGACGCCATCATCGAGGAGCTGCAGAAGTAATGAAGGTCACCGTCGTAGGCGCCGGCTTCTACGGCTCCACCACCGTCCAGCGCCTCGCGGCGTACGACATCTTCGACGAGGTCGTCATGACCGACGTCGTGGAGGGCAAGGCCGAGGGCCTCGCGCTGGACATGAACCAGTCGCGCCCCATCGAGGGCTACGAGACCAAGGTGACCGGCGCCACGACCGGCACCGACGGCAGCGGCTACGAGGCCACCGCCGGCTCGGACATCGTCGTGATCACGGCGGGCCTGCCGCGCAAGCCCGGCATGAGTCGCATGGACCTCATCGAGGTCAACGCGAAGATCGTCCGCCAGGTCACCGAGAACATCGCCAAGCAGTCGCCCGACGCGGTGATCATCGTCGTCTCGAACCCGCTCGACGAGATGACGGCGCTGGCCGCCAACGTCTCCGGCTTCGCCCGCGAGAAGGTCATGGGCCAGGCGGGCATGCTCGACACGGCGCGGTTCTCGCACTTCGTCGCGGAGACGCTCGCCGTCCCCGTCGCGTCCGTGAAGACGCTGACGCTCGGCTCGCACGGCGACACGATGGTGCCCGTGCCCTCGCACTGCACGGTCAACGGCCAGCCGCTGACGGACCTGCTCCCGCAGGACCAGATCGACGGCCTGGTCGAGCGGACCCGCAACGGCGGCGCCGAGGTCGTCGCGCTGCTCAAGACCGGCTCGGCGTACTACGCCCCGTCCGCCGCCGCCGCGCGCATGGTCGAGGCCGTCGCGAAGGACAGCGGCGCGTCGATGCCGGTGTGCGCGTGGGTCTCCGGCCAGTTCGGCATCAGCGACGTCTACCTCGGCGTCCCCGCGAAGCTCGGCCGCGGCGGCGTCCTCGCCGTGGACGAGATCTCGCTGACCGACTCCGAGCTCGCCGGGCTCAAGGAGGCGGCGGAGGCCGTGCGCGCCAAGCAGGCGGACGTCGCCAACCTGTAGCCGTGTCTCCCAGGTTGGCAGCCTGCCGCGCGACGCCGATACGGGCGCCTCGCGTCGTTGTCGTCGTCGCGCACAGCGCTGCTGTGCGCTCCTCCTCCGCCTCGCGATCCACCCACCTCGACGCCGCTCGCGACGGCTCCACCCTGAGAGACGCGGCTGCCGATGAAACCCGGCTGTAGTACCAGGGCGGCGCGATGTCGACGCTGATCAACGTCGGCATCGTGCTGCTGATCGTGCTCGTCGCGGCGCTGTTCGTCGCGGCGGAGACGGCGCTCGTCTCGTTGCGCGAGGGGCAGGTCAAGGCGCTGTCGGCGCAGGGCCGCCGCGGTGCCGCCGTCGCGCGGCTGTCCGAGAACCCGAACCGCTGGCTCGCCGCCGTCCAGATCGGCGTGACGTTCACGGCGCTGCTGTCGTCGGCGTTCGGCGCGGTGACGCTCGCCGACACCGCGTCCGACGGGCTGCGCGACGTCGGGCTCTCCGACGGCGCTGCCGACGCGCTCGGCGTCGTCGGCGTCACGCTGGTCATCGGCTACGTCTCGCTCGTCGTCGGCGAGCTCGTGCCGAAGCGCATCGCGCTGCAACGTCCCGAGCGCGTCGCGCGCACGTTCGCGCTCGTCCTCGACCGCATCGCGGGCTTCGCGCGCCCGCTGATCTGGCTGCTCTCGGTGTCGACCAACGCCGTCGTGCGCCTCCTCGGCAGTGACCCCTCCGCCGGTCGCGACACGATCACGGAGGAGGAGCTGCGCGGACTCGTCGCGGCGCACGAGTCGCTGTCGAAGGAGGAGCGGCGGCTCATCGACGAGGTGTTCGCGGCGGGCGAGCGCCAGCTCCGCGAGGTGCTGGTACCGCGTACGGAGGTGGAGTTCCTCGACGCGGCGACCACGATCACGAAGGCGCTCAAGGACACCAAGGCCGCGTCGCACTCGCGCTACCCCGTCATCCACGGCAACGCCGACGACGTGCGCGGCTTCGTGCACATCCGCGACCTCATCGGCGCCGGGCGCGGGCAGACCAAGGTCGGCGACGTCGTGCGCGAGGTCAAGATGCTGCCCGACACCAAGCGCGTGCTCTCCGCGCTGTCGGAGATGCGCCGCGAGGGCCAGCACCTCGCGGTCGTCGTGGACGAGTACGGCGGCACCGCCGGCATCGTCACGCTCGAGGACCTCATCGTGGAGGTCATCGGCGACATCCGCGACGAGTACGACCCCGCCGAGACGACCGCGCGGACGCTGCGCGGCGGCGACGTCGAGGTCGACGGCCTGCTCAACCTCGACGAGTTCACCGAGCAGACCGGCGTCGAGCTGCCCGACGGCCCGTACGAGACCGTCGCCGGCTACGTCATGTCGGCGCTCGGCCGCGTGCCGAAGATGGGCGACGCCGTCGAGGCGCCGGGCGTGCGGCTCAAGGTGAGCGGCATGGACGGCCGCCGCATCGAGAAGGTGCGCGTCACGCAGCTCAACGGCGGCGCCGACGGTGCGTGACCGCTGGCCGGCCGGCCTTGCCGGCGACGCCCTCTACGAGGACGTGGTCGCGCGCTACGCCGAGCCGCACCGCCGCTACCACACGCTGCGCCACGTCGCGCACGTGCTCGACACCGCCGACGCGCTCTCCGGCGGCACCGCGACCGAGGCGGTGCGGTGGGCGGCGTGGCTGCACGACGTCGTGTACGACACCCGCGCCGCCGACAACGAGGAGCGCAGCGCCGACTACGCGCGCGAGCGCCTGCCCGCGCTCGGCGTCGCCTCGGAGGTGGTGGAGGACGTCGCGCGGCTGGTCCTCGCGACGAAGACGCACGACCCCGCTCCGGACTCCGACCGGGACGCGGCCGTCGCGATCCTGCTCGACGCGGACCTCGCGGTCCTCGGCGCGGACCCGCAGACCTACGCGCGCTACGCCGCCGCCGTCCGCGAGGAGTACGACTGGGTCCCCGACGACCTCTGGAAGGCGGGTCGCAAGGCGGTGCTCGCGTCGTTCCTCGACAAGCCGTCGATCTTCGCCACGCCCGCGATGCGCGCGCGGGCGGAGGCCGCCGCCCGCGCGAACCTCGCCGCCGAGCTCGCGTCGCTGGCGTAGCGTCGCCGCCGTGGAGAACCCGTTCGCCTCGCCGTCGGGAGACCCGCCGCCGCAGCCGCCCGCGGCGGCGCCCGACTGGCAGCACCCGGCGTACCAGCGCGAGGAGCCGGAGGCGTCGCCGTACTGGCGCTCGCCCCAGGAGGAGCGCACGCGGCGGATCCCGCGCAACCTCGTCGCCGCCTGCCACACGTCGGCGATCGCCGCCGAGGTGTTCGTGGCGTGCGTCTGGTCGGTGCGCGAGGCGACGCGTAGCGCGCGCGGCTTCTTCCTGCTGATCTTCACGGGCGCGGCGCTCGCGTCGATCCTCGTGATCGCGCTCGCCGTGGCGGTCGCGGCGCTCGTCGTCGTCGTTCCGCTCGCCGCCATCTGGTGGGGCGAGCGCCACGAGCGCGAGGGCCGCTCGTACGGCGAGCGGGCGGCGCTGGCGCACCTCGGGATCGCGTGGGTGCTCGCCGTGTACGTGCTCTACCGCGTCTCCTGACGGGCAGTCGTCGCCACGCCTCAGGTCGCCGTTCCCGGCGTCGAGCCAGCCCGTATGCCCTTCCTGAAGCGCGGGCGTGCCGTCCCCGGCCCGCTGCCCGAGCCGGGGCCGGAACGTCCGGCGCCGCCCCGGACCTGGGTGTGCAACGGCACACGGGCCGGCGAGCGAACATCCGGATCTTCCACGAGGTGCGGGTGAGCGGGTCCGAGCTGACGGTGATCCACGGCTACGGCGGGCACCCGGAAGGACCGTGCCCGGGCACGGTCCTTCCGCCCTGCTCCGCCGGCTGGCCGCCGCGCCGCAGCCGACCCTGCTGGACTGGGAGGTGCGCTACGAGGACGCCGGCCAGCACCTCCCGCCCGTGGCGGCGGGGACGTCGGCGGCGTCGCTGCTGGCGTTTCTCCAGGGCGACCACCCGGCCGACGGCGGGCCTACCGCTTAGCGTCGCGCTGGGGCCTGTAGAAGACTGGCGCCCATGAGCGACCCACGCCCCCGCGTGCTGTCAGGGATGCAGCCGACGGCCGACTCGTTCCACCTCGGCAACTACCTCGGCGCGCTGCGGCACTGGGTCGGGATGCAGGACGAGTTCGACGCGTTCTACTGCGTCGTCGACCTGCACGCGATCACGATGGGACACGACCCCGAGGCGCTGCGGCGGCGTACGCGCATCGCCGCCGCGCAGTACCTCGCCGCCGGCCTTGACCCGCGGCGCAGCACGCTGTTCGTGCAGTCGCACGTGCCGCAGCACACCGAGCTCTGCTGGGTCCTGCTCTGCCTGACCGGCATGGGCGAGGCGAGCCGGATGACGCAGTTCAAGGACAAGTCCGCGAAGGGCGGCGGCGACGCCGCGAGCGTCGGGCTGTTCGCGTACCCGATCCTCCAGGCCGCCGACATCGTCATCTACCAGGCGGACAGGGTGCCGGTGGGCGAGGACCAGCGGCAGCACCTGGAGCTGACGCGGGACCTGGCGCAGCGGTTCAACAGCCGCTTCGGCGAGACGTTCGTCGTGCCGCGGCCGCACATCGTGAAGTCGACCGGCAAGATCGTCGACCTCCAGGACCCGACCGCGAAGATGAGCAAGTCCGCGGCCTCGCAGTCGGGCGTCGTGGACCTGCTCGACGACCTCGGCGCCGTTCGCAAGAAGGTCATGTCGGCGGTCACCGACACCGGCCGCGAGGTCGTGTACGACCCCGAGAACAAGCCGGGGATCAGCAACCTGCTCACGATCATGTCCGCGCTCGACGGCCGCGAGATCGCGGCGATCGAGGAGGAGTTCGCGGGCAAGGGCTACGGCGACTTCAAGAGGGCCGTCGCCGACGTGCTGGTCGAGGCGCTGACGCCGTTCCAGGAGCGCTACCGCCGCTGGATCGATGACGACGAGGGGCTCGACACGATCCTCGCCGAGGGCGCCGAGCGCGCCCGCTCGATCGCCGCCGAGACGATGGTGGCCGTCCGCGAGCGCGTCGGGTTCCTCGCGGCGAAGGGGTAGGGCGTGCCCCGCCGGAACATCGGCGTCGCGATCGAGGTCCCGCCGCCGTACGGGCGCGAGCTCGCCCAGTGGCGCCATCGCCTCGGCGACCCCGAGGCGTCGCGCGTGCCGCCGCACGTGACGCTGCTGCCCCCGACGACGATCCCCGCCGAGCGGCTCGACCTGATCGAGGAGCACCTGCGGCGGATCGCGGCCGAGGAGGCGCCGTTCTCGATGACGCTGCGGGGGACGGGGACGTTCCTTCCGGTGTCGCCGGTGACGTTCGTGCAGCTCGCGGCGGGCATCTCCGACTGCGAGCGGCTGGAGTCGCGGGTGCGCAGCGGGCCGCTGTTCCGGGAGCTGAGGTTCAACTACCACCCGCACGTCACGATCGCCCAGGACGTGCCCGAGCAGGCGTTGCAACGCGGCTACGACGCGCTGGCGTCGTTCGCGGCGACGTTCACCGTGGGCGGCTTCACGCTCTACGAGGAGGGCCGCGACAAGGTCTGGCGCCCGCAGCGGGAGTTCGCGTTCGGGTGACGGCGGGTACGCCGCCCGTATGAAGAGCCTGCTCGGCCGCGCCAAGGCGGCCTACCAGGGGCGCCGGCAGGCGTGGCCCTGGTTCGACCACCTCGTGCGTGCCGCGGAGCGCTACAAGGGCGACAGCGGCGACCGCCTCGCGGCGGCGCTGACGATGTACTCGATCCTCGCGCTGCTGCCGTTGATGCTGGTCGCGATGTCGGTCCTCGGCTTCGTCATGGCGAACAACCCCGACGCCCAGGCCGACGTGCTCGCGAAGGTCACCGGCGTGCTCCCCGGCGTGGGGACGCAGCTCAACGGCGCCCTGGAGAACGTCGAGGGCAACCGCGGCACCCTGGGCCTCATCGGCCTCGGCGGCCTGCTGTTCTCCGGCCTCGGCGGCATCACCGCGCTGCGCGACGCGCTGCGGCTGATGTGGCACCAGAGCACCGACGTCGGCTCGTTCTTCAAGAAGAAGGGCTACGACGCCCTGACGCTCGTGATCCTCGCCGTCGCGCTGACGCTGTCGTTCGTCGTGACCGCGCTCGCGACGGGCGGCGCGGGCGCGCTGCTCGACGGCGCGGGGATCGGCGGGCCGTTCTCGCGCGCCATCCTCAACGTGCTGTCGTTCGCGGCGGGTGTGTTCGTGGACTCGGTGCTGTTCCTCGTGCTGTTCAAGTGGCTGCCGCGCGTGACGTGGCCGTGGCGGCGGCTCGTGCGGGGCGCGATCTTCGGCGGCTTCCTGTTCGGCCTGCTGAAGATCGTCGGCGCCTGGTACGTCGCGCGCACCGCGACGAAGTCGACCGCGCTGTACGGCTCCATCGGCACCGCCGTGGCGTTGCTCGTCGGCCTCTACCTCGTCAGCCGCGTCATCCTCTTCGCGGCCGCGTGGACCGTGACCGCGCCCGGCTGGCACGACGTCGAGCCCTCGGGAACGGCGTCGCCTGAGGCCGCCCGCGAGGCCGGCATCCCGGAGGAGGAGGCGCGCGGCGGCGAGTCGTACAACGGCGGCACCGAGCCGCCCGACACGAACGTCCCGGGCCGCACGCCCGGCGACGACAAGGCGAAGGCGCGCGCGGCGTCCAAGGACGCCGAGTGGGACCGCAAGGGCGCGGGCTCCGCGGCGCCGGTCCCGGCTCGTTCGAGGCCGGCGGCGCCGGCTCAGGCCGCGCGCGACCGGGCGTCCCAGGGCGGCGGTGAGCGGACGGCGTTCGCGATGGCGACGGGCTTCGGGGCGACGCTGCTGGCCGCGAAGGCCCTCAAGTCGCTGCGCCGCGACTGACGCTGGCAGAATCGCGGGCGTCACCCGACCCCGTCGAAAGGCCTCTCATGATCCTCGTCGCCGGCGGTACCGGCTTCCTCGGCCGGGCCATCGTGGCGGCGCTGCGCCGCGAGGGTCACGTCGTGCGCGTCCTCTCGCGCGGCGAGAAGGGTAACCCGTGGGTCGGCGACCGCGGCGTGTCCGTCGTGACGGGTGACGTACGCGACGCCGCGACGCTCGGCGACGCGTTCACCGGGGCCGACACGCTCGTGATCGCGGTGCAGTTCCCCGGGCACCCGGTCGAGGTGCCGAAGAAGGGCCTCACCTACGACGAGTACGACCGCAAGGGGACGGAGAACCTCGTCGCCGCCGCGAAGAAGGCCGGCGTCACGCGGATCGTCTACCTGTCGGGCGCGGGCGTCGGCGAGGGTCGCAAGGAGGAGTGGTTCGTCGCCAAGGACGCGGCGGAGGCGGCGGTGCGCAACAGCGGCATCGCGTACACGATCTTCCGGCCCTCCTGGGTCTACGGGCCGCGCGACCGCGCGCTGAACAAGTTCGCGCTGTTCGCCAAGACCCTGCCGGTCGTGCCGCTGCCGGGTCCCGGCACCGCGAAGGTGCAGCCGGTCCACGTCGACGACGTCGGCCGCGCCGTAGCCCTCTCGCTCGTCACCCCCGCCGCGGAGAACGAGGTCATCGAGATCGGCGGGCCGCAGCTCCTGTCGTTCAAGCAGATCGTCCGCGAGATGCTCACGGTGATGGGCCGCCGCCGCGCGGTGCTCGGCACGCCGAAGCCGTTGGTGAAGCTCGGTGCCGCGCTGCTCTACCGCGCGCCCGGGCGGGTGCTCTCGCCGCGTGCGGTGGACTTCGCCAACGGCGAGTCCCGCGTCGACAACCGCAAGCTGCGCGAGATCCTCGGGCTCCAGCCGCGCTCGCTGGCCGAGGGCATGTCGTACCTGGCGCGCCGCTAGGCGCTACGCGCTCGGCAGCCGCAGCGTCGGGCGGTAGCGCCGCCGCGACGCGCGCACCCGCAACGTCACCAGCGCCACCACGGCCACGCCGCTCCCGATCGGGACGAACGGCGGGCCGCCGTCCTCCTCGCGGGGCGTCGCGACCCGCACGGGGGCGGGCGGGGCGGCGAGCGGCTCGACGCGCGAACGGTCGGCGCGTTCCTCCGGGGCCTGCGCCTCGGCCAGCGGGTCGACGAGCCTGCCGACCGGCGTGACGCGGCCGGCGTTGGCGAAGCCCCAGTCGAGCAGCGCCGTGGCGTCGGGGTACGACGTCTCGGCCTTGAGCAGCGTGACCACGAGCGTGCGGCCGTTGCGGCGGGCGGCGCCGACGTAGGTCTTGCGCGCCTTGAGCGTGTAGCCCGTCTTGATGCCGATGTTGCCCGGGTAGCGGGTCAGCAGCTTGTTGTGGTTGTACATCTCGAACGTCTTGCCGCCCGGCGCCGGCATGCGGCTGCGCAGCGTGGAGACGTACGTCGCGAACGTCGGCATGCTCAGCCCGGCGCGGGCGATCAGCGCGAGGTCGTACGGGCTCGTGAGCTGGTCGGGGGCGTCGAGGCCGCTGGGGTTGCGGGCGAGGGTGTCGTAGGCCTGGAGCCGCTTCGCGGTGGCGTTCATCTTCGCGACGGCGGCGGGGAGGCCTCCGGTGGCGTTGGCGACGGCGTTGGCGGCGTCGTTGCCCGAGACGACGAGCATCGCCTCGATCAGCTTGCCGACGGAGACGCGGGTGCCCTGCGTGAGGCCGACCTTCGACCCCTCGATGTTCACGTCCTCCCACGTCGGGTCGTACGTCGCGTCGAGGTCGGCCTCCGGCAGCAGCGCCACGGCGGTCAACGTCTTCAGGGTGCTGGCGGGCAGGTAGCGGCCGTGCGGGTTGCGGGCCGCGAGCACCTCGCCGCTGCCCGCGTCGGCGAGCAGCCAGCCGGCGGCGGACACGTGCGGCAGCGGCGGCGCGCCGCGGTCGACGACGATGCCCTTGGCGGCGAGCGCGGGACCGCCGACGGCGTCCGGCGGCTCGGCGTACGCGGGGGCGGCGGCGGGCGCGACGACGGCGAGGCTCGCGACCACCGCGACGGCGGCCGCGCGCAGGCGAAGGCCGGCCGCTCCCATGAGCCACGAGGATACCCGGCGCCTCCCGGCAGGCACAGCCATACAAGATCCCGACACGGGCGACGTTCACCTATCCTCTGCGGCTGGTGGTCGGAGAACGGGGGAACGCGTGCTGTCGAGCCGTCAGATGGACGTCGTGCGGAGCGCGGCGGCGGCGTTCACCGCGATCGTCGGGGCCGTCTCGGCCGTGGCCGGGCATCCCGTACCCGCCGCCGTAGCGGGCGGTCTCGCCATCGCCGTCCTCGTCGTGACGTACGTGCGTACGCCTCGGAAGCACCTTGGGCGGAGCGAGTGCAAGCAGCTCGCCGCGTATGTGAAGGCGCGGCTGGCGGCGTCGGAAGCGGACCTCCCCGCGGGCGTCTCGGAGACGAGCGACATCCGCATGCGGGACTACTTCGACGACGACTCGCTCTACGTCGCGCCGACGGTGGCCGTGAAGAAGGGCCGGCCGGAGATCGCGGGCAGGAACCTGCCTCGCGAGCTCGCGAGAGAGCTGCGCGAAGGGCGCCGCATCCTGCTCCTGGGTGAGCCAGGGGTAGGCAAGACCCTGGCGTCGCGGCTCGTCTATCGGCAGATGGCGAGGGCGTTCATCGAGGATCCCCGGTCGGCCCCGGTACCGATCACCGTCGCGCTGCGCGACGTGCGAGACGTCATCGCCGCGGGCGCGGACGGCGACGGGCTCGCCACGACCCTCCACGGCGCGCTCGGCAAGAAGCCCCCGCTGGGGGTGGCCCGGATCGCGATGCTGCTGCGCCAGAGCCGGCTCGTGCTCGTGCTCGACGGCCTCGACGAGCTGCCGATCGAACGAAGCACGCCGACCCCGTTGCCGCGACAGATCGACGCGGCTCTGGACATGCCGGTCCTGCTGACCTCCCGCGAGGCGTACTACGACCTCTACGTGGACGCGAACGCGAACGACCGGTTCGACGTGATCGCGGTCGTCGAGAAGCTGCCGTTCGACCCGAGCGGCAAGGAGTTCATCCGGCGTTACTGCGACCGCTTCGGGCTGTCGTCGGCGAGCACGCTCATCGCGCTGATCGAGCAGGACCGCAGCATCCTCGACGTCGTCTCGCGCCCGCTGCTGCTCTTCATGGCGACCGACGTGCTGGCGTCCGCCGTCGCCAACGACGACCTCGCAGCCTTCCGGACCGGCCACGGCGAGTGGACCACGGCACGCGTCTACCAGATGTACATCGACAAGTGGCTCGACCACGAACGGCGCAAGGGCGCGACCCTCCCGGCGCTCGACATGCAGGACCTCTGCCAGGAGATCGCCTGGTCGATCTTCCTGGCGGCGTACCAGGGTGGGAAGAAGTACGGCGACTTCGAGATCGGCTACCTCGTGATCGGCCGCGCGAACCTGCGTGACCTGGTCACCGCGTGGGCCGGTGAGCGGGGGCTGGAGACGGCCGTCGTCTTCGACGAGGTGCGCACGAAGTCGTTCCTCATCAGGTCGGACGGCGACGACCGGTACCACTTCGCGCACAAGTCGTTCTTCGAGTTCTTCACCGCCAGGTACGCGGTGGCCGCCTTCATGCGGAACCCCGCGGAGCACCTCGACGACGTCATGACGATCCTCGGCTGCCCGCTGCCCGACGAGGTCGTCAACTTCATCCGGCGGATCCTCGAACGCACCGCCACGACCGTTCCCGCGGAGGGCGCGCTGGTGCGGCGCATGCTCTTCGCGGTGGTCGGCGCGACCTCGGGGGAACAGGACGGTGCCCGGCTGATGGCGCGGCAACAGGCGGCGAACCTGCTTCCCATCGTGCTCCGAGACGACCCGGCCGGCCGCCGGTCTCTCCTCGCCGCCTACCGTGATGAGCACCACCCGTTCGTTCGGCGCGCCATAGCGGTCGGCTTCGCGCTGCACCTCGACGACGGGTCGTTGCTCGCGGAGTTCGTGGAGGAGCTGGACGCCGACTCCGACGCGGCGTCGTTCCACCTCGGCTACAACCGCATCTACTACGGGGACCAGCACGCCGGAGCCAGCGGGTGGCGCGACGACGGGACGCCGGAGTGCACGGCGTTCTTCCGCGCCACGCTCCGCCAGCTCCAGAGCACCGCCTATCGCCACCTGTGGCCGATGTCACTGTGGACCGCGGCAACGTTGCTCAGCGATCCGGAGCGGCTCAGCGACCTCGCGGGGCATTCCGACCTCCGCTCCGACGGATGGACGCTGCGGCAGTTCGCGCTCGTGCACCACAACGAGGCGAGCGCCTTGGGCGCGCAGGCACAGCGCGTCCTCGCGGTGCTCGACCACCACGGCCTGTGATGGCGGCGGCGTGCGAGACTGGCGCCGTGGTGATGTCGCGCCGGGTCTCGGCGTTCCTGCTGCTCGTCGGCGTCTGGACCTGGGCCATCTGGCCGAACTTCCTCAAGAACATCTGGAAGGACGACCGTTCGTGGTCCGACGGGCCGACGGCGTTCTTCCTCGTCCACCTCGTGCTCGTCGTCGTCTCGCTGCTGATCGGCACTGGCGTCGGCGCGATCGGCTGGCGCGGCTGGCGCGCGTCGTCGCGAACGGAGCGCGGCGTGCGTTCGCAGCGCCACTTCGTCCGGACGCGGGACTAGTGGACGAGCGGGCCGGCGCCGTCTGCGAGGCACCCACCACCACTGACGTCGCGCGTCACCAGGCGCGCGGGCGTTGGGTCAGACGCGGCGGAAGAGCAGGGCTCGCTTCACTTCCTGGATGGCCTTGGTGACCTCGATGCCGCGGGGGCAGGCCTCGGTGCAGTTGAAGGTCGTCCGGCAGCGCCAGACGCCTTCCTTGTCGTTGAGGATGTCCAGCCGCTCCTCGGCGCCGTCGTCGCGGCTGTCGAAGATGAAGCGGTGCGCGTTGACGATCGCGGCCGGGCCGAAGTACGCCTCGTCGGTCCAGTAGATCGGGCACGACGTGGTGCAGGCGGCACAGAGGATGCACTTGGTCGTGTCGTCGAAGCGCTCGCGGTCGTGCGCCGACTGCAGGCGCTCGCGCGTCGGCTCCTTGTCGTAGGTGATGAGGAACGGCTTCACCGACCGGTACGCCTCGAAGAACGGCTCCATGTCGACGAGCAGGTCCTTCTCGACCGGCAGGCCCTTGAGCGGCTCGACCGTGACGGTCTCGGGCAGGTCCTTCATGAGGACCTTGCACGCGAGCCGGTTGACGCCGTTGATGCGCATGGCGTCGGACCCGCAGATGCCGTGCGCGCAGGAACGCCGGAACGTCAGCGTGCCGTCGACGTTCCACTTCACGTAGTGGAGCAGGTCGAGCAGGCGGTCGTTCGGCTCGGCGGGGACGGAGTACGTCTCCCAGTGCGGCTCGGCGTCGGTCTCGGGGTTGAAGCGCCGGAGCTTGAGGGTTACCTGCATCAGTACTTGCGCTCCATCGGCTGGTAGCGGGTCACCGTCACGGGCTTGTAGTCGAGACGGATCTCGTTGCCGTCCTTGTACGCCATGGTGTGGCGCATGAAGTTGACGTCGTCGCGGTTCGGGAAGTCCTCGCGGAAGTGCCCGCCGCGGCTCTCCTGCCGCGCCTGCGCGCACGCGACGAGCACCTCGGCGAGGTCGAGCAGGAAGCCGAGCTCGACCGCCTCGAGCAGGTCGGTGTTGTAGCGCTGGCCCTTGTCCTGCACGGTCGCCCGCGCGTAGCGCTCCTTGAGCGCCTGGATGTCGACCTGCGCCTGCTTCAACGTCTGCTCGGTCCTGTACACCGACGCGTTGGCGTCCATCGTCTCCTGGAGCGCGTTGCGGATGTCGCTGACGCGCTCGCCGCCCGCGCCCGAACGCAGCGTCTCCACGGTCGCGACGACGCGCTCGGCCGGGTTTTGCGGCAACGGGACGTGGTCGTTGCCGGCGCAGAAGCGGGCGGCGTTGAGGCCCGCGCGGCGGCCGAACACGTTGATGTCGAGCAGGCTGTTGGTCCCGAGGCGGTTGGCGCCGTGGACCGAGACGGTCGCGCACTCGCCCGCGGCGTAGAGGCCGGGGATGACGTCGTAGTTGTTGCGCAGGACCTCGGCCTCGACGTTGGTCGGGATGCCGCCCATGGCGTAGTGCGCGGTGGGCTGGATCGGGATCGGGTCGGTGTACGGCTCGATCGCCATGTACGTCCTGCAGAACTCCGTGATGTCGGGGAGCTTCGCGTCGAGCTGCTCGGGCGGCAGGTGCGTGAGGTCGAGGTGGACGTAGTCGGCGTTCGGGCCGCAGCCGCGCCCCTCGCGGATCTCGGTGTAGATCGCGCGGGACACCATGTCGCGCGGCGCGAGGTCCTTGATGGTCGGCGCGTAGCGCTCCATGAAGCGCTCGCCGTCCTTGTTGCGCAGGATGCCGCCCTCGCCGCGCGCGCCCTCGGTGAGCAGGATGCCGAGCTTGTAGAGGCCCGTCGGGTGGAACTGGAAGAACTCCATGTCCTCCAGCGGGAGACCGAGGCGCCACACGATGCCGGGGCCGTCGCCGGTGAGGGTGTGGGCGTTCGAGGTGACCTTGAACATCTTGCCGAAGCCGCCGCTGGCGAAGATGACGGCCTTGGCCTGGAAGACGTGGATCTCGCCGGTCGCGAGCTCGTACGCGACGCAGCCCGCGGTGCGGCCCTCGCTGACGAGGACGTCGAGGACGTAGAACTCGTTGTAGAACTCGACGTCGTGCTTGACGCACTGCTGGAACAGCGTCTGCAGGATCATGTGGCCGGTGCGGTCGGCGGCGTAGCAGGCGCGGCGTACGGGCGCCTCGCCGTGGCGCGCGGTGTGGCCGCCGAAGCGCCGCTGGTCGATCCGGCCCTCGGGCGTGCGGTTGAACGGCAGGCCGAACTTCTCGAGGTCGAGGACCGCGTCGATCGCTTCCTTGCACATGATCTCGGCGGCGTCCTGGTCGACCAGGTAGTCACCACCCTTGACCGTGTCGAACGTGTGCCACTCCCAGTTGTCCTCCTCGACGTTGGCGAGGGCGGCGCACATGCCGCCCTGCGCGGCGCCGGTGTGGGAGCGCGTCGGGTAGAGCTTCGTGAGGACGGCGGTACGGCAGCGCTGGCCCGCTTCGAGCGCGGCGCGCATGCCGGCGCCACCGGCGCCGACGACGACGGTGTCGTACTTGTGGATCTGCATGCCGTCCTAACCCGAGATCGCGGGGTCGAAGGTGAAGATGACGAGCGTCCCGAGCATGACGACGAGGAACGTGCTCACGTAGAGCAGCATCTTCAGCCAGAAGCGCGTCTGGTCGCGCTCGGCGTAGTCGTTGATGATCGTCCGCAGGCCGTTGGTGCCGTGCAGCTCCGCGAGCCACAGCATCGCGAGGTCCCAGGTGCGCCAGAACGGCGACGACCAGCGGCCGGCGACGAACGCGAAGTTGACCCGCTCGACGCCGCCGTCGACGACGTGCATGACGAACAGGTGCCCGAGCACGAGGAACACGAGCAGCAGGCCGGACACCCGCATGAACACCCAGGAGTACAGCTCGAAGTTCGTGGCGCGGCGCGAGCGGGGCGCGCGGCTGCGCGGGCGCTCGATGACCGGGGCGTTGATGGCTGCCATGTCAGGACCCCAGGTAGCGCTCGGCGACGGGCTTGACCATGAAGTACGTCGCGGGCCCCATGAGGATCGCGAAGACGGCGAGCTCCACGTAGAGCATCTGGCGCTGGAGCCGTACGCCCTTCTCCCAGAAGTCGACGAGCATCACGCGGATGCCGTTGAGCGCGTGGAAGAGGACCGCGCCGACGAGGCCGACCTCCATCAGCGTGACGAACGGGTGCTTGTACGTGTCGACGACCGAGTCGTAGTCGTTCGGCGACACGCGCACCAGTGCCGTGTCGAGCACGTGCGCGAAGAGGAAGAAGAACACCAGGACGCCGGTCACGCGGTGCGCCACCCACGACCACATGCCCTCGCGCCCGCGGTACAGCGTGCCTCTGGGCACAGTGCCCTCCGGGTAGTCGGTCGAACCTGCCGCTCGACTCTACCGCCGCGCGATCAGGCCGGGCACATCGGGGGCGCGTGACACGGGTCACGTCGCTCGCGGCGTGCACGCTCGACGACGAAGCGGGCGCCCCCCGAGGGGAGCGCCCGCTTCGCGGCGGTGCGGGCTAGCGGAGCTTGGGGCCGCGGACGAGCGTGCCGACGAGGCCCTCGTTGTCGGCGATGGACTCCTTGCCGGTCTTCTCGCACCCGGTCGAGCAGGCGTCCACGAACACGGCCCACGGCTGGCCGGCGAGGTCGATCTCGACGTCGATGAAGTCGAGCACGCGGCCGCAGCGGCCGCGGCAGGCGCCGATCTTGAGGATGTCGCTCGGGCCGTTCACCGCCGCCGTGTAGAACGTCGGCTTGCCGGTGAGCACGTTGACGCCGGAGGCGAGGTAGCCGCTCCAGCGGCGGTCGGCGCCGTCCTCGGGCATCGTGGAGCCGTAGTACGCGACCGCGATGCTGCCGGGCTTGCCGACCGTGAGCGTGGCGAGGTTGGTCGCCTTGACGCTGCGCGGGGCGACGTTGATCGGCTTGCTCCAGGACTTGCCGCCGTTGCGCGAGATCGTGAGGAACGGCATGCGGTCCTCGGCGTCGACGAACAGGTAGTAGAGGTTGCCGTTCGCGTCGACCGCGACGCTCGGGTCGCCGCCGCTGTCCGCGTCGAGCTCGGACGTGCGGATGACGTTCCAGGTGTTGCCCTCGTCCTTGCTGATCGCGAGCATCGGCCGGCCGCAGGACGCGAGCGGCAGGTAGACGACGCCCTTCGCGTCCACGACGCCGTGGCCGTTGAGGCCGCCGCACTCGGGCGCGGTCACCTGCGTGGTCGGGACGAACGTGATGCCGCCGTCCAGCGACTTCGAGCACTTCGTGATGGCCGGGTGGTTGAAGCAGTAGTAGAGGACGTGCGGGTAGCCGATCGTCGGGCTGCTGACGGGCTTCCCACCGAAGAGCGTCTGGTGGTCGTTGACCGGCTCGCCGCAGGCGAACGGGTTGGTGATCCACGAGGCGCCGTTGTCGTCGGAGAACGACAGGATCGAGCAGCCGACGTAGAGGTCGATGTTGAAGATCCGGTCGCCGTCGGGCGTGTGGTCGACGTAGATGTACGGGTCCATCGAGATGGCGTGCGGGCTGACGCCCGCGGCGCCCGGCGTGCGGTCCTGCCAGGACGAGCCCTTGTCGAACGACGCGTAGATCATGCGGCCGCCGGGCGCGACGGTGGAGATGGTCTCGGTGGAGCCGGCGCAGGACGTGACGCAGCCGTCGGACGCGGTGACGAAGATGCCGCCCTTGCGCGTCCAGCCGAGCGTGGGCTCTCCGGCGCCGTGCTTGAGGTGGTACAGCCGCGGCTCGGCGGTGACCTTGGCCTTGCTGGGGGCGCCGTTCGCGCCGTGCGCGACCGCCTTGCGGGGGGCGGACTCGGCGGGCTGGGAGACGGCGACGGCCACGGCGAGCGGCACGAGGAGGAACGCGAGCGCGCGGCGGCGCCGCGGGAGAACGCGGGGCATAGGGGCTCCGTTGTCGGGCAGGGCTGGTGAGGGGAGGCGTTCGCCGCGGGGACCCCGATTCCTCTCTGGGTAGCATCCGCCGCATGAGCCGTTCGTCGGAGTCGGGGCTGCCGATCGAGCCGGTGTACGGGCCGGACGCGCTGTCGGGCTTCGACCCGGCGTCGTCGCTGGGCGAGCCGGGCGCGTACCCGTTCACCCGCGGCGTCTACCCCACGATGTACACCGGCAAGCCGTGGACGATGCGGCAGTACGCCGGGTTCGGCACCGCGAAGGAGTCGAACGAGCGCTACCACGCGCTGCTCGCGGCCGGCACGACGGGCCTGTCGGTGGCGTTCGACCTGCCGACGCAGATGGGCTACGACTCCGACCACCCGACGGTGTCGGGCGAGGTCGGCAAGGTCGGCGTGGCGATCGACTCGATCGACGACATGCGGGTGCTGTTCGACGGCATCCCGCTCGACCAGGTGTCGACGTCGATGACGATCAACGCGCCCGCCGCCGTGCTGCTGCTGCTGTACCAACTGGTCGCGGAGGAGCAGGGCGTACCCGGCACCGCGCTGAACGGCACGATCCAGAATGACGTGCTCAAGGAGTACATCGCGCGCGGGACGTACATCTACCCGCCGCAGGAGTCGTTGCGGCTGATCACCGACATCTTCAGCTACTGCCGCGCCGAGATCCCGCGCTGGAACACCATCTCGATCTCCGGCTACCACATGGCCGAGGCCGGGGCGACGCCGGTGCAGGAGATCGCGTTCACGCTCGCGGACGGCATCGAGTACGTCCGCGCGGCGGTGCGCTCGGGGCAGGACGTCGACGAGTTCGCGCCGCGGCTCGCGTTCTTCTTCGTGGCGCGCACGACGCTGCTCGAGGAGGTCGCGAAGTTCCGCGCGGCCCGGCGGATCTGGGCGTCGGTGATGCGCGACGAGTTCGGCGCGAAGAACCCGAAGTCGATGATGCTGCGCTTCCACACGCAGACCGCCGGCGTGCAGCTCACCGCGCAGCAGCCGGAGGTCAACCTCGTCCGCGTCGCGATCCAGGCGCTCGCGGCGGTGCTCGGCGGGACGCAGTCGCTGCACACCAACTCCTACGACGAGGCGATCGCGCTGCCGACCGTGAAGGCGGCGACGCTGGCGCTGCGGACGCAGCAGGTGCTCGCGTACGAGACCGACGTGACGGCGACCGTCGACCCGTTCGCCGGGTCGTACGCCGTCGAGTCGCTGACCGACGCGGTGGAGGCCGAGGCGCGCGAGCTGATGGCGCGGGTCGCGGAGATGGGCGGCGCGGTCGCGGCGATCGAGAGCGGCTTCCAGAAGTCGGAGATCGAGCGGGCGGCGTACGCCGTCGCGCAGTCGATCGAGGACTCGTCGCGGGTGGTCGTCGGGGTGAACAGGTTCGTGGCGGCGCAGGAGGAGGCGTACGAGCCGCTGCGGGTCGACCCCACGATCGAGGCCGCCCAGCGGGAGAAGCTGGGGCGGCTGCGTGCCGAGCGCGACGGCGACGAGGTCGCGAAGCGGCTCGACGAGGTCCGCGCGGCGGCGCGCGGGAGCGACAACGTGCTCTACCCGCTGCGCGAGGCGCTGCGGGCGCGGGCGACGGTCGGCGAGGTCTGCGACGCGCTGCGCGACGTCTGGGGGACGTACCGCCCCCACGACACGTTCTGAGGCTTCGGCACTTCTAGGTCACGTGGCGTCGTAACGCCACACGGGCTCATCCGTACTGCGGGCGCCCCCCGGCGGATGGCGTCCCGCAGGCGCCCGTGGTCTACGAGGTGCCCCGATGCGGCTCGCCGCTGCCCTGATCCCGTTCGCGCTCGCCCTCCCCCCGGCCGCCGCCGACCCGCTGTGCGCCGGCGGCACGGTCGTCGCCGGGGGCGACGCGCAGGACGTGGCGCCCGTCTGCGTGGACGCGCTGCCGGTGCGGACCTCGTGCCGCGTGGAGGAGGTGGAGGCGGTCGGGACGGGGGTGTCGGCCACTGTCGTGGTGTGCCTCGCGAGGGTCTAGGAGGGTTCTGCGAAACTCGGCCCGTCGCGAGCCGAGGGCCGCGTGGCGATCCGGCAAGGCCGCAGGGCGCCTGCGGGCTGGGTCATGCCCGCTGGCGAGGAGAGAACGCAGCCGGTCGTCGCGCGGGCTCGGCGCAGCAGGGCCGGGTTTCGCAGAACCCTCCTGCCCTGCCTAGCCGTTCCAGAGGCGGCAGCGGACGACGTGGACGTTGGTGCAGACGGTCGACCCCGCCACCGGCTGGTAGCCGTAGCCGCTCAGGTGCACGCCGTACGGCGTGCCGGGGACCATGACGAGGATCTCGTGCTCGTCCTGGCGCCCCGGCTCGGTCGACAGCGGGTCGCGCGCGCGGAGCTCGACGTGGCCGTTCGGCAGCGCCTGGCGGACCTCGACGACCGGGCCCGCGGCGGGGTTCCAGCCGTGCGGGTCGGGGGGCGCGACTGCGGAGACGAGCGACGGGAGCAGCCCGCCGGTGCCGTGGCGCGCGTCGGCCGCGGCGTCGTAGCCCGGGGCTAGGGCGCCGGAGCCGAGCGCGAGCTCGGTCGCGGACGCGGGCCTCGTGCCGGGACCGAGGCCGGGGAGGACCGAGTCCAGCGCGCCGCCGAGGGCGCCGAGCGCGGCGGGCAGCGCCAGCGCGAGGGCGGCGACGGCCGGGGGGACGGTGTCGTCGTAGCGCGACAGCCGCCGCGCCGCCTCGCGCAGCCGGAGGCCGATCGCCGCGACGAGGGAGCCGAAGCGGGAGTCGCCGCCGAGGTCGACGTAGACGCCCGCGAGGCGGCGGCGGGCGCGGAAGAGCTGCTGGCGCACGGCGTTCTCGGTGAGGCCGAGCAGCTCGGCGATGTCGGCCACGGGGAGCCGCTCGAAGTCGCGCAGCCGGATGACGTGGCGTTCGCGCGGGGTGAGGCTGCGCAGCGCCTCGGCGAGGCGGGCGCCCTCGTCGCGGGCGACGACCTCGTCGGGGACGACGACGTCGTCGGGTACGTGGGACAGGGCGGCGGCGTCGACGGAGGTCGACCAGGCGTTGTGGCGGGCGAGGTCGCGGCCGACGTTGCGGGCGACGACCGACAGCCACGGCCACGCGTCGTCGACGTTGTCGACCTGGCCGGGGCGCGTGTAGAGGCGGTACAGCGCCTCGTGCGCGATGTCCTCGGCGTCACGCGGCCCGAAGATCGCGGTGAGCCACCGGATCAGCCGGCCGCGGTGGCGGTCGCAGATCTCGGCGAACGTGTCGCGCCATTCCGCCGGAACGTCCGTTTCGGCGTGCGGTGACGACATCGGCTCCCCCGCGTCGGACGGTCGGATCATCGGGCGACGGTACGAATTGCCCAATCCCTGTAACAAACGGGCGCCGGGCGCGTACTGCCATCAATGGGAACTTCCGGCATCACGCCCCTCGCCGTCACCGTAGGACGGGTGCCCGTCCGCGCCAGCGGCGTGGGGACGCCGCGCGCGGTGGGGCTGGCGCGGGGGAACGGCGGCGGCCCGGGCTGGTGGGCGGCGGTGCGGCGGCTCGCGGGGGAGCACGGGGCCGAGGCGGTGGCGGTCGTGCTCGCGGACGCGCGGGCGGCGCGGCTGCTGGAGCCCCGGGCGGCGGGGACGCGGGCGGCGCGGGCGTGGGGAGCGGCCGGCGAGGTCGCGGTGGCGTTCGACGCGGGCGTGGCGGGCGCGGTGCTGGTGCGGCCGGGACCGCACGCGCGGCTCGCGGCGCTCGGCGCGCGGGCGGGGGAGGTCGTCGCGGGCGCGGCCGAGGCGGCGGCGGACGCCGAGGCCGTACGGGAGCTCCGCGCGGCGCGGCGTGACGCGCGGTCGCTCGGGGACGCGCTGCGTACGGCGGCGCGGGAGCTGGCGACGCCGGAGTGCCTCGTGGACGTACGCGGCGCGGGGCCGTGCGGCGGCGAGGCGGAGGCGTTGCTGCTCGTCGCGCGGGTGGCGGTGGCGAGCGCGGTACGGCGCGGCAGGGCCCGCGTGGTCACGGTCGCGGTCGGCGCGTCGTCGGTCGTCGTGCGCGACGACGGGGCGGCGTGGCCCGCGCGGCCGGGGGGCGACGCGTTCCGGCTGAGGCTGGCCGCCCGCCCGCTCGCCGCCGGCGGCGGGGGGCTCGAGATCTCGCACGGCAGGCGCCCAGGTGCCGTCGTGCGCGCATGGACCGGGTCGGGGCCCGGCTGAGCACGGTCGCCGGAGCGGGTGTCCACGGGGGACGCCGCACGGCGGGAACGGAAGGAAGGCACTACATGATGAAGGTCCGTCTGATGGTGGGTGCGCTGCTCGCGACGCCGGCGGTGCTGGTGGCCACGGCGACGAGCGGCCACGCCGCGTCGGTACAGGGGGCGGTGGCGTTCGCGGGACGCCTCACGATCGTGCCCGGGGGCTCGGGCAGCACGAACGTGTGCTTCAGCGCGGTCCGCTGCGCCGACGGCGTCGCGGCCGGCGCGGTGCTCGCGAAGCCGGTGACCGGGATGCACGGCACGTTCGGCTACACCGAGGGGTGCACGCTGTCGGTGCCGTACGCGCCGACCGGCGTGGGCGAGCTCGACGTGCGGTTCAGCGACCTGTCGGGTGAGACGCCCGAGGTCAACGTGCGCTGGCAGCGGTTCGGCCAGATCGCGGTGCTCACGGGCCGCAACGGCTACGTCGTCGGCGGCGCCGCGGTCGTCGCCCCCGCGCCGAAGCAGGCGGCGGTCCCCGTGTGCGGGCAGCAGCCGATCGACCTCGTGGTGACGGGGGCGATGGCGTTCGCCTAGCCGGGTGAACTCACAAGATTTTTTGGCGAAATCCGTAACACGTGGCCGTCCGGCCCGTACTGCCTAGTAGAGGCATACGAAACGACAGATTGGCTCTCCCGCCGTGAATCCGCACCGCCGCGCCGCAGACGCGGGGCGACGTACGCGGAACCGGCGGGGACCGGCGCCCGGCGCCGGGTCCGGTGCGGCCGCACGGGGGACGGCCGTACTGGGACCCGCGCCGGGCGCCGGCACGCCCGGGGCGTGGACGCTCGGCGCGGCCTGCGCCGGGCTGGCGCTGCTCACGGCGTGCGGCGGGGCGCCCGCGGGCGCGGCGCGCGGCGCGGGCGGGGGCGACGCCCCTCCCGGCGCCACCGGGGTCACCGGAGCGCCCCGCGCCACCGGGACCCGCTCGACCGGCGCGAACGGCGCCGTCCCCACGGCGACGACGACGGTCCCCACCCAGCGGCCCGCCGCTCCGCGAGGCGCCGCCCCCTCCGCCGCGCCCGCGCCGTCGCGCGCGGTGCCCTCGAACCTCCCGAGCTCCGCGCCGATGAAGGTCAGCCTCGCCGCGGACTGCGTCACCCCCGGCGGCACGCAACGGCTCGTGGTCGACACGCTGCCGGAGGCGTTCCTCGCCTACGACAACCTCTACGCTGACGGCCGCAACGGCGCCGCCCACGGCGGTGTCGACGGCCGCGCGCGCAGCGACCGGCGCGGCCACTTCGAGGCGACCTGGGCCGTGTCCCCCGGGGCACCGGCCGGCGACGTACGGCTCGACGTCGGCGCCAGCGGCGGCAACAAGGCCACCGTCCGGATGCTCTTCTACCGCGTCGCCACCACCTGCCCGTAACGG
>DASZER010000051.1:0-35000 GCA_035940575.1 Frankiaceae bacterium | reverse complement strand
CACGACGCCGCCGGGGCAGCGGTCGTAGGCGTAGTCGAGGTCGCCGCGCCAGATCTCCTCGACGGCGGACGGCGAGGCGCCGCCGCCCCACCGGCCGGGCACGAACTCGAACTGCGGGAAGTCGTCGAGGCCCCAGTACACCGGCACCTCGACGAGGTCGCAGGGCTCGCCGAAGACGTACGGCTCGTCGGGGCCCCAACGGTCGCCGAGCCGTACGCGGTACGGCTCGGTGTCGTGGCCCATCAGCGACGAGTCGTAGGCGAAGCCGTGGGCCAGCAGCAACGACACGGAGTGCGGCGACATCGCCCACGCGGGGGAGCGCCAGCCGACGGGGCGGGTTCCGCAGACGGAGGTGAGGACGTCGATGCCGCGGACGAGGACGCGTTCCTCCTCGTCGCGGGAGAGCTCCTCCGGGTTCTCGTGCACCCATCCGTGGTGGGCGACCTCGTGCCCCTCGCTGACGAGGCGCTCCATCAGCGACGGGTACGCGAGCGCGGTGTGGCCCGGCGTGAAGAACGTCGCCGCGGCGTCGTACTCGCGCAGCAGGTCGAGGATGCGCGGCACGGCGACCGCGCCGAACTCGCCGCGCGAGATGGCGCTCGGGTTGTTCGTGCGCCGCACCCACGGCGCCATCGCGTCGAAGTCGAACGACAGGCAGACCGTCAGCCGTGGTGCGTCGGGCATCGCGCTCCGCTCGTCAGGGCCCGCGCGCCGCCCCGGGCGAGCCGGGGTCGCGCGCGGGCGCGCTCAGCGGAGTCCTAGCACTTCAGCGAGTACGTGTGGTCGCACGACCACGTGAACACGCACGGGTTGCACAGCTCGGTGGGGTCGAACGTGCCGGCCACGGCCGAGCGCAGCTCTTCCGGCGTGAGCTCGGTGAGGCTCTCCTTGACGAGGTGAAGCGAGCGGGTGCTCTTCATTCGCGCTCCTTGGGATCGGTGGGGCGGAGTACCGAGTGTGCTACTCCGGCGCCCCGCCGGGAACGGGTCAGACGCAGGGGATCCCGCCGCCGGGCGCGACGACCTCGCGGCTGCCGGTGACCGGGGTGTCGTTGTGCACGAAGTACGCGGCCGGGCGTCGGGATAGCGGGCAGGACGCAGATGGTGGTGACCGGGTTGCTCGGCGTGCACGGCTGCGCCTGGGCGGGCGCAAAGACCGCGAGTGACGCGGGATCCCCACGCACGTCGCGCTACGCTCGCGCGCCATGGTCCCGGCCCTCGGCGTCGTCGTGCTCATCGCCCTCTCCCTCGCCCTCGAACACCACGGCGACCGCGTGTCCCGCGAGCACCTCGAGGCGTGGGCGGCGCAGGAGGGCTACACGCTCCTCGACGTGCGGCGGCGGTACGCGACGTTCCGGTTCTTCTTCCGCAGCAAGGCCCAGCGCGTCTACGAGCTCACGGCCGTGCACGACGCGACGCACGCGCACCGTTCGGGCGCGGCGAAGGTCGGCGGCTACTTCCTCGGGGCGATGACACCGGACGTCGACGTCGAGTGGGACGACTGAACGGTTTCGCGGCGGGCGGCCAGGGGACGTCGGCGTCGTGAGGCGACGGGCGGCAACGGTCGCCGTCGCCGTGGCGACGGTGCTCGCCGTCGCGCCGTCCGCGCCCGCCGACGCGGGCTTCCGCGAGTCGCGCGCCTGGCGCGGCGTACGCACCGCCGTCAACCTGCCCGTGACCGTGGCGGCGTACGCCGTCGCCGTCGCGGCGGGCGCCTCGTGCTCGTGGGACGGGCGCGAGTGGGTGCTCGTCTGCGCGCGCCCGCGCGCGGCGCTCTACGGCGGCGGCGGCACGATGTACGGCGGGACGTTCGTGACGCCGGCCGCGCGGCCTGGCGCGTGCCTGCTGCGGCACGAGGCACGGCACGCCGACCAGTACCTCCTCGGCCTCGGCGACCCGACGCGCTTCTGGCTCGCGTACGCGGTCGCCGAGGCGACGAGGGCGGCGACGGGCGGGTTCAACGCGTTCGAGCGCGACGCCGGTCTCGACAGCGGCGGCTACGCCGGCGGCGCGCCGCGCTGCTGACGCGGTGAAGGGCAAACCCCCGATCCCGGGCTCACATCGCGGAGCCTCGCGCTGACCCGCGGCTTCGCGCCTTCGGACCTCAGTCACCTCCCGCTCGACGGCCCTGCTCGCTCACATCTCGCGCACATCGTGTGAGCGACCGCCGCGTCGTCCCGCTTCTCCCGCCTCGCGGCGAGAGACACGACGTCGACCATCCGGCCCGCGGCGTCCTTCGCGACCGCCGGCACGACGTGCGTGTACGTGTCCGCCGTGAACGTCCGCCGACAGCGCGAGGCTGGCGGACGTGGCGCGTCGGGCCGGAGCATCGACCCGTCCTCGTTGGCGAACACGAGGCCGGAGTCGATCCACGCCGCGCCCCACGCGAGCCGCTCCGCGGCCTGCGCGCGCTGCTGCGCGTGCACACCAACCGCAGCGGGGCGTCAGGACTGATACGCCCTGACGCCCCGCTGGTGTCGTACGAGCCCGCTCAGCGCCCGAAGGGGACGATGCGCTCGGCCCCGGTCTTGATGTTGGTGCAGATGTAGCCGACGTCGGTGCGGCCGGTGATCCTCTCGCCGGAGGCGCACGGGGCGGCGAGCGCCGGGGTTGCGAGGATGCCGACCGCGGCGACGGCGACGGCGGTGGAGGCGAGGCGACGAGCGACGCGAGACATGCCGGTGTTCCTTCCTGGTAGAGCCGCCAACACTTGGCGGCCTCGGTACTGATACGCCGGGCTGCCACGCTGGTGTCGCACGACTTTCAAGACAGGGGGAGACGAGTCGGTTCGCGACAGCGGGACCCGTCGCCCCGCCACGAGCGGAGGATCGCCCGGCCGCGGAACCACGGGCAGGCGCCTTCGACGTCCGCCGGTCCCAGGGCGACGCCTGTCGTCGTCGGACGCACGGCAACGCGAGCAAGCGACATCGTCATGAGCGGAGAAGCACAACGTCGTCGTGCCAACCGCATCCCGGCGCGTATGCGCTCACATCTCGCTCATCCTGTGAGCGCGGGGCACTGCTGACGCGCTACGCGCCGATCGGCGAGACGCACTGCGCGGTGAACTGGTTGTGGAACGGGTCGAGCCACACCAGGCACTGGCGCGGGAAGCAGTCCATCGGGCAGACCCGGCCGTTGCACTCGTAGTCGACGACGCCGCCGCACGTGCGGTCGTACTCGACGGCGGCGGTGGCCGGGACGGCGGGGGCGGCGAACGCGGCGGCGACGGCCGCGACGGCGAGCAGGCGACGCATGGGGATCCTCCGGGGTGAGGGGGCGCCAGGATACGGCTTCGTTGACACCGCGCGACAGGCGGGACGAGGCTGGCGCGACCTACCGGACGGGGGCTTCCGATGGCGATCGCGCCAGGTACCAAGGCCGAGCTCCGGCTCGGGCTCGTCTGCTACGGCGGCGTGTCGCTCGCGATCTACATGCACGGCATGACGAAGGAGCTGCACAAGCTCGTCGTCGCCTCGCGCGCGTACGACGACGACCCGACGCGCAACCCGTTCGCCGACGACGACTCGTGCGGCGCGTACTACCGCGCGCTCGACGACCTCGCCAAAGCCGGCCGCCCGCTCACCGTCTCCATCGACGTCATCGCGGGCACGTCGGCCGGCGGCATCAACGGCATCTGCCTCGGCAAGGTCCTCGCCACGAACGGCTCGCAGGACGCGCTGAAGTCGTTGTGGATCAAGGAGGGCGACTTCAAGACGCTGCTCGCCTCGCCGGTGCCGCTGGGCGGCTGGCGCTTCCGCGCGGTGCTCTCCGCGATGCGCATCCTGATGCACCTGCGCAAGAGGGGCGTCGCCCCGCTCAAGGGCGCGCTGATGTCGAAGCTGCTCTTCAAGGCCATCGGCGCGATGGACGAGCCGGTGTCGACGCGGACCACGCTCGTGCAGGACGGCGGCTCGCTCGACCTCTACGTCACGACGACCGACCTCTACGGCGCCACGGTCCACGTCGCGACGGGCGTGGGCGGCGTCGCGCAGCGCGAGACCGACCACGCGCAGGTCGTGCACTTCCACGCGGACGACCTCTACGACGACTTCGGGAAGACGGCGCCGCTGGCGTTCGCGGCGCGCGCGACGTCGTGCTTCCCGGGGGCGTTCCCGCCGGTGAGCAGGCAGTCGTTCGTCAAGGAGGTCGGCAAGAAGCTCGCGAAGGAGGTCGACGTCGACGCGATCGCCGCGCGGTTCCGCAACCGCTACGGCAAGCGGCCCGACGGGTCGTACGCCTCCGACGACGCGTGGTTCGCCGACGGCGGCATCCTCGACAACGCGCCGTTCGACCACGTCGTCCGCGCGATCGGCGAGAAGAGCGCCGAGACCGAGGTGCTGCGCCGCCTCGTCTACATCGAGCCCGACCCCGGAGGCTCGCTCGACCCCACGGAGACGGACGCGCCGCCGAAGCCGCAGCCCGGCTACGCCGACGGCGTGCGCCGCGGCGCGCTGACGGTGCGCGGGACGCACTCGTTCCTGCGCGAGCTCACGACGTTGCGCGACCTGAACCTGCGCATCGAGAGCATCGGCACGATCGCGAGCTCGCAGATGATGCAGGTGTCCGAACGCATCAAGGAGATGTGGCACCAGACCCGCGCCTCGATCGAGGGCATGGAGGACACCGAGGTCTGGGACATCGACAACGGCGTCCACGTCGAGAAGCTCGCGGACTGCGTCTACGAGGGCGCGGAGAAGTTCCTGGGCGCGGGCTACCAGGCCTACCAGCGGCTCAAGGTCGAGGCGGCGACGCGGGTGTTCGCCGACGCGCTGACCCGCCGCTTCGTCTACCCGCCGGAGTCCAACCGCACGACGTTCGTCCGCGCGGCGCTGTCGGCGTGGACGAGCATGCGCATCGGAGAGGGGCCGCTCGACAAGTACAAGGTCGACGAGGTGCTCGGGCCGGTCGACGTGCCGTACCGCGAGCGCAGGCTGATGTTCATCGTGGCCGGGATCAACGACCTCTACGGCGTTGAGGGCGGCCCGCCGCGCGCCGACCTGGACACGCTCAAGACCGAGGCGTGGGCGCTGCTCGACCTCACCCGCGGCGCCGCGCGCGCGGCCGTCGACGCGGCCGCGGCGGAGGGGCGGCTGGACTTCCTCGACATCCAGGAGGCGGCGGCGTTCGAGGACCCGAAGACGTTCGCGGAGAAGGAGAACGAGCGCCTCACCGCGCTCTACACCGCCTACCGCGCCGACCTCGACGTCCGCCTCAAGGACACCAAGGCGCGCATGTGGAACGCGTTCAAGACGATCACGCCGTCGTGGCCGCCGGAGCACAGGAAGGCGCTGCTGTCGCGGTTCCTCGGCTTCCCGCTGTGGGACGGGCTGATCTTCCCGACGATCTCGCTGTCGCACCTGCCGCAGTTCTCGCCGATCGACGTCGCGCAGTTCAGCCCGCGCGCGGCGATGGCGCTGCGCACCGACGGCAGCAAGCGGCTCAAGGGCGTGACGCTGCACCACTTCGGCGCGTTCGCCGACGAGCAGTGGCGCGAGAACGACTACCTGTGGGGCCGCCTCGACGCCGCCGAGCTGATCCTGCGGACGCTGCGCGAGACGGGCACCGGGGCGTACGACAGGATCCCGCGCTCGCTCGACGAGGCGCGCGCGGCGGCGGGCCCGCGGCTGCGCGAGGCGCTGTCGGCGATCCTCCTGTGCGAGAAGGACCTGCTGCGCGACGACCTCGCGAAGCTGCCCGACGAGGTCAAGACGATCGGCTGATGCTGTCGCTCGGCTCCACCGTCGTCGGCGTCGCCGACGTCGCGCGCGCCGCGCGGTTCTGGAACGACGCCCTCGGCTACGTCCCCCGCGAGCCCGGCGACGGGACGTTCGTGGTGCTGGTGCCCGGCGACGGGTCGGCGCTGCCGCGCCTGTCGCTGATGCGCAGCGAGTCGCCGGCCGAGGAGCACCCGCGCGTGCACCTCGACCTCTACGCAGGCGACGTCGCCGACCGCGATGCCGAGGTCGAGCGCCTCGTGGCGCTCGGCGCCGAGCGCGTGGCGTGGGAGGACTACCCGCCGGACGCGGACTTCGTGGTGCTGGCCGATCCCGACGGCAACAGGTTCTGCGTCATCGCGACCGTCCTCCCTCCGGAGCGGGCTCCGGACCCCTACGCTGCGGGGTCATGAGCGGACTGTTCCGGAGACTGCTCGGGCGCGATCCCGGCGACGACGAGGCGCCGAAGCGCGCCGCGCCCGCCGACGGGGGAGCGGCCCAGCGGCGCGCGCGGCTCGGCGAGCTCGCGGCGGCGCTGCGCGACGCGGCGGCCGAGCTGACGGCGGCGTCCATCGCGGTCGGCGCGCGCGAGGAGCAGCTACGGCGCTCGGTGGACCAGTACGACGAGATCGCCAAGACCGCGATCGCGAACGGCCGCACGATCCAGGCCGAGAGCGCCATCGCCTCGTCGGAGGCGGCGGCCGCGGCGCTCGACGCGCTGGCCCCGCAGGCGAGCGAGATCGGCCTGCTGCGCTCCGAGCTCGAGCGGGCGGCGTTGGAGCTCGAACGCTCTCCCGACACCGGCGACGCGGCGCTGCGGGTCGCGGAGGAGCGCACCCGGCGGCTCGTCGTCCGCGCGCGCGACTTGGCGGCGCCGCACCGCCGCCGCGAGGACAGCGCGGGCGGCGAGGACAGCGCGGGCGGCGCGGGCGGCGCCTAGTCCCTCGGCGGGTGCTCGGTCAGGTAGTCGACGAACTTCGCCCGCAGCAGCGGCTCGACGTCGCCGAGGTCCTCGCCGCGGAACTCCCGGAAGAGCTGGATCAGGTCGCTGACCGCGGCCGGCGCGGCCGTGAACGCGTCCTCGCCCGCGGCGTTGTCCGACGACGGCAGGTGCTTGAGCAGGTCCCAGAAGAACGCCACGTCGAGGCGGTGCTCCGCGACGTCGAACGCCTTCGCGCGCAGGTCCTCCGTCGACAGTGCCTCGAGCTCGCTGCGGTCCATGGCTCGCGACCCTACGGCAGCGGCGCCCCGATCGGCAGCCGCGCCAGCGCCGCGCTCGGCGGCGCGATGACGACGACCGGGCCGTAGCCGTAGTTGTGGTAGACCGCCCAGGACGAGAACGGCAGCCGCATGCCGTCGCTCACGGCGTAGACGCGTCCCGCGCCGTCCTTGACGACCGGGCCGTCGTTGATGGTCATCGGCGCGCCGAGCGGCGGGAAGCCCTCGGCCTCGGTCATCGCGAGCGTGACGGGGATCGCGTCGAGGACGTTCAAGCCGCGCGAACGCAGCGTGTACACGTCGGGGACGTGGCGGCGCGCGCCGCGGTCCATCACGTAGATCTCCGGCCCGTCGGCGTTCCTGAGCAGCGCGCCGTCGTAGTACGGCGTCGTCGGCAGCAGCGCGGTCGCCGGCGCGAGCGGCACCGTGGCGAGCGCGGCGGCCGTCGTCGTGCGGACCCGGGTCGCGGCGATGCCGACCGGCGCCAGGGCGGCGACGTCGGGAACGGCGATCCGCTGGCGGTTGTGCACGAGCCACACCGTGCCGTCGGTGGCGTTCTTGTACGCGCGGCCGTTGGGCAGCGAGACCGCGACGCCGTTCGGGTAGTACGACACCTCGTACGACGACACCGTCAGCACGCTGCGCGCGTCCCACGCCCGCTCGGCCATGACCTCGGGGCTGACCGGGCGCTTGCGGCCGTCGCGGACCTCGTAGACCTGGCAGGTCGCGCACGAGCGCAGCAGCGTGCCGTCCGGGTGCGGGCCCGAGACGACCGGCGCGGAGAGGCGGCGGGCGGCGTTGAGCGACCAGTACGCGTTGTAGACGACGCCGCTCCACGGGTCGCCCTTGCGCAGCTCGAAGTGCAGGTGCGGCCCGGTGCTCTCGGCGTTGCCGCTGTCGCCCGACCAGCCGAGGAGCTGGCCGGCGACGACCCGCAGCCCCGGGCGAACGCCGGGCGCGAACGCGTAGCTCGCCGTGCCGCGGCCGTCGTCGGTGCCGGGGGTGTCGTTGTTGACGTGGATGTAGTTGGCGCTCCAGCCGTTGTCGCCCTTGAGCGTGACGTAGTTGCCCTCGCCGACGTACGACTCGCGCTTGACCGAGTGGACGACGCCGTTGAAGGCCGCCACGAGCGGCCGCATCTTCGGGCCCATCAGGTCCTGGCCGAAGTGCTTGCGCGCGCAGCCGGAGCGGCACGCGAGGAACGTGTCGGTGTAGCTCGTCTGGCCGAGCACCGGGAAGACCATCGGCACCGTGACGCGCTCCGTGGTGTACGGGTCGTCGCCGTAGGCGGCGATCGCGCTCGGCCCCGAGACGGCGGCGAGGACGGTGACGGTGGCGAGGAGGCGGCGGAACGTCAGTCGCATGCCTGGTAGTTCGGCCCCCCGGCCGTTGGGCTGAACGGCCGAACGGGTGGAGTGACAGAGGTCTTGCCCGGCCGGTCGCCCCGATATCGTCCGGTACGTGCCGGTACGTCTCGTCGACCGCGCGCCCGCGATCCGTACCGACGCTCTCGTGGCCTCCCTCGCGCCGCCGCCTCGGTTCGGCGCCGTGCGCTTCTCGACGTACGTCCCCTCCCCGGCCGAGCCGACGCAGGCCGCGGCGGTCGCGGCGCTGCGTACGTTCGCCGACGCACTGCGCGTAGCGCCGAAGCGGTCGTTCCTCGGCCGCCGCTCCGCGCCGCGCGTACGCCCGGGCGTGTACCTCGACGGCGGCTACGGCGTCGGCAAGACCCACCTGCTCGCGTCGCTGTGGCACGAGGCGCCCGCGCCCAAGGCGTACTGCACGTTCGCCGAGCTGACGCACCTCGTCGGTGCGCTCGGCTTCGCGGCGGCCGTCGAGGCGCTGTCCGGGCACCGGCTCGTCGCGATCGACGAGTTCGAGCTCGACGACGTCGGCGACACCGTGCTCATCTCGACGCTGCTGCGTTCGCTGGTGTCGTCGGGCGTGCGCCTCGCCGCCACGTCGAACACGCTGCCCGGCCGCCTCGGCCAGGGCCGCTTCGCCGCCGAGGACTTCCTGCGCGAGATCCAGGGGCTCGCGGCGCACTTCGACGTCGTGCGCATCGAGGGCGAGGACTACCGCCACCGCGGCCTCCCGCCCGCGCCGTCGCCCGTGTCGACCGCGCTGCTCGAGGAGCGGGCGGGCGCGACTCCTGGCGCGTCGCTGGACGACTTCGCCGCGCTGTGCGACCACCTGGAGTCGCTGCACCCCGTCCGCTACGGCGACCTGCTCGACGGCGTCACGCTCGCCTGCTGGCGCGACGTCGTGCCGGTCGCGAACCAGGCGACGGCGTTGCGCCTCGTGGTGCTGGCCGACCGGCTCTACGACCGCGACGTGCCGGTGCTCGCGTCGGGCGTGCCGTTCGACCGGCTGTTCCCCGACGAGTTCCTGGCCGGCGGCTACCGCAAGAAGTACCTGCGCGCGGTCTCCCGCCTCGTCGCGCTCCAGCGCGAGGGCGAGGGGCTCGCCGAGCGCGGCGCGGGCTGACCTCCCCTCGCCTCCGGCGCGACCGCGCCTCGTCCACAGATTCCGTGTCGGCCGGTTGTCCACAAGCCTGGGCGTCGATCCTCGAAGGACACGACGAACGGAGACCGACATGACCACGACCACCGCGCCGGAGACCGGGCGGTCGCCCGCGATGCGCGGCTTCGAGCTGGTCCGCGAGGGCAACGCGTGGAACGTCGTCCACCTCCTCGTCGACGCGCTCGACCGCGGCGACGAGCACCGGGTGTCCCAGGTGATGACGCTCCTGCGCGCGGCAGGGGAGGGACCTCCGCCGCGCGGGCCGGAGGACTCGTACACGACGTACACGTGGGACGAGTGGCGGGCGGAGTTCGGGAGCGGGGTGACCGCCTCCCATGCGCTGGAAGGTGAGGCACAGTGAGCGCGCCAAGGACTTCCTGCGCACCCACCCGCACGCGGAGGAGGCCCGGCTCACGATCGAGTTCATCGCGCGCGACGATCCGCCCGCCGTGACGTTCCCGAACGCGGACGGGCACGGGACGTTCGTCGGCGTCATGGAGTCCGGCAGGTGGATCTGGTGGCGCTACGCCGGGGACGCGGTCGTGATCGAGGGCTTCAGCGACCCGTAGCGGCGCGGTCAGCCGGTGAGGGCGACGACGGGCGCGGGCGGCGGCGGCACGGGGTCTGCGGCGTCGCGAGGGACGCGCAGCAGGAACGTCACCCGGTCGCTGGTCGACGTCACGTCGATCGCGCCGCCCATCGACTCGGCGAGCCGTGCGGCGATGTACAGGCCGAGGCCGACGCCGGACGAGCGGGCGCCCGAGCCGCGCTGGAACGGCAGGAACAGCGTCGCCGGGTCCACGCCCTCGGGCAGCGAGCCGGGGTTGGTGACGGCCACGCAGACCTCGGGGCCGTGCGGCCGCGCCGCGACCCACAGCGGCGCGTCGCCGGCGGAGTGGGCGACGGCGTTCTCGACGAGGATGCCGAGCACGTCGGCGAACGCCACCGTGTCCACCACGAGCGTCGTGTCGCCCGACACGTCGACCGACAGCCTGCGGAGCTGGCCGAAGCCGTCCAGCGACGTCATGACGAGCTCGCGCAGCGTCGCCGCGCGCCGCGCCCCCGCGAGCTCGGCGCGCGCCCCGCGGAGCAGCCGGTCGATCAGCCTGCGCAGCTCCTCGCCGCGCGCGTACGCCGCCGTCACCATCTCGCGCGCGAGCTCGGGCTCCACCGCCTCGCCGTGGCTCTCCAACGTCCGCAACGCCCCCATGATCACCGTCAACGGAGTCTTCAGCTCGTGCGACACCATCGCCAGGAACATGTCCTTCGCGCGCTGCGCCTCGCGCATCGCGTCCACGGTCTTGGCGTCCGTCAGCGCGAGCGAGGCGTGCTGCGCCAGCGACGTCAGCGCCTCCTGCTCGAGCAGCGAGTAGTGGCGCCCGGGCAGGTACGACGCCACGACCAGCGACCCGACGACGCGCCCGTTCTCGTGCACCGGCGCCGCCATCGCGGTCGTCATCCGGTGCGCCTGGAAGACCGGCACGGCGTTCGCCTCGCGCCCGTAGTCGTCGATGATCACGAGCCGGTTCTCCGCGATCGCGCGACCGCCCGCGCCCTGGCCCACAGGGCCGCGGCGCGCCTGCTCCAGCTCCTCCGTCGTGATGCCGCAGTACGACGCCAGGAAGAACTCGTCGGGGCAGTCCGGGTCGATCATCCGCAGCCCGCACACCTCGTCGCCGAGCAGGTCCTTCGCGCCCTGCGTGACGGCGTCGAGCACCTCCTGCAACGGCGCCCGGTGCGAGATCGACCGCTGGATGCGCCCGAGCCGTTCGAGCAGCCGCTGGCGCTCGGTCAGCAACGTCACCAGCGCGGCCCGCTCCTCCGACTCGCGCTCGACTCTCTCCCGCAGCGCCCGTTCCTCGCAGAGCACGTGCAGCATCCGTACGGTCTGCGACAGCACGCGCGCCATGGCGCGCAGCAGGTTCACCTCGTGCGGGGCGAACGGCTCGTCCGCGAGCCGCACGACGAGCAGCCACCCGTCGTCGACGGGCGCGACCGCGGCCCGGCCCGCGCCGAGGCCCGGCAGCGCGACGTCCCGCTCCTGCCAGTCGCAGCCCAGCGCCACGATGTCCGCCTCGGGCACGGCGCCGCGCGCGAAGCCGACCGACGCGCGCACGCGCCCGCCCTGGACCGCGACCCCGACCTCCGCCTCCAGCGCCTCCGCCGCGCGCTCCGCCGCGCCGCGCAGCGCCTCGTCCTCGGTGGCGTACGACGACACCTGGACGAGGAACTCCGCGAGCTGCTGCGTCGCCCAGTCGCCGCGCCCCGGCACTCAGCCCACCGCCAGCACGACGAGCGTCTGGTTGTGGAACCCGCTCATCCCGTGGGTCCGCGCGATCTCGCCGTAGGTGTAGAAGCCGGCGACGGGCGCGCCGTTCGCGACGACGCCGATCCTGTCGATCTCGGTCCGGATGCCCGGGTCGCCGAGCACGCCCCGCCGCGCGATGCAGTCGAACGCCAGCATCCCCAGCGGCGGCCCGTCGAGCCCGCCGAGCGCGGTCGCGCAGGCCCGGTCGGTGGCGTCGAGCACCGACTCCGCGTCGCCCTCCATGAACCACGTGAGCCCGCCCTGCGGCACCTCGGCGATGCAGCCGAGCGAGCGCCCGGCGAAGTCGGCCTCCGCCACGAACCGCACCTGCGGCTCCTGGCTGCGACGCGACAGCCCGAGCGGGTGGGTCAGGGCGAAGCGGGTGAACGCCGCCGGGTCGGTCCGCGCGGCCGCCGGCGCGCCGAGGCGGTCGAGGTAGACGTCGAGCGCGGGCCTGTCGTCGAGGGAGTAGACGCGGTTGCCGCCGCTGCTCGTCACGAGCATCGGCTCGCCGACGGTCCGCCAGCCGTGGTGCACGCCGATCCCGAACGGCGCGTCCGACGACACCGCCGCCGCGACGATCGCGTCGCGCAGGACCTCGCGGCCGTGGAGCTGGTACGTCGCGGTCATCGCGAGGTCGTCGCCCGCGCACCCGCCGACGAGCGGGACGCCCGCGCCGACGACGCCGTACGCGCCGCGCACGATCTCCTGCTGGTCGCCCGCGAGCCCGTCGGTGAGCAGCAGGAGCACCTGGTGGGGCTTGCCGTCCACGGGCCGCAGCGCCGACGCCACCTCCGCGCCGGCCTCGCGCAGCCGCGCCGACACGCCCGTCGCCGCCGAGGTCACGACGTCGAAGCCCGACCCCCCGAATGCCGTCACGACCACGCTCGCGTCGGAGGGGCCGCTCGTCGCGATCTCGCCCGCCGTCGAGCAGCCGACGAGCGGCGCGTCGCCGGACGCGTCGTTCACGCCGCGCAGCAGCGCGGGCAGGTCGTAGGAGCCGGAGCAGAACACCACGAGCAGCCTCGGGGACTCTCCGCGCAGCGCGGAGCGCGCGGCGGCGGCGCCGGCGGCGTACGCGTCGGGGTCGCCGGACTGGCCGACGCCCATCCAGCGGTCGGTCCCCCTCGTCACCTCGCCTTTATCGGACGAAAGTCCCGCCGAGAGCAGGCACATTCGCGGAATGACGACAACGGGCCACCCGACCTGGCCCGTCCGGGCCGCCCGCGCCCGGGTGCGAGACTCCGAACGTGCGGGCGCTCTCACCCCGGGCCGCGGGGACGACGATCACCACGCTGGCGCGCGCCGGGCTGCTGCGCCCGCCGCGCCCCGACCACGCCCTCGGCATGGGCCTCGCGCTCGCGTACTGGGGCATCTCGCCCGCGGGCGGCTACGCCATGCACGCGATCCGCGACGGCGCCCGCGCGGCCGTCGTGGACCCGGAGGGGACGCTCACCTACGCCGACGTCGACGCGCTCACGAACGCCGCCGCCCACGCCCTCGCCGCGCGCGGCGTCCGCGCCGGGCAGCCGGTCGGCGTGGCGTGCGGCAACACGCGCGCGTTCGTCCTCGCCGTCGTCGCGCTCGGCAAGGTCGGCGCGACCGCCGTGATGCTCAACCCCGGCCTGTCCGACGCGCTGCGAGACGACATCGCGGTGTCGGAGGGGCTGGTCGACGTGCTCGACGACGACGCGGTACGCGCGCTCGCCGCGCACCCCGACACGAGCAGGCCGAAGCCGCCGCCGCAGGCCGGCCGCTACGTCATCCTCACGTCGGGCACGACCGGCCGGCCCAAGGGCGCGCCCCGCTCCGCGCCGACGACGCTCGACCCCGTCGTCGCGCTGCTCGCCCGCATCCCGCTGCGCGGCGGCGAGACGACGGTGATCGCGTCGCCGCTGTTCCACGCGTGGGGGTTCGCGCAGTGGCTCATCGCGCTCGCCCTCGGCTCGACCGTGGTGCTCGACGGCCCGTTCGACGCCGAACGCGCCCTCGCCGCCGTCGAGCGCCATCGCGCCACCGCGCTCGTCGCCGTGCCCGTGATGCTCCGCCGCATGCTCGCCGTCGAGCGCGCGTACGACACGTCGTCGCTGCGGGTCGTCGCCGTCAGCGGGTCCGCGCTGCCGCCCGATGTGGCGCACGCGTTCATGGACCGCTTCGGCGACGTCGTCTACGACCTCTACGGCTCCACCGAGGTCGCGTGGGCCTCGATCGCCACGCCCGCGGACCTGCGCGAGGCGCCGGGGACGGTGGGGCGCCCGGCGTTCGGGACCGAGGTCGTGCTGGTGGACGAGCGCGACGGCACCGGCCGCATCTTCGTCGGCAACCCGCTCACGATCGAGGCCTACACGTCAGGGGAGTCCAAGGAGACGCGCGACGGGCTGATGGCGACCGGGGACCTCGGGCGGTTCGACGGCCAGGGTCGCCTCTACGTCGTCGGCCGCGAGGACGACATGATCGTCAGCGGGGGAGAGAACGTGTTCCCCGCGCCGGTCGAGGACGTGCTCTCCGCCCTGCCCGGCGTCGCCGACGTCGCCGTCGTGGGCGTGCCGGACGAGGAGTTCGGCCAGCGGCTGCGCGCCGTCGTCGTCAGGGCCGACGGCGCGCTCACCGAGGACGACGTGAAGGCGGCGGTCCGCGACAGGCTCGCGCGGCACTACGTCCCGCGGGAGGTGACGTTCGTCGACGCGCTGCCCCGCAACCCCGCCGGCAAGGTCCTCAAGCGCGAGCTCGCCCAGGAGCCCTAGACGATCCTGCGTACGGCCGCCCGGTAGAGCGGGCGCAGCAGCAGGAGGAGCGCGCCCAGGGCCAGCAGCACGAACGCGGTCGTCCCCGACGCCGCGACCACGCCCTGCGCCGCCGTCACGAACCCGTCCACCGCGTCGTGCCACGCCTTCGAGAAGCCCGTCGGCGGCTCGTCGGGCGTCGTGCCCGGCTCCTCCACGGACACGCGCAGGGTGCCGTACGACGTCTTGTCCGCCAGCGACCGCTGCCGCGCCTGGAGCTGCTCGATCTGCGTCTGCGTCTCGGTGATCCGCTGCTGCACCGCGAGCACCTCGCCGACCGTGTTCGCGCGGGCGAGCAGCGTCTGGAGCTGCCCCCGCGCCGCGGTCAGCGCGCGCAGCCGCGCGTCGACGTCGGTCACCTCCGCGGTCACGTCGGTGCCCGACGTCGTGGACGTCACGATGCGCCCGAGCCGCGACGCCTCCGCGACCGCCGCGTCGAAGCGCTCCGTCGGCACCCGCAGGGTCACCGACCCCGTCGGCGACTCGGGGTCGCCCCCGCTCGTCGACCCCGCGACGAACCCGCCCTGCGCGCTCGCCAGCCGCGCGAGCTCCGCGACCGCGCGCGGCACGTCGCGCACCTCCACGGTCATCTCGCCGGTGCGGACGACGTGCGCCTCCGGCAGGGCGGGCGCGGCCGTGCCTCCGCCCGGCACGGCGGGCGCGGCCGCGCCTCCGCCCGGCAGGCCGGGCGCGGCGGTGTCTCCGCTCCCCGTGCCCGCGTGGCGGCCGGACTCCGCGTTCGGCGCCGCGTCCGGCACCACGCCGAGCGCGTCCTCGTCCGCCGAGCGCGACTGGAGCCGCGCGCGGCCCCCGGCGGTGGACGTGGCGCGCTCCGCGACCCCGCCGCCGACCGCCATCACGCCCACGGTCACCGCGACGGCCGCCACCGCCGCCCACCACACCCGCCGGCGGCCGGCGAGGCGCGAGCCCGCAGTCCCGCTCGCGCGCGGCGGTGCCGCCGCCGCCCGGATGGCGTCGGGCCCCCCGGCGGGGACGGCGTACGTCTCGGCCTCGGCCCGCAGCGCCCGCTCCAGCACAGCCTCGTCGATCATCGCGCCGCCTCCTCGTCCACGAGCGCCCGCAGCCGGGGGTCGGCGGCGAGCCTGGCCCGCGCCTCGTACAGGCGCGACTTCACGGTGCCGGGGCGCCTGCCGATGGCGGCGGCGATGTCCTTCTCGGACAGCCCGGCGTAGTAGCGGAGGACGACGGGGATCCGCAACGCCTCCGGCAGGTCGGCGAGCGCCGCCGCCAGCAGCGACGTCTCCTCGGCGCGCAGCGCCAGCGCCTCGGGCGGCGGCGCGGCGTCGGCGACCTCGCCAGCCGCCTCCAGGTCGGCCCGCAGCCGCTCGCGCGGGATGGAGCGGCGCTGGCGGGAGCAGCAGGCGTTGACGACGACGCGGTACAACCACGGCTTCCACCCGGCGTCGCGCGGCATCGACGAGCGGAACCGCCACGCCCGCAGGAACGCGTCCTGCACCGCGTCCTCCGCCTCCTGCGGGTCCCGCAGGATCAGGCACGCGGTGCGGTACGCCCCCGCGTAGCCCTCGCTCATCCACAGGTCGAGGTCGTCCATGCACACTTCGACTCCCGCTCCGCCGGATCGGTTCGATCCGGTGCGACGATGCGAGGCGTGGTCGAGGACGCCCTGCGCGAGATGGCCGAGGCGCTGCGCGCCGAGGTCGAGACGCTGCGCGCCGACCGCACGATCCAGGGCCGCCCCGTCACCGGCGGCGCGCGGGTGGGCACGAGCGGCAAGTGGACGACGTACGCGTTCCCCGACGTGCCGGGCGCCGGGCTGCCCGACGACACGCCCGTACGCCTCATCCTCGACGGCGGCGACGAGGTCGACGGCGAGGTCGCGGCCCGCAACGGCGCCGAGCTCGTCCTCGCGCTGCACGAGGACGTCGGCTCGATGGTCGAGCACGCGCTGCTCATCGCCGACGCGTCGTTCCTGCTCGAACGCCTCGCCATGCGCCTCGACGAGGTGCTCGACGGCGACGCGGGCCTCGACCTCGACCTCGTCGCCAAGGTGCTGGACGGCGCCACGATCAAGGCGGGCCGCACGCCGGTCGAGGTGAGCGGCCTCAACGCCGAGCAGGCGGACGCGGTCGCGCTGGCGCTCGGCAGCGACGCGGCCTTCGTCTGGGGTCCTCCGGGCACGGGCAAGACCACGACGATCGCGCACGTCGTCGCCGAGCACGCCAAGACCGGGCGCAGCGTCCTGCTCGTCGCGAACACCAACACCGCCGTCGACACCGCCCTCTCGCGCGTCGACGCGCTGCTCGGCAAGGATCTCGACGGCAGGGTGCTGCGACACGGCACGGTCGTGCGGGAGGAGGTCGCGCACCTCGCGTTCGAGGCCGTCGCCGCGCGGGTCAACGCCCCGCTGCTGCGCGAGCGCGCCACGCTCGCCGCCCGCCTCGACGCGACGGACGAGGAGGCGGCGGGGCAGGGCACGCTCGGCGCCGACCACGACCTCGGCGAGGAACGCTCCCGCATCCGCGACCGCATCGACGCCCTCGACCGCTCCCTGGAGTCCAAGGCCGCGGGCGTCGTGGACCACGCGCTCGTCGTCGCGACGACGGTCTACCAGACCTGGCTCGGCGGGCTGCCCGAGCGGCCGTGGGACGTCGTCGTCGTGGACGAGGCGTCGATGCTCATGCTGCCGATGACGGCGTACG
The DNA here is from genome assembly GCA_035940575.1 of Frankiaceae bacterium. Classification (GTDB taxonomy): domain Bacteria; phylum Actinomycetota; class Actinomycetes; order BP-191; family BP-191; genus BP-191. The sequence continues at coordinate 17,774 of DASZER010000051.1, read as the reverse complement.
CCGCCGGGCTGGCGAGCGAGTCGGTCGTCGTGGCGGGCGACTTCCGCCAACTCCCGCCGATCGTGTCCTCGACGCAGCCGGGCGTGACGCGCTGGCTGGCGACGGACGCGTTCACCGAGGTCGGGCTGCCCGCGTTGCTGGCCGAGGGGTCACCGCCGGAGTGGCTCGCGGCGCTGCGCACGCAGTACCGGATGCGCCCGGAGATCGCCGCGCTCGTCTCCGACCTGTTCTACGACGACAACCGCCTCGCCACCGGCCGCGACCCCCACCCGACCACGCCCGGCCTGCTCGCCGGCGGCGCGCCGCTCGTCTGGGTCGACACCTCCGACCACGGCGCCTGGGCGGGCGTCGCGGGCGGGCGCGGCTCGCGCTTCAACCCCGTCCACGCCGTGCTCGTCGCCGCGGTCGTCGACGCGCTGCCCGAGGGCGTGGCGGGCGTCGTGACGCCGTACGCCGCCCACGAGCGCCTCGTCGCCGCGCTGCTCACCGACAGGCACGGCCCGCACGCGCGCGCCTGGGTGAGCACGGTGCACCGGTTCCAGGGCAACGAGCAGGACGTCGTCGTCGTGGACCTCGCCGACGCGTACGGCGCCTCGCCCGGCCCCGCGTCGCGCGCGCAGGGGCGGGACGACCCCCAGGCCAGGCTGCTCAACGTCGCCGTCTCCCGCGCCCGCGACCAGCTCGTCGTGCTCGGCGACGCGTCGTTCCTCGCCGCCCGCTCGCCGCGCGGCACCGCCGCCGCGCTGCTGCGCGACCTGCGGGAGAACGGCACCCACCTCGACCCGCGCGAGGTGATGCGGGGCGCGTTCTCGCTCGAGCCCGCAGAGGCGCTCGTCCGCGACGTCGAGCGGGCGCGCGACGAGGTGGCGTTCTTCACCCCGCGCGTGACCGGCCACGGCATGGCCGCCTGGTCGGCCGCGCTGCGCGGCGCGCTCGAACGCGGCGTCGCCGTCCGCGTCGTGACGCGCCCGCCGACCGAGCAGCCCGCCGCCACGAACGTCGTCGAGCAGATGCGCGTCGCCGGCGTCGAGGTCGACCTGTGGGCCGGCATGGAGGAACGCCTCGCGGTCGTCGACGGCGACGTCGCCTGGCTCGGCGGGACCGACCTCGGCCTGCCCACCGACGCCACCTACCTGCGGCTTCGCGGCACGGCGCTCCCCACGGCGCTGACCGACCTCCTGCGGCCCGCCAGGGCACCGAAGCGCGCCCTCGGCGAGCCGACGAACGAGCCGTGCGAGCACTGCGGCGGCATGACGGTGCTGCGGCGCGGGGGAGGGGCGGCGGCGTTCGTCTGCCTGCTCGGGCGGCGCTGCCCGGGCCTGCGCGAGATCGCCGACGACGAGCGCGGCGAGCGCCCGGACAACGCCACGGGCCCCTGCCGCCAGCCAGGCTGCGCGGGCTGGCTGGTGCGCCGCAGCGGCCGCTACGGCGAGTTCGTCAGCTGCTCCCGATACCCGGCATGCTCGGGGCGTTGACCGCCGGCGCCACGTCGTCGCCCACCAGGGCGCGCAACTCGCCGCGGGTCGGCTTCTTCTCGTCCGCCAGGCGCATGGCCTGCTGCTGCACCGCGCGTTCGAACAGCGTCCGGACCGCGCGCGCGTTGCCGAACGACCTGTCCCGGATCGAGGTCGCGAGCAGCTCGACGAGGCGCTTCTTCGCCGACGCCGTGGCGGTGTAGCCGGCCGCGCGGCACATGCCCGTGAAGATGTCGAGCAGCTCGGCGTCGGTGTAGTCGGGGAAGTCCACCGTGCGCGGCATGCGCGAGCGCAGGCCTGGGTTGGCCTCGATGAACTCGTCCATCTCCACCGGGTAGCCGGCGGCGATGACGATCGTGTCGTCGCGGTGGTCCTCCATGAGCTTCACGAGGGTGTCGATGGCCTCCTGCCCGAAGCCTGACGACGAGCCGGCGTCGCGGGCGAGCGTGTACGCCTCGTCGATGAACAGGATGCCGCCGCGCGCCTTGGCGAACGCCTCCGACGTCTTGATCGCGGTCTGCCCGACGTACTCCGCGACGAGCCCCGCCCTGTCGGTCTCCACGACGTGCCCCTCGGGAACGACCTCCAGCGCGGCGTAGATCCGCCCGATGAGCCGCGCGACGGTCGTCTTGCCGGTGCCGGGGTTGCCGCGGAACACGAGGTGGTGGCTCATGACCGCGACCGGGAGCTTCGCGGCGCGGCGCATCTTCTGGACGCGGACGAGCGCGGTGAGCTCCTTCACCTGCTGCTTGACGACCGCGAGGCCGACGAGGTCGTCGAGCTCCTTGAGGGCCTTCTTGAGCTCCGCCTCGCCCTTCGTGGACGTCGTCGGGTCCTTCGCCTTGGGGGCGCCCTCGGCGACCGGCGTGCCGGTCGTGGAGACCTCCGTCCATGTGCCCTTGACGGAGACGGTCCAGCGCCGTCCCCGCTCGTCCACGCCGACGAGGGAGGCGAGCTCGGCTACGGCGTCGGCCTCGGGCAGCGCGCCCTTCTTGACCTTGGCGTCGAGCGACTCCCAGCGGGCGGCGAGCTGGTGGAGCGTGGTGAGGGTGGCCTGCGGCATCCGGCAAGTATGGTTCGTGCCGTGCCGCAGTCACGCAGCCGGGCGCCGTTGGTCATCGCGGTCGTCGTCGGCATCATCCTGATCGCCGTCGTGCGGTCGCGGGTCGGGGGCTCCTCCTCCGACGGCGAGGACCGTCCCGAGGGCGGCGACGCGATCCGCACGGAGTGCACCGTCGTCAACGTCGCGGCGTCCAGCGAGAAGGCCGCGCTCATGCGCGACATCGCGGCCGCCTACAACAGGACCGACCGCAAGGCGGCCGGCCACTGCGTCCAGGCGAACGTGTTCTCCAAGGCCTCCGGCGGCGGCATGGACGCCCTCGCCAAGGGCTGGGACCCCGAGGTCGACGGCGGCCCGAACCCCGATGTGTGGAGCCCCGCCTCGTCGTCGTGGGCGGTCCTGCTGCGCCAGCGCACGGCCGCGCAGGACAAGCCCGACCTCGTGCCCGGCGACAAGCCCGGAGACCTGCCGAGCATCGCGCGCACGCCGCTGGTCATCGCGATGCCGAAGCCGATGGCCGAGGCCCTCGGCTGGCCCAACAAGGCCCTCGGCTGGGGCGACCTCCTCGCGCTGACCCGCGACCCTGCGGGGTGGGGGAGGTTCGGGCACCCCGAGTGGGGCGCGTTCCGGCTCGGCAAGACCAACCCGAACTTCTCGACCTCCGGCCTCAACGCCACCATCGGCGCGTACTTCGCGGCCACCGGCGTCTCCAGCGACCTCACGGCCGGCCAGGTCAACGACCCCAAGACGCACGCGTACGTGAAGGGCGTCGAGCAGGCGGTCGTGCACTACGGCGACACGACGCTGACGTTCCTGTCGAACCTCCAGGCCGCCGACGACCGCGGCCAGGGCCTGTCGTACATCTCCGCGGCGACGATCGAGGAGAAGAGCGTCTGGGACTACAACGAGGGCAACCCGACCGGCGACCCCTCGACCCTCGGCAAGCACCCGAAGCCGGCCGTGCCGCTCGCCGCGATCTACCCGAAGGAGGGCACCCTCTACTCGGACAACCCGTTCGTGATCCTGCGCGCGTCCTGGGTGAGCGACGAGAAGCGCGCGGCGGCGGAGGACTTCCTCAACTACCTGCAGCTCCCCGGGCAGCAGGTGCGGTTCGTCGACGCGGCGTTCCGCGACTTCCACGGCAAGGGCGGGGACAAGATCAACCGGGCGAACGGCATGCTGCCCGACCAGCCGAAGCTCGTGCTCTCCCCGCCCGCGCCCGCCGTGCTCGACCTCGTGCAGAGGTCGTGGGGGTCGCTGCGCAAGCGCGCCCGCGTCCTCGAGGTCATCGACGTGTCGGGCTCGATGGGCGAGGACGTCCCGAAGGCGGGGCAGACCAAGCTGGAGCTCGCGAAGAAGGCGGCCATCCGCGCGCTGGAGCAGTACGCGCCGGACGACGAGGTCGGCCTGTGGATCTTCTCGACGCCGCAGCCGGGCCGCTCCACGCCCTGGCTGGAGCTCGTCCCGATCGCGCCGGTGAGCCAGAACCTCCAGTCGCTCCGCTCGCGGATCGGCTCGCTGACCCCGGTCGGCGGCACGGCGCTCTACGCCAGCGTGCGCGAGTCGGTGCGGTTCGTGCGGTCGTCGTTCGACCCCACGCGCATCAACGCCGTGGTGTTCCTCACCGACGGCAAGAACGAGTACCCCGCGGACACGAACGTCCAGAGCCTGCTGCAGCAGCTCCAGGCCGAGGACGAGTCGGTGGCCGTGCGGGTGTTCACGATCGCGTACGGCGACAACGCCGACCTGCCGACGCTGCGCGCCATCGCGCTGGCGTCGCGCGGCGCGGCGTACGACGCCTCCGACCCGGACTCCATCGACAAGGTCTTCACGGCCGTCATCTCGAACTTCTGACCGCGATGAGCCTCTCCGACGAAGTCCGCGACCCCTGGTCGTACGTCGTCGGCGGCCTGGCGGGCGGCATGGCGTTCGCCGTCGGGATCTTCCCGCCCGCGGCGGTGGCGATCGGGGCCGCGGTGCTCGGGGTCAAGGTCGTCTCCGGCGCGCTGACCAACAGGGGGCAGCGCCGCGCGGCGCGGCGGCGCGAGAAGCGGCTGCCGGTCATCACCCGCACCCCCGAGGCGGCGTGGCTGAACCGCGCGGAGGAGGCGGTCGACCAGTTCCACGACATCGCGTACTCCGCGTCGGACGGCCCGATCGCGGACCGCGTGCAGACGTTCGGGATGCAGACCGAGGAGTCGATCGCGACCCTGCAGCGCCTCGCGGGCCAGGCGTCGGCCGTACGCCTCGCCATCGCGCGGATCGACCCGCGCAGGCTGCAGTTCGAGCGCGATCGGCTCATGCAGGAGCACAACCTCATCAACGACCCCGGCGTGCGGACCGAGCGGGAGCGCTCGGTCAAGTCCGTGCAGGCCCAGCTCGAGACCTACCAGCGGCTCGCGGTGACGTTGACGACGCTGCTGGCCAAGCTCGAGGCGGGCGCGCTGGCGATCGAGGGGCTCGTCGCGCGGCTCGCGGAGGTCGTGGCCCTGGCGACGTCCTCGGGCACGAGCGGCGGCGAGACGCAGGTCGACGAGCTGGCCCAGGAGCTGGAGGGTTTGCGCGCCGGCCTGGTGGAGACCGAGGGCGTGACGACCCGGACGATCGAGGGGCTGGCTCCGCTCCCGGAGGCGGCACCGGGTAGCGTCCCGCAGGCAGGAACCGAGCCGGGTGTCCGGCGGCGGGCGACCGACTAGGAGAGGCACGTGTTCGAACTCATCAGGCGGGGCTGGGCTTACATGGTCGCCGCGCTGTCGGGAAAGCTCGACGAGCGGGCCGACCCGAAGGTCCAGATCGAGCAGGCGATCACCGAGGCGAAGCGCCAGCACGAGCTGCTCTCGCAGCAGGCGGCAGCCGTCCTCGGCAACCGCCACCAGCTCGAGATGAAGCTCGAGAAGCAGATGGACTCCGTCGAGAAGCTCCAGGCGTCGGCGCGCCAGGCGCTCGTCCTCGCCGAGCAGGCGCGGGCCGCGGGCGACGCCGCGAAGGCGTCGCAGTACGAGTCGGCCGCGCAGTCGTTCGCGACGCAGCTCGTCGCCGCCGAGCAGGCCGCCGAGGACCTCAAGGAGATGCACGACCAGGCCCTCAGCGCGTCGGAGAAGGCCAAGGCGGCGGTCCAGCAGAACGCGATGCTCCTCCAGCAGCGGCTCGCGCAGCGGACCCGCCTGCTCAACCAGCTCGACCAGGCGAAGATGCAGGAGCGCATGAACGACGCGCTCAAGTCGGTCTCGCAGCTCGCCGTCCCCGGCGACGTCCCGTCGCTGGAGCAGGTCTCGGAGAAGATCGAGGCGCGCTACGCCAAGGCGATGGGCTCGGCCGAGCTCGGCGAGTCCTCGGTCGAGGCGCGGATGCTCGAGGTGCAGCACTCGGCCCTCGACATGGAGGGCTCGCAGCGCCTAGAGGCGATCCGCGCGTCCATGGGACTGCAGCCCGCCGCGGCGGCGACCGCGGCCCCGGCCGAGGCTCCCGCCGAGGCGCAGGCTCCGGCCGAGAAGCCCGCGCGGGCGCGCAAGAGCACGACCTAGCACGTACCGCACGTACGACGACCGAGGCCGCCGGGGACGTACCCGGCGGCCTCGTCGTGTCAGGGGACGATCAGGTCGCGGACCTTGCAGACGAGCTGGAACGACGGCATGCAGTCGATCCCCTCGATCGCGTCGAGGCAGGGCAGCGCGCAGGCGGGCCCGTCGGCGCCGGCCGGTGCCAGGGGCGTCAGCGCCGCGGCGACGAGCGCGGCCGCGAGCAGGCGGGCCCTCATCGGGGGCCTACGAAGTCGAGGCAGACGTCCACGTAGCCGTGGCAGGCGTCGGGGTCGGCCATCGGGCAGACGTCGACGGCGCCCTCGCAGTAGGTCGCGGTGGGGCAGACGTTGACGCCGTCGGTGCACTCCTCCGCGAAGGCGGCACCGGGGAGCAGCAGGAGGGCGGACACGGCGAGGAGGGTGAGGGGTCTCATGGCCCCGCACCCTAGTAGGCCAAGCCCTACTAGGCCGTACGCGCCCGCTTCGGCGAGACCTCGTCGCTCGCGCGCGCCGAGGGGACGACGGGGGCGTACGGCAGCGTGAAGCCGATGCGCGCGCCGCCGCCGTCGCGGTTGCGGGCGTGGACGGCGCCGCCCTGCGCCTCGACGAGCTGGCGGACGATGTGCAGCCCGAGGCCCATGCCGGCGTACTCGCGGCGGTCGCCGTTGCCCGCCTGGTAGAAGCGCGTCCAGAGCTGCTCCTCGGCACCCTCGGGGATGCCGACGCCGCGGTCGAGGACGTCGACGGTGGCGTAGCCGTCGCCGGCGCGCACCTCGACGCGGACCTCGCCGCCTCCGGGGGAGTACTTGATGGCGTTCTCCACGAGCTGCCCGACGAGCGGGTCGACCGACGACGCGTCGCCGCAGACGGGCGGCAGGCCCGGCGCGACGTCCACGACGACGTCGTGGCGGTCGGAGACGGTGCGGAAGCCGTCCGCCGCCGCCCGCACGGCCGGCTCCAGGTCGAACGCCGCCATCTCCATCGAGTAGCGCGCCGCGCCGGCGCGGGCGCCGAGCAGCAGGTGGTTGACGAGGGCGACGAGGGAGTCGGTGCGCGCGGCGACGGAGGCGAGCGCGGTGGCGCGGTCGGCCTCGGAGAGCTTCTCCCAGTTGCGCTGGAGGATCGCGACGTAGCCCTTGATGACGGTGATCGGCGTGCGCAGCTCGTGCGACGTCGTGGCGAGGAACAGGTCCTTGGCCTCGTCCAGCGCCTTCGCCTTGCTGACGTCGCGGAAGCCGACGACGGTCTCGCCGGTGTCGCCGAGCGGCGAGGACAGCACCTCGATCCAGCGGCCGTCGGGCAGGTGGTGGTCCACCGGCGTGCGCGGCGGCCCTACGGGGAACGGCAGCGGCCCGCCGACCACCTCCGTGGCTGGGCGGCCGGTGAGCTCGGCGGCGGCGGCGTTCCACCCGACGACGGTGCCGTCGGGGCCGACCACGGCCATGCCGTCGGCCATGCCGTCGATGACGGCCTGCTCGTGGTCGCGGGTGCGTACGACCTCGGCGTGCGTGGCGGCGTTCGCCACGGCGGCCCCCGCGTGGCTGGCGAGCAGCGTGGCGACGTCCACCTCGTCGGCGGTGAGCACGCGGCCGGGCTCGGCGAACAGCGTGTACAGCGCGCCGTGCACCCGCCCGTGCCCGACGCTCGGGATCACCAGGAGCGTGTGCAGCCCGGGCACCTCGGCGCGCAGCAGGTCCATGAGGTACGGGTAGCGCTCCATGTCCGTGAGGATCATCGGCTCCCGGGTGCGCACGACCTCGCCGGTGGACGAGCCCTCGAGCGGCCAGGAGATGCCGACGAGCGAGCCGGCCACGCCGTCCACGGCGACGATGCGGGCGGTCTCGCCGTCGGACATGACGAAGCCCGCCGCGCTGGCGCGCAGCAGCGCGCGCGCCGAGTGCGAGATGCGGCCGAGCACGGCGTCGGCGTCGAGGTCGGCGTTGAGCTCGCCGACGACGGTCGCGAGGCTCTCGACGAGGTCGGCGCGCTCGGCGAGCGCCCGCTGGGCGAGGGCCTGGCGGCGCACGGTCCGCGCGATCGTCTCGCCCACCAGCACGCAGACGGGGATCGCGACCGTGACGGAGGAGACGGCGTTCGGCGGCGGGTCGGGGCTCAGGAGAAGCGGCAGGACGTACGCGAACGCCGCGACCGGCGCCAGGAACCACGAGGTCCTCGGCGGGTGCGCGATGCCCACCCACACGAACACGACGACGAAGTAGACGGCGTAGGAGAACGCGCTGACGCCGCCGTAGCGGTTCGAGACCGCGATGAGCGAGAACCCGAGCGCGGCGAGGACGAGCGAGGTCGTCGGGTGCCAGCGCTGCCAGGGGAGGACGTAGGCGATCGCGCCCGCCACGACGGCGATCGCGCCGACGGCGTTGAGCAGCGCGACGTCGAGCAGCTCGCTGCCGGGCAGGTAGTTGTTCACGAGCGTGAACAGGCCCGCCGCGACGAGCAGCAGCCCGCCCTGGCGGCCCGCCGTGCCGGGGGAACTGCGGCCCATGATCACGAGTATCGGCCGCTACGGGGCCCTCGCGAGGCCGGAGTTCGGAATGTCACGGTTCGTCCGAGTCGCGTCACCGATGGCAGGAGCGCGCGTTGCGCTGGCGAAGAGTCGCATCAGACGACCCCTCGTTCCGGAGGAACACCGTGCGCCGCTCGCCCCTGCTCGCCGCCGCCGCGTTCTCGCTCGCCGGCCTCGCGATGTCCGCGATGTCCGCGCCGCCCGGCGCGCTGCCGACGACGACGTCCAAGGTCAACGAGAAGACGGAGATCAAGCGCTACCCCGTCTTCGACGCGCGCGGCCGCCGCGTCGCCGTGCAGCCGTGGCGGGTCACCCGCGCCGGTGGCAACTGCTGCGAGGTGCTCCTCCACGCGATGCGCAACGGCCGCCTGGTGGAGTTCGGCGGGACGTACCCGCTGTTCACCGACGACGGCGGCAAGACGTGGCAGGAGGTCGCCCCGGCGGCCCCCTCGACGTCGCGCCTGCCCAACCCCGGCCCCCGCAAGATCGCGGGCGGCGAGGGCACGCTCGTCATGGCCCCCGGCGGCGACATCGTCGCGGTCGGTTGGGACCCGTACAGCGGCGACCGCCTCCAGTCCTTCCTGTACTCCCAGAAGGACAAGCAGTGGTACTACCAGGAGGCGCCGCTGCACGAGCCGTTCTACGACCGCGAGTGGCTCGCCGTGGCGAAGGGGCCGTTCACGATCAACGGCACCACCGTCCCGTGGGTCTCGCTGCTGCTCTCCAACTCGAACCGCCACCTCGTGCTCATGAGCACCGACGGCCTGACGTACTTCACGCCGACCCAGCGCCAGCTCGACGTCGTCCGCAACGGCACCGTCACCGGCTACCTGCCGGTCAAGCCCGACCCCGACCTCGACTACATGCAGGAGCAGGCGCAGACCGGCCTCGCGATGCTGTCGCAGTACGCGCTGTCGTTCGACCGCACGCAGCAGTGCGGCACCCAGATCCTCAAGTCCGACGGCTCCTGGGCCTGCTTCCGCCTCCCGAACGAGGTCGAGCTCACCGGCCCGGTGCACACCGACTCGCGCGGCTGGCTGCACGAGGTCGTCAACGACGGCGGCGACATGATCTACCGCATGTCCAAGGACGGCGGCCGCAAGTGGGTCGAGAAGGTCTTCACGTTCCCCGGCGGCGTCGTCCCCGAGACGTACGACTTCAAGGCGCACGGCAAGCTCGGCATCACCGCCATCGCCTCGCACACGAAGAAGGAGGACGGCACCTTCCAGGACATGGTCATGCGCATCAACACGCGCTCGGGCGTGCCGGTCCTGGAGCGGATCTACTACGTCGGCGACGGCAACCTGTCCTCGACGGTCGGCCTCGACGTCACGTCGCTCGTCGACGGCAAGTCGAACCGCGTGGACTTCACGTCGGTCGCGATCCTGCCCAACGGGAAGATTGCCGTGTCGTTCGCGGACAAGACGTTCGACGACCCCGCCATCGCGATCCTGAGCTAGAGCATCGGGTCCTCGGGCTCGGGTTGGCTAGGGCGACTGTGTCGCTTTAGTCGCCACCCCGCGCCCGAGGACCCCACCCCACCACCCGAGAGTGTTGGACGAACGGCCGCCCGTCGAGGGCGGCCGTTCGTGCTTCGCCCCCGTCACGGGATGGGCAGGACCTCCTCGGGGAGGGGGTCGAGGGGCCTGGCGTTGTTGGCCTCGGGGGAGAGGTGGCGTTCGAGGCGGCGGGCGAGCAACGCGACCAGGAGCAGGATCGCGACGAGGCCTCCGATGAGCTCCGCGCCGAGGCCGGCCTCCAGGAGGGCGCCGGCGACCACCGGGCCGATGACGGCCGAGAGCTGCCAGGTGACGCTGGAGACGGCGTTGTAGCGGCCGCGCAGGTGGGGCGGGGCCATGTCGTTGACCAGCGTCGCGCCGGTCGGCGCCCACAGGGTCTCGCCGAGGCCGAAGAGCATGAGCCCGGCCACGACGGCCGCCGCCGACAGGGTGCCCGCGGTCAGCGCGGCCGAGCCGATGACCGCCCAGGACGCGGCCCAGACGAGCCCGACGCCCATCAGGGCGCGGCTGCGGCGGTGGCCCTGGAGGCGGCGCTGCACCGACATCTGGGCCGCGACGATGACGAACGTGTTGGCCGCGAACGCGAGCCCGAGCACCCGCGTCGACACGCCCGCGACGTCCGTCGCGAAGCCGGGGAAGCCGGCGTAGATCTGGCCGTAGCCCGCCGTGGACATGAGCAACGTCACCAGGCAGACGCGCAGGAACGCGCGGTCGCGCAGCAGGTCGCCGTAGCCCGAGGGGCCGCCCTCGGGCGGGCGCGGGGGAGGCCGCAGGGCGGCGTGGCGCAGCGTGAGCAGGACGACGGCGTAGACGGCGAACGACAGCGCGTCGACCAGGTAGATCGCCTGGAACGTCCCCACCCGCGCCTCGTCGACGACGAGCCCCGACACGGCGCCGCCGACGCCGATGCCGAGGTTGAGCAGGGCGAACTGCACGGCGTAGACGCGCGCCCGCCGCTCGGCGGGGACGAGCTGCGCGATGAGCGCGCTCTGCGACGGCCACGTCGCCGCCTGGCCGATGCCGAGCAGGGCGAGCGTGGCGAACGCGTGCCACGGCCGCGTGACGCCCGCGAACAGCGCCGTCGCGACCCCCTCGACCAGCAGCGCGCCGACGAGCACCCGCCACGGCCCCACGCGGTCGCTGAGCCAGCCCATCAGCGGGACCGTGAGCAGGCCCGCGATGCCGAGGACGGCGATGGCGTTGGCGGCGGTGCCGACGCCGAGGCCGCGCGCGTCGGTGAGGTAGATCAGCAGGAACGGCAGCGTGAAGCCGGTGCCGATGGCGGACAGCGTGTTGCCCCCGATGAGGCGGCGTACCTCGGAGGAGAGCGGCTCGGCGTTCACGGGGAGGAAGTCAAACAGGGGGGTGTGACAGGCGCGAGTCAGTTGTGCGAGGGGTCGCCCGGGTAGGTCGACGCGAGCGCGAGCCGCCCGCCCTGGCGGCGCAGCACGGCGCGCCACAGGGTCAGCGGCGAGGCGGTGAACGGGTCCGACGGCAGGCAGTCGACCACGAACCACCCGCCGGCCTCGACCTCGGAGTCGAGCTGGCCGCCGCCCCAGCCCGCGTAGCCGGCGTAGACGCGGACGTACGCCACGTCGGCCGCGAGCAGCGCGGGGTCGCCGTCGAGGTCCACGACGCCGAGCGTCGGGGTGACGGGCTGGACGGCGCCGTTGACCGCGCCGGGGCGCGTGGAGCCGAGGCAGATCGCGGCGGTGCTGTCGACGGGCCCGCCCGCGAAGACGACCGGCGGCTCGGACGCGAGGTCCGACCACGCGGGGAGCACCTCGCCGAGGGGGGTCGCGGAGGGACGGTTCAGGATGACGCCGAGAGCGCCGTCGGCGTCGTGCTCGAGCAGGAGGACGACCGAGCGGTCGAAGTTGGGGTCGCCCAGGCCCGGCGTCGACACGAGGAGGCGCCCGCGCAGCGACTCGGGCGACTGGGGCGTCTCGGACACACCACGGACGCTATCTCGGTGGCGCGCGCGCGGCGCGACCGCGCCGCGACGCGTACGTCCCGGGCGGCGCGTTCGGCCACGCGCGGGCGGGTTCGTGCGGGAGGATGGCGGCCCCCGACCCGCACGGGAGAACGCGCCTCGATGACCGCCGCAGCGGAGCTCCTGCGCTACGTCCAGCTCGCCGTGTTCGTCGCGGCGGCGGTCGTGGCCGCGATCCGGTGGCTACGCCGCCGCGGCGCGGCGCGCGCGTGGCTGGCGGCGACGTTCGGCCTGCTGGCGCTCGTCGTGGCGGCGTCCGAGGTGCTGCCCGTGGACCCGGTGACGGCGGGGGACAGGGTCGCGCAGCGGGCGCTCGTCGTCGTGCTGCTGATGTTCCCGTACTTCCTGTACCGGTTCACCGCGACGTTCGAACGCCCCTCGCGCGCGCTGGACACGCTGGTGCACGCGCTCACCGCGGCGGTGCTGCTCGCGACCGTGCTCGTGCCCCGCATCCCCGGTCCCGAGGAGGCGCGGCCGGCGTCGTTCACGGCGTACCTCGTGCTGTTCATGGTGCAGTGGACGCTGCTCAGCGGCATCGTCGCGGTGCGCCTGTGGCGGGCGGGGCGCGGGCAGCCGACGGTCGCGCGGCGGCGGATGCGGATGCTCTCGTCGGGCGCGGCTGCGCTCGCGTTCGCCCTCGTCGTGACGGTGGCGGCGCCCAGCGAGGAGGCCAGCGCGCTGGCGCTGGTCGTGCACGGCGCCGCGATCGCGAGCGCGGTGCTGTTCCTGCTCGGCTTCGCGCCGCCGCGCGCGCTGCTGCGGACCTGGCGCGCGCGGGACATCGAGGCGTTGCAGGGCGCGCTCGTCGGCCTCGCGCAGGCGGCGACGACGGAGGACGTCGTCGAGGACCTGCTGCCGCGCGTGGTCGAGCTGGTGGGGGCGCGGGCCGCCGCGATCCACGACGACTCCGGCAGGCTGCTCGGCCGCGCGGGCACAGGCGCCGCGGAGGCCACGGGCGCGGAGCTCCCGCTCATCCCCGGCGTGACGCAGATCGGCCCCGACCACCTGCGGGTGTCGGTCCCTGGCGGGCGGCTGGAGCTGTGGACGAGCCCCTACGCGCCGTACTTCGGCCGCGACGAGCTCGAGCTGATCCGTACGGTCGCCGGCCTGGTCCACGTGACCCTCGAACGCACCTACGCGCACGCCCGCGAGATCGCCGCGCGCGACGCGCTGGCGGAGGCGCAGCGGATCGCGAAGGTCGGCTCGTGGCACCTCGACGTCGCGACGGACACGATCGTCGCCTCGGACGAGATGTACCGGCTCTGGGGGATGGAGCCCCAGTCGCGGCCGATGACCCGCGAGGCGTTCAACGCCCGCGTGCACCGCGACGACCTCGGCGCGGTCGATGTCCTCCTGCGCGCGATCGCGAGCGGCGAGGACTTCACGAACGAGTTCCGCCTCGTCGACGACGACGGCACCGTCCGCTGGATCCACGCGCGCGGGCGGGCGCAGCGCGACGAGCGCGGCGAGGTCGCGGCGCTGCACGGCACCGTGCAGGACGTGACCGAGGCGCGCCGCCTGGACCAGATGCGCCGCGACTTCGTCGCGAACGCCGCCCACGAGCTCCGCACCCCGTTGACTACGGTGTCCGGCATGGCCACCCTCCTCGCGACGCAGCGCGACCGGCTTTCGCAGACGGAGCTGGACCACGCGTTCGCCGCGCTCGGACGGCAGGGGCAGCGCGCCCGGCAGCTCGTCACGAGCCTGCTCGACCTGTCGCGACTGGAGACCGGGCGCGTGCCCGTCGACATCGTCGTGGTGGACGTACGCGAGGTCGTCGCGCGGGCGCTGGAGACGGCGCCGCCGCCGGACGGCGTCAGCGTCGCGACGGACCTCGACGGCACCGCCGTCGCCGCCGACCCCGACCGACTCGAGGAGGTCGTCGTCAACCTGCTCTCCAACGCGTACCGCTACGGCGGGCCGCACGTCCGCGTCGCCGCCGCGGCGGACGGCTCCGGCACCGTGACGCTGGCCGTGAGCGACGACGGCGCGGGCGTTCCGGACGAGTTCGTCGCCGAGCTGTTCGAGCCGTTCACCCGCGGCGGCGCCGTCACCGGGACGCCCGGCTCCGGCCTCGGCCTGGCGATCTCGCAACGCCTCGCCCGCGCGCTCGGCGGGGACCTCACGTACGAGGGCGACGGCCGTGGCGCGCGGTTCGTCGTACGCCTGCGGAGCGCGTCGTGACGAGGGTGCTGGTCGTCGACGACGAGCCGGACATCGCGCTGATCTGCAAGCTCGCGCTGTCGCTGGAGGGCTTCGAGGTCGAGGAGCGCTCGACCGGCCAGGCGGCGCTGGACTACCTCGCCGAGAACGCCCCCGACGTCGTGCTGCTCGACCTGCGGCTGCCGGACCTGTCGGGGTGGGAGGTGCTCGACCGCCTGCGCGACAGGGGCCAGCTCCCGAGCCTGCGCATCGTCCTGTTCTCGGCGCACGCGAGCGCGGCGCAGAGCGCGCTGGACGCGGGGTGCGTGAGCTTCATCGCGAAGCCGTTCACGCCCGACGACCTCGTCGCGCACGTGAACTCCGCGATGGCGACGCCCCGCCCCGCCTGAGCAGGAACGCCTTCCCGGCGCGTCGAAGCCGGGCAGCACCAGCCCCTCGCCGGCCCGCCGGCGACCCCTCGTAAGGAGCCCCCTCATGAAGCGAGTGCTCTGCGGTGCCCTGCTCGCCGCCGCGGCGTTCACCTGCGTCCCCGCCCACGCGGCGCAGGAGATCAAGTACGTGAGCGTCGAGAACGACGACGACGGCCTCAGCGTCGGCACGGGCATGCCCGGCCAGCCGCTGTTCGGCGTGCGCTACTCCAAGACCAGCGGCAACGTGTGCTTCGGCTTCAGCTACCAGGTGCCGTTCTGCACGCACTCCATCACGGCCGGCTAGCGCTCGACGGCCTGGCCGCCGTACGACGTTGCCAGCGCCCTGGCGACGGCGAGCGCGTCCGCACCGAACACCTCGGGCTCGATCCGCGGCAGCATCTCCTCCCAGAGGGGGAGGTTCGAGCCGCGGAGCTGGAGCAGGCCCTCGGGCCGCGCGAGGAACGTCAGGTGCAGGTGCGCGCCGCCGTCGCCCCACTTGTTGACGTGGACCCGGCCGATGTTGCCGAGACCGCGGATCGCCCGGTCGAGGTGGACGGTGATGACGCCCATCTCGGCGGCGAGCGCGTCGTCGAGGTCGCCGAGGTCGAGGTGGGTCATCGGCAGCAGCGAGAGCCCGATGGGGACCCCGAGCGGCTCGGGCCACGTGGCGAGCACCCACCGCTCGTCGTGCCACACGGCGCGGCCCATCGGGTCCTTGCAGAACCCGCACTCGTTCCCGCCCTCGCCGCCGCGCGGCGGCTCAGGGAGCACCGGCGGCTGCAGCGGCCGGGTGACGATGCTCGACTCCTCGAACGGGAAGATGTCCCACCCCGACTGGTCGGGCAGCGGGAGGCGCCCCTCGGCGTCGGCGTGGGCGAGGCAGCGGGCGTAGAACTCCTCCGGCGTGTACGTCACGGCGCCGGACTCTAGTCGCCGATGCGCCACGATGGGCGCGTGGTGGACGTGACCGAGGAACGGTTCGGCGAGCTCGTCGAGGAGGCGCTCGCGGACGTGCCGCCCGACCTCGCGCGGCTGATGGACAACGTCGCCGTCTTCGTCGAGGACGACCCTCCCGAGGAGGGGCTGCTCGGCCTCTACGAGGGGACCCCGCTGACCGAGCGGACGGAGTGGTACGCCGGGTCGCTGCCCGACAGGATCACGCTCTACCGCGGGCCGATCTGCGCGGTCTGCGACGACGAGGAGGACGTGCGCGACGAGGTCTACACGACCGTCGTCCACGAGATCGCGCACCACTTCGGCATCGACGACGACCGGCTGGACGCGCTCGGCTGGTGATCAGGCGTCGTGGCCCGGCTCGAGGTGCCGCACGTCGTCGAACGTCAGCGCCTCGCCCTCGCCGGCGCGGGCGTCGTACGGCTCCACGACGAGCCCGGTGTGGTCGCCGAGGCCGACGCGGTCGAGCACGCGCCCTGTGAACCACCCGAGGCAGTCGTCGAGCACCGGAACGCCGCCGGGCCCCTCCGACCACGCGACGCGCGCGAACTTGTCGACCTCAGCGCCGCACAGCGACCCGAACGTCTCCGCCACGTCCACCTGCTCGCGCCGCAGCACGTGGACCGCGACGACGTCGGCGACGCCCGCGACGGCGTGCGTGTGGTTCTTGTCGGAGACGCAGACGAGGAAGCGCGGCGGGTCGATGCAGACCTGCGCGGCGAAGCCGACGAGGCAGCCGGCGCGCCGGTCGCCGTCGGCGGCGGTGAGGACGTACATCGGCCTGTCGAGCAGGCCCATCAGGTCGTCGAACGCGCTCACCCGGGCCACCTACCCACGTCCGGGTGCCGTCCCACGTCCGCCGGGGCGCGGCGGCCGCGCGGGTGCGCGACCGCCGGCCCGGTGGTTCGCCAAGCCCTACTAGGACGTCTGGCCGATGACCGTCGTCTCGGTGATCGTGTAGAGCGGCCGGGGGACGCAGACGTTGGACACGCAGGGGTTGCCGAGCGAGAACGAGCAGACCGGGTTGCCGGTGTACGCCGCGACGGCCGCGCCGTGCGCGTGCGAGAGCTCGTCGGCGGTCAGCTCGGTGAGGTGCTCGGTCTTGAGGGTGAGGCGCTTCACGGGGGCTCCTTCGGGGGTGAGGGGCATGCGGAACGGCGTTCGTCCCACGCCGGGGAGTTTCGCCGCCGCAGGGGTGCCCGCCTGCGTCATGCTCGACACATGCGCGTCGCCTGGGCGGGGGGAGTCGCGGCCGTGGCGGCCGCGGGGCTGCTCGTCGCGCCCACGCTCGGCACGTCGCGCGTGCCGCCCGCGCCGCCCGTGCCCCCGAAGACCCTGACGGTGGACGGCGTCGTCGTGGGGCTCGTCGGCGTCGAGCCGGTCGTGGCCGTACGCCTCGGGACCCCGTCCACCCTCGTGGTCTACGCCGGGTCGTCGCGCCCGGGACCGCCGGCGCCGTGCGAGGACCACACGGAGGTGCGCCTCGTCGCGCAGGACGCGGCGGAGGTGCGGGTGGCGGCGTTCCGCTACGCCACGCGCGAGCCCGTGCCCGAGAACCACGCCTGCGCGCTCGTCGGGCACCCGCCGGCCGAGACGGCGCTCGCGCTGGCCGCGCCGCTCGGCTCGCGGCGCGTCCTCGCCAACGACCGCGAGGTCGTCGTGCACGACCCCGCCACGGTGCTGCGGGCGACGTACCTGCCGCGCGGCGTCGCCGGGCCGGGGACGGTGACGTTCGAGCCGGAGTCGGCGACGTGGACGACCGTCCACGACGGCGCGGCGCTCGGGCAGAGCGTCAGGATCGTGCAGGCCGCGCCGCCGCTGGCGCGCCCGTCGGCCTACCGCGTGCGGGCGACGGTGGTGCGCGGGCACCGCGCGACGTTCGGCGAGGTGTTCGGCGGCTGGTGCGTCTGGTGGACCGAGCGCGAGCGGCTCAACGTCGGCGTGTGCGCGCAGGGCACGCCCGTCCCCGCCACGCGCGAGGAGCTGGTGCGCGTGGCCGAGGGCCTGGCCTAGTTGTACTGACCAGGCACGTTGGTCGAGGTCGTGTGACGACACGATCTGAGTGATCTTGAAAGCGAAGACCTCCCGTCGTGGAGTGGAGCTGTTGAGGAACCGCTCCGCCGACAGGAGGTCTTCGTGTCTCACGCTAACGCTG
>DASZER010000050.1:0-13002 GCA_035940575.1 Frankiaceae bacterium | reverse complement strand
CCGCCGGCCGACGCGGTGTGGCAGCCGTGGTGGGTACGCGACCTGCGCGGCGAGACGCCCGTCGTCGGCCACGCCGACACCGGCCCCTGGAACACCCTCGCGCGCGGCGGGACGCCGGTGGCGTTCGTGGACTGGGAGACCGCGGGCCCGATGGACGCCGAGTGGGAGCTGGCGCAGACGGCGTGGCTGCACGCGCGGCTGTTCGACGACGACGTGGCCGAGCGCGACGGGCTGCCGCCGGCGCCGGTGCGCGCGGGCCTCGTCGCGGCAGTCCTCGACGGCTACGCCGCGCCGCGCGCGTGGCGCGAGCGGGTCGTCGACCGGATGCTGGACCTCGCCGTGCTCAGCGCGCGCGAGGACGTTCTCGAAGGGCTCGACCGTGGCGTGGCGTGGCGGGTCCGCAGCGGCGCGTGGATGGCGCGCCACCGCGACCTGCTCAGGCGGGCTGCCTGCCCATGAACCCGAGCAGCCGGTCCACCGCAGGCGCGTCCTCGGGCACAGGCACGACGTCGGCGAACATCTTGCCCTCGCCGCGGAACTCGTCGGGCAGGCTCGCCTTCGCGCGGGCCAGCGCCGTCTCGACCTCCTCGTCGGTGAACGGCACCTCCTGGCCCGTCGCGATCGCGAGGTCGCACAGGTGCGTGACGTGCTCGATCAGCGTCATGCCGAGCACCGCCTCGCCGGGCATCTCCGCCGTCGCGAAGCGGACGTCACGGTCCGTGCCGTGCTCGCGCCAGCCGCGTACGAGGTCGTCGGCCGCGGCGCCGTACGCGGCCGTCGGGTCGTCGGTCGTGTACGTGCTCGGGTCCTCGGTCGCGTCGCGGCCGTTCGCGCCGGCCGCGAACGCGCGCGTCCAGCCCACGATGTGGTCGAGCAGCGTCTTGACGTCGTAGTCGGTGCAGGGCGTGGGGGCGCCGTAGCGGTCGGGGGAGACGCCCGCCACGATGCCCTTGCCCTTGGCGACCACGCTCTCGAGCACGTCCACGTCGGACATGAGGCTCCTAGTTGTAGTGGGTGTCGTCGGTGCGTACGTCGTCCGGCTCGTCGGTCCGCGTCAACGAGACGCGGTGGCCGTCGACGACGTTGACGCGCGTGACGGCGTCGATGTGGGTGCGCGAGTCGCCGCGCCACTTCTTCTTGGCCTTCGCGCGCGCGCCGGCCTCGTCCTCCGCGACGACGAGCACCACCTCGTGGTCCTCGCCGATGCGTCCGGGCGCGAGCGGGCCGCCGAGGTAGACGACGAACAGGTCCATGCCCCCGAACCTACCGAACGTCAGACCGGCGCCAGCAGCGTGGCCGTCGCCATGCCCACCGTTCCCGCCAGGGTGTCCTCGAACGCCCGCAGCGCGAACGGCGCGTCCCGCAGCCGCCACAGCACGTCCGCGTTGACCCAGGCGGCGTCGCGGGCGGAGTCGATGCTCCAGTTGCCGACGTGGTCGAGCACCGGCGCGACGTCGCGGTCGGCGTCGAGCACGACGCCCTCCTCGAACGACTGCCGCACCTGCTGCTCGACCGAGCCGAGGAGCGCGTTGACCTTGTCGTAGTCGGCGTGGAACGACCCCTGGTCGGGCGCGATCCCGAGGGTGCGGCACGTCTCGACGACCGCCACGGGCAGGTCGTGGTTGATGTGCGCGTTCATCCCCGCGATCGCGAACTGGATCGGCAGGAGGCGGCGGTCGTTGCGGCGCGCGAACAGCGGCCGCCACGCCCTGGGCACCTTCGCCCCCGCGTTCGACGCGTCGACCGCCGCGAGGTAGAGGTCGGCGAACGTCACGTCCAGCGCCGTCATCGACGCGGGGTCGGCGAAGTAGCCGGCCGCGAGCCGGTCGCGGACCAGCTCGGTGACGAGCAGGTACATGCGGTTGAACGCCGCCACGCCGTCCGTCGGCGGCAGCGCGTCCTGGATCTCGGTGAGCGCGGCGACGACGTCGTCCACGTCGCGCGGCGTCTGCTCGGTCTCCCTCATCGGCCGTCCCCCAGTCGTTCGCGGGCCAGGAACTTCGGTACCACCATCCGCCACGCATCCTGCACGAGCTCGCGCATCTCGTCGGGTGGCAGCGCGGCCAAGCGCGCGACGACCCAGTGGTAGCGCAGGTCCGACTCGCGCGGCATCGCGAACACGTCGGGCCGTTCCGCCACGAGCGCGGCGCGCTCCTCCTTCGGGAACGCGAAGCCCATCTCCGTCTCGTCGCGCGAGAACGCGACGTAGACGAGGCTGCCGACGCGGAACTTCACGCGGTCGCGGATCAGGTGCTCGGTCGTGCGCGGCAGCGTCATCGCGACGCGCCGCACGTCCTCGACGGTGACCACGGCGTCCATCATGACCGCATGGCAACGGTCGGGATCGTCAGCCCCGGGGCGATGGGCGGCGCTCTCGGGCGCGGCTGGGCGGAGGCGGGGCACCGCGTCGTCGCGACGCTCGCGGGCCGCTCGGCGCGGACCCGCGCCCTCGCGCACGGCATCGAGGAGCTGCCGACGCTCGCCGACGTCGTTGCCGCCGCCGACGTCGTCGTCTCGGTCGTGCCGCCGGGCGAGGCGCTCGCGGTCGCGCGGGCCGTGCGGGCGGCGGCGGGCGAGGCGCTCTACGTGGACCTCAACGCCGTCGCGCCCGCGACGGTGGCCCGTGTCGCGGACGCCGTGGCGCCGTGGGACGTCGTGGACGGCTCCATCTCCGGAGGCCCGCCCGACGAGGGCGTGACGCGCGTCTACCTCTCCGGCCCGCGCGCGCCCGAGGTGGCCGCGCTCGGTCATCCGAGGCTGGACGTACGCGTCCTCGACGGCGGCGTCGGCGCGGCGAGCGCCGTGAAGATGAGCACCGCCAGCGTCTACAAGGGCATGGCCGCGCTGCTGCTGCACGCCGTCGTCGCGGCCGAGGCCAACGGCGTCGCCGACGTCGTGCTCGACGACCTGGCGCGCGCGTACCCGGACGAGGTCGCGCGGATCGCGCCACGGCTTTCGCTGTCGGCGAGCAAGGCGCACCGTTACGTCGGCGAGATGCGCGAGATCGCGGTCGCGCAGGAGGCGGCGGGGCTGCCGCGCGAGGTGTTCGAGGCGATGGCCGTGGCGTACGAGAGCGTGGCCGCGACGGCGGCGGGAGCGCGCTCGCCGGAGGAGGCCGCGCGCGACACCGACGTCGCCGAGGTCGTCCGGCTGCTGCGACGACGCGACGTCTGATACCACTCTGGTACCGTCTTCTCATGGCCATGACGCTGCGGACCGACGAGGAGCTGGAGCGCGCGCTCGACGCGCTCGCCGAGGCGGAGGGAGCGTCGAAGCAGGAGGTCATCCGGCGTGCCGTGCTCGAGCGCTGGGCCCGCAGCGCCCACGTCGCCGCCGTCGACGAGAGTGCGCGACGGATGGCCGCGGAGTGGGGCGACGTTCTGGATCGCCTCGGAAAGGCCTGACGCCCGCGCGTGACGTATCTCGACGTCGAGGACCTGCTGCGGCTCGTGCGGCTCGCGGCCATCGGCCCCGTGCGGGACGTCGGGCTGCTCGACGCCGCGGCGGCGCGCCCGAGGTCGACCGTCCTGGGGCAGGACGCGTACCCCACGCTCGCGCTGAAGGCCGCCGCGCTGCTGCACTCGATCGCGGGCAACCACGCGCTGGTCGACGGCAACAAGCGCCTCGCGTGGCTGGCCACGGTGGTGTTCCTCGACCTCAACGGCTCGCGCCCCCGCCTGTCGCACGACGCGGCGTTCGACCTCGTCATGGACGTCGCCGCGGGGCAGGGCGACGTCGCCGACATCGCACGGCGCCTGCGCGTCGCCGCGCGTCGCGACGCGCGATGATGGGGGCATGACACGACCCGCAAGCCCGTTCGGCACGGTGCTGACCGCGATGGTGACGCCCTTCACCCGCGACGGCGCCCTCGACGCCGACGGCACCGCCGCCCTCGCCACGCGCCTCGTGGACGACGGCAACGACGGCCTCATCGTCAACGGCACCACCGGCGAGTCGCCGACGACGACGGACGACGAGAAGGAGCGAGTCGTCCGCGCGGTCGTGGAGGCCGTGGGGGACAGGGCGCACGTGGTCGCCGGCGTCGGCACCAACGACACCGCCCACACCTGCGAGCTCGCGCGGCAGGCCGAGAAGGCGGGCGCGCACGCGCTGCTGGTCGTGACGCCGTACTACAGCAAGCCGCCGCAGGAGGGGCTGCGCAGGCACTTCGAGACCGTCGCCGACGCGACGGCGCTGCCGTGCATGCTCTACGACATCCCGGGGCGCTCCGCCGCGCCGATCGAGACCGAGACGCTGCTGCGCCTCGCCGACCACGAGCGCGTCGTCGCGGTGAAGGACGCCAAGGACGACCTCGGCGCGGCGTCGGAGGTGCTGGCGCAGACGGACCTGGCGTTCTACTCGGGCACCGACATGCTCAACCTGCCGCTGCTGTCGGTGGGCGCGGCGGGGTTCGTGTCGGTCGTCGGGCACCTGTTCGCGGGGCGGCTGAGGGCGCTGGCGGACGCGTACTTCGCCGGCGACGTCGCCACCGCGACGGGCATCCACCGCGAGCTGCTGCCGGCGTACGTCGGCATGTTCCGCACGCAGGGCGTCATCACGGCCAAGGCGGCGCTCAACGCGCTCGGGCTGCCCGGCGGCCCGGTGCGCCCGCCGCTGTGCGACCTGACGGAGGAGCAGATGGGGACGTTGCGAGCCGACCTCGCGCGGGCAGGGGTCGAGCTGTGAGCCACCCGCACCCCGAGCTCGGCGCGCCGCCGCCACTGCCGGCGAACGGCCTGCGCGTCGTCCCGCTCGGCGGGCTCGGCGAGATCGGCCGCAACATGACCGTCTTCGAGTACGGCGGCCGGCTGCTGATCGTGGACTGCGGCGTGCTGTTCCCCGAGACCGAGCAGCCGGGCGTCGACCTGATCCTCCCGGACTTCTCCTTCATCAGGGACCGGCTGGACGACGTCGAGGCGCTGGTCCTGACGCACGGCCACGAGGACCACATCGGGGCGGTGCCGTTCCTGCTGCGCGAGCGCGCGGACATCCCGCTGATCGGCACCCGGCTGACGCTCGCCCTGCTCGACTCGAAGCTGCGCGAGCACCGCATCACGCCGGTCATGGACACGGTGCGCGAGGGGGACACGCGGCGGTTCGGGGCGTTCGAGTGCGAGTTCGTCGCCGTCAACCACAGCGTCCCCGACGCGATCGCGGTCGGCATCCGTACGCCGGCCGGGCTCGTCGTGCACTCGGGCGACTTCAAGATGGACCAGCTCCCGATCGACAACCGGATCACCGACCTGGGCGCATTCGCGCAGTTCGGGCGCGAGGGCGTCGACCTCCTGCTGTCGGACTCCACGAACGCCGAGATGCCCGGCTTCGTGACGGGCGAGCGCGAGGTCGGCGAGGAGCTGCGGCGCATCTTCGCGAGCGCGAAGGGCCGCATCATCACGGCCTGCTTCGCCTCGCACGTGCACCGCGTCCAGCAGGTCATCGACGCCGCGCACGAGCACGGGCGCAAGGTGGCGTTCGTCGGGCGGTCGATGGTCCGCAACATGGAGGTCGCGCGCGAGCTCGGCTACCTCACCGTGCCGGGCAACATCCTGATGAACGCCCGCGAGATCGACGCGCTCCCGGCGCCGCAGGTCTGCCTCATCTCGACCGGCTCGCAGGGCGAGCCGCTGTCGGCGCTGTCGCGGATGGCCAACCGCGACCACCCCGTACGCATCGGCGCCGACGACACCGTGATCCTCGCGTCGAGCCTCATCCCGGGGAACGAGAACGCCGTCCACCGCGTCATCAACGGCCTGCACCGATGGGGCGCGACCGTGCTGCACAAGGGCAACTCGCTCGTGCACGTGTCGGGCCACGCGCCGGCGGGCGAGCTGCTGTACCTGCTCAACGCCACCAAGCCGCGCAACATGCTCCCGATCCACGGCGAGTGGCGGCACCTGCGCGCGCACGGCGCGCTCGCCGTCGCGACGGGCGTTCCCGAGGACCGCGTCGTCTACGCCGAGGACGGCGTGGTCGTGGACCTCGTGGACGGCGTCGCCCGCGTGACCGGCCGCGTGCAGTGCGGCTACGTCTACGTCGACGGCCTCGTCGTCGGCGACGTGAGCGAGATGGCGCTCAAGGACCGGCGCATCCTCGGCGACGAGGGCTTCATCACGGTCGTCGTCGTCGTGGACTCGATGACGGGCAAGGTGACGGCGGGGCCCGAGTTCTTCGCGCGCGGGTTCAGCGACGCCGCGGCGACGCCGTTCGAGGCGGCCGAGCAGCGGGTGTCCGACGCCCTCGACAGCGCGGGCGCCGAGGGCATCGGGGACACGCAGGCGTTGCAGCAGCTCGTACGCCGTGCCGTCGGCAAGTGGGTCAACGAGACGTACGGCCGCCGCCCCATGATCATCCCGGTGGTCGTGGAGGTCTGACCTCGGCGCCGTCGAGCTCGACGACCCAGCCGAAGAACTGCCTGCCGGTCGCCTCGCCGACGACGCCGGCGGACGCGACGGGCAGGGCGAGACCGGTGCCCGCGACGGCGCGGTAGACCCGGTCCTTCGCGTCGCGCGCGACCCGCGCGGAGACGCGGTGGATCGCGACGACGGTGCCCGCCACCTCGGCGCTGGCCTCGTCGTGCGTCTCCTGGGCGTACGCCACGGTCACGTCGCCGAGCAGCGCGCCGAGGAACGCCGCGTCGGGCGCGCCGACGGGCCACGCCACCGCGTCGCCGACGGCGAACCCGTCGCCGCAGCACTCCTCCTGCCACCCGTCGACCCACACGCGCACAGTGCCCAGTGTGCGCGCTGCGCCACGCGGGCGGCGGTGCTGATGGTGTTTGTGTGACTGGTGTGACGCGGTTACCGTCTGTGCATGGCCACCCGTGCGCCGTCCACCCGCTCGCGCCCCGCGAGCCGTACGCGCGCGACCGTCGACCTCGACGAGGCGCCGCCGAAGCGCGCGTCTGCGGCGTCCGCGGGCACCCGTCCCGCGCGCGCCGCGAGCGGCCGTACGGCGCCCGCGCGCAAGCCCGCGACCCGCAAGCCGGCGGCCAGGCGCCCGGCGAAGAGGACGCCGCTGTCCGCCCGCATCCTGCGCGCGCTCGTCCGTGCCGTCGTCGGCATGTGGAGCCTCGTCGCGCACGGCGTGGGGGCGCTGGCGCGGACGTTCGGCTCGGGCGCCCGCGACCTCGACCCGGCCCACCGCCGCGACGGGGCGGGGCTCGCCGCGCTCGCGGCGGCGCTCGTCAGCGCGGCGGCGGTGTGGTTCGCGGCGAGCGGGGCGCTCACGGGACCCGTCAACGCGTTCGTCCGCGGTGCCGTGGGCAGCGCGGCGGTCTTCGTGCCGCTGCTGCTCGGCTACGGCGCCTGGCGCATGCTCCGTACGCCCGCCGACCCGACCGCCCGAGGGCGGCTCGCGGTGGGGTGGGCGGCGCTCGCGTCCGGCGTGCTCGGCCTCGTCCACCTCGCGCACGGCACGCCCGCGCCCCCCGAGGGCGCGAGCGCGATGCGCGGCGCGGGCGGGCTCGTCGGCTTCCTCGCCTCGTCGCCGATCCGCAGCCTGCTCGGCCCGATCGTCGCCGTCCCAGTGCTGCTCATCCTGGCGCTGTTCGGGGTGCTCGTGGTGACGGCGACGCCGTTGAACGCCGTCCCCGACCGCCTGCGCGGCCTGCGCCACGGGGCGCCCGAGGAGGAGCCCGCGCCGGAGCCGGTCGCCGAGGAGGAGCCGCTCAAGCGGCGCCGCCCGTCGCGCAGCCGCGTCGCGGTCATGGCGGACCCGGAGCCCGAGGCGCCGGAGATCCAGACCGTCATCCCGATGCCGGAGCCGCCGGTCCACGCGCCGCCGCCCAAGGCCGCCGAGCAGCTCCCGCTGTCCTCCGCGCCCCGCAGCGGTTACACGCTGCCCGCCCCGACCCTGCTGCGCGAGGGCACGCCGCCCAAGGCCAAGACGCCGGCGAACGACGCCGTCATCGCCGCGCTGACGAGCGTCCTCGAGCAGTTCGACATCGACGCGCAGGTGACCGGCTTCACGCGCGGCCCGACGGTGACGCGCTACGAGGTCGAGCTCGGCCCGGCGGTCAAGGTCGAGCGGATCACGCAGCTCTCGCGCAACATCGCGTACGCCGTGAAGTCGCCCGACGTCCGGATCATCAGCCCGATCCCCGGCAAGTCCGCGGTCGGCATCGAGATCCCGAACGTCGACCGCGAGCTCGTCTCCCTCGGCGACGTCCTGCGCAGCAAGGTGGCGAAGGACGACGTACACCCGCTGACCGTCGCGCTCGGCAAGGACATCGAGGGCGGCTACGTCGTCGCGAACCTCGCGAAGATGCCGCACATCCTCATCGCCGGCGCGACCGGCGCGGGCAAGAGCACGTGCATGAACGCGCTCATCACGAGCGTCCTCTCGCGCGCCACGCCCGACCAGGTACGCCTCGTGCTGGTCGACCCCAAGCGGGTCGAGCTCACGCACTACCAGGGCATCCCGCACCTCATCACGCCGATCATCACCAACCCCAAGCGCGCCGCCGAGGCGTTGCAGTGGGTCGTCCGCGAGATGGAGATGCGCTACGAGGACCTCGCGGCGGTCGGCGTACGCCACGTGGACGACTTCAACCGCAAGGTGCTCTCCGGCGAGATCAAGGCGCCGCCGCTGTCCGAGCGCGTCTACACGCGGTACCCGTACATCCTCGTGATCGTCGACGAGCTGGCCGACCTGATGATGGTCGCGCCGCGCGACGTCGAGGACGCGATCTGCCGCATCACCGCGATGGCCCGCGCGGTCGGCATCCACCTCGTCCTCGCGACGCAGCGACCCTCGGTCGACGTCGTGACCGGCCTCATCAAGGCGAACGTCCCCTCGCGGCTCGCGTTCGCCACGGCGAGCCTCGCCGACAGCCGGGTCATCCTCGACCAGCCGGGCGCGGAGAAGCTCGTGGGGCTCGGCGACGGGCTGTTCCTGCCGATGGGCGCGGCGAAGCCGTTGCGCATCCAGGGCGCGCTCGTCACCGAGGCCGAGATCGAGGCCGTGGTCGCGCACTGCAAGAAGCAGGCCGATCCCGACTACCGCGACGACGTCGTCGGCAACGGCACCATGGCGATCGGCGGCGCGGCGCGCGGCGACGACGACCTCGGCGACGACGACGACCTGCTCGCGCAGGCCGTCGAGCTCGTCGTGACGACGCAGTTCGGCTCGACGTCGATGCTGCAGCGCAAGCTCAAGGTGGGCTTCGCCCGCGCGGGCCGGCTGATGGACCTCATGGAGCAGCGCGGGATCGTCGGGCCGTCCGAGGGCTCCAAGGCGCGCGACGTGCTGATCCGCGCGGACGAGCTCGAAGGAGTGCTCGTCACGCTGCGCGGCGGGTGAGCCGTACCACCGCCCGCCTCACCGGATGGGTCACGTAGGGTCGGCCGCGTGACGGTCGAGGTGACGTTCGCGACGGAGGCGGACGAGGGGACGTACGCCTCCGTGCACCGCGTCATCACGGCGGTCGTCGCGCTGGAGGGCGCCGTCGGCTGGCTGTCCGTGCCGCCGCCGGAGGAGACGGCGGCGTGGCTGGACGAGCAGCTCGCGTACGCCGCCGCCGGCCGTGGCGGCGTGGCTCTCGTCTCGCTGGACGGCCGCGTCGAGGCGCTCGGCGTCTGGTCGCGCTACACGGCGCCGGTCGTCGCGCAGAACGCCGAGGTCCGCAAGGTGATGACCCACCCCGACGCGCGGGGGAGGGGGCTCGCGCGTGTCGTCGTGGAGGCGCTGACCGAGCACGCGCGCGAGCACGGCGTCGAGGTGCTCGTGCTCGACGCGCGCGGCAACAACCACGCCGCGCACGCCCTCTACGAGTCGCTCGGGTGGCGGCGCTGCGGGCTCGTGCCCGACTTCATCGCGGTCGGCGAGCACCGCTGGGACCGCGTGTTCTTCGCGAAGCGGGTGACCACTCCGCCGGGCGCGGTGCTCCACGGCTCGGACCCCGTGGGGCCCGGAGCGTCGGTCCTGCGCGAAGCCGGACAAACGTAGCTTTGCCGACTTTGAGCTGGGGCGCCTAGACTGCGGGACGCGCGACGCCGTCTCTTCCCCGTGGAGCGTCGCGCTGTCCGCTGTGGAGGTGTCGTCGCATGAGCATCGGCGCTGACCTCGCGGCTGCCCGTGAGGCGGCGGGTCGCACGATCGACGACGTCAGCCGCGCGACGCGCATCCGCGGCGAGCTCCTCCGGCGGATCGAGGACGACGACTTCTCCGGCTGCGGCGGCGCCGTCTACGCGCGCGGCCACATCCGCTCGATCGCGACGCACCTCGGGCTCGACCCGGCGCCGTTCGTCGCGGAGTTCGACCGCACCAACGCCGCCGCCGCCCCCGCCGCTCGCGAGATCTTCGAGCACGAGGTCATCGCGATGCCCGACCGCAAGGGCCCGAACTGGACCGGCGCGATGGCCGTCATGGCCGGCGTGCTGCTCGTGATCGCGCTCGTGTCGGTGTTCACCGCGAACGCGCCCGCCGGGTCGCCGCCGGCCGCGGCGCCGTTGACCTCCTCGTCCCCGTCGCCGAGCGTCGCGCCGTCGTCGGCGCCGACCAGCCAGCCCCCGCTCGTCGCGGGGAACATCGGCGGCGTCAACCTGCGCGTCAAGGTCGTGAACAACCGTTCGTGGGTCACCGTCCGCGCCGACGGCAAGACCGTCTTCGAGGGCCTGATGCGGGCGCCGATGCAGCAGGACTTCGCCGCCAAGAACAAGATCAACGTCGTGTTCGGCAACGCCGGCGCGGTCCAGATCGTCGTGAACGGCCGCGACCTCGGCTCCCCGGGCCGCGCGGGTGACGTGGTCAGGCTGGAGTTCCTGCCCGGCGACCCCGCCACGACCTCGGGCTGATACTCGGGCGGGAGCGCCGTTCCCGACACACCGGGCGGATAGTCTCGTCCGCATGTCCTCGCCGCGCCGCGTCGCCCTCGTGACGCTCGGCTGCGCGCGCAACGAGGTCGACAGCGAGGAGCTCGCGGCGCGGTTCGCGGCGGGCGGCTTCGCGCTGGTGGACGACGCGGCCGACGCCGACGCGGTCGTCGTCAACACGTGCGGCTTCGTCGAGCAGGCCAAGCAGGACTCGATCGACACGCTCCTGGAGGCGCGCGGCCTCGACTCCGACGGCCGCCGCCGCGCGGTCGTCGCGGTGGGCTGCCTCGCCGAGCGCTACGGCGCCGAGCTCGCCTCGTCGCTGCCCGAGGCCGACGCGGTGCTCGGCTTCGACTCCTACGAGACCCTCGCCTCGACGCTCGGCTCGATCCTCTCCGGCGCCCCGGCGCCCGCGTCGCACGCGCCGCGCGACCGCAGGGCGTTGCTCCCGATCACGCCCGTGGAGCGCGCCGCGGCCGCGCGACCGGCGGCGCCCGCCGACCTCCCCGACGGCGTCGCGCCCGCGAGCGGGCCGCGCCGGCACCGGCTCACCGGAGGCCCCGTCGCCCCGCTGAAGCTCGCGAGCGGCTGCGACAGGCGGTGCTCGTTCTGCGCGATCCCGTCGTTCCGCGGGGCGTTCGTGTCGCGGCCGCCCGAGGAGGTCCTGGCCGAGGCCGAGTGGCTCGCGGGGCAGGGCGTACGCGAGCTGCACCTCGTCAGCGAGAACAGCACCTCCTACGGCAAGGACCTCGGCGACGTACGCCTGCTCGAACGCCTGCTCCCGTCCGTCGCGGCGGTGCCGGGGATCGACCGGGTGCGGCTCGCGTACCTCCAGCCCGCCGAGACGCGGCCCTCGCTGGTCGAGGCGATCGCGTCGACGCCGGGCGTGGCGGCGTACTACGACCTGTCGTTCCAGCACGCGAGCCCGACGGTGCTGCGGTCGATGCGGCGGTTCGGGGGGACGGAGGCGTTCCTCGGGCTGATCCGCTCGATCCGCGCGCTCGCGCCCGAGGCGGGCATCCGCT
Source organism: Frankiaceae bacterium (assembly GCA_035940575.1). Taxonomy (GTDB): domain Bacteria; phylum Actinomycetota; class Actinomycetes; order BP-191; family BP-191; genus BP-191. Next base: position 1,166 of record DASZER010000050.1, on the reverse strand, counting down.
CGAACTTCATCGTCGGCTTCCCCGGCGAGAGGGCGTCGGACTACGCCGAGCTCGAACGCTTCCTCGTCGAGGCGCGCCTCGACGCGATCGGCGTGTTCCGCTACTCCGACGAGGACGGCACCGAGGCCGCGGGCATGGACGGCAAGGTGCGCTCCGACGTCGCCGCGCGGCGCTACGAGCGCCTCGTCTCGCTCGCGGAGGAGCTGACCGCGCAGCGCGCGGAGGAGCGCGTGGGCAGCGTCGTGGACGTGCTCGTGGAGGAGGTGCTGCCGACCGGCGAGGCCGAGGGGCGGGCGCACCACCAGGCGCCAGAGGTGGACGGCTCGGTGCTGCTGCGCGCCGGCGGCACGGCGTTCGCGGTGGGCGAGCTCGTGAGGGCGCGGGTCGTCGCGGCGAACGGCGTCGACCTCGTCGCCGAGCCGATCGCCGTCGAGGCCGCGGGGCCGGCGTGACGAGCCCGCTGGAGGCCGTGGACCAGGCGGCGATCCCGCCCCACCCGACCGCCGGCGTCGTCAACCTCGCCAACGCGCTCACCGTCCTGCGGCTGTTCCTGGTGCCGGCGTTCCTCGCGCTGCTGTTCGCGGGCACGGGGCACGAGCCGGGGTGGCGGTGGGCGGCGTGGGCGGCGTTCGCCGTGGCGTCGTTCACCGACCGCATTGACGGCGAGATCGCGCGGCGGCGGCAGCTCGTGACGGCGTTCGGGCAGATCGCCGACCCGATCGCGGACAAGGCGCTCACCGGCGCCGCGCTCGTCGGCCTCTCGGCGCTCGGCGACCTGCCGTGGCCGGTCACGATCCTCGTGCTGGTGCGCGAGGTGGGCGTGACGGCGTTGCGGTTCTGGGTCATCCGCCACGGCGTCATCCCTGCCAGCCGCGGCGGCAAGGTGAAGACGTTCCTCCAGGGCATCGCGATCGGCCTGTACGTCCTGCCGCTGTCCGGCCTCCTCGCCTCCGCGCGCTGGTGGGTGATGGTCGCCGCGGTCGCGGTGACGGCGGGCACCGGCGCCGACTACGTCGCGCGGGCGCTGCGGCTGCGGCAGACGTCCGCGCGCGCGGCGATGAAGCGCGCGCGGAAGGCCGCACGATGAGGGTCGAGCTGCTCGCGGTGGGGACCGAGCTGCTGTTCGGCGACATCGTCAACGGCAACGCCGCCTGGCTCGGCCGGCG
>DASZER010000049.1:0-2924 GCA_035940575.1 Frankiaceae bacterium | reverse complement strand
CGAGCGGGCGGAACGTCGCGGTGTCGACGCCGTGCGGGACGCGGTCGAGGGCGACGGCGGTCCCGACCGCGGCAGCGAGCTTGCGCCGGGCCGTCTCGGTGTAGGCCACGAGCAGCGAGAGCCCGTCGAGGTCGGCGGCGTCGAGCAGCGCGGGGTCGACCGGCGAGTACACGACCACGCGGGGGCGCGGGCGGCACGCGCGCAGCGCCGGCGCCAGGCGCTGCCACACCCACCAGTCGTGGCAGATCCACACCACCGCCGGGCGATGGCGCTCGAGGAGCGCGCCGATCCGCTCGGCGCCCGCGAGGTCGCCCGGGACCCCGTTCGGCTCCACCGCCCAGCCCGCGCTTGGCGGGGCGTGCGCGAGGTCGATCGCGAAGTGGACCGTCTCGAACGCGCGGCTGACGCCCGGGAGGAGGCTCGCGAGCACGCGGCCGTAGCCGCGCGAGCGCCTGCCGCTCCCGACCGCGAGCAGGACGCCGCGCCGCCCAGGCATGGCCGGCGGCGAGGCCTAGCTCTCGCCGGAGGTCACCGGGTAGAAGAACACGTCGACCGACAGGGGTTCCGTCCCCTGCCACGGCAGGGTGAACGCCTCGACCGCGTCGCCCGGGGTGCTGGCGCCGAACCCGACCATCACGTACGCGCCGCCGGTGGTCCAGGTGCCCGAGTCGTCCTCGCTGCCGGGGTCGCAGTTCTGGAGCCACGTGTTGAGCCCCGGCCCGGCGCCGAAGCCGCCGAGCGCCTGCTGCGCCTTCAGCGACGGGTACATGTTCGTGTCGAGGCCGAAGCTCGCGACGGCCGCGCAGTACCTGGCCTCGTTGTAGGGCCCGAGCGCGGCGGCGATCGCGTCGTACGTCTGCGAGTACGTCGTCACCCACCACCGCTCGTTCGGGATCGTGAAGTACTCGTCGAAGACGACCGCCTGGCCGTCGGCGAGGTGATCGCCGTCGAGGACGACGACCTGGTAGCCGCAGGCCGACCCCGGGGGGCCGGCCGGCTTCAGCGCGCCGCACTGCGACGTCAGCGTGACGGTCGGCGGCTGCGGAGCGGGCGCGGGCCACGGCACAGCTGTCGTGGTCGTCTCGATGGTCAGCCGCGTGCTCATGATCCACCCTCCAATCAGGCTGTCACGTAGAAGAAGACGTCGGTCGACAGGGGCGCCGTCCCCTGATACGGCAGGGCCAGCTTCTCGACCGCGTCGCCGAAGCCGCTCTCCCCGAACCCGACCATCACGTACGCACCGGCCTGGGTCCAGACGTCCAGGTTGCCTATCTCGCTGCCGGGGTCGCAGTCCTGCAGCCACGCGTTCAACCCCGGCCCGGCCCCGAAGCCGACCAGGGCCTTCTGCGCGCGCGAGGACGGGTACATGTTCGGGTCGAGTCCGAAGCTCGCGACGACCAGGCAGTAGCGGGCGAGCTGGTAGCGCCCGAGCGCGCCGGCGATGTCGTCGTACATCGGCGTGTACGTCGTCACCCAGCCCTGCTGGTCCGGGATCGTGAAGTACTCGTCGAACACGACCGCCTGGTCGTCGCCCAGGTGCTGGCCGTCGAGGACGAGCACCTGGAAGCCGCATGCGGACCCCGGAGGATCGGCGGGCGTCAGCGGGGCGCACTGCGAGGTGAGCGTCACGGTCGGCGGCTGCGCCGCGGGCGCGGGCCACGGCAGAGATGTCGCGGTCGTCTCGATGGTCAGCCGCGTGCTCACGATCTGCCCTCCAGTCAGGCCGTCCACCTCGAACCTAACGGCTGCCCTCGCACGGGCGCAAGCGGCTCGGTCCGCGCTGCCGCGGGTACCCTCGTCGGGCGATGATCGAGCAGCTCGTCGAGCAGATCGAGGCGCGGTTCGCCGACGCCGAGCGCCAGATGGGCGACCCCGCCGTGATCGGGGACCGCGAGCGCTACGCCGAGGTCGGGCGCGCGTACCGGCAGCTCGAGCCGGCGGCGAAGCTCGCGGCGCAGTGGCGGCGGGCGAAGAGCGACCTGGACGGCGCGCAGGAGCTGATCGACGAGGGCGGCGAGGACGCCGAGATGCGCGAGGAGCTCTCGGCGGCGCGGCGCCGGCTCGAGGAGCTGGACGAGGAGCTCCGCCTGGCGATGGTCGAGCGCGACCCGAACGACGACAAGAACGTCATCGTGGAGGTGCGCGCGGGCGCGGGCGGCGACGAGGCGGCGCTGTGGGCCGGCGACGTGTACCGGATGCTGGTCAAGTACGCCGAGCGGCTCGGGTTCAAGACCGAGCCGTTGGAGGTCGCCGACGGCGCGTACACGTTCGCGATCAAGGGCGACGCCGCGTACTCGATCTTCAAGTTCGAGGGCGGCACGCACCGCGTCCAGCGGGTGCCGGTCACCGAGTCGCAGGGCCGGATCCACACGTCCACCGCGACGGTGGCGGTGCTGCCGGAGGCCGAGGACGTCGACGTCCACGTCGACCCGGGCGACCTGCAGATCGACGTCTACCGCTCGTCCGGCCCCGGCGGCCAGTCGGTCAACACGACCGACTCCGCGGTCCGCATCACCCACAGGCCGTCGGGCATCGTCGTCTCGATGCAGGACGAGAAGTCCCAGCTCCAGAACCGCGACAAGGCGATGCGGGTGCTCCGCGCGCGGCTGTACGAGCAGGCGCTGGCCGAGCAGCAGGCGGCGCTGTCGGCCGACCGGCGCTCGCAGGTCGGCACCGGCGAGCGGGCCGAGAAGATCCGGACCTACAACTACGGCGAGCGCCGCGTCACCGACCACCGCATCAAGCTCACGCAGCACAACCTCGAGCAGGTCCTCGAGGGCGACCTGGACGAGTTCACCGCCGCGCTGCAGGCCGACGAGAAGCGCCGCAAGCTCGAGGCGCAGGCCGCGGCGGCGTGAGCGGCGCGGCCGGGCGGGCCGGCACGCCGGGCGCAGGCCGCGGCGGCGTGAGCGGCGCGGCACGCG
>DASZER010000048.1:0-53180 GCA_035940575.1 Frankiaceae bacterium | reverse complement strand
GGGCGAGATCGAGGCGATCGCCGTGACCGCGCTGCGCGAGCGCCTCGGCGACCTGCACGCGGGGACCGCGCTGGAGGCGCTGGCCGAGGAGGTCGTGCGCGGCAAGACCGACCCGTACGCCGCCGCCGACCGCCTGGTCGACGCCCTCTAGCCGCGAGCGCGTCCTACAGGTTGCAGCCGTGGACGAACAGCTCGGTGCCCGCCGGGCCGGGGTTGGCCGCCACGGTGTGGGTCGCGGGGAACGACACGGTCCCCTTCACGGTGTCGGGCGCGACGAGGTCCTGCACGGTCACCCACACCTCGTACCTGCCCGGCTTGATGGACGACGTGCGGATCGTCGCCTTCTGCCCGGCGGTGACGTAGAACGTCGAGCAGCGCGCCTTCTCGCCCTTCTTGTCCGTCACGAGGACGAGCCAGAAGCGCGACGTCGGCATCGTCCACGTGATCTGCGCGGACAGCGGCGTCTTGGCGTTGACGCCCTTCGCGGGCGCGACGGTGAAGGGGAACGCGTAGCAGCGAGGCTTGGGGCAGTCGCTCAACGGCTCGTCGTCGACGGGGTTCTCGGCGGTCTCGGCGAGCGGGTGGGCCTGGGGGTCGGAGACGGCCGCGGAGAACGCGAACGTCTTGACCCTCTTCCCGTCGAGTGCGGGCGTGGCCGCGCCGTGCGCGGGCAGCGCGGCGACGGCGGAGACGAGAGCGGTCAGGATCAGAGGCAGGCGGCGCATGCCGTTGGGCATTCGGCACGCGCCGCCCCGCCCCTGCTTGTGGAGCGCTACGCGGGCAGGCCGAGGCCCGCGGCGACGCGGCCGCCGTACGCCTCGTCGCACCGGGTCAGGTGCGCCACCATCCGCTCCTGGATCTGCTTGTCGCACTGCGCCAGCGCCGTCACGAGGTTGAGCACGAGGTCGTCGCGCTCGGCGTCGTCCATGTCCTCGCGCCAGCGCCTGCCGGCCTGGCCGTAGTCGTTCGTGCGCTCGATCGGCGCGCGCGTCAGGTGCCCCTCGATGTACGGCTCGTACGGCGCCCCCGCCGGCTCGGCGGTGTGAAGCCCCGCGACCGACGACGGCTCGTAGTTGACGTGCGGCGAGTCGCCGCGGACGTCGGTGCCGTACGACATCTGGCCGCCGCCCTGGTTGGTGCGCGTCTCGACGAGCGGCCGGTTGACGGGGAGTTGGAGGTAGTTGGGGCCGACGCGGTAGCGCTGGGTGTCGGAGTACGCGAACGTCCGCCCGACGAGCATCTTGTCGTCGCTGAACTCGATGCCGTCCACGAGCACGCCCGTGCCGAACGCGATCTGCTCGTTCTCGTCGTGGAAGTCGGCGACGTTGCGGTCGAGCGTCATCAGGCCGACCGGCAGCATCGGGAACGCGTCCTCCGGCCACGTCTTGGTGTCGTCCAGCGGGTCGAAGTCGAGCTCGGGGTGCTCGTCGTCGCTCATGACCTGCACGGCCAGCTCCCAGCGCGGGTACTCGCCGCGCTCGATGGCCTCGTAGCAGTCCTTGGAGGCGTGGCCGAGGTCGCCGGCCTGGATCGCGGCGGCCTCCGCGGCCGTCATGCCGACGTCGCCCTGCCGCGAGATCCAGTGGAACTTCACGAGCACCGCCTCGCCGGCGGCGTTGACGAGCTTGTACGTGTTCACGCCCGCGCCGTTCATGTGCCGGTAGTCGCGCGGGATGCCCTTCGGGCCGAACAGGAACGAGATCATGTGCATGGCCTCGGGCGTGTTCGAGACGAAGTCGAAGATGCGGTTGGGCTCTTGGCGGAACGTCACGGGGTCCGGCTTGAACGCGTGCACGACGTCGGGGAACTTCATCGCGTCGCGGATGAAGAACACGCGCAGGTTGTTGCCGACGAGGTCCCAGTTGCCGTCCTCGGCGCGGAACTTCACCGCGAACCCTCGTGGGTCGCGCGCCGCCTCGGACGAGTCGCGGCCGCCGATGACGGTCGAGAAGCGCACGGACACCGGCGTCCGCTTCCCCTTGTCCTGCAGCAGCCTCGCGCGGGTGTAGACGGACGCGGGCTCGTCGCCGATCGTGCCGTACGCCTCGAAGAAGCCGTGCGCCACGAAGCCGCGCGCGTGCACGACGCGCTCGGGGATGCGTTCGCGGTCGAAGTGGCTGATCTTCTCGAGGAAGTGGTAGTTCTCCAGCGTCGCGGGGCCGCGGCTGCCGACGGTGCGCTGGTTGGCGTTGTCGGCGATCGGGTGGCCTTGACGGTCGGTCAGGACGGGCTTCTCGGGGGTCACGCGAGACGCTCCTTCGCTACTGGCACCGAGGGCAGGTCCCCCAGTACGTGACTTCGGCCTCGTCGACGACGAAGCCGTTGCTCTCCTTGGGCGTGAGGCAGGGGCGGCGGCCTACGGCGCAGTCGACGTCGGCCGTGGCGCCGCAGGCGCGGCACACGACGTGGTGGTGGTTGTCGCCGACGCGCGTCTCGAAGCGCGCGGGGGAGCCCGCGGGCTCGACGTGCCTGGCGAGGCCCGCCGCGACGAACGCCTCCAGCGCGTCGTAGACCGCCTGCGTCGACACGCTGCCCGCGGCGATGCGTACGGCGCCCGCGAGGTCGTCGACGGTCGCGTGCGGCGAGGCGTCGAGCGCGTCGAGCAGCGCCAGCCTCGGCCGCGTCACGCGCAGCCCGGCGGCGCGGAGGCGGTCGGCGGTCACGAGGACCACCCTCCGCTCTTATCTGGAACGAGTCAAGTTAAGACGGATATGACGAAAGTCCCTCGCGCCGCCGTCGCGCTGCCTACGGTGGAGTCATGTCGTGGGGGCGGAGGCTCGCGGCCGTCGTGGCCGCGGCCGCGACGGTGGTGCTCGGCACGCCCGCGTCCTCCTACGCCGCGCCGGGCGTGACCACGAACGCCGCCCCCCTCCCCGCCCCGCGCAGCGGCATGGAGGCCGTCGGGCTCGCCGACGGCCGCGTGCTCGTCGTGGGCGGCGAGCGTTCGCCCGCCACGAACGCCGTCCTCTACGACCCCGCCACGGACACGTGGAAGGCGACCGCGCCGTACCAGGGGGAGCGGCGGCAGGGGCACGCCCTCGCGCGGCTCGCCGACGGTCGCGTGCTCGTCGTCGGCGGGCGCGGGCTCGGCGACTCCTGGGGCGCCCCCACCGCGATCTACGACCCCGCCGCCGACACCTGGACGACCGTCGCGTCCGCGCCGACGGAGACGAGCGTCGCCGTGACGCTGCCCGACGGGCGGGTGCTCGCGGCCGGTGCGGGGTCGCCGTACTCGCCCGTGGCGCACGCCGCCGTCTACGACCCGCGCACCGACGCGTGGACCGCGACAGGGGCGCTGCACGGCGAGCTCGCGCAGGACGGCGCGGCGGTCCTGGAGGACGGCACCGTCCTGCTCGCGGTCCGCAACGGGCCCGAGCGGTGGGACCCCGTCACGAACCAGTGGACCGTCACCAACCCGCCGGTCACCCACGCCATCTACGGCGACGTCGTCGCGCTGCCTGGCGGGGCGCTGTACGTCAACCTCGACGAGACGGCCGTCTTCACGACGGCGAGCGGCACGTGGCGCGTCGGCGGGCGCCTGCGCGGCAGGCGCGGCGGGACGTCGCCGCCCGAGCTCACGGCGCTGGCCACCGGCGAGGTGCTCGTCTCCGGCGGGCTCTGGTACCCCGACGACCCGTCCGAGCCCGAGGCCGAGCTGTACGACCCGGACGTCGACCAGTGGCGTGACGCGCGCGTCGCGACGCACCGCGACGGCGCGGCGGTCGCGGCCTTCGGCGACGGCGACGTGCTGCTCGTGTCGGGGACGGGCGACGGCACGTCGGTCGAACGCTTCGCGCCCCCGCCCGCGACGCCCGGCGCCCCCGACGACCCGCCGGCGACGCGCCTCGAGCTGCACGTGCCGCAGGGCCCGAGCCTGTCCGGCCGCCCGATCGGCGTCGTGACGAGGCTGTTCGAGGCCGTGCCCGACACGCCCGTCGCGGGCGAGCGCGTCGACGTCTACGAGCGCCTCGACGGCGAGGGCACGTGGCGCGCGATCGGCGGCGGCACGACGGACGAGACGGGCTACGTCTCGGTGCAGGCGTCGCCGGAGCGGACCGCGACCTACCTCGCGCGGCACGCGGAGAGCGCCTCCGCCGGGCCGACGGTGTCGCGCGAGGTGACGTACACCGTGTCGTCCGCGACGCGCGCCGCGCTGCCCGCGGAGGCCGCGCTCGCGGAGGCGGGAGACCGTTCGGCCCGCGTCCACTGGCTGCCGCCGTCGGACGAGGGCGGGAGCAGCGTGACGGGCTACGACGTCCGCGCCTACTGGCTCGGCCGCCTCGACGCCTCCGTCACGGTCGACGCGAGCACGCGCTCCGCGACGCTGACCGGCCTCGTCAACGGCCACGAGTACGACGTCGTCGTGGTCTCGCGCTCCGGCGACGGTGTGGGCTACTACACCGACGCGGGCCCCGTACGTCCCCGCGCCGACGCGCCGCTGCCCCGAGCGCCGGTCCCCGCGTCGCTGTGCGGCCGGCTGCCGCTGGGCGACACCGTGCTGACCGGCGGCACGCACGTCGTGTGCGACCTCGGGCTGGTCGTGGGCCGCGGCTCGCGGCTGCTGCTCGACGGCGCGACGCTGGTGTTCACGCCTCCCGCCGACCGCGACCACACGCTGCGGCACGGCATCTCCGTCCGCGGCGGCGAGGTGCGCGCCGCCGGCGGCAGCGTCCTGCGCGGCGCCGACGGCCTGGCCGGCGACTGGAACGGCATCACGGCGGGCGCGAAGGAGCCGTGGTCGCCGTCGGTGCGCGAGCGCCGCTCGCCCGACGCCGTCGTCCTCGACGGCGCCACCGTCGCGCACACCGTCGACGGCGTACGCGTCCAGGGCCACACGTCGTGGGTGCGCCTGGCGCACGCGACGGTCGCCGACGCCACCGGCAGCGGCGTCGTCGTGGACGAGACCCCCGCGCGGCTGACCGACGTGGACGTGCGGCGCGCGGGCGGGGACGGCGTCGCGCTGGCGTGCGACTGGTGGGGCCTGCCCAACGACGCGCCGTGCCCGATCCTGCTCGACGGCGTTCGGGTCGACAGGGCCGGCGGGCGCGGGCTGTCCGTCATGACCGACGGCGTCGTCGGCGTCCGCGGCGCCGTCGTCACGAACAGCGGCACGACCGCGCCGGTGACCGAGGCCGCGCGCTTCGTCCGGGTCACCGCCTCGTACGGCGACGGCGGCGACGTCGAGGACGTGCTCGGCGGCGGCAACGGCATCGACGCGATCGTCCTGGACGGCGTCGCCACCCGCGACCTCACGTGGCGCACGCCGGTCGCCACGCCCGCGAGCACCCCCGCGCCGCTCGGGTACCTCGTAGGGTCGCTGCGCCTGGTGCCAGGCAGGTCGGTGACGTTCCCCGCGAACAGCGTCGTCAAGGGCATCGCGCCGTACGGCTGCGGCGAGTGCGACTCGGGCATCCGCGTCACCGACGGCACCCTCGACGCGTCGGCGCCGGGCTCGGTGTTCACGTCGGTCGCCGACGCCGCGGCCGGCCTCACCACCTGCCCCTCGTCGCTCGCGACGGCGTGCGGCACCGAGCAGCACTGGGCGGGGCTGCGGGCGGCGGGCACGTCGCGTGCCGTCCTCACCGGCGCGTCCGTCCGCTACGCGGACACCGGGCTCGCCGTACGGCGCGGCCCCACGACGGTCACGGCGACGTCGTTCGTCGGCAACCGGGTCGGCGTCCAGGCCTCCGACTACGCCACCGTGATGGGCCCGATCGCGCTGACCGACGTGACGTTCACCGGCAACGACACCGCCGCGAGCGTCGGCACGGCCGAGTCGTTCGCGGCGACGCGGGTGACCGTGCGCGGCGGCAGCTACGGCATCTCCGTCGTGCCCGGCGGGACCGGCGCGTGCGTGAAGGGCATCGCGGTCACGGACCTGCTCGCCGAGAACGTCTCGTGGACGGCGCTGCGCATCGCGTGGGCGTGCGACCCGGTCGTGCGCCACGTCGTCGTCCGCGGCTCCGGCCTCGGCTCGCGCGACGCCAACGTGTACCCGGCGTCGTTCCCGCCGATCCAGCTCGACGACGTGACCGCGACGGTCGGCCCGGGCCGCGGCGTCGACGACCTGACCGGCGCCGGCAACGCCGTCGACGGCGTCGCGCTCGGCGGCACCGTGCGCGGCGGGCTCGCGTGGGTGTCGCCGGTCAACCGCGACGACGACCACGCGCTCGGCTACCTCGTCGGCAGGTCGTCCGGCAGCGACCGCGGCCTGCTCGTGACGGGCGGCGACGTGACCGTTCCCGCGGGCGCGCTCGTCGCCGTGACCGACCGGTACGCGTCGCTGACCGTGCGCGGCGGCTCGCTCGACGCGAGCGCGGGCGGCGCGCGGTTCGTGTCGTTCACCGACCCGCTCGCGACCGACATCGGCTGCGCGCGGTCCACGTCCTGCGTCGCGCGGGAGTGGGGCGACCTCGTGGTCGCCCCCGACGCCGAGGGCGCGAGCGGCGACCTGCTGCTGACGGGCGCGGCGGTCCGCGGCGGCGGCATCGTCGCCGGCGTGCGGCCCGAGGCGTCCGCGGTGGCGCGCGTTCTCGACACGACGAGCGACTCGTTCGTCTCGCTCCACGGCTTCGCGCGCGCCGAGGTGCTGCGCGGCCGCGCGACGACCGTCACGGTCGGCAACGCGGCGTCCGCCGAGGTGTCCGACACGATCGTGACGGGCCCCGGCCGCTACGGCGTCCGCATCGAGGGCGACGCGACGTCCACGGTCGCGTTGCGCCGCAACGTCGTCCGGTCGATCGAGGGGCCCGCGTACGTGCTCACGGGTCGCATGTCGTTCGGCCCGGGGCGCGACGTCGACGCGAACCTCGGCTCCGGCGACTCCGCCGTCGTCGCGCTGGACGGCGTCACCACCGCCTCCGACACGACCTGGCTGTCGCCGACGAACGACCCGCTGCCGCACCCCGCCGGCTACGTCGTCGCCGCGCTCCGCTCGGACGGCCACGGCGGGAGCCTGCTCGTGCCCGCGCCGCACACGCTGACGTTCCCGCGCGGCGCCGTCGCGAAGGTCGCCGGCGGCGGCATCTCGCTGCGCGGCGGCAGGCTCGACGCGACCGCGGGCGGGCTCGTCGTGACGACGCTCGGCGACGACTCCGTCGGCGTCGCGACGTGCCGGTCGTGGTACGCCCAGGTCGAGCTCTGCGGCACGCCCGACCCGCGCGGCTGGTACGCCGCCATGATCGACAGCGGCCCCTCGGGGACGGGGCCCGCGGGAGGCATGGCGTTCGACGGCGCGCGCATCCACGGCTCCGTCACCGCGCGCGGCCCGGCCGGCGACGCGCCGGGGACGCCGGGCGTCGGGCTCGCGATGGACGAGTCGTTCGCGTGGTCGGTGGAGGCCGACGGCACGCCCGCGTCGCTCACCAGGACCCACGTCGCGCACGGCCGCGGCGTCTCGCTCGCGCACAGCACCGGCAACGCCGTGCGCGACGTCGTCGTCGAGGACGGCTACTTCCGCGGGATCGAGCTCGACGACGCGAGCGGCGACGTGCGCGAGACGGAGATCACCGGCACCGGCGGCGCCAACGACGCGCCCGGCGGCCTCTACGTGCACGGCACGTCGGCGGGGACGTTCGCCTGCCTCGACGTGCGGGGCAACTTCCACGGCGTCACCGCCACGGGGATTCCCGTCACGGTCACCGACAGCGTCCTGCGCGGCAACGCCTCGCCGGTGGCGTACGACCTCAACAACGACGCCACCGCGACGACCCAGCGCGTGTGGTGGGGCCAGGCGGGCGGACCGGTCGCGGGCCAGGTGAAGGACCCTACGAGGCACACCGACCAGGCGCCCGCGGCGGCCGCGCCCGCGTGCGCCGTGGCGGGGGCGAACACGCCGCCGGCCGCGCCGCTGTCCGTCGCCGCCGCCGCCCGTGACGGCGGCCTCGCCGTCACGTGGGCGGCGCCGTACGCCACCGGGCGCACGCCCGTCACGGCCTACCGCGTCACCGCCGGCTCGACCACCGTCGAGGTGCCTGGCAGCGCCCGCTCCGCGACGGTCGCCGGGCTCGCGAACTTCGCGGCGTACCGCGTGACGGTCACCGCGGTGAACGCCGCGGGCGAGGGCCCGCCGTCGATCGGCGCGGGCGGCACGCCCTCGCCCCTCGCGCCGCCCGCGGCACGCGTGGCGACGGCGTTGCGCGCGAGCGCGCCGGCGGTCATCTCCTACGGCGGCACGGCCGTCGTCGTCGGGACGCTGACGAAGAACGGCGCGCCGCTGCCGGGGCACAGGGTCGACGTCCTGACGCGCAAGCCGGGCACGACGGTGTGGACGCGCGTGACGACGCTCACGACGTCGTCGGCCGGCGAGGTGCGGCACACGCTGCGCCCGGCGGCCAACGTCGAGGTGCTGCTGACGTTCGGCGGCACGAGCGCGACGCTGCCGTCGCGCGCGCAGCGGACCGTGCAGGTGCGGCCCGTGATCAGCGCGGGGCTGTCGCAGGGCAGCGCGCCGCTCGGCACGACCGTCGCGATCAACGGCCGCGTGGCGCCGAGCCTGCCGGGGCGCCGCGTACGGCTCGAGGTGTGGACGGGCTCGGGTTGGCGTACCGCCGCGTCGATGTATCTCACGTCGACCAGCACGTACCGCTTCACCGTGCGTCCGTCGGCCCGGGGGACGTACTCGTACCGGGTGGTTCACGACGCGACGTACACGCACGCCCGCGCCGTCTCACCCACCCGTGTGCTGAAGGTGACCTGATGCTCCGAGCCCGCTTCGTCGCCGTACCGCTCGCCCTCCTGGGCACGTTCGTCGGCTACCTCGCGACCGTCACCGTCGCCGACGCGATGGAGGAGCGCGGGTCACGGCAGCGCGAGCGGGAGTACGAGCGCGCGTACGCGCCGGCCCGCGAGGCGTTGGCGGGCGTCCGCCTCGACGGCATGACGCCGTGCGCGAGCCGCCACCCCGCCGAGACCGCGTGCCTCACCGGTACCGTCGAGGTGAAGGCGACCTCCGCCGAGGTCGAGGCGGCCCTGCGCGACCTCGGTGCCACGGGCGTCACGAGCCGCTGCCGCGACCTGAAGGACCGCTCCGTCTGCTTCGCCGAGGCGATGCTGCACGGCAACGACGTCCACGTGATGGTCGCCAACCGGCTCGTCGCGGGGAAGCCGACGAAGACGGTCACGGCGACGTTCAGCGCGTCGCCGCACGTCGACATCGCGTAGGGCTTGGCGAGACGCAGCCCTGCGGGCCGCGTTTCCCCAAGCCCTACTAGCCGAGGACCAGCGTCTCCCCGCCGTCGATCCAGACCGGCGTCCCCGTGACGTGCCCCGCGTCGTCGGAGGCGAGGAACGCCACCAGCGCCGCCACCTGCTCCGGCGTCCCCGGCGACGTCCTCAACGGCCGCGACCCCTCCGGCGTCTCCACCGGCACGCCGAGGTCGTCCGTGTCCCGCTCCTCGGTGCTCTCGCCGATGCCGGTCGGGATGTAGCCGGGGCAGATCACGTTGACGCGGATGCCGTGCTCCCCGAGCTCGTACGCCGTCTTCTGCGCGAACGCCACCTGCGCGGCCTTCGTGCAGGCGTACGCCGTCGAGCCGGCCATGCTGAACAGCCGCGTCCCCTGCACCGACGACGTGATCACGACGGCGCCGCCCTGGCGCTTCAGCAGCGGGACCGCGTGCTTCACGGTGAGGAACGTCCCGCGCAGGTTGATCGCGACGGTCGAGTCCCACTCGTCCTCGGCGAGCTCGTCGATCGGCGCCCACACGCCGTTGACGCCCGCGTTGGCGAACACCACGTCGAGGCGCCCCCACGCCTCCTCGACGTGCCGGTACGCCGCCGCGACGTCCTCCGACTTCGACACGTCGCCCGACAGGCCGATGCCGCCGACCTCGCCAGCCGCGTCCTTCACGGCGTCCGCGTCGACGTCGAACAGCGCCACGCGCGCGCCCTCGTCCGCCAGCCGCCTCGCCGCCGCCAGGCCGATCCCCGACGCGCCGCCCGTCACGAACGCCACCCTGCCCTCGAACCGCATGAGTAGCCGTTACCCGGCGCCGGTACCCTGGAACGCATGACTGACGAGATCGCCGCCGGGCGGGCGCGCTGGCAGCAGCGCTACGACGCCGCCAAGAAGCGCGACGCCGACTTCACGACCCTCTCCGGCGTCGAGGTGGAGCCGGTCTACGGCCCCCGCCCCGGCGACACCGTCGAGGGCTTCGAGCGCATCGGCTGGCCGGGCGAGTTCCCGTTCACCCGCGGCCTCTACGCCACCGGCTACCGCACGCGCCCGTGGACGATCAGGCAGTTCGCCGGCTTCGGCAACGCGAAGCAGACGAACGAGCGCTACAAGATGATCCTGGCCGAGGGCGGCGGCGGCCTCTCGGTGGCGTTCGACATGCCGACGCTGATGGGCCGCGACTCCGACGACCCGCGCAGCCTCGGCGAGGTCGGCCACTGCGGCGTCGCGATCGACAGCGCGGCCGACATGGAGACGCTGTTCTCCGACATCGACCTCGGCGACGTCACGACGTCGATGACGATCAGCGGCCCCGCGGTGCCGGTGTTCTGCATGTACCTCGTCGCGGCCGAGCGCGCGGGCGTCGACATCCACACGCTCGACGGCACGCTGCAGACCGACATCTTCAAGGAGTACATCGCGCAGAAGGAGTGGCTGTTCCCGCCCGAGCCGCACCTGCGCCTCATCGGCGACCTGATGGAGTACTGCGCCCGCGAGATCCCGCGCTACAAGCCGCTGTCGGTCTCCGGCTACCACATTCGTGAGGCGGGCTCGACCGCCGCGCAGGAGCTGGCGTTCACGCTCGCCGACGGCTTCGCGTACGTCGAGCTGGGCCTGTCGCGCGGGCTCGACGTCAACGTCTTCGCTCCCGGCCTGTCGTTCTTCTTCGACGCGCACGTCGACTTCTTCGAGGAGATCGCGAAGTTCCGCGCGGCCCGGCGCATCTGGGCGCGCTGGCTGCGCGACGTCTACGGCGCCACGGACGAGCGCGCCCAGTGGCTGCGCTTCCACACGCAGACCGCCGGCGTCTCGCTCACCGCGCAGCAGCCCGACAACAACATCGTCCGCACCGCGCTCGAAGCGCTCTCGGCCGTCCTCGGCGGCACGAACTCGCTGCACACCAACGCCCTCGACGAGGTGCTCGCGCTGCCGAGCGAGCGGGCCGCGCAGATCGCGTTGCGCACGCAGCAGGTGATCATGGAGGAGACCGGCGTCACCAACGTCGTCGACCCGCTCGGCGGCTCCTGGTACGTCGAGGCGCTGACCGACGAGATGGAGCGGCAGGCCGAGGAGATCTTCGACCGCGTCAAGCGGATGGGCACCGACGGCACGATCACGTCGGGCATCCTGCGCGGCATCGAGGACGGCTGGTTCATGAGCGAGATCGCCGAGGCGGCGTTCCGCTACCAGACCGCCCTGGAGAAGGGCACCAAGAGGATCGTCGGCGTCAACACGCTCACGTCCTCCGGCGACCCCGAGCTGGAGATCCTGCGCATCAGCCACGAGGTCGAGCGGGAGCAGAAGCGGGCGCTCAACGAGCGCAGGACGGCGCGCGACATGGCGGCCGTCGAGGCGGCGTTGAAGCGGATGGTCGAGGCGTCGCGCTCGGACGACAACATGATCGAGCCGATGCTCGACGCCGTCCGCGCCGAGGCGACCCTCGGCGAGATCTGCAACGTGCTCCGCGACGAGTGGGGCGCCTACACCGAGCCCCCGAGGTTCTGAGCGCCCCGCGAGCGGGCCCGCGGCCGGCGGCCGCGGACCCGTCGCTGGCGGCTAGACCGGCAGGTTCGGCGACTGGCAGCGCAACGGCGTCGCGTACAGGTGCGTGTCGTTCCACTGGCCGGAGCCGCGCGAGCAGACGGTGTACGGACCGTTGTTCAGCAGGAGCGCGCTCGGGCTGACGACGGTGGCCACGTCGCCGGGAAGCGCCTGCGCCGCGACGTGCACGACGGTGCCGGTGCGGTCGCGGACCTCGCAGTAGATGCCGGTCGACACCGGCGTCGCGTGCGCGACGGCGTGCGCCTCCGCGACGATCGTGATCACGATGCTGTTGCCGACGCCGTTGACGGAGAAGTTGCAGTAGTCGCTGATCTGGTGGTTGTTCGGGTCGGTCAGCGTGCTGCTGGTGCGGGCCTGCGTCGTGAAGCCCTGCGTGCCGGTGTTGGCACCGAACGCGTAGAGCTCGATGTCGCCCGCGGCGTGCGCCGGCGTTCCGGCGGCGAGGACGAGCCCGATCGTGGACAGCGCGAGAGCGCTCTTCTTCATGGTTCCCCCATTCGTGTGTGGTCGGATGACCGCGGCAGACCCTAGGAGCGCCCGTCGCGGCGCCGCATCGTCCGTTCGGGAAGAACGGCCCGGTGAGGGAGACTGTGCGCATGGACCCCACGTCGTTCCTCATCCCCGGCGCCGCGCCCAAGGCGGCGCCCGGCAAACCGAACGTCGTCGACGTCACCGAGGCGACGTTCCAGCGCGAGGTCATCGAGCGCTCGCGCGAGGTGCCCGTCGTCGTGGACCTCTGGGCGGAGTGGTGCGCGCCGTGCCGCCAGCTCGGCCCCGTCCTCGAGAAGCTGGCCGCCGAGGGCAACGGCTCGTGGATCCTCGCCAAGGTCGACGTCGACGCGAATCAGCGCATCGCGCAGGCGTTCCAGGTGCAGGGCATCCCCGCGGTCAAGGCCGTGGTCGACGGCGCGCTCGTGGACGAGTTCAGCGGCGCGATGCCGGAGCCGCAGGTGCGCCAGTGGCTCGCGGGCGTCCTCGGCGGTGGCGACGCCGCGGCGGGGGACGTGCCCGACGGGCGGCTGCGCGACGCGATGATCGCCGAGCAGCAGGGCGACCTCGACACCGCGCTCGCCGGCTACCGCGCGATCCTCGCCGACACGCCGAACGACGCCGACGCCAAGGCCGGCGTCGCGCGCGTCGGGCTGGTGCAGCGCGCGATGCGCGTGGACGAGAACGACGCCCTGCGCCGCTACTCCGAGGGCGACGTCGGCGCGGCGTGCGAGCTGTCCGACCTCGACCTCGCGCGCGGCGACGTGCAGCGGTCGTTCGGGCGGCTGCTCGACCTCGTGCGCCGCACCTCGGGCGCCGACCGCGACCGCGCGAGGACGCACCTCGTCGGCCTGTTCGACGTGCTGCCGCCGGAGTCGCCGGTGCTCGCGTCAGCCCGCAGGGACCTGGCGAGCGCGCTCTTCTGAGACGGCCGCGACGACCGCGCGCAGGCGCTCGTCGTCGCCGACGACGTCGAGCGGCACGGGCAGCGGGATGCGCCAGTTCGGGTACTCGTCCTTCGTGCCCGGCATGTTCGGCTGGCGCGGGTCGCCGAGCGCGTCGCCCAGCGCGACCGCGGCGAGCAGCGAGGGCGTGCGCGCGACGAACGCGTGCATCGCCACGACGAGCTCGTCGCGCGTCGGGTCCTCGCCGACGAGACCCTCGGCGCGCAGCAGCCGCAGCACCGTCTCCTGCTCGGCCGCCCGCTCATCGTCGTCCCAGACGCCGCGCGCGGTCGGCAGGTCGTGGGTCGTGACCGAGGCGAACGCGTTCTCCGGGTACGTCGCCGGCCCGCCCTCCTCGAACCACAGCACCGCCGAGCCGAGTACGCCGTTGTCCCGCAACGTCTCCGGCACGCCCTCCTCCACCGTGCCGAGGTCCTCGGCGACGGCGATCGCGCCGGCCCTGTGGCACTCGTACGCGAGGATGCCGAGCAGCGCGTCGGAGTCGTAGCGGACGTACGCGCCCTCGGCGGGCGAGAGCCCGTCGGGCACCCAGAACAGCCGGAACAGCCCCATCGCGTGGTCGACGCGGATGCCGCCCGCGTCGGTCAGGACGCCGCGCACGAGGTCGCGGAACGGCTCGTACCCCACCTCGCGCAGCCGGTCGGGGCGCCACGGCGGCAGCCGCCAGTCCTGGCCCTTGCGGTTGAACGAGTCCGGCGGCGCGCCGATCGTCATGCCGTGCGCGATCACGTCGCGCTGCGCCCACGCGTCGGCGCCGCCGGGGTCGCAGCCGACCGCGAGGTCGTGGATGAGCCCGACGGGCATGCCCGCCTCGCGCGCGCAGCGCTGCGCCTCGGCGAGCTGCTCGGCGCAGAGCCACTGCAGCCAGGCGTGGAACGTCACGCGCTCGGGCCGCGCAGCCTCCGAGTCGCTCCACTCCTGGTACGGCATGCCGGGGTTGCGCTCGGCCAGCGCGCACCACGTCGCGAAGTCCTCGAGGGACTGCCCCTGCTCGCGCCGCCACCGCTCGAACGCCGGCCGGGCAGGCGCCTCGTGGAGCAACGCGAGCGCGCGCGTCTTGCGCTCGTACACCGCGTCGCGGTCGACGAGCTCGGAGTCGTTCAGCGCCCGCGCCTCGGCGCCCAGGCGCAGCACCTCCCCGCGCGCGTCCGCGTCGAGCAGGCCGACCTCGGGCAGGTCCTCGATCGCGAGGTAGAGCGGGTTGCGCCAGCGGCGCGAGGCGGGGAAGTACGGCGACGGCTCCTGCGGCAGGCCGGGCGAGTCCGCGTGCAGCGGGTTGACGAGGACGAAGCCCGCGCCCTGCCCTGCGCTCCACCGCGCGAGCCGCGCGAGGTCGCCGAGGTCGCCCATGCCCCAGGAGCAGCGCGAGCGGGCGGCGTAGAGCTGGACCATCCACCCCCACGAACGCGGCGGCGTGGGGCAGCGGCGGGGCGCGACGAGCAGCCCGTCGTACTCGCCGACCTCCTTGCCCTCCGCCTCCGGCGACCCCTCGCGCACGACGCGCAGCGGGCCCTCCTCGCGCGACGGCGGCCCGTCCGCCTCCAGCGCGTCGAGGACGAGCCGCAGGGTCCGGTCGGGGACCTCCTTGGGGTTGCCCGCCCAGTCGTCGTACGTCGTCATCACGCCGTGCGCGGCGGCGAGCTCGCGGACGTTCACGCCCGCCGCACCACGACCGAGCGGTCGGCGAGCAGCACGTCGCCGGTCGCGGCGACCTCGCCGCCGCCGAGGTCCGCGACGACCTCGATGCCGTTGCGCCGCACGGTCAGCACGCTCCCGTCGACCGACGCGTCGGCGAACGACCCGTCGCGCAGGCCCGGCTCCGCGCGCCGCAGCGCGATCAGCCGCCGGTGCCAGTCGAGCAGGTCCGCGTGCCGGGGCTCCTCGACCTCGTCCCAGCGCAGCTTCGAGCGCTGGAACGTCGCCGGGTCCTGCGGGTCGGGCACCTCCTCGGGGTCCCACCCGAACGCCCTGAACTCCTCGCGCCGCCCCTTGCGCACCGCGTCCGCGAGGCCCGCGTCCTCGTGGTCGGTGAAGTACTGCCAGGGCGTCGACGCGCCCCACTCCTCGCCCATGAACAGCATCGGCACGAACGGGCTCGTCAGCACCAGCGCCGCCCCCACCTTGAGCAGGTGGTCGGCGAGCAGGTGCGACGAGCGCTCTCCGGTCGCGCGGTTGCCGATCTGGTCGTGGTCCTGGAGGTAGCCGAGGAACGCCGTCGCCGGCAGGTCGCCCACGGGACGGCCGTGCCTGCGGCCGCGGTACGCCGCGTGCTGCCCGTCGTAGACGTACGCGCCCCGCAGCGCCTTGGCGACGTGCTCGGCCGGGCCGAAGTCGGCGTAGTAGCCGTCGCGCTCCCCGGTCAGGGCGGCGTGCAGCGCGTGGTGGAAGTCGTCGCTCCACTGCGCGTCGCAGCCGAGGCCGTTGCGCTCGCGCGGGGTCACGACGCGGGGATCGTTGAGGTCGCTCTCCGCGATCACCCAGCGATCCCCGGCGGCCGCGCTGATCTCCTCCAGGAGGTGCAGCGCGGACTGGTCGAAGATCGCGTGCACGGCGTCGAGGCGCAGGCCGTCGCAGTGGTAGTCGTCGAGCCACATCAGCGCGTTGTCCACGACGAACGCGCGCACCTCGTCGCTGCCCTCGTCGTCGTAGTTCACCGCCGGTCCCCACGGCGTGCGGTAGCGCTCGGTGAAGTACGGGCCGAAGCGGCCGAGGTAGTTCCCCGACGGGCCGAGGTGGTTGTAGACGACGTCCATCACGACCGCGAGGCCGCGCGCGTGGCAGGCCTCGACCAGCCGCTTGAGCCCTTCGGGGCCGCCGTAGGCGGAGTGCGGCGCGTAGAGGTCGACGCCGTCGTAGCCCCAGCCGTGCCTGCCCGAGAACTCGTTGACAGGCAGCAGCTCCACCGCGTCCGCGCCGAGCGCGACGACGTGGTCGAGCCGCTCGACCGCCGAGTCGAACGTCCCCTCCGGCGTGAACGTCCCCACGTGCAGCTCGTAGACGACGCACTCCGCCAGCGGCTTCGGGGTGAACGGCGTCCACGCGAACGCGCCGTGGTCGACCGTGCGCGAGCGGCCGTGCACGCCGTACGGCTGCTCCGGCGAGCGCGGGTCGGGCAGCACGTCGTCCTCGCCGTCCAGGACGAAGCCGTAGTCGGTGCCCGGCGGCAGCTCCCGCCCGGTCCACCAGCCGCCGTCGCCCGGGGTCATCTCCTCGCGCCGGCCCTCCGCGTCGAGCTCGACCCGGCGCGCCAGCGGCGCCCACACCCTCGTCATGCCCGCTCCAGCAGCGCCACGGGGAACCGCGCGAGAACCTCGGCCACGGCCCGCTCGCCGCCCGCGACCTCGTCGGCGGTCAGCACGTCGCGCCAGCGGCCCTCCGGCAGCGACAGCGTCGTGTCCTTCCAGTCGTCCACGTGCACCGCGAGGCGCGGCACGACCGTCACGACCTCGCCGCCGCGCGCGAACGCCACCACGCGGTCCGCCCACGCGCCGCTTCCGGCCAGCGGCTCGTACGAGCCCGCGAACGCCGCCGCCCGCCGCCGTCGCAGCCGCAGCGCGCGGGAGGTGACGAGCAGCTTCGGCAGGCCATCGGCGGCGCGCTCGCCGACCTCCTCCACGGACAGCGAGTCCAGCTCGTCGAGCAGGCGCGAGCGGAGGTCGTAGTCGACGGGCCTGCGGTTGTCGGGGTCGACCAGCGATAGGTCCCACAGCTCGCTGCCCTGGTACACGTCGGGCACGCCGGGCATCGTGAGCTGCACGAGCTTCTGCGCGAGCGAGACGGTCCAGCCGTGCACGACGAGCGGCGCGACGAACGCCTCGAGGTCCGCGACGAGCTCGTCGTCGGAGAGCGCGCCGCGCACCCAGCGCTCGACCGTCGCGTCGTACTCCGGGTCGGGGTCGAGCCACGACGTCCGCTGCTTCTGCTCGCGGCTCGCCTTCTCCGCGTACGCGACGGCGCGGTCGGGAGAGAGCGGCCACGCGCCGACGAACGTCTGGTACATCAGGTACTCGAGGTTCGGCTCGATCTCGCCGTGCTCGACGGTGATCGCGTGCCAGCGCCGGACCGCCGCCGCCCACTCGCCGGGCACCTGTGCGAGCAGCGACAGGCGGGCGCGCACGTCCTCGCTGCGCTTGGTGTCGTGGGTGGACAGCGCGTTCATCGTCGTGGGGGTCCGCGCGAGGCACGCCTCGTGGAACTCCTCGACCGTCCCGCCGATCCGCGACGGCGAGCCGCCGACCTCGTTGACCGACGCGAGGCGCGTGTAGCGGTAGAACGCCGTGTCCTCCACGCCCTTCGCCATCGCCGGGCCGCTCGTCTGCTGGAACCTCGTCGTGAACGCCACCGCCGTCCCGCTCGTCACGAGCCCCGCGAGCCTCGTCACGGCGGCGGCGAGGTCGGGACGGCGCTCCGACGCCAGCGTCACCGCGCGGCGCAGCACCGCGCGGTCCTCGTCGCGCGGCGGCGCGCCGGGGACGGCGTAGGTCCGGTAGACGTCCATCGCGACGAGCAGCTCCTCGACCGCCTCGCGCGGCACGTCCGGGACGAGCCGGTGCAGCCACTCGACCTCGGACGCGAGCAGCTCGCGGAGCACGAGCCGCTTGGACTCCTCCACGACCTCGTCGTAGGCGCGGGCATCGCCGGTGAACGCCTCGTACGTCCGCGTCAGCGCGTCGGCGCCGCCCGGGTCGGTGAACAGGTCCGTGAGCAGCGCCAGCGCGTCGTAGCCGGTCGTCCCCGCGCAGCGCCAGCCGGGCAGCGTCTCGCCGTGCTCGAGGATCTTCTCGACCACGGTCCACACGCCGCCGCTCGCCTCCGCGAGGCGGTCGAGGTACTGCCCGGGGTCGGCGAGGCCGTCGGGGTGGTCGATGCGCAGGCCCGTGACGGTGCCGTCGGAGACGAGCGTGAGGACGAGCCGGTGCGACTCCTCGAAGACGCTCTCCTCCTCGACGCGCAGGCCCGCGAGCGTCGTCACGTCGAAGAAGCGGCGGTAGTTCAGGTCGGTGCAGCCGCGCCGCCAGTGCTCCGGGAGGTAGTGCTGGCCGGGTAGCACGTCGGCGACGTCGCCCTCGCCCGTGCCGGGCGCGAGCGGCCACACGTGCTCGTGGTAGCGCAGGACGTCGCCGTCCCTGACGATCTCGCCGTTCGCCAGCACCTCGGCCAGCGGCGCGCCGAGGACGGGGAGCAGGATGCGCCCGCCGTGGCGCGACCAGTCGACGTCGAACGCCCTGGCGTAGCGGCTGTCGCGGCCGTGCGCGAGCACGTCCCACCACCACGCGTTGGCGTCGGCGGGGGGAGCGACCGAGACGTGGTTGGGGACGACGTCGACCACGAGGCCGAGGCCGTTCGCGCGCAGCGTCTCGCTCAGCTCGTCCAGGGCGTCGCGGCCGCCGGCCTCGTCGTCGATCGAGTCGTGCGAGAGGACGTCGTAGCCGTGGGTGCTGCCCTCGGTCGAGCGCAGGATCGGCGACGTGTAGAGGTCGCCGGCGCCGAGGCGGCGCAGGTACGGCACCACGCGCTCCGCCTCCGACAGCGGGAACGCGCCGTTGACCTGCACCCGGTAGGTGCTGGTGGGGACTCTCACGATCAGTAGGCCTTCTGCAGGACGAGCACGGAACGGGACTCCAACCGGATCGAGTCGCCCGGCTTGACCGCGCGCTCCTCGACGGGCACGGGCGACGCCGTGTCCACTACCACGCGGAACGCCTCTCCGAACTCGCCCTGTGGCAGCGTGAAGTCGATCGGCTCGTGGTGCGCGTTGAACAGCAGGAAGAACGAGTCGTCCACGATGCGCTCGCCGCGCGCGTCGGGCTCGCGGATGGCGTCGCCGTTGAGGAACACCGTCACCGACTTCGCGAAGCCGGACTCCCAGTCGTCGTCGTCCATGACCTGCCCGTCGGGGCGGAACCACCCGATGTCCACGACGTCGCTGCCGCGCAGCGGGCGGCCCTGGAAGAACCGCCGCCTCCGGAACACCGGGTGCTCCTTGCGCAGCTTCGCCAGGCCCCGGGTGAACTGGAGCAGGACGTCGTTCTCGCGGGCGTCGTCCCAGTCGTACCAGGAGATCTCGTTGTCCTGGCAGTAGGCGTTGTTGTTGCCGCCCTGCGAGCGGCCCATCTCGTCGCCGCCGAGCAGCATCGGGATGCCCTGGCTCAGGAACAGCGTCGTGAGCAGGTTGCGCTTCTGGCGCTCGCGCAGCTCCACCACCGCGAGGTCGTCGGTCGGGCCCTCGACGCCGCAGTTCCACGAGCGGTTGTGGGACTCGCCGTCGTTGTTGCCCTCGCCGTTGGCGTCGTTGTGCTTCTCGTTGTACGAGACGAGGTCGTTGAGCGTGAAGCCGTCGTGGGCGGTGATGAAGTTGACGCTCGCGTACGGCCTCCGGCCGTCGGACTCGTACAGGTCGCTCGACCCGGTCAGCCGCGACGCGAACTCCGCGAGCGCCGCCGACTCGCCGCGCCAGTAGTCGCGGACGGTGTCGCGGTACTTGCCGTTCCACTCGGTCCACAGCGGCGGGAAGTTGCCGACCTGGTAGCCGCCCTCGCCGACGTCCCACGGCTCCGCGATGAGCTTCACCTGGCTGACGATCGGGTCCTGCTGCACGAGGTCGAAGAACGCGCTCAGCCTGTCGACGTCGTAGAACTCCCGCGCCAGCGTCGCGGCGAGGTCGAAGCGGAAGCCGTCGACGTGCATGTCGGTCACCCAGTAGCGCAGCGAGTCCATGATGAGCTGCAGCACGTGGGGGTGGCGGACGCGCAGGCTGTTGCCGGTGCCGGTGTAGTCCATGTAGTAGCGCGGGTCGTCCTCGACCAGGCGGTAGTACGCGGCGTTGTCGATGCCCCTGAACGACAGCGTCGGGCCGTCGTGGTTGCCCTCGGCGGTGTGGTTGTAGACGACGTCGAGGATGACCTCGATGCCGGCCTCGTGCATCGACTGCACCATCCGCTTGAACTCCTGCACCTGCTGGCCCCGCGTGCCCGACGAGGAGTACGCGTGGTGCGGCGCGAGGAAGCCGATCGTGTTGTAGCCCCAGTAGTTCCGCAGGCCCTTCTGCGTGAGGTAGTGGTCCTGCACGAACTGGTGGCACGGCAGCAGCTCGACCGCCGTGACCCCGAGCTGCGTCAGGTGCTCGACCGCGGCCGGGTGCGCGAGGCCGGCGTACGTCCCGCGCAGCTCCTCGGGGATGCCGGGGTGGCGCATCGTGAACCCGCGCACGTGCGTCTCGTAGATCACCGAGTCGGAGTACGGCGTGCGCGGCGGCCGGTCGTTCTGCCAGTCGTAGAACGGGCTGACGACGACCGACTTCATCATGTGCGGCGCCGAGTCGGCGTCGTTGCGCGCGTCCTTGTCGTCGAAGCGGTACGGGAACAGCGACTCGTCCCAGTCGATGTCGCCGTCGACTGCCTTGGCGTACGGGTCGAGCAGCAGCTTGTTCGGGTTGCAGCGGTGGCCGTGCTCGGGGGCGTACGGACCGTGGACCCGGAAGCCGTAGCGCTGGCCGGGCCCGACGTTCGGCAGGTAGCAGTGCCAGACGAACGCGTCGACCTCGCGCAGCTCGACCCGCGTCTCGGCGCCCTCGTCGTCGAACAGGCACAGCTCGACCTTCTCCGCGACCTCGGAGAAGAGGGCGAAGTTGGTGCCGCCGCCGTCGAACGTCGCGCCCAGCGGGTACGCGTAGCCGGGCCATACCTGCATGCGGACGTTCCCCTCCTCGACGGGCCTCGGGAGGCTCGTACCCCTACGGCGGCAGCGTGAACGCCACGGAAGGTGTCCGCCGCGCCCGCTCTGCGTGGCGCGGCGGACGGGTCCGTCAGATGGTCGCGCAGACCCACTGGTGGGCGACCGACGAGCCGACCTCGATGTACCCGGCGGCGCAGCCGGTGTTCGAGACGTAGAGGTCGGGGTCGAGGGTCACGGTGCGGACGCAGACGTGCGTGTCGTCGACGTTCGCGGCGCTGGTGTAGTTGGAACGGCAGCCGCCGGTGCCGAGCTGGACGAGCGGCTCGATGCGGTAGAGCGCGCCGGCGGTGACGGGGGTGGCGGCGACCAAGGCCGCCGCGAGGAGGAGGAGGGGCTTGCGCATTGCTGGGCTCCGATCGCTGGGGTTGTCGGACGTGGTGCCCCGCGCGGGGGCTCGCGCGGGACGCGGAGACCCTACCGGCTCGCGGAGGAGACGAGCGACGTCCAGAAGCCGACGTCCGTCACGAACAGCTCGAGCGCGATCCCGTCAGGGTCCGCGAAGCTCACGACGGAGGCGTACGGCGCCTCGACCACCCCGGAGTGTGCGACGCCCTCGGCGTCCAGGCGCGCGACCCAGTCGTCGAGGTCGGCCCGCTCGGCGACCGTGAAGCCCACGTGGTCGAGGCCGGGGCGGCGCGCGTCGAAGCGGCCGGGCACGGGGTCGGGGTGCTGGATCAGCCCGACGACGTACGACGCCGTCCGCAGGTCGAACAGGCCGCGGTACGTCACGTCGGTGAAGTACGGCGGGCCGATGTTCACGTGGTCGCTGACAGCCCTGAGGCCGAGCACGCGGCAGTACCACTCGGTGCTCGCGTCGAGGTCACTGACGGTGAGGTTGACGTGGTTGCTGCCCACGAGCTGTGCCGGCATGGGCGGCACCCTCTCACGCCGTCAGTGCGCGACCTCGTTGCCATTGTCGCCGGGCTCCCACGCGAACCACAGCGCCGAGAGCCCGGGCAGGTAGATCTCGGCGCTCGCGGGCTGGCCGTGCCACGGCTGCTCGTTCGCCTCGATCGCGCCGAAGTTGCCGGCGCCGGAGCCCGCGTAGAGCGCCGCGTCGGTGTTCAGCGCCTCGACCCAGCGGCCCGCCTTCGGCAGGCCGAGCCGGTAGCCCTCGTGCGCGGCGCCGCTGAAGTTCGCGATGCACGCGACGACCGAGCCGTCGTTGCCCCAGCGGAGGAACGACAGCACGTTGCTCACGGCGTCGTTCGCGTCGATCCACTGGAAGCCCTCGGGCGTGACGTCCTGCGACCACAGCGCCGCGTTGCGCCGGTACGTGCGGTTGAGGTCGCGGACGAGCGCCTGCATGCCGCTGTGGTCCTGCCACTGGAGCAGGTCCCAGTTCAGCGACCTCGCCTCCGACCACTCCTCGGGCTGCGCGAACTCGCTGCCCATGAACAGGAGCTGCTTGCCGGGGTGCGCCCACATATAGGCGAGCAGCGCGCGCATCGTGGCGAGCTGCTGCCACTGGTCGCCCGGCATCTTGCGCAGCAGCGAGCCCTTGCCGTGCACGACCTCGTCGTGGCTGATCGGGAGGACGAAGTTCTCGGAGTAGGCGTACATCATCGAGAACGTCATCTGGTGGTGGTGGTACTGGCGGTAGATCGGAGGCCGCTGCGCGTACGCGAGCGAGTCGTGCATCCACCCCATGTTCCACTTGAAGCCGAAGCCGAGGCCGCCGAGGTGCACGGGCCGCGAGACGCCCGGCCACGCCGTCGACTCCTCGGCGATCGTCATGGCGCCGGGGTTGCGGCGGTAGACGACGGCGTTCATCTCGCGCAGGAACTCCACCGCGTCGAGGTTCTCGCGGCCGCCGTACTCGTTCGGCAGCCACTCGCCCTCCTTGCGCGAGTAGTCGAGGTAGAGCATCGACGCGACCGCGTCGACGCGCAGCCCGTCGACGTGGAACTCCTCGATCCAGTAGAGGGCGTTGGCGACGAGGAAGTTGCGGACCTCGTTGCGCCCGAAGTCGAAGACGAGCGTGCCCCAGTCGGGCTGCTCGCCGCGGCGCGGGTCGGCGTGCTCGTACAGCGGCGTGCCGTCGAAGCGGGCGAGCGCGAACTCGTCCTTGGGGAAGTGCGCGGGCACCCAGTCGACGATGACGCCGATGCCGGCCTGGTGCAGCCGGTCGACGAGGTAGCGGAACTCGTCGGGCGTGCCGAAGCGCGCGGTGGGGGCGTAGTACGCCGACACCTGGTAGCCCCACGACCCGCCGAACGGGTGCTCCGCGACGGGCAGCAGCTCGACGTGCGTGAAGCCCATCTCGGCGACGTAGTCGGTGAGCTGGTCGGCGAGCTCGGTGTACGACAGGCCCTGGCGCCACGACCCGAGGTGGACCTCGTAGACGCTCATCGGCTCGGCGTGCGCCTGGCGCTGCGCGCGCTGCTCGAGCCAGTCGTCGTCCTTCCACTCGTACCTGCTCGTGAAGACGACGCCCGCCGTGTCCGGCGGCACCTCGGTGTGGAACGCGAGCGGGTCGAGCTTCTGCCGCCACACGCCGTCGGCGCCGAGGATCTCGTACTTGTACTTCGAGCCGTCGCCCGCGCCGGGCACGAACAGCTCCCAGACGCCGCTGCTGCCCATCGAGCGCATCGGGTGGCCGCGGCCGTCCCAGTAGTTGAAGTCGCCGACGACGCGGACGCCGCGCGCGTTCGGGGCCCAGACGGCGAACGTCGTGCCGGTCGTGTCGCCGTAGGTCCGCACGTGCGCGCCGAGCTTGCACCACAGGTCCTCGTGGCGGCCCTCGCCGATCAGGTGCAGGTCGATGTCGCCGAGGCTCGGCCAGTAGCGGTACGGGTCGTCCGTGACGAACGTGTCGGCGCCGTACGTCACCTCGACGCGGTAGTCGGGCACCTCGCCGCCGGCGACGGTGCAGGCCCAGACGCCGCCGTCGTGCACCTTCTTCATCGGTACGCGCTCGCCGCCCACGAGGGCGACGACGGCGTCGGCGCCGGGGCGCAGCGCGCGAATTGTCGTCTTGCTGCGCGCCGGGTGGGCGCCGAGCAGGGAGTGCGGGTCGTGGTGGACGCCGCCGACGAGCCGGTCCAGCTCCTCGGCCTGGGCACGCGAAGGAGGCGGCATGTGCTCCACCTTCCCCCGATGACGAGCCGCTAACAAAACGGACTCGCCCGCCCCCGGCGGCGCGCGGCGGCGCTACCGTCCGGCGCGAAGGGGGTGGGGAGCGTGCGCGCTGTCGTGGCGGGGGCCGTGATCGCGGTCGCGGCGTCGTTCGTGCCGGTGGCGTTCCCGCCGCCGCTCGCGCCGGTGGCGGCGTCCGAGCCGGCCTACACGGGGCCCTATCCCAACGACGTACGGCTGCGCCGGTCGCTGGGGCTGCGGGCCGACGTCGGGTACGTCGCGTCGCTGTACCGCGCCGGCCGCGCGGGCGACCCCGAGGTCGTGAACAGCGGCCTCGGGATCGTCCTCACGCGCGCGGAGGTCGCCGAGCTCGACCTGCGCGACCGTCTCGTCGACGAGGACAGGCTCGTGGCGCAGGAGTGGCTGCGCGCGCAGCCGACGTCGCTGACCGGCGGCGTCGCGCTCGACAACCGCGACGGCGGCCACCTCGCCGTGCTGGTGACCCGCGACGTCGAACGCGTGCGCCGCGAGTTGCTGCGGCGCGTGCCGCACCCCGAAAGGCTCGAGGTCAGGCACGTGCGGTGGTCGCACGGGCAGCTTCGGGAGTTCGAGGGGCGGATCGGCGTCGTCCCCGGGCCCGGCTTCGTTCCCGTGCGCGCGCACGGCAGCGGGATCGACATCCTCGCCAACGTCGTCAGGGTCCTCGTCGCGCCCGAGGACGTCGAGCGGGCGCGCCGGGTGCTGCCGCTGTTCGTCCCGCCGGGAGCGGTCGTGATCGAGGCCGGCGACCCGCCGGTGGGCGTCTAGCCCGCGAACGCCCCGTCGAGCAGGGGCGTGACCCGCGTCGCGCCGTAGCGGGCGGTGAACGTGCCGTTGGACGCGTCGCGGCAGCCGTTCCTGCGCAGCTCCGCGACCTCGGTGTGGTCGCGGTAGCGGGCGACGACGACGTAGCGGCTGCCGTCGCCGTCGCGGCAGCCGCCGATGAGCCCGCCCCGTAGCCGGCTGGGGCCGACGCCGGCGAGACCCTCGGCGACGCGGTTGCCGTACGGGCGCTCCTGGCGCGGGCCGTGCGGGAACACGCCGCTGACCACGTCGAGCCGCGCGGCCGCGCCCGGCACGCGCGCGCCGCCGTCGTAGCGGCAGACGGCACCTCGTCGGGCATCGGCGAGATGAGCGCGCCCGCCGGCCCCGGGCTGGCCGTGACCGGATGCGTCCCCGGGCAGGCGAGGACGGCGGGGTCGCGCGAGGCGGTCAGCAACGAGGCGGCCGCGGCGACGACGCCGGCGAGGGCGAGCGAGCGCTTCATGCAGGGGAGACGCCGCAGCCGCACGGCGGGTTGCGTCGCGGTCGAGGCGGCGTACGTTGGCGAGACGAGCAACAAAAGGGGGAGCCATGAGGGGGATCCGTACCAGGCTGGGCATCGGGACGGTCGTGCTGGCGGCTGCCGCACTCGCCGCGGTGACAGCGCCCGCGGCGCCTGCGACCGGAGCTCCGCTGGCCGGTCTCGCGCCGCCTTCCGCACCGGCGCCGACGGGACCGTTCGCGGAGGACGTTCGCTTCCGCAGGTCGTCGGGCATCAACGCCGATCCGGCGTACATCGCGCGGCTCTACGACGCCGACCGCGCCGGCGTCCTGCCCGGCGCGAGCAGGTCGCTCGGCGTGCTGTTGACGGCGGCCGAGCAGGCCGAGCTCGATCAGCGGGAGCGGGTTCTCCAGGACGACGCCCCCCTCGTACGGGAGTGGGCGGCGTCGAAGCCGCGCGACGCGTTCGGTGGCGTCCTGCTCGACCACGTAGCCGGGGGTCGCCTGGTAGTGCTGGTGACGTCGTCGCCCGCCGCCGCGCGAGCGGAGCTGGCGGAGCGGCTCCGCCACCCCGAGGCGCTGGACGTGCGTCACGTGGAAAGGTCACTGGCGTCGTTGGAGGCGGTGCAACGGACGTTACGGAACGTCGACGACAGCCGCGTGGACGTTCGGAGCACGGTCATCGACGTGGCGCGCAACGTGGTGGTCGTCGGCGTGGCCTCCGACATCGACACCGCGCGCGCGGTGCTGCCTCGGTACGTCCCCGCGCAGGCGGTCGAGGTCCAGCAGGGCACGGGTGGCACCGACAGCGGGACGACCGCGAGGAACTCACCGCCGTTTCGCGGTGGGCAGAAGGTGACCCGGTACGGGTCTGCGTATTCGTGCACCCTCGGCTTCACGGGGTTCACGAGCGGATCGATCACGACGTACTTCGTCCTGACGGCCGGCCACTGCGGCTCCGTCGGGTCGTTCTGGTACCAGCCGACCTACTCCGGCGGCTACCTGGTCGGCGACATGGACCGCAACGCGACGTCGGCGACCACCACGCCGCGGGCCGACGCCGCCGCGATGAGCATCCTCGCGTCCGAACGCAGCTCGCAGATCGTCGTCAACTACAACGGCGAGACGTACCGCAACATCGCGTCGGCCGAGCCGTGGGCGGGCGACACCGTCGGCGAGCGGGACTGTCTCGCCGGGTACGCCAGCAACTACCGCTGCGGGTACCTGCTCTACGACAGCCTCGATGTCACGACCGACGCCGGGAAGTCGTTCATCTACATGCGGGAGGTCGGCTACGCGTCGATGCCGGGGGACAGCGGTGGGCCGCACTTCGACGGGTCTCGCGCGCACGGCATCCAGTCGGGCAACCTCAACAGCAACGGGCACGCGTACTACAGCCGCGTCTACGACGTGCTCGTCAGCCTCGGGCTCTCCGGACTCGTGTACGGATGAGACGGCTCGCGCTCGTCCCGCTGCTCGTCGTCGCCTGTACCGGTGGCGGGGAGCGCGAGTCGGCGCCGACGCGGAAGCCGCCGGAGCCGACGGCCGCGGTCACCCAGTCGCCGCGCGCGCTGGACGACCCGAAGCCGGCGCCGTTCAGCGAGGCGGTGCGGCTCGGCGCGACACACGTGCGCCTGACGTTCGCGACGGGGGTCGCGGGGTGCTCGTTGCTGGACCACGTGGACGTCACGGCCGGCGGTGACGTGCCGTCGGCGACCCTCTACGTGGGCAACGACCTCCCCAACGGGGTCGACGGCTGCTCGTCGGTCGCGGCCGAGGCGTACGCCGTCGCCGAGGTGCCCGCCGAGCCGCGAGCGACGCGCATCATCGACGCGTCGCGTGGCGTGGCGGTGCCGATCAGCTGACGAGGCGCTCGATGCCGGACAGCGGGATCGAGATCCACGAAGGGCGGTGCGCCGCCTCGTAGCGGACCTCGTACACCGCCTTGTCGAGCTCGAACGCGCGCAGCAGGACGGCCTGCTCACGGGGGTCGCGGCCGGACTCGAGGGCGTAGCCGTCGCAGAACGCGTCGCGGTTGCGGTCCGCCCACTCGACCGCGCGGTAGAGGAGCTGCGACGAGTCGGGGCGGTCGGCGAGCAGGTGGCGGGCGGCGTAGTCGAACGACCGCAGCATCCCCGCCACGTCGCGCAGCGGAGACATCAACGCCGTCCGCTCGGCCAGCGGCCGGGCGGGCTCGCCCTCGAAGTCGAGCACGATCCAGCCGTCGCCGGTCCGCATGCACTGGCCCAGGTGCAGGTCGCCGTGGATGCGCTGGACCTGTACCTCGGTGCACGACGCGACGTCGGTGTACGCCGCCTCGATCGCGGACGCGTACGGCGCCAGCTCGGGCACGGCCTCGACGGCCGCGGCGAGCCGCGAGCGCAGCATGTCCGCGGTCGCCTCCGACTCCGCACGGGACGCGACGCGGGACGGGAGCGCCTGCGCGAGGTCGGCGTGCAGGACGGCGGTGACGGCGCCGAGCCGGCATGCCTCGGGCGCGAAGTCGCCGCCGACCTCCTCGGCGTGCAGGTCACGCTCGGCGTAGAGGTCGCGCACGGACGTGAGCGCGAGCGTCCAGCCCTCGGTGCCGCCCTTGATGAACGGCTGCAGCAGCGCGAGCGTCGCGCCCGCGCCCTCGGCCCACCCGAGCGCGGGGGCGACGACGTTGCAGCCGATGTCGCCGAGCGCGCGCACGACCTCGAGGTCGGGGTTGGGGGAGTCGGTGAGGCGCCGGTAGATCTTCATGATGTACGTGTCGCCGTAGACCAGCGACGTGTTGCTCTGCTCGGCGCCGATCGGGCGGCCGGGGGTGAACGGGTCGCCGACCTCGCCGGCGAACGTCACGCCGTCGACCGTCGCACCCTCGGAGACGAGGCGCAGCCAGGTGCCGTTGACGTCGGCGTCGTACGGCGCGTCGTAGACGTACTCGCCGTCCACCTCGCCGATCAGCGCGTGCTCCAACGGCTCGTGCCGCGCCGAGCGCACCGACAGCGGCACCTGGTAGCGGTCGTCGCCGGAGGACACGATCCACAGCTCGAGCCTCGGGTCGCCCGCGGCGAGCGTCGCGACGCGCGTGGCCGACGCCGACGACGCGTCGGTCCCCGAGAACCACCGCTGCGACGGCAGCCACGCCGCGAGGAGCGTGTCGAGGTCCGTCACGACTCCTCCCTGATCAACTCGAACCAGTAGTACCCGTGCCCCGCCATCGTGAGCAGGTACGGCAGCTCGCCGACGCGCGGGAAGTGCACCCGCCCGACGACCTCGACGGGCGTGCACCCCTCGAAACGACGCAGGTCGAGCTCGACCGGTTGCGGGAAGCGGGACAGGTTGTTCACGCACAGCACGGTCTGGTGCTCGTCGCGCCTGAGGAACGCGAACACCGACGGGTTCGACGCAGGGAGCTCCTCGAACGTTCCCAGGCCGAACACCGGGTACTGCTTGCGGATCTCGATCATGCGCTTGGTCCACCACAGCAGCGACGTGGCGTTGCGCATCTCCGCCTCGACGTTGAGCGCCTGGTGGCCGTAGACGGGGTCGAGAAGTACGGGCAGGTAGAGCCGCGCGGGGTCGCAGCGCGAGAAGCCGCCGTTGCGGTCGCCGGTCCACTGCATGGGCGTGCGTACGCCGTCGCGGTCGCCGAGGTAGATGTTGTCGCCCATGCCGATCTCGTCGCCGTAGTAGAGGACCGGCGAGCCCGGCAGCGAGAGCAGCAGCGTCGTGAACAGCTCCAGCAGGTCTCGGCTGTTGTCGAGGAGCGGCGCGAGGCGGCGGCGGATGCCGATGTTCGCCTTCATGCGCGGGTCCTTGGCGTACTCCGAGTACATGTAGTCGCGCTCTTCGTCGGTGACCATCTCCAACGTGAGCTCGTCGTGGTTGCGCAGGAAGATGCCCCACTGGCAGTTGTCCGGGATGTCCGGCGTCTGGGCGAGGATCTCCGAGATCGGGTAGCGCTGCTCCCTGCGCGCGGCCATGAAGATGCGCGGCATGAGCGGGAAGTGGAACGCCATGTGGCACTCGTCGCCCTTGCCGAAGTACTCGACGACGTCGCTCGGCCACTGGTTCGCCTCGGCGAGCAGCACGCGGTCCTCGTACTTCTCGTCCACCTCCGCGCGCACCCGCTTGAGGTACTCGTGCGTCGCGGGGAGGTTCTCGCCGTTGGTGCCCTCGGCCTCGTAGAGGTAGGGGACGGCGTCGAGCCTGAACCCGTCGATGCCGAGGTCGAGCCAGAACCGCAGGACCTCGATCATCGCGGCCTGCACGGCCGGGTTCTCGTAGTTGAGGTCCGGCTGGTGGCTGAAGAAGCGGTGCCAGTAGTACTGCTGGCGGACCGGGTCGTAGGTCCAGTTCGACTTCTCGGTGTCGACGAAGATGATCCGCGCGTCGGAGTACTCGGTGTCGTCGTTGCGCCAGACGTACCAGTCGCCGTAGAAGCCGTCGGGGTCCGAGCGCGACGCCTGGAACCACGGATGCTGGTCCGAGGTGTGGTTCATGACGAGGTCGGCGATGACGCGGATGCCGCGCTCGTGCGCGGCGTCGACGAGCTGAACGAAGTCCCCGAGGTCGCCGAACTCGGGGAGGATCTTCAGGAAGTCGCTGATGTCGTAGCCGCCGTCGCGCAGCGGCGACTCGTAGATCGGCAGCAGCCAGAGGCAGTCGACGCCGAGCCACTGGAGGTAGTCGAGCTTCTCCGTGATGCCGCGGATGTCGCCGGTGCCGTCGCCGTTGCTGTCGTAGAAGCCGCGGATCAGGACCTCGTAGAAGACCGCGCGCTTGTACCAGAGGGGGTCCGCCACGCAGGCGAACCTACCCCTCGTCGGCGTCCTACACCCTCGCGCGGACGGTCACTGGACCGGCACGGCCTGGAGCAGCCCGCCGGTGCCGGCGATCGGCGTCACGACGCCCGTCGCGACGTCCGCGAGCGCGAGCCCCGGCTCGGGGCCGAGGACCACGGGGACGAACGGCGCCGACAGCACGACGGCGGTCCCGTCGCGGCTGAATGCCGACGCGGTCTGGCCGCCGTAGGTCAGCAGCTCGCGGACCGCGCCGGTCGCGACGGTGACCAGCGCGACGTGGACCGAGTCGTCCGCGGCCTGGTACGACACGGCGAGCGTCCTGCCGTCGGGCGAGACGACGACGTTGTGGACGCGCCCGAGCGGGGCGTTGGGGCGGACCGGGCGGGTCGCGCCGCTCACGGTGTCGACGCCGAAGAGCGTCGACGTGCCTGTCGCCGGCGTCTGCGCGAGGTAGATCGTGCTGCCGTCGCCGGTGAGGCCCGCCCCGGACAGCTCGGCGACGCTGTAGCGCGGCTTGTTCACGAGCGTGCGCGGGTAGCGCCCGGCGGCGTCGGTCCGGACGAGCGAGACGAGGAAGCCCTCCCTGTCCGTCTTCATGACGTACCTGAACCGGCCGTCGGGCGAGACGAGCAGGAAGCCCGAGTGACCGTCGGCCGTGACCGTGCGGTGGTCGCCGGTCGTCGCGTCCGCGAGACCGACGTCGTAGCGGTCGCCGGTGCGCGTCTCGTTCCAGATGGCGTACGCGATCCTGGTCCCGATGGCCTGGGTCGGCGCGTGGAAGATGTCGCCGCCGCCGGGCACGAGCTCCTCGACGGTGGCGACGCGGCCGACGAGCGTGACGCGGACGAGGGAGCCGTCGTAGCGGCTGGAGACGAGCACGGTCGGGTCCGCGGCGCGCGCGGGCGCGACGACGAGCGCCGCCAGCGTGGTCGCGGCGGCGAGCAGGACACGGGCGCGGACGCGCATCGAGAGGACCCCCCACAGGTGTCGACGGGGAGTCGTTCGACGCGCCTGCGCTACGTCCTGCGCACCGCGAACACGTGCGCGGACTCGGTGAACGGGTCGAGGCGGACGTAGTTGGCCGGGCCGTGCCAGGTGTACGCCTCGCCGGTCACCGCGTCCTCGACGCGGAACGTGTCGCCCCAGTCGAGCCCGAGGCGCGGCATGTCGAGGTGGATCGTCGCCTCGCGGACGGTGGTGGGGTCGAGGTTCGCGACGACGAGCACGACGTCGTCGTCGTGGCGCTTCGAGAACGCGATGACCGCGTCGTTGTCGGCGGCGTGGAACTCCAGGTTGCGCAGCCAGTGGGTTGACGGGTGCGCGCGCCGGAACTCGTTGAGCATCGTCAGGTACGGCGCCAGCCCCGGCTGCGACCAGTCGCGCGGCCGGTACTGGTACTTCTCCGAGTCGAGGTACTCCTCCGACCCCTCGCGCACGGCCTCGTGCTCGAGCTGCTCGTAGCCCGAGTAGACGCCCCACGTCGGCGAGAGCAGCGCCGCGAGGACCGCCCGGACCTTGAACGCCGCCTCGCCGCCGTACTGCAGGTACGCGTGGAGGATGTCGGGGGTGTTCACGAAGAAGTTCGGCCGCATGTAGTCGGCGGACGGCGAGGCCGTCAGCTCGCGCAGGTACTCCTCGATCTCCCACCGGGCGTTGCGCCAGGTGAAGTAGGTGTACGACTGCGTGAAGCCGATCTGCGCGAGCGCGTGCATCATCGGCGGCCGGGTGAACGCCTCGGCCAGGAAGATCACGTCGGGGTGCGCGGCCTTGACGTCCCAGATCAGCCACTCCCAGAAGACCAGCGGCTTGGTGTGCGGGTTGTCGACGCGGAACACCTTCACGCCGTGGTCGATCCAGTGCTGCACGACGCGGCGGACCTCGTTGGACAGGCCCCGCATGTCCTTGTCGAAGTCCAGCGGGTAGATGTCCTGGTACTTCTTGGGCGGGTTCTCGGCGTACTGGATCGAGCCGTCCGCCCGCACCGTGAACCACTCCGGGTGCTCCTTCACCCACGGGTGGTCGGGCGAGCACTGCAGCGCGAGGTCGAGCGCGACCTCCATGCCGAGCTCGCGCGTCCGCGCGACGAACGCGTCGAAGTCCTCGATCGTCCCGAGGTCGGGGTGGACCGCGTCGTGGCCACCGGCCGGGCCGCCGATCGCCCACGGGCTGCCGGGGTCGTCGGGGCCTGGCGTGAGGGAGTTGTTCGGGCCCTTGCGGTGCGTTTCGCCGATCGGGTGGATCGGCGGCAGGTAGACGACGTCGAAGCCCATGTCGGCGATGGCCGGGAGGCGTTCCATCGCGGTCCTGAACGTCCCGCTCCGCGTCCCCACGGCCCCTTCCGATCGCGGGAAGAACTCGTACCAGGCGCCGTAGAGCGCCCGCTCGCGGTCGACCCAGACGGCGTTCTTGTCGCCGGTCGTGACGAGGTCGCGCACGGGGTAGCGCTCGGTGACGTCGAGCACCGCGCGGTCGAGCGCCGCGTCCATGCGCTCCCGTTGGGTCCTGTCCGAGTCGCGCAGCGCGTCGATGGCGCGCTGGAGGATGCCGCGCGGGCCGTTGCCGCGCACGCCCTTCGGCACCTCGTCCAGGCCGCGTTCGAGCAGCCGCGCGCCGTCCTCGAGGTCGACCTCGACGTCCTGGCCGGCGTCGACCTTGATCGGTACGGAGTGCCGCCACGTCGCGAGCGGGTCGGCCCACGCCTCGATCGCGTACGACCACCGGCCCTCGGCGTCGACCACGACCTCGCCGGCGAAGCGGTCGTGGCCCTCGTGGCGCATCGGCAGCCGCTTCGCGCGGCCGCCGCCCTTGTCGCTGCCCGGCGCTCGCAGCAGGATCGCCGCCGCGACGGCGCCGTGCCCCTCGCGGAAGATCGTCGCCTCCACGCGGACGCGTTCGCCGACCACGGCTCGGGAGGGCCACTCCCCGCACAGCACGCGCGGGCTGACGTCGGTGATGACGATGCGACCGATCACCTGGCGAACCTACCGTTGCTCCCGGGGCGTAAACCCGGGGTGAAGGTGCGCTCGCGCATCTTCACCCGCGCGCGGCCGTCGCCCACTAGGGTCGGTCGGCATGAGAGCGTTGCGCCGTCTGACCGTGAGGGCGTCACTTCCGGAGCCGCTCGCCCCGCTGGGCGAGCTCGTGATGAACCTCCGCTGGTCGTGGCACACGGAGTCCCTGGACCTGTTCGAGTCGGTCGACCCGGACGTCTGGGAGGCCGTCGGGCACGACCCCGTACGCCTGCTCGGCGAGGTGCCGCGCGACCGGCTCGCGGCGCTCGCGGAGGACAGGAAGTTCCTGCGGCGGCTCGGCGACGCGTACGACGACCTCACCGAGTACCTCACGAAGCCGCGCTGGTACCAGGGCCAGTCCGACGTGCCCGCCTCGATCGCGTACTTCTCGCCGGAGTTCGGCATCACGGAGGTGCTGCCGCAGTACTCCGGCGGCCTCGGCATCCTCGCCGGCGACCACCTCAAGACGGCGTCCGACCTCGGCGTGCCGATCATCGGCGTCGGCCTGCTGTACCGGACCGGCTACTTCCGCCAGTCGCTCTCGCCCGAGGGGTGGCAGCTCGAGCACTACCCGGCGCTGGACCCGCACGGGCTCCCGCTGTCGCGCGTCACCGGCGACGACGGCGCGCCGCTGCGGGTCGAGATCGGCCTGCCCGCGGGCGCGCGGCTGCTCGCGCAGGTCTGGAAGGCGCAGGTCGGCCGGGTGCCGTTGCTGCTGCTCGACTCCGACATCGAGGAGAACGCGCCCGCCGAGCGCGAGGTGACCGACCGCCTCTACGGCGGCGGCTCCGACCACCGGCTGCTCCAGGAGATGCTGCTCGGCATCGGCGGCGTCCGCGCGCTGCGCGCGTTCGGCGCGGAGCCCGAGGTGTTCCATACGAACGAGGGCCACGCCGGCTTCCTCGGCCTCGAACGCATCCGCCGCCTCGTGCAGGAGGACGGGCTCGACTGGGACACGGCTTTGGAGGCCGTACGGGCCGGCACGGTCTTCACGACGCACACGCCGGTCCCCGCCGGCATCGACCGGTTCCCCGCCGACCTCGTCGCGGCGTACTTCGGCGGCGACAACGCGTGCGAGGGCGTTCCGGTCGAGCGGATCCTGGCGCTCGGCGCGGAGCCCGGCGGCGACGGCTCGGTGTTCAACATGGCCGTCATGGGCCTGCGCCTCGCGCAGCGCGCCAACGGCGTATCGAAGCTGCACGGCGAGGTGTCGCGCGGGATGTTCGCGGGGCTGTGGCCGGGCTTCGACCCGGAGGAGGTGCCGATCACGTCGGTCACGAACGGCGTGCACGACCCGACGTGGGTCGCGCGCGAGGTGGTGGAGCTGACGCCCGGCGACAAGGCGTCCGACGAGGATCTGTGGGCGGTCCGCAACACGCTGCGGCGCAGGCTCGTGGAGGACGTTCGCAAGCGCGTGCGCGCGTCGTGGCTGCTGCGCGGCGCGTCGCCTGCCGAGCTCGGCTGGGTCGCGGACGTGCTCGACCCGGACGTGCTGACGGTCGGCTTCGCGCGCCGCGTGCCGTCGTACAAGCGGCTGACGCTGATGCTGCGCGACCCGGACCGGCTGCGCGCGCTGCTGCTGCACCCCGAGCGGCCGATGCAGCTCGTCGTCGCGGGCAAGGCGCACCCCGCCGACGACGGCGGCAAGGCGCTCGTGCAGGAGATCGTGCGCTTCGCCGACGCGGCGGACGTACGGCACCGCATCGTGTTCCTGCCGGACTACGACATCGGCATGGCGAAGGTGCTGCTGCCCGGCTGCGACGTCTGGCTCAACAACCCGCTGCGGCCGCTGGAGGCGTGCGGCACGTCGGGCATGAAGTCCGCGCTGAACGGCGGGCTCAACCTGTCGATCCGCGACGGCTGGTGGGACGAGCTGTTCGACGGCGAGAACGGCTGGGCTATCCCGTCCGCCGACGGCGTCGTCGACCCCGACCGCCGCGACGACCTCGAGGCCACCGCGATCTACGACCTGCTCGAGGGCTCGGTGCTGCCGCGCTTCTACGAGCGCACCGGCGGCGTCCCGCGCCGCTGGATCGAGATGGTGCGGCACACGATCGGCCAGCTCGGCCCCTCGGTCCTCGCGTCGCGGATGGTGTCGGACTACGTGACGTCGCTCTACGCGCCCGCCGCCGCGTCCGCGCGCGCGATGTCCGAGGCGTCGTACGGCCCGGCGCGGTCGCTGGCGGAGTGGCGGCTGCGGATCGCGAAGGAGTGGCCCGGCGTCGCCGTCTCGCACGTCGACTCGTCGGGTCACGGCGACACCCCCGAGCTCGGCTCGACCGTGCACCTGCGCGCGATCGTGTCGCTCGGCGCGCTGATGCCCGACGACGTGTCGGTGGAGGCGGCGTACGGCCGCGTCGACGACACGGACGAGATCCGTTCGGCCGCGCACCTGCCGCTCGCCTGCACGGGCGAGGCCGGGTCGGGGCAGTGGGCGTACGAGGGCGACGTGCCGCTGGAGCGTACGGGCGCGTTCGGCTACACCGTCCGCGTCCTGCCGCGCCACGACTCCCTCGTGACCCCCGCCGAGCTCGGCCTGATCACGAGCGCGTAGAGGCTGGTACGCAGTCCGGTCCTGGACGTGTGCGTCCGCGTCATCCCGCTTCGGGCTGTGAGGTGCTGGCGGAACCGTCCACGGTCGCGCTCATGGCTTCCGGGTCGTCGAAGGAACCTTGGCGCCCGTCGTCCACATGCCGGATCGCAGAGATGTAGGGCAGGAGTCGAGACGGCGTACGCAGCTTCGCGCCCGCCAGAAGTTCCGCGACGGTGAGAATCTGAAGGCGCGGAAACGTCTCACCGTTCATCGGCCAGCGGTACGTACCCGCGCGGTTCGCGATGTCACGCATCCCCTTGGTAGGCCGGTGGAGTGTGACCATGAGGCCCATCTGTGCGTGATGCGTGTTCAGCGCGCCGTCGAGCGCCTGCACCATCGAGGGCGTCAATTGGTGGCCACCCTTGACCGAAACGGCGATCCTTCCGTCGGGTGCGCCCCTGCCCTGGGTGTGGTGGAAACGGATGACTCCATCGACGCCCTTGTCGCCAACCTGCTTCTCGTTCGGTGTTCCGCCTACCAAGGACACGGCCCAACGCTCGAAGTCGAGGGGTGAACGCTCCCAGAGCGCAGCTGCACCTAGACGGTCACGCGGGATGCCGCTGATCTCATACGTCTCCGCAACCGAGGGGCCGAAGCGGTCGATCAGCCGGTTGCGGATCAAGTCGACAGCGATGTAGGTGATGTCGATGCCAATCCAACGTCGCTTGAGTCGGGTGGCGGCGTCGATGGCGGTACCGCAGCCGCAGAACGGGTCGAGGACGATGTCGCCGGGGTTGGAGCTCGCCTGGATGATGCGTTCGAGTAGTGCGACCGGCTTCTGAGTGGGGTAGCCCAGGCGCTCCTTGGATCCTGACGTGAGTCGGATATCAGTCCACAGGTCCTGAAGGGCCACGCCCGGCTGCTCATCGAGGTAGCGCCGAAACACAGGCATGCCGGTGCTCCGGAACTCGATCCGGCCCTCCGCCAGCATCTGGTCCATCTTCTCCCGTGAGTACGCCCAGTGCCGCCCCTTGTAGGGCCGTGCCCCGTGCCACTCGTAGTC
Organism: Frankiaceae bacterium; assembly: GCA_035940575.1. Classification (GTDB taxonomy): domain Bacteria; phylum Actinomycetota; class Actinomycetes; order BP-191; family BP-191; genus BP-191. The sequence goes on along the minus strand of DASZER010000048.1, from coordinate 16,475 downwards.
GACGTCGCCACCGGGCTTGGCGGCGGTGAGGTCGCCGCGGCGGTAACGCCGCCCCGAGCGCGGGTCCACGTAACGGTAGTTCTCGGCTACGTAGTCGTCCTCGAACGGTCCGTACTGCGCATTCCAAGTGAACTTGGGTCCCTTCGTGTAGAAGAGGATCACGTCATGGTTGCGGCCGAAGCGCTTCGGGTCGTTCTTCGCGCTGAAGCGCTTCCAGATGATCTCGTTCCGGAAGTACCTCGCATCGAAGATCGCATCCAAGACGATCTTCAGATAGTGGCTGGCAGTGGGGTCGCAGTGGAGGTACAAGGACCCGGTCGGCTTGAGAACCCTTCGCAGTTCCACAAGACGAGGTGCCATGTTCACGAGGTACGCCAGCATGTCGTTCTCGCCCAACAGCATCCTGAAGGCGCCGAGAGCATCCGCCACGTCGAGCGGTAGGCCGCCGTTGATGAAGTCGTCGAACTGCTCCTCCGTCTGCGGCGTCCAGTGCCACGTGTCGTCGAACGCCTGAATCTGCGCCTCGTCGGTGTAGGTGCCTCGGCTGAACAGCACGTTGAACTTGCGGTTCGAGTTGAAGGGTGGGTCCAGGTAGACCAGATCGACGCTCGAGTCGGCAACCTTCTCGCGAAGGACGTCGAGGTTGTCGCCATAGTGAAGCTGATTGATGCTCGTCATCGCGAACCTCGTGCTCGGGGAAGTGGAACGCGGAGAGCAACAGTCGCAGCAAAGAGGCACCTTGTGTAGTGAGACCGAGAAAATCGTCAGGTCTCGAATAGGCCCCCCGCGTCCGGGGCGGCCGTGATGTTCACTGACGCAGGAGGCGACCGTTCGCGTCGTAGACCTCGACGCCGCGGAACCAGCGTTCGCCGAGCTCGGCGACGAGGAACCGCGCCGGGAGCGTCGGGTCGTCCGCGCCGAGGATCGTGCCCTCGTGCCTGCCGCCGCGGTCGTCCACGACGACGCCGCGCGCGACGCGGGTGCTGACGACGGTCAGCGACCAGCCGCGGCCGAGCGGCCCGAACGTGCTCCTCGGCCCGTCCTCGACGCCGCCCGGCATGGCGCCCGCCGCGCCGACGTCGGGGGAGCCGGAGGTGCCGGGAAGGGCGGGACCGTGGCAGCCGAGGTCGGTGACGTCGCGCGGCCCGACGGCGCTCGTGCAGAGCATCACGGTGTCCGCGCGGCCGGGCGCGGACATCGTGGCGAAGTACGCGTAGACGTCCCTGCGCACGCCGCGGTCGGTGTAGGAGGCGACGCGGGTGGGGCTGCCGATCGGGTTGGCGTCGGCGCGGACCGCGCGGGCGGCGTCGTTCGTCAGCACCGTACCGTCCGCGCCCGCGACGTGGACGGCGCGGAAGACGTGGTCGTGCAGGTCGGCGAGCAGGATGCGGGCCGGCAGCGCCGGGTCGTCCGCGCCGAGCACCGTCGCGTCGTGCCGCGCCCCCGTCTCGTCCACGAACCAGCCGCTCGCTACCTCCGTGCCGACGACGGCGTACCAGAGGTTCCTGCCGAACGACGACGGGCCCGGCGTCGGCGCGTCCAGCCCGACGGAGCCGGGGTCACGGGAGACGTACGCCACGTGCGTCGCGCCGGGCTGGACCTGCTCGGCGCAGCCGTGGCGGATCGGGACGGCGCCCCCGAGGGAGGCGGTGCAGACCGAGAGCGTCGTGCCGCGCCGGACGAAGTACGCGACCGCCTCCCTTCGCTCCCCGCGCTCGGTGTAGCGGGTGAGCGGGACGACGCCGCCGACCTGCGCGGGGTCGAGCCGCGTGGCGGGCGAGGGCGCGGGCGTCGCGGACGGCGCGGGCTCGACGCGCCGCGCGGGCGGCCGTACGCCGACCGCGACGACGGCGACGGCCGCGCACGTCACGGCGGCGGCGACGCCCGCGCGGCGGCGCTGCCGCGCGCGGCGGGCGGCCGCGAGGACGGTGCGCCCGTCGAGGCCCGCCTCCGGCTCGGCGCGGAACAGCGTCCTCGCCTGCTCCTCGGTGATCACGGCCGTACCTCCAGGTGGGGGGAGAGGCGGACCTTCGCGAGCGCCCGCGACGCGGTGCTCTTGACGGTCCCCTGTGAGACGCCGAGCAGCGCGGCGACCTCGCGCTCGGGCAGGTCGTCGCAGTAGCGCAGGACGAGGACCGTCCGCTCGCGCCGGGACAGCGGCGCGAGGGCGCGGACGACCGCGTCGCGTTCGGCCTGGCCTCCGGCGGAGTCGGGCGCGGCCACGTCCGGCACCGCCTCGACCGGCTGCTCGGACCACGTACGCCGCCGCCACCAGTCGCGACGGGCGTTGACCATGACGCGGCGGACGTAGGCGAGCGGGTCGTCGTCGCGGACGCGCGGCCAGTGCCGGTACAGCCGCAGCAACGCCGTCTGCACCAGGTCCTCCGCCGCGTCGGCGCGGCCGGTGAGCAGGACCGCCGAACGCAGGAGGCGGCGCGAGTGCTGCTCGACGAACGCGACGAACGCCGCGTCCTGCTCCTCCGACATGCGCGCCTCCCACCCCCTACAACGCCGAGGCGCGGCCCGGGGTTGAGTCGCCTAGCGCCGGGCGTGCAGCAGGACGACCGAGCGCGGCGCGACGTCGAGCACGGGTCCCGCCTCGCCGCCGGGCGGGTCGTCCGTCGACGTGTCGAGGAGGACCTCGTACGACTTCGCCCACGGCTCGGGCGGCAGCGTGAACGTCGTCGGCGAGTCGCCCGCGTGCAGGACGACGAGGAACGACTTGTCGCGGACCTGCTCGCCGCGCGGCCCGCGCGAGTGGATCTCCTCGCCGTCCACGAACATGCCGAGCGTGACGGCGTTCGAGGACCAGTCGGCCGCGGCGAGCTCGGCGCCGGTCGGCGCGAACCAGCCCAGGTCCTTCACGCCGACGCCGTGCGCGGGCCTGCCCGTGAAGAACGCGCGCCTGCGGAACACCGGGTGCGTGCGCCGCAGCGCGATCACGCGCCGCGCGAACGACAGCAGCGACTCCTGCCACGGCTCGAGGTCCCACGACAGCCACGACACGTCATTGTCCTGGCAGTACGCGTTGTTGTTGCCGCGCTGCGTGCGTCCCAGCTCGTCGCCCGCGACGAGCATCGGCACGCCCGACGAGAGCAGCAGCGTCGTGAGGAAGTTGCGCATCTGCCGCCGCCGCACCTCGACCACGGCAGGGTCCGTCGACGGTCCCTCGGGGCCGTACGACGCCGAGCGGTTGTCGTCGGTGCCGTCGCGGTTGTCCTCGCCGTTCGCGTCGTTGCGCTTGCGCTCGTACGTCACGAGGTCGTGCAGCGGGAAGCCGTCGTGCGCGGTGACGAAGTTGATGGAGGCGTACGGGTGCCGCCCGTCGTCCTGGTACAGGTCGCTCGACCCTGACAGCCGGTAGCCGACCTCCGACAGGGGGACGGGCGCGCCGCGCCAGTAGTCGCGTACGCAGTCGCGGTACTTGCCGTTCCACTCCGTCCAGATGGGCGGGAACTGCCCGACGTTGTAGCCGCCCTCGCCGGCGTCCCACGGCTCCGCGATGAGCTTCACAGCGGAGACGACCGGGTCCTGCTGCACGAGGTCGAAGAACGCCGCGAGCCTGTCGACGGCGTGGAACGACCGCGCCAGCGACGACGCGAGGTCGAAGCGGAAGCCGTCCACGTGCATCTCGGTCACCCAGTACCGCAGCGAGTCCATGATCAGTTGCAGCACGTGGGGGTTGCGGACGTTGAGGGTGTTGCCGGTGCCGGTGTAGTTGGCGTAGCGGCGGCCGTCGACGAGCTTGTAGTACGACGGGTTGTCGAGCCCGCGGAAGCACAGCGTCGGCCCGGTCTCGTCGCCCTCGGCGGTGTGGTTGTAGACGACGTCGAGGATCACCTCGATGCCCGCCGCGTGCAGCGCGCGCACCATCGCCTTGAACTCGCCGACCTGCTGCCCGCGGTCGCCCGTGGCGGCGTACGGCGCGTGCGGCGCGAAGAACCCGAGCGTGTTGTAGCCCCAGTAGTTCGTGAGGCCGCGCCGCAGGACGGCCGGCTCGGAGACGAACGCGTGCACCGGCATGAGCTCGACGGCGGTCACGCCGAGGCCGACGAGGTGCCTGATCGCGGCCGGGTGCGCGAGCCCGGCGTACGTCCCGCGGATCGGAGCCGGGATGTCGGGGTGCGTCATCGTGAAGCCGCGCACGTGCAGCTCGTAGATGACGGTGTCCTCCCACGCCGTGCGCGGCCGCGCGTCGTCGCCCCACGGGAACGCGTCGTGCACGACGACCGAGCGGGGGACGTACGGCGCCGAGTCGCGGTGGTCCTGCGCGAGGTCGTCGCGCCCCGGCGGGTAGCCGAAGATCGCGTCGTCCAGCGTCAGCGAGCCGGCGACGGCGCGCGCGTACGGGTCGAGCAGCAGCTTGGACGCGTTCCAGCGCAGGCCGCGCGAGGGGTCGAAGGGGCCGTCGGCGCGGAAGCCGTAGAGCTGCCCTGGCCCGACCCGCTCGACGTAGCCGTGCCAGACCTTGTGGGTCGTCTCCTCCAGCGGGACGCGCGTCTCCTCGCCCGACTCGTCGAACAGGCACAGGTCCACGGCCTCGGCGCCGTCGGAGAAGACCGCGAAGTTCGTGCCCTCGCCGTCCCACGTCGCGCCCAGGGGAGCGGGACGGCCAGGCCAGGTGCGGGTCACGACGACGCCCGGGTGCCCGACGTGCCGCGGCGGGCGCGCGAGCGCCGCTCCTGCGGGAACAGCGCCTCCCCGCGCTCGCGCTTGCGCGCGACGCCGCGGCGGGAGCGTTCGAGCATCGCGTGGACGACGAGCGCGTCGTGCAGCAGCGTCGCGAACTCCTCCGGCTCGGTGAGCAGCCAGCCGTGGCGCCCGGCGACGACCTCGGGCGGCATGTCGTTGGCGATCTCGGCGAACGCGCCGGGCGTGATGAGCCGGTCCCTGTCGCCCCAGACGAACAGCACAGGCAGCCCGTCGTCCACCAGCAGCCGCGCGTCGTCGGCGAGGTCGGCGGTGAGCGCGACCATCGCGGTGACGGCGGCCGTGACGGGGCGGCGGACGAGGTTGGGGACGACGTCGCGTACGACGCCCGCGACCATCCGCGGCGTCAGCGCGCGCGGGTGCACCTCGCCGAGCGCGCCCGCCGCCCAGCGCCACCACGACCCGCCGCCCATGCCGGAACGGCCCGGCGCGCCGCCGACGCTGTTGACGAGCGTCAGCGAGCGGACGAGGTCGGGGCGCCGCGAGGCGAGGCGGATCGCGACGCCGCCGCCGAGCGAGTGCCCCATGACGAACGCGGGACGGTCGAGCCCGAGCGAGTCCACGAACGCCGCGACGCGGTCGGCGTACTCGTCCAGGCCGAGCGAGCGCAGCGGCGGCCCGTCGCTGCCGCCGAAGCCGGGCAGCGCGGGCGCGATCACGCGGATGCCGGCGCGGGTGAGCGGGGTGACGGCGGGGACGTAGACGCGCGGCGTCATCCCCCAGCCGTGCAGGAACACCAGCGGGTCGCCCTCGCCCGAGTCGAGCCAGCGCACGCGCGCGCCGTCGACGTCGGTGACGTGCCACGACACGTCGGGCACGGCTCGGAGCGGCACGTCTGCGAGGCTATCGGCTCGTGCCCGTCGTGGTGACCGCCGCCGAAAGTCCGTTGGGGCGCCTCGTCGTGCGCCGCCTCGTCGCGGACGGCGCCGAGGTGCGCGCCGTCGTGGAGCGCGAGACGACCGACCTGGGCGTGCCGACCGCCCTGGCGACCTGGAACGACGCCGAGCGGCTCGGCGCCGTCCTCGAGGGCGCGCACACCGTCGTCCACCTCGCCTCGGCCAAGCGCATCGGCGACCTGCTCGCGGCGGCCGAGGACAGCGGCGTACGCCGCCTCGTCCTGCTCGGCAGCGGGCCCGACGACGTTCCGTACGAGGTCGTCGTGCTGCCCGACACGCGCCGCCGCTGGCGCACCCCGCCGGAGGTGCTTGAGGCCCTCGCGGAGGCGGTCGTGGAGGCGGACAGGCGGCGCTGAACTACGCTCCCCTGCATGCCTGAGTTCGTACGCCTCGAGGTCGAGAACGGCATCGGCACGATCCGCCTCGACCGCCCCCCGATGAACGCGCTCAACGTCCAGGTCCAGGACGAGCTGCGCGCCGCCGCCGCCGAGGCGACCGCGCGGACCGACGTCCGCGCCGTCGTGATCTACGGCGGGCCGAAGGTGTTCGCGGCCGGCGCGGACATCAAGGAGATGGCGGACATGGCGTACGTCGACATGGTCAACCGCGCGGGCGCGTTGCAGGACAGCTTCACGGCCGTCGCGCGCATCCCGAAGCCGGTCGTCGCCGCCGTCACCGGCTACGCGCTCGGCGGCGGCTGCGAGCTCGCGCTGTGCGCCGACTTCCGGGTCGCGGGCGACAACGCCAAGCTCGGCCAGCCGGAGATCCTGCTCGGCATCATCCCCGGCGCCGGCGGGACGCAGCGGCTGTCCCGGCTGATCGGCCCCTCGCGCGCGAAGGACCTCGTCTTCTCCGGCCGCTTCGTGGACGCGCAGGAGGCGCTGCACCTCGGGCTCGTCGACCGCGTCGTGGCGCCCGACGACGTCTACACCGCCGCCGTCGAGCTGGTGAGCCGCTACGCCAACGGCCCCGCGTACGCGCTGCGCGCCGCGAAGGAGGCGATCGACGAGGGCCTCGACGTCGACCTCGACAGCGGGCTGCGGATCGAGCGCAAGCTGTTCGCGGGGCTGTTCGCGACGGAGGACCGCTCGATCGGCATGACGTCGTTCGTGGAGAACGGCCCGGGGAAGGCTGAGTTCGTTGGACGCTAAGACCGCCAACGTCGTCTACCACGACTACGAGGCGGAGCAGTACGACGAGAAGTGGTCGATCTCGTACGACGAGCGCTGCGTCGAGTACGCGCGCGACCGGTTCGTGCGGATGGCGGGGACCGAGGGCTGGCCGTACGGCACGGTGCTCGAGATCGGCTGCGGCACCGGCTTCTTCACGCTGAACCTCAAGCTCGCAGGCGTCATCGGCGAGGCGCACGTCACCGACATCTCGCCGGGCATGGTCAAGGTCGCCGAGCGCAACGCGCGCGACCTCGGCTTCGAGGTCCACGGCAAGGTCGCCGACGCCGAGTCGCTGCCGTACGACGACGACACGTTCGACCTCGTCGTCGGCCACGCCGTCCTGCACCACATCCCCGACGTCGAGCAGGCGCTGCGCGAGGTGCTGCGCGTGCTCAAGCCCGGCGGGCGGTTCGTCGTCGCGGGGGAGCCGACGACGTACGGCGACCTCGTCGCCCGCAAGCTCTCGCACGCGGCCTGGGTCGCGGCGACCCACCTGAGCCACCTGCCGCCGTTCAAGGCCGGGTGGAGCCGGCCCAAGGACGAGCTCAAGGCGTCGAGCGAGGCCGCGGCGCTGGAGTCGCAGGTCGACCTGCACACGTTCCACCCGAACGACCTCGCGCGGCTCGCCCTCGCCGCCGGCGCGGCCGACGTCCGCGTGGACGCGGAGGAGCTGACCGCCGCGTGGGCGGGCTGGCCGATCCGTACCGTCGAGTACGCCGTCAACCCCGAGCGCCTCGGCACGCGCTGGAAGCTCTTCGCGTTCGACACGTGGCGGCGGCTGACGTGGGTGGACGAGACGCTGCTGCGGCCGTTCGTCCCGAAGGCGTTCTTCTACAACGCCCTCGTCACGGGCACGAAGCCGTAGGCCTACGTCCTCACGCAGAGGCGCACCGTGTCGAGGACGGCGTACTCGGTCCACCCCGTGTCACCGGCGGTGCCGCACGGCGACCCGTCGACCAGGAGCTTCCAGTCCGGGTCCTCGACGTGGTAGCAGAGCGTGGCCCGGTCGGACCTGGCGACCTCGCTGTACCCGGCCGGGCACCCCGCGCCGCCCGGGACGACGAGAGCGACGGCGACCGCCACGTCCGCGTCCGCGGGCGCGGCCGCGAACAGCACGGCGCCGCCGGCGACGGCGCAGGCGGTGAGGAGACGGGCGATCGTCATGGCTTCCCCTGTGTCCGGGCAGCGAGCGCTGCCCCTGACACACGGCGCGGCACACGGCTGATTACACGTCGGCTAGCGTTCTCGGGGTGAGCAGGGACCCGCGCCAGGCGCGCTATCTGACGTGGGCGAGCCTGAGGTGGGTCGTCCGCAACCGCGCGTGGACCCCCTGGTACCTCGTCCGCTACTGGCGCTTCTTCAAGTGGCGGCTGTTCAACCGGCACATCGTGACCGAGGGCTTCGTCTTCATGGGGAAGAACGTCGAGCTCTACGCCCGCAAGGGCTTCGGCCGCATGGTGATCGGCAGGTGGGTGCACGTCGGCAACGGCAACGCGATCCGTTGCCACGAGGGGAACCTGCGCATCGGCGACAAGTGCGTGTTCGGCAAGGACAACACCGTCAACTGCTACCTCGACATCGAGTTCGGCGAGGCGGCGCTCGCCGCCGACTGGGTCTACATCTGCGACTTCGACCACGTGTTCAGCGACATCAACGTCCCCATCAAGGACCAGGGCATCGTGAAGTCGCCCGTCCGCATCGGCCGCGACGTGTGGATCGGCGAGAAGGCTTCGGTGCTGCGCGGCGTGCACATCGGCCACGGCTCCGTCATCGCGTCGCACTGCCTCGTGAACAAGGACATCCCGCCGTACTCCGTGGCCGTGGGCGTGCCCGCGCGCGTCGTCCGCAACAGGCTCGACGACTACCGCGCCGCCGAGGAGCTGCGCCTCGCCCACGAGGACATGGCCCGCAAGGCCGCCGAAGCGGCCGAGGCCGCCGCGACCACGGCGCGGCACGCCGGCGGCGCGCGCCGCCGCACCCGCGCGAAGGCCCGCGCCGACCGCTGACGCGCCGGCCGCTGATGCGCCGGCCGGAAATGTCGCGTACCTCCCTTTCGGGGGCGAGCGGGCCGGGCTACGGTGCCGTCCTTGCCCGGGCCACCCAGAGGCCCGCGCTCGATCCTTGGGGGGATCACCCATGGTCCGATCCATGCCGCGCGCCGTCACGGTCGCGGTCCTCACGCCCGTCCTCGCCGCCGGCCTCGCCGCGGCCGCGCCCGCCGCCTCGGCGACGAACCTGCCGCCGTCGTGCTCCGCCGCCGTACCGCTCGTCGACTTCGACGTGCTGGGCAGCCCGACGACGATCGCGACGCAGGCCGTCTCGCCGACGCAGACGAACGTCTGCCTCCGGTCGATGGACCTGTTCGACCTCGTCCTGGTCGTGAACGGCACCGTCACGCTCGGCGAGCCCGAGGTGCAGCCGGGCACCGGGCAGTTCCCGTGCGAGATGCCGATCTTCGAGTCGCGCCAGCCGGTGCCGTTCAGCATCACGTACGGGGTGGGCGGCCCCACCGGCACGCTCTGCGTCGAGATCAACGGCACGGCGACGACGCTCGACGTCGTGGGGCTGCCGATCGTCGCAGGGGTCCCGACGTTCGAGCTCTGGACCAACGGCGACACGGCCCTCGACCGGTTCGTGCTCTGCGGGACCCAGTACCTCGACTACCTGCAGGACACGTCGCTCGCGTACCAGTGGATGAGCTGCTACCAGTCCACGCGCCGGGTCCTCTAGTAGCGCTCGCCCTTCGGGCGTGGGCGCCGGACCCGACGCGGTCCCGCGCCCACCGCCCGGCGGCGGCACGATCGCGTAGGGGTGCGGCCGCGCCGGGCGTAAAGAGGGCGATGCCCGCCCTTCCCAAGGAGCCCCGCATGCCCCTCACCCCCCGTCGCCTCGCGCTCGCGGCCGTCGCCGCGGCCCTGGCGCTGCCCGGCGTGGCGCAGGCCGCCTGCCACGCCGAGGCGTCGTACTGCGTCGACAACGAGGTCACCTCGGTGTCCGTCGTGACCCGCAACGGCACCGTCGAGGTGCACCGCGGCGGCTGGTCGCTGACGGACCAGTTCGTGTTCTGCGCGCCCGAGTACCTCGCGTACCTCCGCGCGCCCGAGCGCGACTACGAGGCGTACGCCGCCTGTGCCTTCGGCCCGGACCGGGTGCTGTGATGCGCCGGCTCGCCACCGCGCTCGCCGCCGCCGTCGTCGCGGCCGGCGCGCTCGTCGCCACCGCCGCGCCCGCGTCCGCCGCGTCGGGGGAATGCCCCTACGACAGGTCCACCCGGCTGCTCACGGCCGACGACCGCAACGACCGCGTCTGGGTCTACGACGACGGCTGGTACTGGACGCGCGTGTGCTTCAGGTTCGGCGCGTCGGTCGCGGGCTCGCTGGACATCGCGAAGCCCCACGTCAACCAGACGCCGAACGTCACGCTCGAGCGCGACTGGAGCGCGTACTGCCCCGACGTCTTCGACGTCGAGGACCCGGTCGTCGTGCTCCTCGAGGCCGGCCTGTTCAACGGCAGGACCCTGTGCGTCGGCGTCGCCGGCGAGGCGTACGCGATCAACGTGACGTTCTGGTCCATCGACATGCCGCACATCGTCCTCTCGCTCGACCGCGGCACGCCGCTCGCGGCGACGTACTGCGACGTGTTCCCCGAGGCGTACGCGTGCGACGTCGACTACGCGGAGGTGCCGATCCTGTGAGGCGCATCGCTCTCGCCGCCCTGGCGGCCGCCGCCCTCGCGGGCGGTCCCGCGCAGGCGTCCTGCCCGACGGACGCCGACCTCTGCGTGAACAACGACGTCGCCAACGTCTGGGTCGAGAACGGCCAGGTCTGGCGCGGCGGCGACACGCTCGTCGACGACGTCGACTGCCTCGACGAGCGCGTCGTCTACGCGTTGGACGAGTCGCAGTCGGACCTCTGGTACGAGTGCTGGCAGGGCCCGCACCGGGTCCTGTAGCTAGGCGCCCGGGTCGCCCGTCGCGAGCAGGCGGCTGCTGTCGTACAGCACCCGCAACGGCACCTTCGCCTCCGCGACGAGGCCCGCGCGCAGCGAGCGCTCCTCGCGCACGGCGCGCTCGTACGTCCCCGCCGTGCGCCGGGCGATCGCGTCCCAGGTGTAGTCGCGGGCGAGCGTCTCGCGCGCGTCGCGGACGAGGCGTTGCGACAGCACCTGGTCGCCGAGCAGGCGCGTGACGGCGTCGGCGAGCGCGGCGGGGTTGCCGGGCGGGAACCGCAGCCCCGTCACGCCCGGCGACACGAACTCCCGCAGGCCGCCGGTGTCCGCCACGACCAGTGGCGTCCCCGCGGCCGCGCACTCCAGCGCGACCATGCCGAACGGCTCGTACAGCGACGGCACGAGCGCGCAGTCCGCCGCGGCCGCGAGCACCGCGAGGTCGTCGGGCGACATGAAGCCGAGGAAGTCGACCGCCCGCCCGACCCGCAGCGACCGCGCGATCGAGCGCAGCTCCTCCTCGTGCGTCCCGACGCCGGCGATGACGAGCCGAACGCCCCGGTGGCGGCGGCGCAGCCGGGGGAGCGCCTCGAGGACGGTGTGGACGCCCTTCTCGTACTCCAGGCGCCCGGCGTAGAGCAGCAACGGCGCGCCGTCCGGCGTCAGGTGGCGGCGCAGCTCCGCGACGCGGCGGGAGTCGGCGTGCCAGTGGGCGAGGTCGATGCCGTTCGGGATGACGTCGACCTTCTCCGGCGGCAGCGCGAACAGCCGCAGCACCTCGTCGCGCATGTACGCGCTGCACGTCACCACGCGCCGCGCCTCGTACGTCAGCCACCACTCCACGGAGTGGATCGCGCGGTTGACCGGTCCCGGCAGCCAGCCCTGGTGGCGGCCAGCCTCGGTGGCGTGCACGGTCGCGACGAGCGGCAGGCCCGTGTGGTCCTTGATCGTCTTGGCGGCGTGCGCGACGAGCCAGTCGTGCGCGTGCACGACGTCGGGCTCCCACCCGTCGAGCACGCCGAGCCCGGCCCGCACGATGGAGTGGTTGAACGCCATCACCCAGGCAAGCAGCTCCTCGAACGGCACCAGCGGCGGGTCCTCGGTGACGCGGACGACGCGTACGCCCTCCACGACCGTGTCGTCCGGCGCGTCCTCGTGGTCGCGGGTGACGACGACCACCTCGTGGCCCTCCCGCACGAGCGACGTCGCCAGCGCGTGGACATGCCTGCCGAGCCCGCCGACCACGCGGGGCGGGTACTCCCAGGAGAGCATCAGGACGTTCATCGGCAACGAATCGTCGCAGGTGCCCTCCCTGGCGCCGAAAACGGGGAACCATGGGGGGGTGCCGAGGAAGCCGCGAGCGGGGGAGTCGCTGTTCGACGACCCGTACACCGACGCGCGCATGCGCAGGCTCATCCCGCGCTTCGCGCTGCTCGGGGCGTTGGCGTACGTCCTCGCGGGCACCGTGCAGAGCAAGGAGCCGGGCGAGTGGGCGGCGTTCGGCGCGCTGCTCGTCGCCACGCTCGGCCTGACCGTCGTCATCGCGCGGCGCGACCTGCTGGCGCACGTGTCCCGCCGCACGGTGTTCGTCGTCCTCGTCGTCTACGCGGGCCTCATCGCGGTGCCCGTCGCGCCCAGCCCCGCGGGGCCGGTGCTCGACGAGGTGCTCGAGGTGCTGGTGGTGTTCTTCGGCGCGGTGTTCTTCGCGGGCGCCGCGCGGTGGGCGGCGCCGGTCGCGGTCGCGCTGGTGCAGTTCGCGGTGCTGTCGTTGGCGGGCGACGCGTCGCTCGAACGCCTCTTCCTCCACCTCGTCGGCTACCTGCTCGTCGCGTACTTCGGCAGCGAGGTCGCGAACACGCTGCGGGAGTCGTTGCGCTCCAACCGCGCCGTCCACGCCGTCCTGGAGTCCGCGACCGCGAACCTCCCCGACACCGAGCTCGCCGAGGTCGGCCTCGACGCCGCGCTCGCCGTGTCGGGGTGGGACGCCGGCTCCGTGCTGCTCGTGGAGGGCGAGGAGCTGTGGGTCGCCGCGGCCAGGGGGCTGCCCGAGCTCGTGACGGGGCCGTACTCCGGCACGTCGTTCCGCGTCGACGGCCCCGGCATGTCGGCGGCGGTCGTACGCAGCGGCGAGGCGCACTACGTCGGCGACGCCGGCGCGCTGCTCGGCGACGAGGAGGCGCTGGTGCGCTGGGGCGCGCGCTGCCTCGCGGGCGTCCCGATCCGCTACCGCGGCGAGGTGCTCGGGTCGCTGTCGCTGTACGACAGGACGCGGCGCTCGTTCTCCGACGCCGAGCGCTACCGCGTCTCGCAGGTCGCCGACCAGCTCGCGCTCGCGCTGGCCCACGCGCGGTCGTACCGCCAGGAGGGCGACGTCGCCGCGCGGCTGCTGGAGCTGAACAGGCGCAAGGACGAGTTCCTCGCCAACGTCTCCCACGAGCTGCGCACGCCCGCCACCTCGCTCGGGCTCGCCGCCCGCACCCTGCACGCCGGCCGCGGCCGCCTCACGCCGGAGCAGGAGGAGCGCATCGTGGAGATGATGCGCCGCCGCTCCACCGAGCTCACCGGGCTCATCGAGGCGCTGCTCGCGGAGACCGTCGCCGCGTCGGGGCAGACCCGCCTGGAGCTCCAGCCCATCGACTGGACGGAGGCGCTGCCGCGATGGGTGTCCGCGTCGTCGGACGTGACCGGTCGCGACGTCGACCTCGACGTGCCGGAGGGGCCGTTGACGACGTTCTCGGACCCCGCGAAGTGCGAGCGGATCGTCGGCAACCTGCTGTCCAACGCCGCCAAGTTCTCCGAGCCGGGGACGCCGATCTCGTGCCGGCTCGTCGCGACGGCCGACACGGTCGACGTGACGGTGACCGACAGGGGCATCGGCATCCCGGACCACGTGCTGCCGCGGGTGTTCGACCGCTTCTACCAGGGTGACGGCAGCATGACCCGCGCCCACGGCGGGCTCGGCATCGGCCTGTCGCTCGTACGCCACTTCGCCGAGGCGCACGGCGGCCGCGTCGACATCGCGTCGACGGTCGGCGTGGGGACGACGGTGACGGTGTCGCTGCCCCGCGAGGTGTCACCGCGCCTGTCGGTCGTGCCGCCGCTCGGTGCCTAGAGCGCCCGCGCGTCGAGGTGCCCGAAGGCGTAGTCCACGGTGCGGTGCCGCGCCGCCAGGTGCGCCGCGCGCGCGTCGTGGCGTGACTCGACCGCATCGGCCAGCTCGGTGAAGCGCCGGACGTGCGCGGAGTGCCTGGCGCGGGCGTAGTCCGCGGCGGAGTCCTTGGTCACGCAGAACGCCCAGTCGCTCGACATGACGAGGAACGCCTCCCGCGCGAGCTGGTCGAGCGCCGGGTCGCGGGCGATGCCGGCGCCGCGCTTGTCGACCACGTCGAGCAGCCGCCGCTGCACGTCGCGCGACTGGTCGAGCATCCAGCCGACGTGCTCGTTCTCCCAGACGCGGTAGTCCTTGCCCGACCCCCACGACCCGGCCTGCAGGTCCACGCGGCCGCGCGGCTCGAGCTCGCCGAGGGTGGCGAGCCGTACGCCCGCCTCCGGCAGCAGCCGCAGCACGCGTTCGAGCCAGGCGGGACCCTCGTGCCACCAGTGGCCGAACAGCTCGGTGTCGTACGCCACCACGACGAGGTCGCGCTCGCGCAGCCGCTCCACGACGACGCGCACGAAGTCGCGCGCGTCCGCCGCGACCGCCGCCGCCGCGCGCTCGGGGTCGTACGGGCGCTTCTCCTCGGGCGGCGTCCGCACGCTCGTCACCCGCGCGGGGCGCAGGCCCGAGCCGTGGTCGAACGTGTGGAAGTCGCGGTACCAGCGCCCGCCGGGGTAGCCCGAGCGCGGCGACCAGACGCGGTAGGTGACGTCGAGGTCCCTGCCCGCCACGACGACGTCGGTGCCGCCGACGGTCCAGGCGGCGTCGGTGGCCGCGCCCGAGGCGAGCAGCGTCGGCCCGTCGGCGAGGAAGTGCCCGACGCCGTTCCGCGCGTAGTGCTCCTCGAGGCCGGGCCGGTAGCCGCACTCGGGCGCCCAGATCCCGCGCGGCCGCGTGCCGAGCCGGTAGGCGTGGTCGTCCAGGCCGACGCGGAGCTGCGCGTCGACGAGGCGCTCGTCGGCGACGAGCGGCTGGAACGGGTGCGTGGCGGGCCCGCCGAGCAGCTCGACCGCGCCGCTGTCGCGCAGGTCGCGCAGGACGGGCGAGCCGCCGTGGCGCCAGCGGCTCTCGAACCGTTCGAGCGCGCGCGTCGCGAGCCGCCACTCGTACGACGCCGTCTCCCGCAGCGCCGCGTCGGCGCCAGGCCGAGCGGCGAGCGACGCCGCGCGGACCTGCCAGCCGCCGAGCCACGTGTGGTGCTGCCGCAGGAGATACGGGTCGTCCAGCATCGCGTTGACGACGGGCGTGACGCCGAGGGTGAGCAGGCTCGTGCGCCCCTCGGCGGCGAGGCGTTCGAGGACGTCGGCCACCGGGTCGTACGACGTCGCCCACGCCTGGTGCAGCCACTCCTCGCCGACGGGCCACGCGCCCGCGTGCGCGAGCCACGGCAGGTGCGTGTGGAGGACGAGGCAGAGCGTTCCGGCGCTCACCGGCGGACCGCGACCGCGAGCAGGTCGAGGCTCGCGTCGAGGTCGTCCGTCGTCGCCTCGAAGTCGCGCGCGGTCAGCCGCGCCACGAACGCCCGCAGCCCGGCCGGCCACTCCTGCGGCGGCGACGCGAGCTGCGCGTCGACGAGGGGGCCGTGGCGGCGTTCCCACCGCCGGATGCGCCCGCCGTGGCGGATGCCGAGCATCCGGGTCACGGCGAACTCCGGCGCGAGCAGGTCCCGCAGCTCGCCGGGCGAGAGCTCGCGGGTGTGGAACGGGTTGAGCGGCGTCTCGCGGCCGGGGGAGAACGTCAGGCGGTTCGGCGTCGTGACGACGAACGTCCCCGCCGGCCGCAGCACCCGCGCGCACTCGCGTACGAAGCCGGGCTGGTCGTGCAGGTGCTCGATCGTCTGGAGGTTCACGGCGACCTCGAACGCCGCGTCCGCGAACGGCATCCGCTGGAGGTCCCCGCGCACCGTCGCGATCGCGGGGTAGGTGCCGGCGACGTGGGCGACGACGGCGGCGTCGTAGTCGAACGCCACCACGCCCGCCGCGACGCGGCGCAGCGCGGCGGCGCCGTAGCCCTCGCCGCAGCCCGCGTCGAGGACGCGCGCGCCGGTGCACCAGGGGAGCAGCCAGGCGTACGCGACCTCGTGCCGCCGGAACCAGTAGTTCTCGTCGGCGATGCCCGGCAGCGTGCGTTCGCCGGTCAGCGTCAGGCCCGTCACGAGTCCTGACGTTACCGGCGCGCCGCGCGCGGTGATCCGGTAGAACGGGGTCCATGCCTCCCCGCCGGCTCGTCCTCGCGTCGTTGCTCGCCCTGACCACGGCCTGCGGGGGAGGCGGCGGCGAGCCGGTCGCGTCGCCCGCGCCGTCCACCGCGTCGCCGACTCCCACGCCGACGTTGCCCCCGGTCGCCACCGACCAGGCGAGCGTCAAGGCGCTGGTCGTAGGGGCGAAGGACCTCGGGTCGCCGTGGGTCGTGCCGCCGAAGGTCAACCGCACGCAGACCAAGAAGGGCGAGCTCTGCCCCGGCAAGAAGAACGAGCAGTCCCGCGTCGCGCCGCGCGCGACCGCGAACGTGCAGATGACCGAGGGGACGAAGGAGGGCGCGGCCATCGCGTCGTTCGACGTGCTCGCGTTCGACCCGGCCGTGCTCGCGGACTAC
>DASZER010000047.1:0-51236 GCA_035940575.1 Frankiaceae bacterium | reverse complement strand
TCGACCTGCACGCCCACAGCGACCGCAGCGACGGGACGGACCCGCCCGCCGAAGTGGTGCGCAACGCGCGCGCGGCCGGCCTCGACGTCGTCGCGCTCACCGACCACGACACGACGGCCGGCTGGGACGACGCCGCCGCGGCGCTTCCCGACGGGCTGACGCTGGTGCGCGGCGCGGAGGTCTCGTGCCTGCGCGACGGGCTGTCGCTGCACCTGCTGGCGTACCTGTTCGACCCCGACGACGCGGCGCTGCGTGCGGAGCTGGACCGGATCCGTACCGACCGCGACAGGCGGGCCCGTGACATGGTGGCGCGGCTCAACGACCTCGGCGTCGCGGTGACGTACGAGCGGGTCGCCGAGATCTCGGGCGGCGGCGCGATCGGCCGCCCGCACGTCGCGCGGGCGATGGTCGAGGCCGGGGTCGTGGAGGACGTGGCGGGCGCGTTCACCGACGAGTGGATCGGCAACGACGGCAGGGCGTACGTCGAGAAGTACTCGCTCGACCCGCGCCGCGCCGTCGAGCTGGTCAACGCCGCGGGCGGCGTCGCGGTGTTCGCGCACCCGGGCGCGGTCAAGCGCGGCCGCGTCGTCGGCGAGGACGTGATCGCCGACCTCGCGGACGCCGGCCTCGCGGCGCTGGAGGTGGACCACCCCGACCACGAGCCCGGCACGCGCGAACGCCTGCGCGCGCTGGCCCGCGACCTCGGCCTGCTGACGACGGGGTCCAGCGACGACCACGGCTCG
This sequence comes from Frankiaceae bacterium, assembly GCA_035940575.1. Lineage (GTDB taxonomy): Bacteria > Actinomycetota > Actinomycetes > BP-191 > BP-191 > BP-191. Next base: position 50,493 of record DASZER010000047.1, on the reverse strand, counting down.
CTCACCGGCCGCAGGCTCGGTCGCGAGACGACCGCGCCGGAGGTGTGGGAGGCGTTGCGGGGCAGGGCGTCCGGGGTCGCGCCGTTCGGGACGCCGGAGGGGACGTAAGCCCCGGGGACGAATCGGGACGGACCCCCTGAGGATGACCCGATCGTGTCATTGTTCGCAGCGGGGCTCCGCGCGGACCATGACGTATGGCCCCCGCGACGGACGTACCTCTCACCAGAGCCCTCATCGTCGACGACGAGGAGGACATGCGCTTCCTCGTCCGCGCCGTGATCGAGGCCGCCAACAACGGCCTGGCCGTGGCCGGCGAGGCGTGCGACGGCGCCGAGGCGCTCCTGCGCTGGCGCGAGCAGCGCCCCGAGGTCGTCGTGCTCGACCACCGCATGCCGGACATGACGGGCCTCGAGGTCGCCGAGAAGATCCTCGCCGAGTACCCGGAGCAGCAGATCGTGCTGTTCTCCGCCTACCTCGACGACGAGACGACCGTGGCGGCGCGCCGCATCGGCGTCGAGGCGTGCCTCGCGAAGACCGAGTACGGCCGTCTGCCGGAGACGTTGTGGCGGCTCGCGCCCCCCGCCTGACCGGCGGCGCCCTCGCCGCGTCCGCGCTGCTCCTGCTCGGAGGCGGCGTCGCCGCGCGCGCCGTGGGGGAAGCCGCCGTCCACGCGCGCCAGTCCGGCGCGGCCCGTACCGCCGCCGCGTCGACGCGCGCGTTCGACTCGTCGCTGGACGCGCTGCACCGTTCCGTCGACCACCTCGCCGTCCTCGCGCCCGCTACGGCGCGCGTGCCCGGCGTGCCGTTGCCGCAGGTCGTCGGCCTCGTGTCCCCCGGAGGCATCTCCGGCGTGCTGTACCTGCCCCGCGACGGCGGCCCCGCGCCGGTGACCGGCGCCATCCCCTCGACCGTCGACCTCGCCGGCCTCGCCCTGCGGATGCGCCCCGCGCTGGAGCTCGCCCGCGACACCGGCGACCCGCACGCCGCCGCCGTCGAGGGCACCGTCGCGGTCGCGATCCCCGTCTACGCCGGCCCCACCCGCACCACCGACCAGCGCCGCGCGGCGCTGTCGTCGTGGGTCCTCGCGCTCGTCGAGCCGCGCTCGCTGCTCGGTCACGCGACGGGCGCGACCGAGTCCGCGGCGCTGACCGTCGGCGGCACCCGCGTCACGCCCGAGGTGACCCGCAACGCCCGCAGCGTCGACCACACCGTCACCGTCCTCGGCCAGCCGTGGCAGCTCACGGTCTCGCCGCGCATCGACGGCGGCGCCGGCGCGGTGGCGTGGACGACGTTCGCGCTCGGCGTCCTCGGCGCGCTCGCCGTGCTGCTGGTGAGCCGCAGGTCGAGCCGCGAGGTCGCCCGCGCGGTCGCGTCCACCGACGCGCTCGAACGCGAGACCCGCACGATCGCCGAGGTCGGCCCGCTGCTGCAGCAGAGCCTCGACCTCGCCGAGGTGCTGCCCGCCGTGGCGGTACGGCTGTCGGACGAGTTCGCGCTGGACGGCTTCGCCGTCGAGCTGCTCGGGGAGCACGGCGGCCTCGTCGACGTGTTCGCGATCGGCCGGTGCAGGGGCGACGGCGACCCCGTGGTGCTCGTCGGCAACGACGGCGTCGCGGCCGGCGCCGAGGCCGCGATCCCGCTGCTGCGGGCGGGCCGGACGATCGGCAGGCTGCGCCTGTCGGCCAAGGAGGCGCTCGCGCCGACGCAGGTCGACGCGCTGCGCGCGGCCGCGGACCTCATCGCCGTGGCGACGTACAACGTCGAGCTCTACGAGCGCGAGCAGGGCACGGTCCGCCGCCTCCAGGAGGTCGACCAGCTCAAGGACGCGTTCCTCGGCACGATCTCCCACGAGCTGCGCACGCCGATCACCGCGATCGGCGGCTTCGCGCGGATGCTCAACGAGCGCTACGACGACCTCACCGAGGAGCAGCGCCGCGACTTCCTGCGCCGCATCGGCCGCAACTCCACGAGCCTCGGCATGCTCGTCGACGACCTGCTCGACTTCGCGCGGCTCGAGCGCCAGGCGTTGCAGACGCACGTCTCGCCGCTGCCGTTGGACATCGTCGTCGCGGGCTTCGCCAGCCAGGTCGTCCCGGCGCTCGGCGACCACGGCCTGCGTACGGACCTGCAGCCCGGCGTCTTCGCGATGGCCGACCCGCGCGCGATCGAGCGCGTGCTCGCGAACCTGCTCACCAACGCCGCGAAGTTCTCGCCCGCGGGCACCGACGTCGAGGTGTCGCTGCGCGTCGTAGGCGAGCACGCGGAGGTCGTCGTCGCCGACAGCGGCCCCGGCATCGCGCCCGAGGACAGGCTGCGCGTGTTCACCCGCTTCTACCGAGGCGAGTCCGACGTCGCGCGGTCGACGCGCGGCGCCGGCATCGGCCTGTCCGTCGTGCACGAGCTCGTCACGCAGATGGGCGGCGACGTCGAGGTGCGCGGCCGCGAGCCGCACGGCACCGCGATGGTCGTACGCCTGCCGCTCGCCGACGCGACGGCGCCCGCCCAGCGCGCGTCGTCCGTCGTCCCCGCCCGGAGCATGTGAGGGAGCCGTACGTGAACACCACCAGGCGCGACCGCCTCGTCATCGGCGGCGCGGTGCTCCTCGTCCTCGCGACCGCCGGCCTCGTCCTCGCGACGGTGCTGCGCGCGCAGGCCGACGGCACGCGCGCGCTCGAACGGCTCCAGCTCGCGCAGGTGCAGCAGCTCGCCAAGAGCATGGACACCCGCATGGCGGGAGTGTTCGAGTCGTTCAACGGCATCGTCTCGGCCGGGCCCGCGTACAACGTCACCGTCCGCGACCCCGTCGACAAGGGCCGCCTCGACGAGCTGCAGAGCCTCAACCCCAAGGCGCGCACCGGCTTCTTCCTCGTCAACTCCGGCGGCGTCGTCACCAACGGCACGCTGCTGCGCGACCCGTCCTCCGTCGGCTCCGTCTACTCCAGGCCCGGCCTCGACGCCGTGCTCGCCGGCACGCCGGCGATCCTGCGCGTCGGCCCCGGCATCACGACGGCGCAGCCGGTCATCGTCATCGCGTTCCCGCTGCGCGCCCCCTCGCAGAAGGTCATCGGCGCGATGCTCGTGGAGAGCGACGTGTCGGTGGAGTCGGCGTTCAACGAGGAGGTCTCGCAGCTCCGCAGCGGCAAGACGGGCGAGTTCACGTTCGTCGACGAGGCGGGCGTCGTGGTGGCGTCGAGCAACGCGGCGTTGCTCGGCAAGCCGCTGGACGAGCCGGTCCTCGCGCGCGGCGCCAACGGCTTCCACCGCGCGCACGGCCAGATCGTCGTGGTCGAGCCGGTGCGGGCGGCGGGGTGGCGCTCGGTGTTCCGCCAGGACGTGGACGACTTCGAGGGCGCGCTGACCGGCCCGCTGCGCTCCGCGCTGGCGTACGTCATCGTCGCCGGCCTGCTCGGCGCGGGCGTCGCGCTCGTGACGCTGGCCCGCCGGCTGCGCCGCGCCCGCGAGGAGCAGCGCCGCCTGGAGGAGATCGCGGCGGTGCGCGAGGAGTTCATCAGCATCGTCAGCCACGAGCTGCGGACGCCGGTCGCCGGGATGATGGGCTTCCTCCAGACGACGCTCGACCACTGGGAGGTCATGACCGAGGGCGAGCGGCAGCGGGCGATCTCGCGCGCGATGTCGAGCGCCAGGCGCCTGCACTCGCTGACCCGCGACGTCCTCGACACGTCCAGCATCGAGGCGGCAGGGATGACGTACACGATGGAGGACGTCGACCTGCGCGAGGAGATCTCCTCCGCCGTCGCCGCCGAGCGCGACCTGCGCCCCGACCGCGTCATCACGCTCGAGCTGCCGGAGTCGGCGGCGTGGGTGCGCTGCGACGTCGACCGCATGCGCCAGGTCGTCACGAACCTGCTCGACAACGCCGTGAAGTCCTCCCCGCCGCTGTCGCCCATCGGGGTCTGCGTGACCGACGACGGCGCGACCGTCTCCGTGTCGGTTTGCGACCACGGGCCAGGCCTGTCGGACGCGGAGCTGACGCGGGTGTTCGAGAAGTTCGTGCGCGGGCGTACGTCCACGTCGACGGGCACCGGCCTCGGCCTCTACATCAGCCGCCGCCTCGTCGAGGCGCAGGGCGGCACGATCACCGCCGGCCGCGGCCCCGACGGGGGAGCGGTGTTCACGGTGACGCTCCCGCGCGCGGCCGCCCCCGCGGAGCCGGTGGGCGCATGAGCCGGATCGTCGTCGCCGACAACGACGTCGACGCGCTCGACCTGCTCGTGCTCGACCTCGGGCTCGAGGGGCACGACGTCGTCGGCGCGGCCGAGTCGGGCGAGGAGGCCGTCGCGCTGTGCGAGGCGTTGCGCCCCGACGTCCTCGTCGTGGACTACCGGATGCCGCCGGGCCCCAACGGCATCGAGGTCGTACGCCGCCTGCGCAGGACCATGCCGGAGCTGCGGATCGTCGTGTACTCGAACTACCAGGACGCGCGCCTGCACGAGGCCGCGCAACGCCTCGGCGCGGCGTACCTCCACAAGGGGCAGCTCGCGGCGTTGCGCCGCGCGGTCCGCGCCGCCTAGGTCTCGCGGCTAGCCCTCGCGGCGCCGCCGGGTCTCGGCGAGCGCCTGCTCAGCCAGGTCCAGCAGCGCGACCGGCGGCGTGTCCCCGTCGGCCAGGACGATCTCCATGCCGACGTCGAGGGTCAGGCCGTCCGCGATCCGCGCCGCGACGATGCCGAGGCGGTCGCGGTCGTCCACGCCGTCGCAGAGGACCGCGAAGTCGTCGGGGCCGAACCTCGCGACCGTGTCGGTGTCGCGTACCGCCCGGAGCACGTGCTCGCCGAACTCCCGCAGCGCGCGGTCGGTGCGGCCGTGGTCGAGCGCGAGCAGCAGCACGGCGACCTCGGTCTTGCCGCGCCGGGCCCGCGCGAGGGCGAGCGCGATGCGGTCGAGGAGGAGGGCGCGTTCGGGCAGGCCCGTCACCGGGTCGTGCAGCGCCGCCTGGAGCAGGTCGACGTCGCGCTTCGCCTCCGTGGCGAGGTACGTCGCGGCCGGCGTCGCCGCGGGCGCCTCGGCGCGCGCGCCGGCGATCGTGCGGACCCAGGTGCTGGCGTTGCGTCGCAGTCCCATGCTCACCAGCGTCCCGCGCCCTTGCCGGGGGCGGAATGGCCCGGTCGGGGGGTTTTCGCCGCGTGGCTATCGGTTTTTGTCACAGGGGGGTGCGAAGGTCGTACGCATGACGGCAGACACGCTCCCGCTGACCGGCCTCGCCCGGCCGCTGCTGCGCGTGTCGCCGTCGGCGCTCGACGCCTGGCGCGACTGCCCGCGCCGCTACCGGCACCAGTACGTCGACCGCCCGCCGCCCGCGCGCTACGGCCCGTCCGCCCACTTCTCGCTCGGCGTGTCCGTGCACAGCGTCCTGCGCGACTGGCACCTGCTCCCGCCCGACCGGCGCACCGTGGGGGCGGCGTCGTCGCTGCTCGACCTCGCGTGGGTGAAGGACGGGTACCGCGACGACGCGCAGGAGTCGGAGTGGCGCGCGCGGGCGCGGTCGTGGGTGACGTCGTACGTCGCCGGCGTCGACCCGGCGACGGAGCCGTACGCCGTCGAGCGCAAGGTCGTCGGCCTCTACGGCGACAACCAGTTCTTCGGCCGGCTCGACCGGCTCGACGACCGTTCCGGCGAGCTCGTCGTCGTCGACTACAAGACCGGCCGCTCGGGCGTCTCCGCCGAGGAGGCGCGCGGGTCGTGGGCGCTGGCGATCTACGCGTACGCCGCCGAGCGCACGCTGCGCAGGCCGGTGCGGCGGGTCGAGCTGCACCACGTGCCCACCGGCGACGTGGTCGCGCACGAGCACACCGTGGAGTCGTTGCGGCGCCACCTCGACCGGATGTCGGAGACGGCGGAGGAGGTGCGCGCCGCCAAGGCCGCCGTCGAGGCGGGCGCGGACCCCGACGAGGCGTACCCGACCGCGGCGAGCCCCGGGTGCGCGTGGTGCGACTTCCACCGTTCGTGCCCGGCGGGGCGCGCGGTGGTGCCGCGCGCGCGGGAGCCGTGGGACGGCCTCGCCTCCGACGGCGACCGCACCGTGCCGCCCGCGCCACCCGCCCCGCCCGCCCCGCCGGCCTCCGCCCCGCCCGCCTCGTCCGCGCCGCCGGCCCCCGCCCCGCCCGCCCCGCCCGCCCCCGCCGCGCCCGACGACGGCCCGCTCGTCCTCCTGGACGCTCCCGGCCCGGCGCCGCCGCCGACGTAGGGTGCCGCCATGCGTGTGAGTGCCAAGGCCGAGACGTTCACCGAGTCCGTCATCCGCGAGATGACCCGCCTGTGCCTGCAGCACGACGGCATCAACCTCGCGCAGGGCTTCCCCGACTTCGCCTGCCCGCCGGAGCTCAAGGAGGCGGCGAAGGCGGCGATCGACGCCGACGTCAACCAGTACGCGATCACCTGGGGCGCCAAGCGGTTCCGCGACGCGGTCGCCGCCAAGGTCGAGCGCACCTACCCCGGCTGGACCGTCGACCCCGAGCGCGAGCTGTGCGTCACGTGCGGCTCGACGGAGGCGATGATCGCCACCTGCCTCGCGCTCGTGGACCCGGGCGAGGAGGTCGTCGTCTTCGAGCCCTACTACGAGAACTACGGCCCCGACGCGATCCTCTCCGGCGCCGTCCCGCGCTACGTCACCCTCCACGAGCCCGACTGGTCGATCGACGAGGCGGAGCTGCGGGCGGCGTTCAGCGACCGCACGCGCGCGGTCATCGTCAACACGCCGCACAACCCGACGGGCAAGGTGTTCAGCCGCGCCGAGCTCGACCTGATCTCCGAGCTCTGCAACACCCACGACGCCCTCGTGTTCACCGACGAGATCTACGAGCACATCCACTATCTCGGCGAGGGCGGCCACGTCCCGCCCGCGACCGTGCCCGGTCTCGAGGACCGCACGGTCACCATCAACGCGATGTCCAAGACGTACGCCGTCACCGGCTGGCGGGTCGGCTGGACCATCGCCCCGCCGGAGTACACGGCCGCGATCCGCAAGGTCCACGACTTCCTCACCGTCGGCGCGGCCGCGCCGCTGCAGGAGGCGGGCGCGGCGGCGATGGGCCTGCCGAGGGAGTACTACGACTCCCTCGCCGTCGACTACCGCGAGCGGCGCGACCACCTCTGCGCGTCGCTGGACAAGGCGGGCTTCGGCTTCCGGGTGCCGGACGGCGCTTACTACGTCATGTGCTCGACCGAGGGCCTCGACGCCGGGCGGGACGACGTGGCGTTCGCCCGGCGGCTCGTCACCGAGGTCGGGGTCGCGGCGGTGCCGGGCTCGTCGTTCTACGCGGACCCCGCGAAGGGGCGCGACAAGATCCGGTTCGCGTTCCCGAAGCGGCTGGAGACGCTCGAGGCGGCCGCCGAGCGCCTGGCGCGGCTGTAGGACCTAGCCGGTCTCGCCGAGCAGCCTGCGGCGGCCCTGCTGGCGCGCGTCGGGCGACACCCCGGCCGCCCGCGCCCGGGCGTCGCGTACCGGCGGTCCCTCGCGCACGCTCGCGGGCACCAGCAGCAACGACGTCCGCAGCGCCCGCACGGTCGCGGTAGCCGCGAGGTCCTGGCCGGGCACGACCGGCACGCCGTAGAGGCGCCTGGCCCAGCGCGGCATCAGCGCGAACGCCGTCCCCGCGATGCCCGCCCACGCCGGCTTCGCCACCGCGAGGCGGCGGCTCGGCATCGGCGGCAGCAGCACGAACGCCGCCGCCCGCCGCGCCTCCTTCGTCGCCCGCAGCTCGGGGCGCATCAGCGCGAAGTAGTGCGCGAGCTCGCGTACCGACGAAGGCACGCCGCCGGGGTCGATCCCGACGAGCGCGGCGGCGCGAACCTGCTCGGCGACGTACGCGTCCGCCTCGGCGTCGGTCAGCGGGCCGCCCGCGCGGCGGTACGTCGTGAGGAACGAGTCCACCAGGCAGCAGTGCACCCACCGCAGCAGCTCGGGGTCCTCGACGCGGTACGCCGCCCCCGACTCCGGCTCGACGCCGTGCAGCGGCCGGTGGATGCCGCGCACGCGCGCGGCCGCGCGCTCGACCTGCGCCGTCGTGCCGAACGACACCGTGGTCACGTAGTTGACGGTCCGCATCAGCCGCCCCCACGGGTCGGCGCGGAAGCCGGAGTGCTGCGCGACGCCCGCCATGGCGAGCGGGTGGAGGGCCTGGAGGTGCAGCGCCCGCAGGCCCCCGATGCCCATGACGGGGTCCGCGTGGATGCGCCACGTCATGCTGTCGGGCCCGAACAGCCCCGCGTCGCCCGCCACGTCCCGAAGCGTGGCACGCGCGCCGCCGCCCGTCGCGGCGAAAGAGCGACAAAACGGTCACCGGGTGCGAAGCAGGAGCCTCCGGGGTAGTGGCGAAGGAAGCCAGGACCGCCCCTCAGGAGGCCCCCTCGTGCGTACCCGCGTCGCCACCCTGCTCGCCGCTGCCGCGCTGATCGCGCCCGGGCTCACGGGGGCCGGCGCGCCGGCCACCGCGCTGCCCGCCGGGCCCGGCTTCACGTCGCCGAACGTGGAGTGGCTCGGCCAGATCCCGGATGCGGGCGCCATCGGCGCCAAGTTCATCACGGACAAGAGCGGCAAGGCCGTCTGGATGTACGTGACGGGCGTGTACGGCCTGCGGATCTACGACGTGCGCAACCCCGAGCTGCCCGTCCCCATGGGCGCGCTGCCGCTGCCGCACTTCGAGAACGAGGACGTCGACGGCAACGAGGACGTCGCGATCATCTCGACGAGCCCCGGCGGCGACATCTTCGTCATCGACGTCAGGAACAAGAACGCGCCCGTCCTCGCGGTCCGCCTGACCGCCGGCGACCTCGACGCGCACACGACGAGCTGCATCGACGGCTGCAAGCGCTACGCGTACTCCAGCGACGGCCGCTACCTCAAGGTCGTGGACCTGCAGGCCGCGCTCAAGGGCGACGGCGACGCGGTGCACCACGTCGACTGGGACCAGTACGTCGGCTCCGCGCACGACATCGACCAGGACGCGCAGGGCATCGTCTGGATGACCGGCGGCCGCGGCGGCGCCGGCTACGCCGTGCACCCGCTGACCAAGGGCTTCTCGCGCGCGATCCAGGCCAAGACCCGCAACGCCTCGCCGCTGAACCCGGTGAACATCACGAACATGTTCATCAACGGCCAGAACACCGGCCGCGGCCCCGAGGTCAACGACTTCATCATGCACAACTCCAAGCGCCCGATCAGCGCGGTCTACAAGCAGCACAAGGGCGCGCGCCCGATCGCCAAGGGCGGCGTCCTCCTCGTCACCGAGGAGGACTACATGCCGGGCGACGCTGCGGGCAGCTGCAAGGGCTCGGGCCGGTTCCACACGTACGACGCCAGCGGTTCGGTCCAGGAGGGCAAGCCGCTGCGCCGCCTCGACACGTTCGCGCTCACCGAGGGCACGCTCGACCCGGTCAAGGGCGACAAGCAGCGCGGCAACGTGTTCTGCGGCGCCCACTGGTTCACGGTCCGCGACAACGTCGTGGCGATCGGCATGTACGGCGCCGGCACCCGCTTCCTCGACGTGTCGGACCCGCGCGACATCAAGCAGGTCGGCTTCTGGTTCAGCGCCGACCAGGCGACGTGGGCCGCGTACTGGGTGCCCGGCTCCGACGGCGTCGTCTACACCGCCGACGTCGAGCGCGGCCTGGACATCCTGAAGTTCCGCAAGCCCGCCAAGGGCGTGACGTACATGGCGCCCGCGCCGGTGCGGACCGACTCGGCGAAGCTGCGGTTCGACCTGGCCCCGGCCGCCCGATGGGGCTCGGTCTGCCTCACCGCGACGCCGCGCCGCGAGGTCGCGTAACGTCCGTCGGCGTGTCCTACGTCGTCGTCAACGTCCTGACCGTTCCCGCCGAGATGCGGGAGACCCTCGAACAGCGCTTCGCCGCGCGCGCGGGCGCCGTCGAGTCCAGCGACGGGTTCGAGTGGTTCGAGCTGCTGCGGCCCGTCGAGGGCAGCGACAGCTACCTCGTCTACACGCGCTGGCGCGACGAGGCGTCGTTCCAGGCGTGGATCGGCGGGCAGTCGCACGGCGGCGGCCCGAGCCCGGCCGCGAGCGGCTCCGAGGTGTGGAAGTTCGAGGTCGTCACCCACGCCGGCCCGAAGGACTAGACCGAGCTCTCGAACGTCACGCCGAGGCAGCGTTCGTCGGCGTCGAGCTCCAGCGCGATGTGGTAGCCGGTCGACGCGATCGCCCGCCACCGCACGAGCGTCCCGGCGACCGCCGCGCTGACCGCGCTGGGGCGGCCGGTCGCCGCGGTGATCTCGTCCGGCGTGCGCCTGCGCAGGTCCCCGAGCTTCTGGAACCGTCGTTGCAGCCGCCACGGCTGCCCCGACAGGTTCGGGACCCGGCCGCGCCTGGCCGGAGCCGCGGGCGCGACCGGTGCGCGCGGTGCCGCGGGAGCGGGCGGCGGCGCCGCGGGTGGGCGGCCGGGGCAGCGACGGGCGGGGCGACCGGCGGGGCCGGCGCGGTGCGGTCGGTCCACTGCACGCCGTCCCACCAGCGCGAGCCGGCCTCGCGGGGGTCCGGGTACCAGCCGGGCGCGGTCACGACCGCAGGTACGACGCGCCGTTGACGTCCACGATGGTCCCCGTGGTGAACGCCGCCTCCGGCGACGCCAGGAACAGCACCACCGCCGCCACCTCCTCCGGCGTCGCGACGCGCCCGGTCGGCGACTGCGCGCGCAGCGCCTCACCGCCCGCGCCCTCGAGGTACGGCGCCGCCATCTCCGTCTCGGTGAAGCCCGGCGCCACCGTCCCCACCTGGATCCGGTACGGCGCGAGGGCGACGGCGAGCGACTGGCCGAGCGCGTTGAGCCCTGCCTTCGAGGCGCCGTACGCGGGGTGGTCCGGCTCGCCGCGGAACGCGCCGCGCGACGAGACGTTGACGATCGCGCCGCCGCCGCGCGCCCGCAGGTGCGGCACGGCGCAGTACGACGCGTGCGCCGCGCCGGTGAGGTTGGTGGCGAGCGTGCGGGTCCACGCGTCCTGCCAGGCGTCGTACGACACCGACGCGACGGGGTGCGCGAGGTAGACGCCGGCGTTGTTCACGAGCACGTCGAGCCCGCCGAGCGCGTCGGCGGCGCCGTCGACGAGCCCGCGCACCTCGTCGGCCGACGCGAGGTCGGCGCGCAGCGACACGTGTCCCTCGCCGGCCAGCAGCGACAGCGTGTGCGCCGCCTCGGCCGCGCCGGAGCGGTAGTGCACGGCGACCCGCGCGGCCTCGGCGGCGAACGCCACCGCGACCGCCCGCCCGATCCCGCGCGACGCGCCCGTGACGAGCACGCACCGCCCGTCGAACCGGCCGGTCACAGCGAAGCCCACCACCGCAGCAGGACCGCCGCCGTCTCGGCGGGGCGCTCGGCGGCGGGGGAGTGGACCGCCCCGGGGATCACCTCGAACGGCGCGCCGAGGCGTTCGGCCATCTCGCGCTGCAGCGACGGCAGCCACGTGTCGTCGTGCTCGCCGCTCACGACGAGCAGCGGCACGCCCGTCGCCTTCAGCTCCTCGACGCGGTCGGGCTCGTCCTGCACGGCGTCGCCCATCGCCCGCAGCCCGGCGACCGACGACGACAGGAACCGCGTGCGCAGGAACGCCACCAGCTCCGGCTCCCTCGGCGGGGAGGTGGCGGTCATCGCGTCGAACACCGCCTCGGGCCCGTACCTGTCCAGCACCGGCTCCATCGCGCGCATCGCCTCGACGCGGGGCCCGGTCAGGCCCGCGGGCCCGGAGTCCATCAACGTCAGCGACGCGAACGCCTCCGGCGACTCGATCGCCGCCGCCCGCGTGACGAGCCCGCCGAACGAGTGCCCCACGACGTGCACGGGCCCGTCGCCGAGCGTGCCCAGCAGCTCCAGGAGCTCGGCCGCCAGCGCGGGCACGGCGTACGCCGCCCGGTCGTCGGGGCCGGGCGTCTCGTACTGCCCGCGCTGGTCGATCGCGACGTAGCGCCACCCGGCCTCCGCGACGGGCGCGGCGAGCAGCGCGAAGTCCTCCTTGCTGCCCGTGTAGCCGGGCACGAACACCGCCGTCCCGCGCCGGTCGCCCACGGCCGAGACGTCGTGGTACGCGAGCTCGCCCGCCCGCAGCCCGACCCTGTGGGTCGGGAGCGGGACGAGCGTGATGCCCAGGCTCACCTACGCCCGCGACGCGCGCAGGCGGCGGCGGACGAGCAGCGCGCCGCCGAGCGGCACGCCGGCGAGCAGCACCCAGTACGGCGCGCCGGTCGCCGGGTGCTTCCCGCCGCCGTCGTCCTTGCCGCCGCCGCCGCCACCGTCGTTGTCCTTGTCGTCCTTGCCGCCGTCGTCGCCTCCGCTGATCCGCCGGGTGATCGGCATGACCCAGACGCCGCGGCCGTGGGTCGCGAGGACGAGCTTGGTGCCCTGCGGGTTCGTGGACAGCTCGATCGCGGGAACGCCGTCCGGCAGCCCGACGCCGAACGGCACCCACGCGCCGGGGCTCTTCAACGGCGTCGCGAACACGCCCACGTCCGTCGCCACGATCAGCCGGTCGCCGACGACGAGCGGGTCCGAGCCGAACGTCTGCGGCAGACCGGTCGCGCCGGAGCCGCTGATGTTCGTGAACGTCTCGCCCGCGTCGGTCGACTTGAACACGACGCCGGAGAGCATCGACGCCTCGTCGAACGTCCAGTGCCGGCTGAACGACGCCACCGCGACGTAGACGGTGTTGGGGTCGTTCGGGTCGATCTCGATGCCCTGGATGAGGCGGTTCGGCAGGCCCTTCGCCTGCACCTGGCGCCAGCACTCGGCCGAGGCCTTGGCGCGGTTGCAGCCGGGGCGGACGTTCGTGGCGAGGCCGCGGCGGAACAGCGTCGGGTCGTAGTTGCCGTCGCCGGTCGTGATGTTGCAGGCGCTCGCGCCGGCCGGCGGGGTCGGCGGGAGGCCGCACCACCCGGCGTACGACGCCGTGCCGTGCGTGTCGACGGCCGTGGCGGCCGCCGCCGGGGCGATCTCGGGGTTCGTGAGGTCCATCACGTTGACCCACGTCCCCGCCGCCATCGCCGAGGCCTCGGCGTGCTCCCACACCTGGCTGCCGGCGTAGATGAAGTGCTCGGAGTCGGTCGGGTCGAGCTCGAACGGCGTCGAGAACCGCTGTCCCGACGCGTCCGTCGGCGAGATGTCGCCCGTCCAGGAGACGCCGCCGTCGCTCGTGGCGCGCAGGATGCCGTTGGCGTACTCCTCGTATGCGCGGTCGGAGTCGTTCGGGTCGACCGCGACGTCGAAGCCGTCGCCGCCGATGACCTCGAACGCGGGGCCCTCCGGCGTGATCTTGCCGGTGCCGTTGTCCTGCATGCCGAGGTAGACGGTGCCGTCGCGGCCCATCGCGGCGGCGTACGGCTGCGTGGTGTTGAGGGTGTCGTTGAGCGACGTCCACGAGTCGTTGTTCATGCCGCCGGTGACCGGGTCGGGCGAGGAGTTGACGTCCTGGCGGTAGACGCCGCCGTCGCTGCCCGCGTAGTAGCGCCAGCCCGAGTCGGTCTTGGCGAACACGCCCGCGTGCTGGTCGGCGTGGGTCGTGAGGCCCGTGTAGCCCGGGATGCCGAGGTCGGCGCAGTTGAGCTGGACGAGGACGGCCTGGATGCAGGCGTTCCAGTAGCGGCCGATGGCCTCCCACTTCGCGGGCTCGCCCGCCACCGTGGTGGTGCCCTCGTAGATCTCCTCGAGGCCGACGATCACGCGCTCGACGGGCGCCGCGACCGACGGGTCGACGGCGACGTAGTTGTTGTACCAGGCCTGCACGCCGGGGCCGTAGTTGCCGTTGGCGGGGATGTTCGTCGTCGAGATGCCCGAGCCGGTCGCCGTGCCCAGGGTGAGGTTGTCGCCGACGAGGGTCCACGTGTCGCCGTTGTCGGGCGAGCGGTAGACGCCGTTGAGGTTGTTGGTGTTGGCCTCGGCGCCGATCGCGGTGTCGATGGGGAACGGCTCGTTGTTCAGCCGGCCCGCGTCCTGCACGACGGCGTAGACGACGTCGTGGTCCTGGTTGGGCCCGTTCTGGTACGCGATCGAGATGCGGCCGATCGGGTCGGTAGAGGTGCTGCGGAAGCCGAGCTGGCCCGGCGCGATGGTCGGGTACGTCGTCGGCGACACCTTGGCGAACGACGCGCCGCCGTCCGTCGACCGGTACAGGCCGGGCGAGGGCGCGACGCCGCCGGAACGCCAGCCGACCGCGACGAGCACGGTCTGCGCGTCGTCCGGGTGCAGGTCGACGTCGGTCACGAAGTTGCCGAACACCTTGTCCGACTCGCCGCTGCCGTTTGTCGGCAGGACGGCGCGGACGAACGTGTCGCCGCCGTCGGTCGAGCGGTACAGGCCCTTGTTGGTGCCGACGATCACGAGCTTGTCGCGCGCGACGACCGCCGTCGTGACGATGCCCTCGGGAACGCCGGGCAGCAGGCCGCTCCACGAGGCGCCGCCGTCCTTGGAGCGGACGACGCCGGCGCCGGCGTAGTTGTTGGAGCCGGTGTTGCCCTCGCCGAGGCCGGCGTAGAGCCAGCCGTTCGACGGGTCGATCGCGAGGCCGCCGATGGCCTGGCTCGGCAGGTCGTCGCCGACGCTGGCCCAGGTCTCCCCGCCGTTCGTCGACTTCCATACGCCGCCGCCGGCCGAGCCCATGTAGACGGTGTCGCCCGAGGTGTCGGCGGGGTCGGTGATGAGCGCGGTGACGCGGCCTCCCACCTTGTCGTTGCCGTAGCCCTGGCCGCCCGGGTACGTCGGGTCGTTGACGACGAGCGGGGACGGGCCGAGGGCCTCCCACCGCTCCGCGGAGCCGGGCACCACGACGCCGGCCGCCGAGTAGGCGTCGCGGCCCGCGAGCGCCGCCTCGGCGAGCGAGCGGGCGCGCATCTCCTTGGCGTGGCGCAGGGCCGCGAGCCGCTCGGCGCCGTCGACCGCGCTGCGCGGGCCGTCGAACACCGCGCGGGCCGCGAGCATCTCGGCCGGGCTCTCGGGCAGCCGCGGGTCCTCGCAGCCGACGCCGCCGTCGAGGGCGCGGCCCCGGATCGGGATCTCGTGCGGCGCGCACGGGTTGGGCGACGCCACGGGCATCCCCTGCTGGGCGCCGGTGACCGCCAGAGCGGTCGCGACGGCGAACGGCAGGGCGAGTAGACGAGTTCGCAACGGAGCACACCTCGAGGCTGGGCGGAGTGACAGGAATCCATCGTAAGCGCCGTAGCGGCTGTGGATATGCTCGGGGCTCCCAACCTGTGGACAGTGACGATGACCCGGACGATCGCCGTCGCCAACCAGAAGGGCGGCGTGGCCAAGACCACGACCGTCGCCTCGTTGGGCGCGGCCCTCGCCGAGCTCGGCCACCGGGTCCTCCTCGTGGACCTCGACCCGCAGGCGTGCCTGACGTTCTCCCTGGGCCTGGACCCCGAGGCGCTCGACCTGTCCGTCCACGACGTGCTGCTCGGTCGCGTGTCGCCGGGGATGGCGTTGCAGAAGACCTCGGACGGCCCAGACCTGCTGCCCGCCACGATCGACCTGGCGGGCTCGGAGGCGCTGCTGCTCACCAGGACCGGGCGGGAGTACGCGCTCCGGCTGGCGCTGGAGGAGTTCGCGACGGAGTACGACGAGGTCGTCATCGACTGCCCGCCGTCGCTCGGCGTGCTGACCATCAACGGCCTCACGGCGGCCGACGAGGTGCTGATCCCGTTGCAGTGCGAGACGTTGTCGCACCGGGGCGTGGGGCAGCTCCTCGACACGGTTCACGACGTCCAGCGGCTCACCAACCGCGGGCTGCGCGTCAGGGGCGTGCTCCCGACGCTCTACGACGCCAGGACGACGCACACGCGCGAGGTGCTGGCGGACGTGGCGACGCGCTACGGCCTCGACGTGCTGGCGCCGGTGGCGAAGTCGGTGCGGTTCGCGGAGGCGCCCGCGGCGGGGCGGTCGATCCTCGCGACGGCCGGCCGCACGCCGGGGGCGCAGGCGTACCGCGCGCTCGCCAGGACGATCGCGGAGGAGTCGTGAGCTCGCGCTTCGACCGCGTGCGGCCGCGCTCGCCCGAGCCGGTCGAGCTGCCCGACGCGGCGCCGGTGGACGCCGACGGGAAGCGGGCGCTGTTCAGCGCGGCGGCTCCGTCGGACGAGTCGCCGGCGGCGTTCGGCGCGGTCACCGTCGCGTGCTCGTCGTGCGGCGCGGAGACCGTGATGACGCCGCGCCGGCTGCTGCGCGCGTCGCTGCCCAGCCTGCACGTGCCGTTCCTCAAGAAGGAGCACGGGTCGTTCCTGCGCTGCCCTGCCTGCCGGTCGTTCGCCTGGACGTCGGTCAGGCTCCGGGGCTAGCCCCGCCGCCCCCCCGGACCCCGAACATTGCAGCCGGTACGGCGCCCGCCCGCGTGGCGATCTTCAAGGAACGGGCCGGGCGAGGGCCGGCGGGCTGCGGGGCCGACCAGACCCCGAACATTGCAGCCGGTACGGCGCCCGCCCGCGTGGCGATCTTCAGAGAACGGGGTCGGGGGAGCGCCAGGCCACGTCCACGTCCCCCTCGGAGAACGTCGCCTCGATCCACGTCCCCACGGGCTGGCGGCGCTTGTCGGTGGGGGAGCCGGGGTTGAGCAGCCGCAGGCCGCCCGCCGCGCGCGAGTCCCACGGGATGTGGCTGTGCCCGAAGACGAGCAGGTCGGTGTCGGCGCCGAACGCCTTCTCCATCCGCCGCTCGCGGGCGCTCGCCTGGCCCGTCTCGTGGACGACGGCGACGCGCACGCCCCCGAGCGTGACGCGGGCGACCTCGGGCACGAGCGCGCGTACGTCGGCGCCGTCGTTGTTGCCGTAGCAGCCGACGAGCCGCGCGCGGTCGGAGATCTCGGTGACGAGCGAGGCGGAGACCCAGTCGCCGGCGTGCAGCACGACGTCGGCGGCGTCGATCGCGGCCCACAGGGACGGGGGCAGCGCCCGGGCACGCGAGGGCACGTGGGTGTCGGCGAGGATCACGGCGCGCACGCCGGAAGCCTGCCCCGTCAGAGGGCGGCGCGCACCTCGTCGACGGGCAGCGAGGGGACGTTCATGTCGGTCACGCCGTCGAGGCGGCCGCAGCCGACGCAGCGCACGGCGACGGCGAGCCACGTGACGGTGGCGCCGTTCTCCACGTGCAGCCCGAACGCCACCTCGAACATCGACTGCCCGCACGTCCCGCACGAGTACATCGGCGGGTGCGTCCAGTGCTCCTCGGAGTCCAGGACGTGGTGCACCATGCCGCACGCGAGGCAGCGGCGGCGGGCGACGGCGTTGCCCGGGTCGGCCTCGACGTAGAACCACGTCATGGCCTCGTCGCCGTCGTGGGACGGGTTCGTGCAGCGGGCGAGCGTCGTGACGTTGACCGACGGGCAGCCCTTCAACGCCTCCAGCCACTGCTGCAGGTCGTCGCTGTCCTGGCCGAGCTGGCTGTCGGCCACCTTCTGCATGGTCACGGATACAACGTCGGCCGTTCGCCCGCGCCGCTTGAGATCAGTCCGTGGCCTCGGCGGTCGCCGCCGACGTGCCGCGCCCCCGGCCGCCGCGGCGGCGGCGCCGCTTCGGGGCCGCGTCGTCGCCGGGCGCGTCCTTCGACGCGTCGGCGGCGGGTGCCGTGGCGGAGGCCTCGGCGGGCGCGTCGGAGTCGGAGCCGGCGCGCGTACGCCGCCGCGGCCTGCTGCGCTTCGGGACGCGCGCGAGGGGGTTGCCGTCGTCGTCGCGCGACGCGGGCCGCGACGAGCCCGCGCCTGCCGACGCGCCGGAGCCCGTAGCCCCGCCGCGACGCTTGCGGCCGGTCTCGCCGATGTCCTCGACCGCCTCGGCCTCCAGGCCCGCGCGGGTGCGCTGGGCGCGGGGGAGGACGCCCTTGGCGTCCTTCGGGATGTCGAGCGCCTCGTAGAACCACGCCGACGACGAGTACGTCTCGGGCGGCTCGGGGAACGGCAGCGACAGCGCGGTGTTGATGGCCGCCCACTTCGGGAGGTCGTCCCAGTCGACGAACGTCACCGCGACGCCGCTCTCGCCCGCGCGGCCGGTGCGGCCGATGCGGTGCAGGTACGTCTTCTCGTCGTCGGGGCACTGGTAGTTGACGACGTGCGTGACGCCGCCGATGTCGATGCCGCGCGCCGCGACGTCGGTCGCGACGAGCACGTCGATCTTGCCGGAACGGAACGCCCGCACGACCTGCTCGCGGGCGCCCTGCGCGAGGTCGCCGTGGACGGCGCCCGCCGCGAAGCCACGCTCGGCGAGCTCGGAGCCGACCTTGTCCGCGCCGCGCTTGGTACGGCAGAACACGATCGTCAGCCCGCGCCCCTCGGCCTGCAGCATCCGGGCGAGCATCTCGATCTTGTCGAGCGCGTGCGCGCGGAACACGTGCTGACGCGTCGTCGGGACGGTCCGCTCCTCGTGGTCCTCCTCGGCCCGGATGTGCGTGGGCTGCTTCAGGAAGCGCCGCGACATCGTGATGATCTCGCCGGGCATCGTGGCCGAGAACAGCAGCGTCTGGCGGTTGGGGTCGGGCGTCAGCGCGAGGATCTTCTCGACGTCGGGCAGGAAGCCCAGGTCGAGCATCTCGTCGGCCTCGTCGAGGACGAGCATGCGTACGCCCTCGAGGCGCAGGTGCCCCTGGCGCGCGAGGTCGAGCAGGCGGCCCGGCGTGCCGACGACGACGTCGACCCCCTTGCGCAGCGCGTCGAGCTGCGGCTCGAACGCCCTGCCGCCGTAGATGGCGGTGACGCGGACGCCGCGGTTCTTGCCGATCGTCATCAGGTCGTTCGCGACCTGGATGCACAGCTCGCGGGTCGGCACGACGACGAGCGCCTGGATCGCGCTGCCCGGCAGGTCGATCCGGTCGAGCAGCGGGACGCCGAAGGCGAACGTCTTGCCCGTGCCCGTACGCGCCTGGCCGATGAGGTCGGCGCCGGTGAGGGCGATCGGGATGGTCAGGGTCTGGATCGGGAACGCGTTCTCGATCCCCATGGCGGCGAGCGCCTCGACGGTCTCGGGGGAGGCGCCAAGCTCGGCGAACGTGGACAGGGTGGAGCCTTTCGACGGGGCTCGCGTCGAGGGTCGTGCGCTGCCAACGCCCCGGAGGGGCGGCGCGCGATCGACGGTGCGAGCGGCGGGACGGATAGAGCGACCGTCTCCAGGCCGCTCGTCACCGGCACGTCGTGCCGGCGCTTCTTCACCTCGAAGTGTACGCGCCGCCGAACCGCCCGACCCCGCAACGGCTCTCCCTGGTCATGAATCGACGCCTCGCGGTGCTCCTGTGCGCCCTCGCAACGCCGCTCGCGCCCCTGCCGCACGCCGACGCCGCGCCCGCGCCGGCCGCCGTGCTCGCGGTGGTGGACAGCGGGATCGACCCGTACCACGCGGTGTTCCGCGACAGGTCGCCGCGGGCGTACCAGCACCCGTCGACGTACCTCCCCGGCTTCCCCCGCGACGCCGTCGCCCTGCCGATCACGCTCGACGCGCGCGACTACTGGTCGGCCGTGCGCGCCGACTGCAAGCGCGTCTGGTCCAAGGTCGTGCCCGGGCGGCTGTACTGGTTCCCCGGCACGAAGATCGTGGGGGCGATCTCGTTCGACCCGACGCGGCTGCCGTTCGACTGCTCGCAGGACCAGCCGACGGGCGGCGCGATCCTCGACGAGCTAGACCACGGCACCATGACCGCGTCGCGCGCGGTGGCCCCGAAGTACGGCTCGTGCCCGGAGTGCCGCGTCGTGTCGGTGCAGTTCCAGACGTCGTTCGGCGTGATCAACACCAAGGAGGCGGCCGAGTCCACCGAGCGCGCGGTCTCCTGGGCCGCGGCCAACGCCACGTGGATCGACGCCCAGTCGGACTCCTGGGGTGTCCTGCCCGTCCCCGACCCCACGGGCGAGGGCGGGCTGTTCTTCGAGCACCCGTCGCTGACGCGGACCGTCGAGGACGCGGCGCGGCGGCACCTGTCGTTCTGGGCCACGGGCAACGGCGTCGGGAACTTCGGCGGCCAGGTCGGCATGCCGACCCTCGGCGGGCACTACACGCCGTCGGCGATCCGCGTGGGCGCGCAGGACTCCGGCCAGGTCACGACGTGGTCGGGGCAGCTCCCGCACGTCGTCGGCGACGGCTGCCACGACTGGGCGGCGAAGAACCGCACGACCGACGAGTCGGGCGACAGCGTGGGCGGGGGGACGTCGGCGGCGACGCCGTACGTCGCCGGCGGCGCGCTCGCGGCGTTGCTGCACGCCAGACGGATCACCGGGGACACGCGCACCGGCGTCCGCGACGGCGTCGTCGCGCGCGGCCGCAGGACGCGCGGCGGGCCGCTGGCCGACGGCGTGCTGACGGTCGAGGAGTGGCGCGACGTCGTGCTCAAGACGGCGACCGCGCGGCCGGCGCCGCAGCCCGAGGACGGGCCCGCGTGCCCCCTGACGGATCCGCTGTACCGGCCAACTCCCGTCGCGTGGAGGCAGGTGCCGGAGGGTGCGCCGGAGTACCTGTTCATCGGGTACGGCGCCGTCGACCGGCCCGCGGTGGCACTCGCCCGCCGCGTGCTCGACGGGGCGGCCCCTGTGCCCGACCGGGCGCAGGCCGACACGTTCTTCTCGGCGGACCGCGCGGCACGTGACGCGCTGCACGCCGTGTACAGGGGTCCGTAGATGCGCGTCCTGCTCGCCGCCGCCCTCGTCGCCGCCTCCGCCGTCGTCGCGCCCGCCGCGGCCTCGCCCGTCCGGCCCTCCGTCCACGCCAAGCCGACCGCCGTCGTCGCGGTCGTGGACTCCGGCATCAACCCGTACCACCAGATGTTCCGCGACCGCTCGGCCCGCGCGTACGAGCACCCGTCGCGCTACCTGCCCGGCTTCCCCGAGGACGCGCCCGCGCTGCGGCTGCACCTCGACACCAAGGACTACTGGGACGCCGTGCGGGCCGACTGCAGGACCTGGCGGAGCGTGAAGCCGGGCAAGCTCTACTGGATCCCCGGCACGCGCATCGTCGGCGCGATCACGTTCGTCCCGTCGGCCGCGGGCGACTGCGCCGCCGACCAGCCGAACCCGCTCCCGATCGTCGACGACGGCGGCCACGGCACGATGACCGCGTCGCGCGCGGTGGCGGCGAGCTACGGCGCGTGCCGCACGTGCCTCGTCGTCGCCGTCGAGATGCCGACGAGCATCCCGATCGTCACGCCCACCGGCTCCGAGAAGGAGCCGATCCAGGCCATCAGGTGGGCCGCGGCCAACGCCACCTGGATCGACCTCCAGTCGAACTCCTGGGGCCCGTTCGTCCCCGGCTACGACGCCACCGGCATGGCCGGCCTGTTCGCCGCGAACAAGGATCTCGACAACGCCGTCGAGGAGACCTCGAAGCGGCACCTGGCGTTCTGGGCGTCGGGCAACGGCGCGGCGTTCCGCGGCGGCCTCGTCGGCCACCCCACGCTGCTGTCCCCGCATCTCGGGCCGAGCGCGATCATGGTCGGCGGCCACGACTCCGGCTACGTCGCCACGTGGCCCGGCTTCACGCCGCACCTGGTCGCCGACGCCTGCGCCTCGCGCGCCGCCCTGCACCGCGACGTCGCCGAGTCCGGCGACTCCGTCGGCAGCGGCACGTCGGCGGCGACGCCGTACGTCGCGGGCGGCGCCGCCCAGGTGCTCCTGCACGCGCGCACGATCCTCGGCGACACGCGTACCGGCGTCCGCGCCGGCGGCGTCGTCGCGCAGGGCCGCAGGGGAGTCGTCAAGGCCGGCCCGCTCGCCGACGGCGTGCTGACGATGGCCGAGTGGAAGGCGCTGATCCTCGCGGTCGGCAGCCAGCGCCCCGGCAAGCAGGAGGAGGACGGCCCGCCCTGCACGACCGGCGCGCCGTACAACCCGACGCCGGTCGCGTGGACGCAGGTGCCCGAGGCGTTCCCCGAGCACGTGCTCATCGGCTACGGCGCCCTGGACCAGCCCGCCGTGGCGCTCGCCAAGCTCGTCCTGCTCGGCAAGAAGCCGGTGCCCGCGCGGCCCGACGAGGACGCGTACTTCGAGATCGACCGGCAAGTCAGGGAAACGACCGGTTTGGTGTTCAGGGGCTAGTCCCGCCGCTACCCTTCTCGGGCGGGGGCGCATAGATGGAGCCCTCGCATGCCCCGCATCGGTCTGCGGCGTTCGTCGCTGCCCTGGATCGCCCTCGCAGTCTCGCTCGTGCTCTCGCAGCCGGCGTCCGCGACCCCCTACCTCGCCGACTACGCGCCCTCGGCCGAGCCGGCGAGCACCGGCACGAGGTCGACGTTCGAGCCGCTGCCGCCGACGAAGCTGCTCGACACGCGCCAGTCGTCCGCGATCGGCGCCGGGCTCTCGCGCACCGTCCAGGTGACGGGCATGGCCGGCGTCCCCGCGGACGCGACGGCCGTGACGTTGAACATCACGGTCGTGACCCCGCCCGCCGCCGGGTACCTGATCGTGTACCCGAACGGCGCCCCGCGGCCGCCGGTCGCGTCGATCACGTTCCAGGCGAAGCAGACCCTCGCGAACCTCGCCGCCGTCAAGGTCGGCACCCTGGGACGCATCGTGGTGTTCAACAGCACGGGCGCCGCGCGGCACGTGCTCCTCGACGTCACCGGCTACTACCGCTCGCACGCGCACGACGACCGCTACCTCACCAAGGCCGACGCCCAGGGACGCACGGCGCCCAACGCCTTCAACTGCGCGGCGGGCACGGTCCTGCGGTCGGTCGCGGCCGACGGCACGCCGACGTGCGAGGCGCTGCCCGACGCGGGCACGTCGTACGAGATCGGCAGCGGCCTCAAGCTCGACGGCACCACGCTCTCGGCCGAGCAGGGCCGCAGCGCCGCCGGCGCCTTCGCCTGCTCGCTCGGCTCGTATCTCCAGGCGGTCGCCGCCGACGGCGCGCCCACCTGCGCGCCCGACAAGGACACGGACACCGACACCGACACGACGTACACCGCGGGGCCCGGCCTGGTCCTCGACGGCACGACGTTCGCCGCCGAGCAGGGCCGCAGCGCGCCGAACGCGTTCTTCTGCGCGTCGGGCACGTACCTGCGCGCCGTGTCCGCGACCGGCGCGCCGACGTGCGCGGCCGACGCGGGGGTTGAGTTCACGACCGGCCTCGGCCTGCTGCTGTCCAACGGCGTCCTGTCGGCCGAGCAGGGCCGCGGCGCCAAGGACGCGTTCACCTGCCCGGAGGGCTGGTACCTGCGCGTCGTCGACGCCGACGGCGCCCCGACCTGCTCGGAGGACGTCGACACCGACACCGACACGACGTACGCCCCGGGCTTCGGCCTGTTCCTCAACGGCAACGTGTTCAGCGCCCAGCAGGGCCGCAGCGCCACGAACGCGATGACGTGCGGCCTCGGCCTGTACCTCCAGGTGATCGCGCAGGACGGCGCGCCGACGTGCGCCGCCGACAAGGACACCAACACGACGTACACCGCCGGCTTCGGCCTCACGCTGACCGGCACGACGTTCTCCGCGCAGCAGGGGCGCAGCGCCCCCGCGGCCATGACCTGCGGCCAGAACACGTTCCTGCGCGCCATCGCCCCCGACGGCGCGCCCACCTGCGGCGTCGACCAGAACACCGCGTACACCGCGGGCGCCGGCCTGAGCCTCGCCAACGGCGAGCTCTCCGCGAAGCACGGCACGACGCTCGTGCCCGTCGCGGGCGACCAGACCCCGGCGGCGAACGGCACCGCGCTGCGCGCCGCGATGAGCGCGATCACGGACGCGAGCGCGACGAAGCCGTACGTCATCTCGCTGGCGCCCGGGACGTACGAGCTGGGGACGTCGCTGACCCTCAAGGCGAACGTCGCGCTCGTCGGCGCGGGGCGCACCGCGACGATCCTCACCGGCAACTTCCCGAGCCAGTCGGGCGGGCTCGTCAACCTCGGCGCCAACACCGCCCTCGAACGCCTCACCGTCAAGAACGTCACGAACACCACGAACAACTGGGCGATGGCGGTCATGGCCAGCGGCACCATCTCCGGCCGGG
Organism: Frankiaceae bacterium; assembly: GCA_035940575.1. Taxonomy (GTDB): domain Bacteria; phylum Actinomycetota; class Actinomycetes; order BP-191; family BP-191; genus BP-191. The sequence continues at coordinate 26,576 of DASZER010000047.1, read as the reverse complement.
TCAACGACGTCTCGGCGACGGCCGAGGGCGGGCTCGAGAACTACGGCCTGCTCGTGTTCAACGGCGCGCAGGTGTTCGCCCAGGGCTCGCAGTTCGTCGGCAAGTCCGCCACGGCGCTCGGCGTCGGCATCTACTCCGTCGCCAGCGCGTTCGTCCGCGCCTCCGACGTCGAGGCCGTCTCGCTCGCGCCGACCGGGTACGCGCTGCACGCGTACAACGCGTCCACGATCGAGTTCGTCAACGGCTTCTCGAACGGCCAGGCGCGCAAGGGCACGCCCGACTCCGTCGTGAAGCTCGCGAACACCCGCCTCGACGGCGGCTCGTTCGGCGGCGTCCAGTGCGTCAACGTCTTCTCGACCGCCTGGACCGAGGTGACCTGCGTCTGACCCGGTAGCCTCGCGGCCGTGACCGACACCAACCGCGAGGCCGTCGTCGAGCTGCTCGGCGCGCTCGCGTACGGCGAGCTGACGGCGTTCGAACGGCTCGCCACGGACTCGCGGCTCGCCCCGACGCTGAGCGACAAGGCGCGGCTCGCCGCGATGGCCGTCGCGGAGTTCCACCACTACGAGCGCCTGGTCGACCGGCTCGCGTCCATGGGCGTGGACCCCGACGAGGCCATGGCGCCGTTCGTGGACCCGCTGGACGAGTTCCACGAGATGACGGCGCCGAGCGACTGGTACGAGGGGCTCATCAAGGCGTACGTCGGCGACGGGCTCGCCGCCGACTTCTACCGCGAGGTCGCGTCCGTCCTCGACGAAGGCACGCGCGACTTCGTCCTCGACGTCCTCGCCGACACGGGGCACTCGGAGTTCGCCGTCGACCGCGTACGCGCCGCCATCGCCGCCGACCCCGCGATCGCGGGACGGCTCGCGCTGTGGGCGCGCCGCCTCGTCGGCGAGGCGCTCACCCAGGCGCAGAAGGTGGCCGTGCGCCGCGACGCGCTCGCGAACCTCATCGTCGAGAGCGGCGACCTCGCCGAGATCGGGCGGATGTTCGCGCGGATCACCGACCGCCACTCCGACCGCATGGCGGCGCTCGGACTCTCCGGCTGATCCGATAGCATCCCCCGCGAACTCGGTACGGCGAGAGAGGGACGGCATGGGGCGCGCGTACGACGCGTGGAAGAAGGTGCGCGAGGCCTGGGTGACGGCCGACTCGGAGGCGTTGCTCGACGTCTACGCGGCCGACGGCGTCTACCTCGAGGCCCTGAACCCGCCGCACGAGGGCCGGGAGATGATCCGCGGCTACCTCGACGACTTCCTCACCGCCAGGCCGAACATCGAGATCGCCGAGACCCGCGTCATCGACGGCGGGGACGCGGTGGCGGTCGAGTGGCTCCTCTCCTACGACCAGCCGACGCGCCGGGCCACGAACCTGCGCCGCTGCTCGATCCTCACCGTGAACGCGGACGGCGAGATCCAGTACCACCGCGACTACACCTGAGCACCCCGAGGCGGGCCGACGCGGGGTGGCGGCCTCGCTAGGGCTCCTGCGTCGCTTTAGTTGCTCACCCGCCTCGGCGGGTCCCCGCCCCATCCTGTGCCCCCTGACATGGCGAGAACCGGTGCCCGTCGAGGGCACCGGTTCTCGTTGTTGCCGTCCGTCCACCTCGTCGCGTGGCCCACCCGGCCTGCGACGTCGTTGCGCTCCGCTAGATGTTGCTGCGGCGGCCTACGCCCGTGCGGCGCATGACGAGCAGGAGGCCGACCGTCGTCACGAGGGCGAGCAGGAAGCCGCCGCCGGCGTTGTCGTCGAACAGGGCGCGGCCGATGAGGCCGCCGACGATGGAGCCGACGATGCCGAGCAGGATCGTCGCGGGGACGCTCATCGCGTCACGGCCGGGAACGAGCAGCCGGGCCAGGGCGCCGAGGATGAGGCCCATGAGCACCAGGCCGATGATGAATCCGAACACTTCTGCCTCCGAGGTTGCCGCGGGTTCGTCTCGGAGACGGTGTTCCCGCCTTTAGAGGCGTCCGAACCCCACGCGCCGATCGTCCGGCTCGGCGATCTCCAGGTACGCCAGCTTGTCGACGGGCACCACGATGCGGCTGCCCTTGTTGTCGACCAGGCTGAAGATGCCGCCGTCGACGATCGACTTGGCGAGGGCCTTCTCGATGTCCTCGGCCGACGTGTCGGTCTCGACGAGCAGCTCGCGTGGCGCGTACAGCACGCCGATCTTGACCTCCACCGGGCAACCCTCCGTGCGTCGTTCGTGCATTGAGCCGAGGCTAGCCGAACGAACGCTCCGCGCGCGCCCCGGAGCCGTACGCCCTGCGCGAACGCCGCCCTAGCGCGTCTTGGCGAGGCCGCGCCAGGCCAGCGAGACGAGCAGCTCGACCGCCCGCTCCTTGCTCACCGAGTCGCCGCTCGCGAGCCACCAGCGCGCCGACACCTCGGCGAGGCCGGCGAGGCCCACCGACAGCAGCCGGGCCTCGGCCGCGTCGACGCCGGCGCCCGCCGCGATCGTGTCCGCGATCGCCGCGACGACCGAGTCGAGCGCCTTCTCGACGCGCTCGCGCACGGCGGGCTCGTTGCGCAGGTCCGACTCGAACACCAGCCGGTACGCCGCGCCCTCCGAGTCGACGAAGTCGAAGTACGTCGTGATGGCGCCGCGCACCCGCTCGCGGTTGTCGCTCGTCGTCTCGATCGCCTCGCGCACGCGGCGTTCGAGGTCCTCGACGGTCTGGTCGAGCAGCGCCAGGTAGAGCTCGAGCTTGCTCGGGAAGTGCTGGTACAGCACCGGCTTGCTGACGCCCGCGTGCTCGGCGATGTCGTCCATCAACGCCGCGTGGTAGCCCTGCTGCACGAACACCTCGAGCGCCGCCGTGAGGAGCTGCGCCCGGCGAGCGGTACGGGGGAGCCTGCCGCCGCGCGGCGTGGCCGCCCGCTTCGCCGGGACGCCGGGCCTCGCCCCCGCCCTGCTCTGCGCTCGCGGCACGGTCGCTCCGTTCAGTCGGCTGCTGTGGCGTCCGATGCTACTCGTCAGTAACATAGCGCGTGAAGCGCCCCTACCCGGAGGTACCGCCGTGCCCTTCTCGCTCAACCTCACCGAGGAGCAGATCGCGACCCAGAAGTGGGCGCACGAGTTCTCCGAGAAGGAGATCCGGCCGGTCGCCTCCCAGTACGACGAGTCCGAGGACTTCCCGTGGCCCGTCGTCGAGAAGGCGCGCGAGGTCGGTCTCTACGGCCTCGAGTACTACCAGATGGCCGGCGCCGACGAGTCGGGCCTCACCTCCGCGATCGTGTCCGAGGAGATGACCTGGGGCTGCGCGGGCATCGCGCTCGCCATCTTCGGCACCGGCCTCGCGCTCGCCGGCCTCGCCGGCTCGGGCACGCCGGAGCAGTTCGGCAAGTGGGCGCCGAAGATGTTCGAGCGCGAGGACGGCTCGACCGCCCTCGGCGCGTTCGGCGTCACCGAGCCCGGCGCCGGCTCCGACGTGTCGTCGCTGCGCACCAAGGCGGACAAGGTCGAGGGCGGCTGGGTCCTCAACGGGACCAAGGTGTTCATCACCAACGGCGGCATCGCCGACGTGCACGTCATCGTCGCGACCGTCGACCCGACGCTCGGTCACAAGGGCCAGGCGACGTTCGTCATCCCGCCGGGCACGCCCGGGCTGTCGCAGGGCAAGAAGGAGAAGAAGCTCGGCATTCGCGCCTCGCACACCGCCGAGGTCGTGCTGACCGACTGCTTCGTGCCCGACGAGTGCCTGCTCGGCGGCGAGGACGTCCTCAACCGCAAGATGGAGTCGGCCAAGACCGGCCAGTCGACGCGGAAGTCCGGCGCGCTGTCGACGTTCGAGGCGACGCGGCCGCTCGTCGGCGCGCAGGCGCTCGGCATCGCGCGGGCGGCGTTCGAGTTCTCGCGCGACTACGCGAAGGAGCGCATCGCGTTCGGCAAGCCGATCGTGAGCAACCAGGGCATCGCGTTCAAGCTCGCCGACATGGCCATGGAGATCGACTGCGCCCGGCTGCTCGTCTGGCGCGCCGCCTGGATGGGGCGCGCGGGCGTGCCGTTCAAGCAGGCCGAGGGCTCCATGTCGAAGCTCAAGGCCGGCGAGGTCGCGGTCAAGGTCACCGACGAGGCCATCCAGATCCTCGGCGGCTACGGCTACGTCAAGGACTACCCGGTCGAGAAGTGGCACCGCGACTCGAAGATCTACACGATCTTCGAGGGCACCTCGGAGATCCAGCGGCTCGTGATCTCCCGCGCGGTGGCCGCCAACGCGCAGTAGGCGGCGGTCAGACCACCTCGACGTCGACGGTGACGTAGCAGTTGGAGTAGCGCACGGCCTCGAGCACGTGGATCGCGTTCGGGCACTCCGTCTCGCCGCTCGTCACCGGGACCAGCGGCACGGAGACGGTGGCCGCGACGGCGCCGCCGAGCGTGCCGTTCCCGTCGACCGTAGGCACGCCGTAGTACACGGTCGCCGGGCTCGAGGCGAGGTCGACGCCGAACGACGGCACCGTCACCGACACGAGCGTCCGCTGCGACGTCGAGACCCACGCGCCGGGCAGCAGCACGAACGTGTCGACGCACCCGCCGCCGCCCGTGTCGCACAGGCGCGGGCCCGGAACGGCCGAGCGCTCGGCGCCGACGGGGCCGAGGGCGGGGGTGCCGGGCGCGATGGTGAGCGGCGACGTCGTGTAGCAGACGCCCTTGGGGGCGCAGCTCTGGACGACGGCCGCGCTCGCGGGAGCGGACGCGGCGACGAGGGCCGTTGCGGTGAGCCCGGCGAGGGCGGCGATGCGGGAGAGCACTGGGGATCCTCCGTGGTCCGGGAACGGCGAAGGGCCGCCGTCGCCGGCGGCCCTTCGTGGTCGTACGGGTGCTACGCGGGGACCTTCACGCAGGACGCGTTGCCGGCGTAGTAGACGCCCTTGCCGATCGCCTCGTCGGCGGGGTACACGAAGCCGGGCGCCTGGGTGAGGGCCGGGAGGCGACGGTTCGCCGAGAGCGTGAGGGCGTTGACCTTCGCGCCCTTCTTGACCGCGCCGAGCTCGGCCTGCGCCGCGACGTCGGCGAGCGAGGCGGTGATCGTGATGGTCTTGTCGTCGATCGAGCCGGTCGCCGGGGTCGACGAGTAGTTGAAGCCCGTGCCGGTCGTCGTCTCGCCGTACCAGCCGAAGCTGTACGTCGTCCCGGTCGCGGAGATGGCGGCCGCGAGGACCATCGGGTTCGACTGGCCGGCGACCTTGAACTGCGCGATGTAGCGCTTCACGTAGATCGTCGCGTCGCCCGGCGCCGCGGCGAGGCGGATCACGGCGGTGATGTTCTTGGCGTTGCTCGCGACGTCGCCGCCGACGAGGTCGAGGCCCTGGTCGGCCGGGAAGACCGGCGCGCCCTCGAGGTCGTTGTTCGTGTCGCCGGTGCCGTCCTTGGCCATGTTGCAGGAAGGCGGCACGGTCGCGGCCTGGGCGGCGACGGCGCTGAGGCCGGTGGCGAGCAGGCTCGTCGTGACGAGCAGGGCGCGAGCGCGCATCGTGAGTTCTCCGTCGATCGGGGTACTGGGTGCGCACATCGTTCGACGGGGACCGGCGCCGCTCCTGCTCAGGTACGCGCCGTTCGCCGGAAGCGGCCGAACAGCCGTGTCAGCAGCGGTGGCCCCTTCCGCGCCTGCTCCTGCTCCGTCGAGGTCCCGCGCAGCTCCAGGTACACGATCTTCATGGCGCCGACGAACGGCACCGCGCACAGCGCGCCCACGACGCCGCCGGCCGCGACGCCGACGAGCGCGGCGGCCATCGTCGCGGGCGGCGAGAGCTTGACCGCCTGGCCGACGACGAGCGGCGACAGGATGTTGTTCTCGAACTGCAGGTACAGCATGAAGAACACCGCGCACAGCACGCCGGTCGTGGCGCTGTGGGTGAACCCCATGACGACGAACGGGATGCCGCCCGCCGCGCCGCCGATCTGCGGCACGAGGTCGAACACCATGACGTTCGCCGCCAGCAACGGCGTCAGCGGCACCTGGAGCACGAGCCCGGCGACGAGCGTCGAGAGACCGGCGACGAGCGCGACCGTGATGGACCCGGCGACGTAGCGGCCGACGGCGGCGTACATGAGGCGGCCGATGCGGTCGGCGTTGTCGCGGTTGCGGTCGGGCACGAGCCGCCGCCCCTGCGCGATCAGCCGAGGCCCGTCGACGAGCAGCCCGACCGCGAACAGCACGACGACGAGGGCGGCGCCGAGGGCGTTGGCCGCCGACGCGGCGACGCCGGCGACGGGCGTCAGGTCGCCGGAGAGGCGTTGCGGGAGCGACTGCACGGTGTGGAGCACGCGCTCGGGTACGCCCGCCTCCTCCAGCTTCGCGCCGACGACCGGCAGGTCCGCGAGCTGGCGCACGACGCGCGGCAGGTCCTCGCCGAGGCTCTGCGCCTGCTCGACCGCGGGCGGGATCAGCACGACTCCGAGCACGGTGACGACCACGGCGAACGACGCGAACACGAAGCCGACCGCGAACGGCCGCCCCATCGACAGCCGCCGCTCGACGGTCTCGACCAGCGGGTTGAGCGACAGCGCGAGCAGCGTCCCGACGGCGAGCGCGGTCATCGTGCGCGGCGCGCCCCGGACGAGAGCGGTGACGGCGACGAGCCCGACGAACGCCGCGCAGAACGCCAGCATCGTCCGCACGTCGAGGTCGACGCGCCGCGTCGGGGGCGCGGTCCTCGCGGTCGCGCCGGCGGTCGAGCCGGCGGTCGAGCCGGTCGTCGTGTCGTCGGCCTTGGCTGCGCGTCGCCTGGGCGGCATGCGGCTACCGTAGCGGCGTGGCGGCGCCGGAGCGGTCAGCGGGGCGGGTCGAGCGGCTGCGTGTCAGCAACCGTTCCGTCGTCCTCTTCGTCGCGCTGATCGGCGTCACGCTCCTCCTGCTGCGGATGGCCGCCGCCGCCGAGCGCGTCCTCGGCTGGATGCTCGTCGCCGCCGCGACCGCCGGGCTGCTCGACGCGGGCGTACGCCGCCTCGTCGCGCGCGGATGGCCGCGCGGCCGCGCGGTCCTCCTGCTCGCCGCCACGGCGCTGGTCGTCCTCGGCGTCACGACGTACCGCGTCGTCGACGACGTCCAGGCCGGCACGAAGATCCTCCAGCGGGAGGCGCCCAAGGCCGCGCAGAGCATCGAGGACAGCGACCGCTTCGGCGAGGTCGCGACCACGATCAAGCTGCGGGAGCGGACCGACGAGTTCATGAAGACGCTGCCGGCCAGGCTGCGCGGCGGCTCGCCCGCCGACGCGCTGCGGTCGGCGGCGACGCGCGGCGTGGCGTTCCTGACGACGAGCGTGCTGACGCTGTTCCTGCTGATGCACGGCCACAAGCTGGCCGATGCGGGGCTCGCGCAGATCCACGACGAACGGCGGCGACGGCGCGTGCGGCGCGTGGGGACGGTGGCGTACGAGCGGGCGTTCGGCTACGCGCGCGGCTCGATCCTCATCGCGCTGCTCGCCGCGCTGGTGGCGTACGCCGCGGCCGTCCTCGCGGACGTGTCCGGCGCCGCGCCGCTGGCGTTGTGGGTCGGCCTCTGGGACCTCGTCCCCGTCATCGGCGCCGTCGTCGGCGCGGGGCCGATCATCGTGCTCGCGGCCGTCGCGTCGCCGTGGCACGGCCTCGTGCTGGGCCTGGTGTTCCTGGCGTACCAGCTCTTCGAGGACCTCGTGCTCCAGCCGCGCGTCGAGGCGCGGTCGATGCGGCTGGGGCCGTTCCTCACCGTCGCCGCCGGCTTCGCGGGCCTGGAGATCCGCGGCCTGCCGGGCGCGCTGATCGCGGTGCTCGCCGTGGCCGCCGTCGTCGCGGCGCTCGACGAGGTCGCGACGCCGCTGGAGGACGTTCCGGAGCCGGCCTAGTAGTCGTCCTCGAGGTCGACCTCGTACGCCTGCTCGAGCGCGTCGGCGACGGGCACGTCGTCGGGGATCGAGCGCACGGTGCCCGGCGTCATGTCGACGGCCTCGCCCTGCGCCTGCTCGACGGCGTCCGCCTCGGGCACCTCGGCCCCGACCTCGGGCTCCGCGCCGGACGCGGGGACGTTCGTCTCGGTCATTCGCTGCCTCCTCGGGCGCTGTGTGCCCGCCGATCCTGCCGGGTACGCCTCGTCCGTACCAACCGCCGACGGAGGTGGCACCGATGCCGAGGGCCTGGAGCGCCAAGCGCGAGCGTCAGTACGAGCACATCAAGGACGGCCTGCTTGACCGCGGCAAGCCGGAGAAGAAGGCCGAGGAGATCGCCGCGCGCACGGTCAACAAGGAGCGCGCGCAGGCCGGCGAGTCCAGGACCGCGAGCAGTTCGTCGACCGACGACATCTCGTCGTCGCGGCGGGGCGGGCTGCGCTCGCACTCCGGCGAGGGCGGCCGCACCAAGGAGCAGCTCTACAACGAGGCCAAGCGCCTGAACGTCGAGGGCCGTTCCTCGATGAGCAAGGCCGAGCTGCGGAAGGCCGTGGACCGCAAGAAGAAGTAGCGCCCGAACGACGTAAGGCCCGGTCCCTTGCGGGGCCGGGCCTCGTGTCGTCCTGGTCGCGGGCTAGCCGCGGCCGTCGGCCTCGCGGCTGCCCTCGCGGGTGCGGAGCTGGTCGGGAGCGGTGCGGTTCGGGAACCTGCGGGCGTACTCCTGCTCCAGCTCGAGCATCCGCTCCGTGTGCGCCTCGAGCGCGTCGGACGAGCCGTTCATGAACGTCTCGTGCCGCGTCTCGTGCAGGTGCTCGAGCTCGCGCTCCAGCGCCGAGTCCTCGAGGTCGCTCGCGGGAACCCCGGTCGCCGTCTTCGTCGCCATGCGCTCCTCCTCGTCGCCGTCTCTCGTGACCCCGGCGTACCCCCGAGCGGCGGGGGTATGCCGCGCGCCATGGCTCGCAACGGTGTCCTCTTCGACGTCGACGGCACGCTCGTCGACAGCAACTACCTCCACGTCGCCGCGTGGCTCGCGGCGTTCCGCCGCAACGGCTTCGACGACGTGACCGGCGCGGACGTGCACCGGGGCGTCGGGATGGGCGCCGGGCTGCTCCTGGACACGCTGCTCGGCGAGGACGTCGACCAGGAGTCGTTGAAGGACGCGCACGCGGAGGCGTACCGCGCGCAGTGGCCGTACCTGCGGCCGTTCCCCGGCGCCGTGGACCTGGTCAGGGAGGTACGCCGCCGCGGCGGCGAGAGCGTCCTCGCGACGAGCGCGACCGAGGAGGAGGTCGAGGCGCTGCGGCGCACGCTCGACTGCGACGACGCGATCTCGCACGTGACGTCGAGCGCGGACGTGGAGGAGGCGAAGCCCTCGCCCGACATCTTCCGGACGGCGATCGAGAAGACCGGGCTCGACCCGGCGAACGTCGTCGTCGTCGGCGACACGCGATGGGACGTCGAGGCGGCGAGCAGGGCGGGGCTGCCGTGCGTCGCGGTCCTCACCGGCGGCCTCCCCGAGGAGGTGCTGCGCGAGGCGGGCGCCAAGGAGGTGTACGCCGACGCGGCCGCGCTGCTCGCGGCGTTCGATCAGTCGCTGCTGGGCTCGCTGCTTCCCGCCTGAACGCGCTCCAACGGCTTCACCGCGGGGCCCTGCAGGACGTTGCCGTCCACGTCGAACCGCGAGCCGTGGCACGGACAGTCCCACGACCGCTCGCCGGCGTTCCAGCCGACGATGCAGCCGAGGTGCGTGCAGCGCGCGGAGACCTCGTGCAGCGTGCCGTCGTCGTCGCGGTACGTCGCGTGCTTGGTCAGGCCGTGGCGGATCACGGCGGCCTCGCCGGGCGCGAGGTCGTCGGCCGAGGACACGTCGCCGGGCGTGACGTAGCCCGCGACGAGGTGCTTGGCGACGGCGGCGTTCTCCTTCACGAACTTCGGCACGCTCGTCGTGGGCGGGCCCGCCCGCGTGGGGTCGTAGAGGTCGGCCCACGGGTTGTCGCGGCCGACGATCAGGTCGGCCAGGAGCAGGCCGGACATGATGCCGTTCGTCATGCCCCAGGCGCCGAACGCCGTCGCCACCCACAGCCGCGAGGCGCCGGCGTGGAAGCGGCCGATGTACGGCACGCGGTCCAGCGACGTGTAGTCCTGCGTCGACCAGCGGTGCGTGAACTCCGTGACGCCGAAGCGTTCGCGCGTCCACGCCTCCAGGCGCTCGTAGCGCTCGTCGCCGTCCTCCTCGCGGCCCGTCGTGTGGCCCTCGCCGCCGACGATGAGCAGCAGCCCGTCGCCGTCCTCGGTGACGCGGATCGAGTGCGTGGGCGTCTCGGTGCTCAGGTACATGCCGTCCAACGGCTGCTCGAGACGCGCCGCCACCACGTAGTCGCGCATCGGGAACTGTCGCGCGAAGAACAGGCCCCTGTCGAGGAACGGGATGTGCGTCGCGACGACGACGTCGCGCGCGCGGATCACGCCGCGGTTGGTCGTGACGACGCACGGGTCGCCCTCGTCCACGTCGAGCGCGACGGTCTCCTCGAGGATCGTGCCGCCGCGGCGCACGATCGACTCGGCCACGTGCAGCAGGTACTTGCGCGGGTGGAACCTCGCCTGCCCGTCGTAGCGGATCGCGCCCGCGACGTCGTACGGGAGCGGCACGTCGCGCACGAGCGACACCGGCAGCCCCGCCGCGGTCGCGGCCTCGACCTCCTGCTCCAAGGTGGAGAGCTCGGCCTCGTCCTCGGTGTAGACGTAGGACTCGGTGCGGACGAGGTCGCAGTCGACCTTCTCGACCTCCACGACCCGCGCGAGGTGCTCGATCGCGGCCTGCTGCGAGTCGGCGTAGAGCCGCGCCTTCTCCTCGCCGAACTTCTGCCGCAGGTGGCCGTAGATCTGCCCGTGCGAGGAGGTGACCTTGGCCGTGGTGTTGCCGGTGACGCCTTCGAGGATGCGCGCGGCCTCCACGACGACGACCGTGCGCCCCGCGTCGAGCAGCGCGGAGGCGGCGCTCAGGCCCGCGATGCCGCCGCCGAGGACCGCGACGTCGGCGTCGAGCTCCTCGGGTGCGGGCTCGTAGGCGGTGGCAGGGGTCGACGCGATCCAGTACGACTGGTTCATGCTTGGTCGCCTACCCCCTCTAGTGTGAGTCGATGCCTCGGATACAGATCGCACGGGGAGACATCACCCGCTGGTCCTCGGACGCGGTCGTCAACGCCGCCAACTCCTCGCTGCTCGGCGGCGGCGGCGTGGACGGCGCGATCCACCGCGCGGGCGGCCCCGCGATCCTCGAGGCGTGCCGCGCGCTCCGCGCGTCGAGGTACGCCGGCGGCCTCCCCACCGGCGAGGCCGTCGCGACGACGGCGGGCGACCTGCCGGCCCTCTGGGTGATCCACACCGTCGGCCCGGTCTACGCCGGCGACCCCGACCCGGCGGCGTCGCTGCGCGCCTGCCACGTCAACGCGCTGCGCGTCGCCGACGAGGTCGGCGCGGCGTCGGTGGCGTTCCCCGCGATCTCCTGCGGCGTCTACGGCTACCCGCCCGCCGAGGCGGCGCCCGTCGCCGTGGGCGCGGTGCTGGAGGCGGACACGCGGGTGGAGCTCGTGACGTTCGTGCTCAACGGCGACGCGACGTACGACGCGTTCGCGGCGGCGCTCAGTAGCCGCGGAACGCCTTCGGGCTGACGACGAACCCGTGCCGGGTGGCGGCGTTGCGGCACTCGACCGCGTCCTTCGTGGCGTCGCAGCGGACGTCGCCGACCCGTACGCCGTGCCCCGGCGCCAGCAGGAGGCCGCCGTCGAGCGTGTCGGTGCGGCACTCCTCGAACGCGCGGCCGCGGCCGTTCTGGAGGATCACCTCGGTCGACTCGTCGCCGTCGGTGCACGGGTCGCGCGGCGGCGGCGGCTCCCACGTCGCGCCGGGCACCAGGCAGTGCGCCATCGCGTCGCCGATCTCGCAGACGATCTGGTACTCGCCGATGCGGAACCCGCCGTGGAACCCGCGCGGCACCTCCAGCACCGAGCCCGGCCTGGCGGGCGGGGGCGTGGCGGCCGCCGCGGCGGCGGGCGGGCGCGCGGACGTGCTGTACGCCGAGCGCGAGACCGCGAAGCCGGCCCGCGTTCCCGCGATCCAGCACGTCAGCCCGGTTCGCTCGGAGAGGCACCGGGCACGGCCGAGGTCGAGGCGGGTGCCGTACGCCAGCGGCGGGCCGCCGGAGGGGCGGCCGTAGCCGCACTCGCCGCGCAGCTTCGCGCCGCGCTCCTGCAGCACCAGCCGGGTCCGCCACTCCGCGGGGCCGCCGCACTCCGTCCTCGGCAGCTCGGACCACGGCCGGTCCTTCGCGTCGCAGCGCACGAAGTCGGGGGCGATGTCGCACGCGACGTTGCCGCTCGGTGTCGTGAACCCGCCCGTGAACACCGGCGGCACCACGACGACGGTGACGCCGCGGGCCGGCGACGCGGTCGCCGTCGCGCCCGGCGACGGGGCCCGGGACGCGCTCGGCGTCGTGACGCTCGGGGACGGTGCCGGCGTGGCCGTGGGGGAGCCGTTGGAGCAGCCGGCGAGGAGGAGGGCGGCGCAGGCCGCCGCGACGAGGCGCACGGCGCGGATGCTAGGCGCGACGGGGCCGCCGCAGAAGGGCGGTCGGCGCGCACCGCGACGTTCTCGTCCCTCGCACGTCGTCACACGCATGCGCCGCGTCCCCCTCCTCGCCGTCCTCGCCCTCCTGCTCGGCCTGCTGGTCCCCGCGAGCGCGGAGCCGCCACCGCTGACGACGTGGCCGTACCGCACCGGCTACGTCACGCTCCCCGACGGCACGGAGCTGCGGTACACGGCGTTCCTGCCGAGCGAGACCGGGTCGTTCCCGACGCTGCTCGAGTACGACGGCTACTCCGCCGGCACCAACCCCGCGCCGGGCGGCCCCGACGCGTTCGCCCAGCGGATGCGGGCGAAGGGCTACGCCGTCGTCGGCGTCAACGCCCGGGGGAGCGGCTGCTCGGGCGGCACGTTCGACCCGTTCTCCGACCGCGACGCGCAGGACGGCCGCGACATCGTCGAGTGGGTCGCGAGCCAGCCGTGGTCGAACGGCGACGTCGGCATGTTCGGCGTCTCGATGCCGGCGATCCTGTCGCTCAAGGTCGCCGCGCTGCGCCCGCCGCACCTGCGCGCGATCGCGCCCGGCGCCGCGCTGTCGGACTTCTACCGCGACGTCGCCTACCCCGGCGGCATCCTCAACGCCGGCTTCGTCGGCGCGTGGACGGCGCTGCAGAAGGGCGTCAGCTACCAGGACAACGCGCTCGTCGTCGCCGAGGACGACGGCGACCCGCGCTGTCCGGTCTACACGGCGGGGCAGCAGAGGCCCGACGAGGTCGTCGCGGCGCGCGTCGCGGCGGCGCCGTACTCGGAGGACGCGTTCTGGTCGCGCAGCTTCACGGACAGGATCGGCGACATCGAGGTGCCGGTGCTGTCGCTGTCGGCGTGGCAGGACGAGCAGGTGAGCGCGCGCGTGACGGGCGCGTACGAGGCGCTCGACCCGGCGACGTCGTGGCACGTCGTCACGAACGGCAACCACGGCGTCAGCGTCACCGCGCCCGACTTCCTGGCCCTGGAGGAGCGGTTCTTCGACAAGTACGTCGCGGGCGTCCCGAACGGCTTCGAGACGACGCCGCACGTGCAGGTCTGGCATGAGCTCCAGGCACCGTCGTACGCGCCGCGGTGGGTGACGTCGTACCCCTCCGGCTGGCCCGCGCCGGCCGCGACGACGTACCACCTGACCGCAGACGGCCGCCTCGCGAGCGCGGCGCCGCTCGCCGCCGGCGCGACGTCGTACGCGTACCCGCTGCCCGCGGGCAGCTCCGCCTCCGCCGGCTACGACACCGAGACCGTGGCGTGGAAGGTGCCGGGCTACGGCGTGTCGTTCACCTCGGACGCGTTCGCGTCGCCGGTCGAGCTGTTCGGCCCGGCGAGCGCCGACCTGTGGGTGTCGTCCACGGCGACCGACACCGACCTGCAGGTCACGCTGACGGAGGTGCGCGCGGACGGCAGCGAGACGTACGTGCAGCGCGGCTGGCTGCGCGCGTCGCACCGGGCCCTCGACCCGTCGTCGACGGCGTTGCGGCCGATCCACCCGCACACCCGGGCGTCGATCGCGCCGCTGACGGCGGGCGTGCCGACGCCGGTGCGGGTCGAGGTGTTCGCGTCGGGCCACGTGTTCCGCGCGGGCAGCAGGCTGCGGCTCACCGTCGAGGCACCCGCGTCGGCGACGGGCATGCGCGCGTTCACGCTGCTGCCGACCCCGGCGGTCAACACCGTGCACACCGGCGGCGCGACCCCGAGCAGGCTCGTCGTCGGCGTCGTGCCCGCGACCGGCGTCGTGGCGGCGTACCCGGAGTGCGACTCCCTCGTCAACCAGCCTTGTCGTTAGACGAGGGTCTTCGGCAGCTTCTGCTTCACGGTCAGCACCGGCTCGAACAGGTCGCCGCGCTCCGCGACGCGTTCGAGCGCCTCGGCGGCGGTGAACGTGATCGACGCCTTGTCGCCGGTGTCCGCGCAGTGCTCGACCTCGTCCCACGTCACCGGCATCGACACCGTCGGCTGCGCCTTGGCGCGCAGCGAGTAGACGCAGACGGTCGTCTTGGAGTCGACGTTCTGGCTCCAGTCGACGAGCACCTTGCCGACCCGCAGCTCCTTCTTCTGCTTGGAGACGACGAGGCCCGGGTCCTCCTTCTCCAGGAGGACGGCGACGCTCTTCGCGAACGGCGTCGTGACGTCGTACGACATCGTCGCCTGGTTCAGCGGGACGTAGACCTGCAGGCCCTTGCTGCCGGAGACCTTGGCGTACGAGTCCAGGCCGTTGCGCTCGAACAGCTCCTTGAGCCGCATCCCGACGACGCAGCACTGGTGCAGGTCCGCGGGCGCGCCCGGGTCGAGGTCGAAGACGACCATCGTCGGCTTCTGCGGCGTCTTGGCGAGCGCCATCGTCGTGTGCAGCTCGAGGTCGGCGAGGTTCGCGACCCAGACGAGCGCGGCCACGCCGTCGATGACGACGTAGTCGATGTCGCGGTCGTTGCTGTCGCTGTAGATCGGGATCGTCTTGATCCAGCTCGGCCGGTGGCTCGGCGCCTGCTTCTCGAAGAAGAACGGCGCGTCGACGCCGTTCGGGTAGCGCTTCAGCGTCAGCGGCCGTCCCTTGAGGTGGGGGAGGAGGACGGGCGCCATCCGCGAGTAGTAGTCGATCACCTCGGCCTTGGTGAAGCCCGCCTGCGGGTACAGCACCTTGTCGAGGTTCGACAGCGTGAGCTGCCGCCCGTCGACCGCGACCTCGACCTTGGTGCTCACTGGCCCTCCTCGCGTACGACCTCGGTCGCCGCCTTGTCGTAGCGCAGCCCCTTGTACGACGGGTGCCGCAGCTTGCCGTCGCGCGTCCACTCCGTGAACTCCACCTCCGCGACGAGCGTCGGCTCGACGTAGGTCGACTTCTTGGCGTACGCCGTCGGCACCTTGTCCGCGAACGGGCTCTCCTTGCGCGCCAGCGGCTCCAGCGCCTTCTCCATGTCGCGCAGCGTCTTCGCGTTGAACCCCGTGCCGACGTGGCCGGCGTAGCGCAGCCCCTTCTCGTCGTAGTAGCCGACGAGCAGCGATCCGAGGTGCCCCTCGCGGCTGCCCTCGCCGCGCGTCCAGCCGCCGACGACCATCTCCTGCCTGCGGATGTTCTTCACCTTGCGCCAGGCGTCGGTGCGCTTGCCCGGGTGGTACGCGGAGTCGAGGCGCTTGGCCATGATCCCCTCGAACCCGCGCTGCTTCGACGCCGCGAGCACCGCCTCGCCCTCGCCGGGGAACGACGGCGGCGTCTGCCACGACGGGCCGTTGAGGCCGAGTCCCTCGAGGACCTCGCGGCGCTCGGTGTACGGGAGCCTCGTGACGTCGCGGCCGTCGACGTAGAGGACGTCGAAGACGAGGTAGTGCACGGGGTACGTCTTCGCGACGCGCTTCACCGCGTCGCCCGTGAGCTTCATGCGCTGCTGGAGCAGGCCGAAGTCGCTGCGGCCGTCCTTGTCGAACACCACGAGCTCGCCGTCGAGGACGAGCCGCTTGCTGCCGATCGCCTTGCCCATCTCGACCAGCTCCGGGTACGAGCCGGTGATGTCGAGCAGGTTGCGGCTCTGCGCGGTGACGCGGCCGCCGTCGACGTAGCAGATCGCGCGGACGCCGTCCCACTTGAACTCGTACGCCCACTGCTCCGGCTTCTCGGGCAGCGCCGAGCCGGTGCTCGCGAGCATCGGCACGACGTTCTCGGGCATCTCGACGTAGCCGGGGTCGGCGGGGGGCGACACGCGGTGCATCATCCAGTTCTTCCCGTTCGTCTGGAACAGCACGTACTCGCCCTCGACGCGCTGGCCGTGCAGGACGACCTTGACCTTGCGGTCCTCCCACTCCTCGAGCTCGTACGTCCCCTGGTCCCAGAGGATGACCTTGCCGCCGCCGTACTGGCCCTTCGGGATCTCGCCCTCGAAGTCGAAGTAGTCCAGCGGGTGGTCCTCGGTGTGGACCGCGAGGTGGTTGGTCTTCGGGTCGACGGGCAGGCCCTTGGGGACCGCCCAGCTCACGAGCACGCCGTGGTGCTCGAGCCGGAAGTCCCAGTGCAGCGCCGTCGCGTGGTGCTCCTGGACGACGAAGCGCGGCTCCTTCTTGCGCGGCCTGCGCTTCTTCGCGCCGAACGGCTCGGGCGTCGCGCGCTTGTCGCGCATCCGCTCGTAGGTCGTGAGCTTGCCGGGCATGCGCCTGTCCTACCCGCGTTTTCGGCGTGCCAAGATCGGCGGCATGTCGCGGACCGGTCTGGCGCTGCCGTTGAACCTCCTGCTGCCCGTCTCGGGCCTCGCCGACGTCGCGCGGCGCGCCGAGGCGCTCGGCTACGACACCGTCTGGGCGGCCGAGGCGGGCACGAACGACGCGTTCGGGCTGCTCGCCGCATGCGCGTCGGTGACGTCGCGGATCGGTCTCGCGACGGGCGTCCTGCCGATCTTCACGCGGACGCCGGCGCTGATGGCGCAGTCGGCGGCGACGTTGCAGGACTGGTCGGGCGGGCGCTTCGAGCTCGGCCTCGGCGTCTCGTCCGAGACCATCGTGTCCAGGTGGAACGGCGTGCCGTACGACAGCCTGCTCCCGCGCATGCGCGAGTACGTCGCGATCGTCCGCGAGCTGCTGACGTGGGAGAAGGTGTCGCACTCGTCGCCGCTCTACACCGTCGACGGCTACCGTCTGCTGCTGCGCGTACCCTCCCCGCCGCCGCCGATCCTCGTCGGCGCGCTGAACCCCGCCATGCTGCGCCTCGCCGGCTCGGTCTCCGACGGCGCCCTGCTCAACTGGATCGGCGTCTCGTCGGTCCCCGAGGCACTCGCGCACGTCGCGGCGGGCGCCGAGGGGGCGCCCCGGCGCAACGCCGTGTTCGTCCGCGTCTGCGTGACGTCCGACGTCGACGCGGCGCGGGCGTGGGCGCGGCGGGAGGTCATGGGCTACGTCATCGTCCCCGCGTACCGCCGCGCGTTCGGCACCCAGGGCTGGGCGTCGGTCTGCTCCGCGGCCATGGCGCTGTGGGACGCGGGGGACCGCAAGGGCGCCGCGGCGTCGTTGCCCGACGAGTTCGTCGACTCGCTCTGCCTCGCCGGGTCGGCGTCCTCCGTGCGGTCGCGGTTCGACGCGTTCCGCGCGGCGGGGGCGGACGAGCCGGTGGCGTTCCTGTTCAGCGGCCAGAAGGAGGTGCCCGCCATCGTGGCCGAGCTGGAGGCCACCATGGCCGCCCTCGCGCCTTCGTCCACAGGGAAAGCGGCCGAATAGCCGACTTTCTCCACAGATTTTCGCCGGGTCCGTTGCGGGCCTCGCGCGCGGGCCACCCTGGAACGCATGAACCGCGCCCGCCTCCTCGCCGCCGCCGCCGCGCTGCTCGCCGCGCTCGTGCTGGCGCGCGTGGCGTTCGCGCCCGCGCCGCCCGCGACGACGCTCGCCCTCCCCGCGCCCGCCGCCCCGAACGCGCCCGCCGCCTCCTTGCCGCCGCCCCCGACCGCACTGTCGGGCCCGCCGACCGCGCCTCCTGGCCCGCCGAGCGCGCCCGCCGCGTCCGCGCCGGGCGCCCCCACCCTCGGCGACCTCCGCGCCGCGCTCGCCGACCTCGACGCCGCCCGCGCGACCGCGTTCGCCGACCCGCTCACCGCCGACCCCGACGTCTGGGCCGACCGCGCCTGTGCCTGCCACGCCGACGACGCCCGCCGCCTGCGCGACCTCGCGCGCGCCGGCCTCGCCCTGCACGGCCACCGCGTCACCCTCGACTCGGTCACCCTCCGCCGCCCGCCGACCCCCGAGCGCGCCGAGCTGCTCGTGGTCGACCGCGCGGCGGCGTACGCCGCCGTGGACGCCCGCGGCCGCCCCGTCTCCCGCTGGCCCGCCACGGGCCCCCGCCGCTGGTACGTCACCCTCGTCCGCGTCGCCGGCCACTGGGCGTTCGGGCAGATCGCCAGGGCGCCGTAGCGGCGTGGCGTGGACCAACGCCGCCGCGGGTAGCACGATGATCAGACACGCGGTGCATGCCCGAGCGCCGCCTGGTCGAAGGGGCTCGTCGCGTGCGATCGATCTGGAAGGGCGCCATCTCGTTCGGCCTGGTGTCCATCCCGGTGAAGCTGTACAGCGCCACCGAGGAACGCGACATCGCCTTCCGCCAGGTGCACCGCGAGGACGGCGGACGCATCCGCTACCAGCGCGTCTGCACCACCTGCGACAAGGAGGTGCAGTACGCGGACATCGCCAAGGGCTACGAGATGTCCGACGGCAGCATCGTCGTGCTCACCGACGAGGACTTCGACGCCGTGCCGATCACCACGAACCGGATGATCGACGTCGTCCAGTTCGTGCCGCTTGAGTCGCTCGACCCGATCTACTTCAGCAAGTCGTACTACCTCGAGCCCGAGAAGGCCGGCATCAAGCCGTACGTCCTGCTCGCCCGCGCGCTGGAGGAGTCCGGCAAGGTCGCCGTGGTCAAGGTCGCGCTGCGCCAGCGCGAGGCGCTCGCCGCCGTACGCGTGCGCGACGGCGTGTTCGTGCTGGAGACGATGCTCTGGCCCGACGAGGTGCGGGAGCCGGCGTTCGGGTTCCTCGACGACGACGTCGAGGTGCGTTCGCAGGAGCTCGCCATGGCGGGGACGCTCATCGAGAGCCTGTCGGGCGAGTTCGACCCCGAGGAGCACCACGACCGCTACCGCGAGGCGCTCGAGGAGGTCATCGAGGCCAAGGTGACCGGCCACGAGATCGTCGCGCCGAGCGCGAAGCCCGAGGAGGGCGGCGCCGTCGTCGACCTCATGGCCGCGCTGCGCGCCAGCGTCGACGCCGCCAAGGCGGGCCGTACCGGCGACGACGCGAAGCCCGCGAAGAAGGCCGCGAAGCCGGCGAAGGCCGCCGCGAAGAAGGCCGCGCCCGCCAAGAAGGCCGCCAAGCCCGCGAAGAAGACCGCCGCCAAGAAGGCCGCTCCCTCGCGCCGCAGCGCCTAGCGGCCGCGCCCTACGCGCGCCCTACCCGCGGCCGAACAGCCGCCGCAGCCACCCGCCGCGCCGCCGTTCCGCGTGCGCGGGGGAGAGGCGGTGGCCGAGGTGGCAGTGCAGGCCGTCGGCGTCGAGCGGAACGCGTTCGCCGCACATGCCGCAGTACCGCGTCGCCCGCCCCGTCCCTCCCGGCCGCGCGTCCGTCGCGTCCGCCTCGGCGACCACCGCCCCGGGCTCGCCCCCCGCGCCCGCCGTGCTCGTCGGCGCCTCCGCTTCCGCCGCCCCCTCCGGCTCCGACGCGACCGGCTCCGCCCCACCGACCGGCTGCGCCAAACCGACCGGCTCCGCCACACCGACCGGCTCCGTCACGGCGGGCTCGGCGACCGCCTCCGCCCGCTCGACGACCAGCGGCTCGACGCCCGGCGCGACCCCGGGCACCCACACCCTGCCGTCCTCGGCGTCCGCCGTCTCGGCCGGCGGCGGGGGGTCCACGAGCACCAGCGGAACGGACACGACTGTCCGTTTTCCGCGTCGGTGCGCGAAGATCCGTCCCAGCAACGTCGCCGTCGGCGGCGGCTCGATCAGGGGAGGGTCCGTGGCCGGCGTGAGCTCTTCGTCGTACGTGGTGTCTCCCTGTCCCGCGCGACCGGCTCAAGTCGAGCCGTCGGCGTGCCGACACAAGAGGGCGAAGCCCTCCTCCGACCCTGCCCGGAAAGGCTCACCGTGACGGTAACGGACTACGGCGAGATCGTCGCGGCGCTGCGCGCCGTGCCGGGGGTCGCCGACGCCGACGTGGAGCCCGACAGCGACGGTGGCGGCATGGGCCTGCTCAGGCTCGGGCTCGCGCCCGGCTTCGACGAGGTCCAGGTCGCGACGTCGGTCGGCCGGCTCCTGCGCGAACGGTTCGGTCTCGGCGTCGACGCCGAACGCGTCCAGCTCGTCGAGGACGCGGAGGTCGCCGACGAGCCGCCGCCGCGCAAGGCCGAGCGCCAGACGCGCCCGGCCATCCAGCGCATGCACCTGGTCTCCTCCGGCCTCGACATCTCGGCGAGCGTCACCCTCGGCTTCGAGGAACGCAGCGCCGTCGGCGAGGCGCAGGGCACCGCGACGCAGAGCGGCGTCCAGCGCGCGGTCGCGCTCGCGACGCTGCACGCCATCGAGGCGCTGGTCGAGGGGCGGGCGCGGTTCGAGCTCGACCACCTCGAGGTCACGCAGACCGGCGGCGACCGAACGGTCGTCGCGGGCGTCACGCTCGTCACGCCGAGCGGCAGCGAGCGGCTCACCGGCGCGGCCGTCGTCCGCGAGGACGTGCGCCAGGCCGTCATCCGCGCGACCCTCGACGGCCTCAACCGCCGCCTCGGAGCGCTGCTCCAGTAGCGTCGCCCGCATGGGCCTGATCTGCCTGCAGGGCGGCAACGAGTTCGCCGACGCCTGCCGCGACATGGACGCGTACCTGCTCGAACGCGCCGCCGGCGGCCTCGTCGTCGTGCTGCCGTACGCCGCCACGCCCGGCCGCGACCAGGACACGGTCGTGGCGAACGCCACCGCCTACTACCGCTCCCTCGGCGCCGCCGAGGTGGCGAGCGGCGCGGAACGGCTCGGCGAGGCGGCGCTGGTGGTAATCCCCGGCGGCAGCCCCCGCCGCCTGGCGGGCGCGCTCGCGCCCCTGAAGGACGCGCTGGCCGCCGCGGCCGCCGACCCGACGACCGTCGTCACCGGCTCCAGCGCGGGCGCGATGCTGCTCTGCGCGACGACGGTGCTGCCGGAGCCGTTCGGCACGGGGGAGGGGGTCGGGCTGGTGGACGACTTCGCGGTGATCCCGCACTACGACCACCCGCGCCCGGACTGGGAGGACGCGCTGCGCGACGCAGCCCCCGGCATCGACCTGCTCGGCATCCCCGAGTGCTCGGGCGTGCTGCTCGACGGCGAGAGCGTCACTGCGATCGGTGCCAGGCCGTCCGTCCTCGTCACCGAGGACGGTCGCGAGGAGCTCGCGATCGAGGGCTAGACGACCACGACGACGTCGGCGACGCGCACCGAGACCGACCGCGCCGACAGCGACGACGACAGCGACTCCAACGTCGTCCGCGAGACGCCGATCCCGATCATGTTCCGGAAGTTCTTCACGCCCGCCGGCAGCGGGATCAGCGCGTTCACGGTCTGCCCGCTCGGGATCGTGACGCGGCCGATCGTGACCGACGAGCCGAGCTCGCGCTTCACCGTGACGTCCACCGTCAGCGAACGCCCCGACACCGTCGACGCGCCGATGCGCACCGCCAGCGCCCGAGCGTTGCGCAGGTCGACGGCGTCGCGGATGCGCAGCTCGGCGCCCCCGCCCGTCGACAGCGCGGTCTCCTTCACGTAGAACCGCACGCCCTGGTCGCCCAGCGCCGGCGACTCGAAGTGCGGTCCCGACGTCGCGATCCCGTAGCCGGAACGGCCCAGCATCACGCGCGGGTCCCAGCCGCTCTCGAACGACGCGACGTTCGCCGACGACGACGGCGTCCGCACGTCGCCGAGCCCGCCGACGGCGGCGGCGCGGTTGCGGCCGTACGACGTCGAGTACTGGTCGACGAACACCTGCGTGTTGTAGCCGGAGCCGTCGGGGCGCTCGACCCAGCCGATGCCGAGGTAGCGCATGTCGGGGTCGAGGATGTTCGCGCGGTGACCGGGCGAGTTCATGTACGCGTTGAACAGCGAGTCGGCGCCCCAGCCGCGGCCGACGTTCTCCGCGACCTGGCCCCACACGGCCGAGCCGTGCCTGACGATGCCGTCGACCAGCGCCGGGTTGTGGTACAGCGTGTCCTTGACGGCCTGGTTCATCGACCACTCGCGCGCGAGGTCGGTCGTGCCCGGCGCGACGGTGAGCGCGCGCATGCCGCGCGAGGTCCGCGCGTCGTTGATCAGGGCGGTGATCCTGGACTCGAACGCGTTCAGGCGCACGCCGTTCACGCTCGTGAACGCCTCCGCCTGCGCCGGCACCAGCGCGGCCCCCGCCGACAACGCTGCCGTCGTGGCCGCGACGGCGGCCCAACGGCGAAGGAACAGGCGCACGGTGTCTCCCGGGTCTCCGGAGTGGTCGAATGTGGGATCGGCGGCGCCCCGCGCCCTCGTGTCACCCGTTCGAGTGATCGGCACGTCTGCGGGGCGGCTTCAGTCCGGGCGGGTAGCCTCGTCGGCATGCCGCGCGCGACCCCGTTCCCCGCTCTCCCGGGCCCCGGCGAGCCTCCGTGGCCCGACTGGCCGGGCGAGCACGTCGAGGTCGGCGGGCGGCGGCTGTTCGTACGCCGCGCCGGCACGCCGGGCGGGGAGCCCGCGGTGTTCGTGCACGGCCTCGGCGGCGCGTCCACGAACTGGACCGACCTCATGGGCCTGCTCGGCGACCGCCTCGACGGGCACGCGCCCGACCTGCCGGGCTTCGGCTGGTCGGACCCGCCCGCGAACGGCCGCTACGGCCTCGACACCCACGCCGACGCGGTCGTGGCCTACATCGAGAGCCTCGGCACGCCCGTTCACCTGCTCGGCAACAGCCTCGGCGGCGCCGTCTCGATCCGCGTCGCCGCCGAGCACCCGCACCTCGTCCGCACGCTGACGCTCGTGTCCCCCGCGCTGCCGCAGTACCGCCTGCGCCGCGACAACGACCCCCGCCTCGCGCTGCTGCTCGTCCCCGGCCTGTCGGGGCTCGTCAACCGCGAGCGCGCCCGCTCCGGCGCGTACAAGGTCGTCCTCGACGTCCTCACGCTGTGCACCTACGACGTCTCGGTCATCCCCGAGGAACGCGTCGAGGCGGCCGTCGTCGAGGTACGCCGCCGCAGGCGCCTGCCGCACGGCACGGTGTCGCTCACCGCGAGCCTGCGCGGCCTCGTCCGCTCGTACTTCGAGCCGGGCCCCCGCAACCTCTGGCGCCAGCTCGGCTGCGTCGACGCGCCCGCGCTCGTCGTGTGGGGCGACCACGACAGGCTCGTGCCGCGGACGCTGGCTCCCGTCGCGGTGCGACGGCTCCGCCACGGCCGCCTGCTCACCCTCCGCGACGCCGGCCACGTCGCGCAGATGGAACGTCCCGAGGTCGTGGCGGACGCCGTTCGCCGCCTCCTCGACGACGCCGAGGGGCTGCGGGCCTCGGCATGAGGCGCGGCGTCGTCCTCACGAGGCGCGGCAAGCTCCTGCTCAGGGGGCTGCCGCTGTTCCTCGTCCTGACCTCGTCGGTGAGCGTGCTGTCCCACCGGCTCGACGACCGCGCCGCGGGCGCCCGCCTCGTCTCCGCGCCCTCGCCTGCGCCCTCCACCGGCCCGACGAGACCGCCCGGTCCCACCGGCTCGGCGACCCCGTCGCCCTCCGCGAGCCCGGCGCCGTCGGTCACCCCGTCACCCACGGCCCGGCCCACCCGCTCGCCGAGCGCGTACGCCAACGGCACCGGCGACCTCGTCGTCGTCCCGGGCACGTCGGGCGTCCACGGGACCGGGCGCGTGCGGCGGTTCACGGTCGAGGTGGAGCGGGGGCTCGCGGTCGACCCGGCGGCGTTCGCGGCGGCGGTGGAGACCGTGCTGTTTGACGCGCGCGGGTGGGCGGGGACGATGGCGTTCCAGCGGGTGTCGTCGGGCCCGGTGGCCTTCCGCGTCACGCTCGCCGCCCCGCGTACGACCGACCGGCTCTGCCGCCCGCTCGACACCGGCGGCATCTACTCGTGCTGGAACGGCGCCCGCGCCGTCCTCAACGCCATGCGCTGGATCGACGGCGCGGCCTCCTACCGTGGCGACCTGGCGTCGTACCGCGTCTACATGGTCAACCACGAGGTCGGCCACGGCCTCGGGCGCGGGCACCGCATGTCCTGCGGCCCCGGCGGTCTCGCGCCGGTGATGATGCAGCAGACCAAGAGCCTCTACGGGTGCCGCCGCAACCCGTGGCCGCTCCCCGGAGAGCATTAGGGCGATTTGGCGCGCCTGCCCCCGCAGCGGGTGTCGCGGCGCGATACTGGCCCGGTCCGCCACGACGTCCGGGAGCAACGTTGACCGATCCCTTCTCCGGTTCCGGCTCCGAGTCGCCGCCGCCGTACCTCGGCGGCGCGCAGCCTCCGGGCATCTCCGAACGCATGCAGGCGCTGATGTCGCGTGCCGAGCAGGAGATCGCCGAGCAGCGGCAGCTCCAGGCGCTCGTGGGGGAGGTGCGGCAGTCGCTCTCGGCGCTCCAGGACGAGATGCGGCAGGCGGCGGGCGCGCACACGCTGGAGATCGTGCGCGGCGAGGTGACCGGCATCGGTGCGGAGGTGCGGTCGTCCACGACGATGATCGGCGAACGCCTCGAGGCCGTCGTCCGCGCCGTCGGCGCCAGCGCCCAGGTCATGCAGGGCGTCGGCCAGCAGCTCGAGCGCATCACCGAGCTCCTCAACCACCAGCACCAGCAGATGACCGGCCTCGTCGCGGCCGTCGCGCAGCAGCGGGACGTCCTCGGCGCGCTGCCGGAGACCGTCGCCTCGCGCGCCGCCGCGCCCGCAGAGGCGATCCGCGCCGGCCTGGCGAACGAGGTCGCCGGTCCGGTGCGCGACGAGGTCTCGGCCCTGCGCGAGCGGGTCGAGGGCGTCGTGGGGCAGGTGCGTACCGAGGTCGAGGGCGTCGCGGCGCACGTGCGGGCCGAGGTCGGCACCGTACGGGACGAGGTCGGCGCGCTCCGCGACCGGCTCGACGGGTCGGTGCGCGACGAGGTCGCGACGTTGCGGCAGAGGCTCGACGACGTCGTGACGGAGATGCGTTCGGACACGGCGGCGTCCTCGCGCGCGCTCGCCGAGCACGTCGACGCGGCCGTGCTGGCGCTGGCGGAGGCGTTGCTGCGCCCGCGCGGCGCCGGCGCGGAGGGTGCGGCCGCTCCCGCGGCTCCGCCCGCGCCCGCGGCCCCGCCGTGGGCTGGCGCGGCGACCGCCGGGGGCGACGACAGCCCGGCCGTCGAGGACGGCATGGTGGTCCCGTCGCTCGCGCCCGACGAGGCGGTCGGCGCGGCGGACCACGCGAGCGACGCCGACACGAGCGACGCCGACACGAGCGGCGCCGACGCGAGCGACGCCGAGGCGACCGGCGACGCGAGCGACACGCAGGCGGGCGAGGCCGGCGCACCCGACGCGATGGGCGACGAGCCCGGTGAGGTGAGCGAGGCGCTCGGCGGCGCCGGGGAGCCGACGGACGAGGACGCGACGGACGAGGACGCGACCGGGAGCGACGCGACCGGCGACGACGCCGACGACGCCGACGAGGCGACCGACGCGGACGCGACCGGCACGGACGCGACTGACGGGGACGCCGACGACGAGGCCGAGGCGGCCGAGGCGAGCGACGGCGCCGACGCCGCCACCGAGACCGACGGCGCCCCCGGAGTAGCCGAGACCGAGGACGAGGACGACGGCGAGGCGGCCGCCACGGGCGGCGACCCCGCGGGCGCCGAGGCGGGCGCGGAGGACGCGCCCTGGTCCGACACCAACGCCGACGCGACGGCCGTCGAGGAAGCCGCCGACGACCCCGGCGCCACCATGCAGGTGCCGACCCTCGCCCCCGACGACGACGAGGACGACGACGAGGACGACGACGAGGACGACGACGACGAGCCCGCCCGCGGCGGAACGATCGCGAGCGTGTTCCCCCCCGAGGTCGCCGCCGACCCCGGCGAGGTGCCGCTCGACACGTGGCCCGAGGCGCCGCAGCCCCCGCCCCCGACCGACTCCGGCTGGGGCTGGGACAACGTGCGGGAGCCCGACGCCGCGCCGGAGCCCGAGGAACCCAAGGAGAAGCGCCGCCCCTGGTGGCGCCCGGGCGGCTGAGCCACCGAAACGACACGCGGACACAACGAAGCCCCCGGCGCCCCGGGGGCTTCGCTGTGTCGGTACTGCCCTCGCGAAAGTTCTCGCTGGAGCGGCCTACTTGAAGGCGTCCTTGACCTTCTCGCCGGCCTGCTTCAGGTTGCCCATGGCCTCGTCCTTCTTGCCCTCGGCCTGCATGGACTCGTCGCCGGTGATGTCACCGACGTTCTCCTTCGCCTTGCCGGTCCACTCCTGGGTGGCGTTCTTCAGCTTGTCGTCGAGACCCATCGCTGTTCCCTCCATCCGGTTGCTGTAGGGATTCCTCCCCACGGGAGCGCCCGGTAACCTCGCGCCCGGGGAATCCGGGGGGTCACACCGGGGTTGCCCCAGAGAACGCGCCGCCACCCCGAGGAGCC
>DASZER010000046.1:0-77366 GCA_035940575.1 Frankiaceae bacterium | reverse complement strand
GCCGCCGCGGACTCGCGGCCCGACCTGTCGACGCTCGCCGCGGTCGGCGCGGCGCCGCGCGTACGCCGCCGCCTCGCGATGGCGCAGGCCGCCACCGTCGCGGCGCTCGGCAGCGCGCTCGGGATACTCGCCGGCCTCGTGCCCTCGCTCGCGATCGTCATGGCGCGCGCGGAGTTCGAGGTCGCGATGCCGTGGTCGACGCTGGCCGCGGTCGCGGTCGGCGTGCCGCTGCTGGCGGCGCTGCTCCTCGGCGCCGTCACGCGGTCGCGGCTGCCGATGGAGCGGCGGCTCGCGTGAGGGTGTGGCTCGGAGCCGTCGCCGTCGCTGCCCTGCTCGTCGTCCCGCGCGCGCTGCCGGACGCGCCGTCCGGTGCGTCGCCGGGTGCGTCGCCGCGCGCGATGCCCACGCCCGAGGCCCCGACCGGCGTCGGCGACGTCACGGGCCTCACGCCGGCGCTGCGCCGCGCCGTACGCCTCGCCACCGACGCGGCGGCGGCCGACGGCGTGACGCTCACCGTCACCTCGGGCTGGCGCAGCGCCGAGCACCAGGAGCGGCTCTACCGCGACGCGATCGCGAAGTACGGCTCGCCGTCCGCCGCGCGCCGGTGGGTGCTGCCGCCGGGCGAGTCCGCGCACGTGCGCGGCGAGGCCGTCGACGTCGGCCCGCCGCAGGCGGCGGCGTGGCTCGAACGCCACGGCGTCCGCTGGGGGCTCTGCCGCCGCTACGCCAACGAGCCGTGGCACTTCGAGCGCCTCGCCGCCGCGAAGGGCTCGCAGTGCCCGCCGATGGAGCCGCACGCCTGACCCGCGGCGGCGGCCGGGACGACCGCGCGTAGGGTCGGGACGTGGACCTCCTCGCGGCTCCGGACCTCGTGAGCGCGCGGATGCAGATGGCGTTGAGCCTCGGCTGGCACATCGTCATCGCGTGCTTCGGCGTCGGGTTCCCCGTCCTCGTGCTGCTCGCCGAGTGGCGCGGCCACAGGACCGGCGACAGGACGTACGACACCCTCGCCCGACGCTGGGCCAAGGCGCTCGCGGTGCTGTTCGCGGTCGGCGCCGTGAGCGGCACGATCCTGTCGTTCGAGCTCGGCATCCTCTGGCCCGGGCTGATGGGCCGCTTCGGCGAGGTGATCGGGCTGCCGTTCGCGATCGAGGGGATCGCGTTCTTCGTCGAGGCGATCTTCCTCGGCATCTACCTCTACGGATGGGACCGCCTGTCGCCGCGCCTGCACCTGCTCTGCGGCGTCCCGGTCGCGGTCGCGGGCGCGGCGAGCGCGTGGTTCGTCGTGACGGCCAACGCGTGGATGAACCAGCCGCGCGGCTTCCGCCTCGCGGGCGGCCAGGTCTACGACCCCGACCCGATCGCCGCGATGTTCAACCCGGCGACCGGCCCGCAGACGACGCACATGCTGCTCGCGGCGTACCTCGTCACCGGCTTCGGCGTCGCGAGCGTCTACGCGTGGTCGTGGTTGCGCGGCCGCCGCGACCGCTACACCCGCCTCGGCTTCCTGATCCCGTTCACGTTCGCCGTGGTGTTCGCGCTGCCGCAGGTCGTCGTGGGCGACTGGGCGGCGCGGTTCCTCGCCGAGCGGCAGCCGGTCAAGCTCGCCGCGATCGAGGGGCTCGAACGCACCCAGCGCGGCGCGCCGCTCACGGTCGGCGGCGTCGTCGAGATCCCCAACGGCCTCTCGCTGCTCGCCCACCACGACCCGGACGCCCTGGTCCTCGGCCTCGACTCCGTTCCCGAGGAGGACAGGCCGCCGGTGCTGCCGGTGCGGATCGCGTTCCAGGTGATGGTCGCGATCGGCACCGGCTACCTCGCGCTCGGCGCGTGGTTCGCGTTCACGTGGTGGCGCCGCCGCGACCTGCCGAGGGCGCGGCTGTTCATGCTCGCCGCCCTCGCCGCGGGGCCCGCCGCCGCGCTCGCCCTCGAGGCCGGCTGGATCGTCACCGAGGTAGGACGGCAGCCGTGGATCGTCTACGGCGTCATGCGCACGTCGGAGGCGGTGACGCAGGCCGAGGGCATCCGCTACGGCTACTACGCGCTGATCGTCGTCTACACGGCCATGACGGCCGCCACCGTCTACGTCCTGCGCAGGCTCGGCCGCCTGCCGCGCGAGGACATGACCGACCCCGCCGCGCCGGAGCCGATGGAGGGCGCGTGAGCGTCGACTCCGCGCTGCCCGAGGTCGTCCTCGCCGTCATGTGGCTCGGCCTGACGGCGTACGCCCTGCTCGGCGGCGCCGACTTCGGCGGCGGCTGGTGGGACCTGCTGGCCGGCGGCGCCCAGCGCGGCGCCGCGCAGCGGACGCTGATCGAGCACTCGATCGGGCCCGTCTGGGAGGCCAACCACGTCTGGCTGATCTTCGTCCTCGTCACGCTCTGGACCGGCTTCCCCGAGGCGTTCGCGTCGATCATGTCGACGCTCTACGTGCCGCTGACGCTCGCGGCGTTCGGCGTGATCCTGCGCGGGGCGGCGTTCGCGTTCCGCAAGAGCGTGAGCGAGGTGAGCCTCAAGCGGCTGTTCGGCGCGACGTTCGCGCTGTCGAGCGTCATCACGCCGTTCTTCCTCGGAACGGTCGCCGGTGCCGTCGCCAGTGGGCGCGTCCCGCCGGGCAACGCGCGCGGCCACGCCGTCTCGTCGTGGCTCAACCCCACGAGCGTCCTCGGCGGGACGCTCGCGGTCGGCGTGTGCGCGTACCTCGCCGCCGTCTACCTCTGCCGCGACTCGCTGCGCGACGGGCACGACGACCTCGCCGAGCAGTTCCGCACCCGCGCGCTCGTCACGGCGGTCGCCGTCGGCGTCGTGGCGCTCGCCGGGGTGTTCGTCCTGCGGGCCGACGCGCCCAAGCTCTTCGACGGGCTCACGGGCCGCGCGCTGCCGCTGATGCTGCTCTCGGCCGTGGCCGGCGTCGCGTCGCTGTACCTGATCGCCACCCGCCGCTACGGCACCGCGCGGGTCGGCGCGGCGCTGGCCGTGGCCGCCGTCGTGTGGGGGTGGGGCGTCGGCCAGTACCCGTACCTCCTGGAGCCGGCGTACACCGTCGACGAGGCCGCCGCGAGCGCCGGCGCCCTCCGCCCGCTCGTGATCACGATGGTCGTCGCGGGAATCCTCGTCGTTCCGTCGCTTTTGCTCCTGATTGCGATGTTCCAGCGTCCGGAAGGGGAGCAGGAGTCACCCGCCGCGCGGGCGAAGTGATCCCGGGTGAACCGACGCCTGCTCGCCGGCCTCGCGGCCGCCGCCGTTCTCTCCGCCTGCCTCCCTGCCCTGGCCGGCGACGCCACCCGCACCCGCATCGACCTCGCGGCCGACGACACGCTCTACGGCGACCTCGGCTCCGCGCGCGGCGACGCGCGCGACGTGGCGGCCCGCGCGCTGCGCGCCAACGCCGACCGGCTCGGCGTCGACGCCTCGCGCTTCCGCGTCGAGACGGTGCGCCACTCGCTCGTCGGCACCCACGTGCGCGGCCGCGAGTACCGCGGCGGCGTCCCCGTCGACGGGACGTACTCGCTCGTCTCGATCGTCGACGGCCGGGTGGCGCAGGTCACCGCGGGCGACTCCGACCTCGCCGGCGCGCCGGTCGCCTCGCCGCTGTCCCGCGTCGCCGCCCTCTCGGCGGCGTTGCGGCGCGCGGGCGTCGCGTCGCCGCTCAAGAGCAACGCCGAGCGCCTGCTCGTCGCCCGCGGCGGCGCGCTCGCCGACGTGTGGCGCGTGTCCGTCATCTCCCTCGCGCCGGCCGTCGCGGCGACGTACGACGTCTCCGCCGCCACGGGCCGCGTCCTCGCGGTGCGCGACGACAAGCAGTACGTCGACGGCTCCGCGACGGTGTTCGACCCCAACCCGGTCGTCACCGCCCGCAACACCAAGCTCCGCCAGACCGGCGTGGACCAGCTCGGCGTCGACACCGACATCGACAGCGCCGAGCTCGCGAAGCAGCTCCGCACGCTGCCGCTCAAGAGCCTCGACCCGACCGCGCTCGCGTCCGGCCGTCTCGTCGGCCCGTGGGTCACGATCCACGGCCCGGTCGGCCCGAGCCTCGACGGCAAGTTCGCGTTCACCCGCGGCGACCCGCGCTTCGAGGCCACGATGGCGTACGCGCACCTCGACAGGATCCAGCGCTACTTCCAGTCGATGGGCTTCATGCCGCAGCGCGAGAACGGCGTCAACGACGAGTCGCAGGACGTCATCGCGTCGCGCGTCGAGGGCTTCGACAACTCGTTCTACCAGCCGGCCAACGACATCATGCTGCTCGGCACCGGCGGCGTGGACGACGGCGAGGACGCCGAGGTGATCGTCCACGAGTACGGCCACGCCGTGCAGGACGCCCAGGTCAAGGGCTGGGGCGCCACCGCCGAGGGCGGCGCGATGGGCGAGGGCTTCGGCGACTTCCTCGCGGCGTCGTACTACGCGCGCACCAGCGGCGGCTTCGGCGACGTCTGCGTCGCCGATTGGGACTCGACGTCGTACTCCACGTCGAACCCGCCGTGCCTGCGCCGCATGGACTCCAAGAAGAAGTACCCGGACGACATCGCGGACGAGGTGCACGACGACGGCGAGATGTGGTCCGCGCTGCTGTGGCGCGTGCGCCAGAACCTCGGCAGCAACGCCGTGCAGCGCTCCGACAACGCCATCAAGCTCGTGCTGACCTCGCACGAGTTCCTCACCCCGCAGGCGGAGTTCGGCGACGCGGTCGCCGCGCTGCGCCAGGCGGCGCGCTCGCTCAAGCACCCCGAGTGGGTCCGCTACGTCGACGCGGCGGCGCGGGCTGGCAGGATGCCGCTCAACCCGTAGGGGCCTCCCTCGCCCCTCGCCCCTCGGAGGAGCGCCCATGCCCGTGCGCCTGCGGCTCGCCGCCCTGGCCCTGACCGCCGTTCCCGCGTACGCCGACCCCACGGCCTGCGCGACGACCGTCAACAGCAAGGGCGTCGAGACCACCGTCTGCAACCCCGGTGAGCCGTCGCAGGCCGACCCGGTCTGCCGGACGTACACGCCGGGCAGCGACCTGCGCGCGCTGCCGTACGTGAAGGTCTGCGTCGCGCCGTAGCGCGGGTTACGGTCGGGGGCGTGAGCGACACCGTCCTCGTCCTGTGGGACGACGTGCTGGCGACGTACGACTTCGGGCGTACGCACCCGCTGCGCCCCCTGCGCCTGGAGCTCACGCTCGCCCTCTCGCGGCAGCTCGGGGTGCTCGACCGGCCAGGCGTCACCGTGGCCGCTCCCAAGGCCAGCGGCGACGACACGCTCGAGCTCGTGCACGACCGCGACTACATCGCCGCGGTGCGCCGCGCCCCCGACGACCTGCTCGCCCGCCTCGGCTCGCGCTACGGCCTCGGCTCGGGCGACAACCCGGTGTTCCCGCGGATGCACGAGGCCGCCGCGCTCGTCACCGGCGCGTCCGTCGAGGCCGCGCAGGCCGTCTGGGAGGGCCGCGCCGACCACGCCGTGAACATCGCCGGCGGCCTGCACCACGCCATGCGCGACCGGGCCAGCGGCTTCTGCGTCTACGACGACCCGGCCGTCGCGATCGCCTGGCTGCTGCAGGCCGGGGCCCGCCGCGTCGCGTACGTCGACGTCGACGTGCACCACGGCGACGGCGTGCAGGCGGCGTTCTACGGCGACCCGCGCGTGCTCACGGTCAGCCTGCACGAGAGCGGTCGCTACCTGTTCCCCGGCACCGGCTTCCCCGAGGAGACCGGCACGGGCGAGGGGCGCGGCTACTCGGTCAACTGCGCGCTCCCGCCGGGCACGACCGACGCCGAGTGGCTGCGCGCGTTCGGCGCCGTCGTGCCGCCGCTGCTGCGCCACTACAGGCCCGACGTCCTCGTCACGCAGCTCGGCTGCGACACGCACGCGCTCGACCCGCTCGCCCACCTCTCGCTGTCCGTCGACGGGCAGCGGGCGGCGTACGCGCTCCTGCACGACCTCGCGCACGAGGTCTCCGGCGGGCGCTGGGTCGTCCTGGGCGGCGGGGGCTACGAGATCGTGCAGGTCGTCCCGCGCTCCTGGACGTACGCGCTCGCCGAGGTCACCGGCGTGACGCTGCCGGAGGACGTGCCGGAGGAGTGGCAGCACGAGGCGTTCAGGCGCAGCGGGGAGCACGGCCCGACACGCATGTCCGACGGCCGCCCCGTGACGTACGTGCCGTGGGACGGGAGCGAGGGCACGCACGTGGACCGCGCGATCGCGGCCACGGTGGGGGCGGCGTTCCCCCTGATCGGCCTGGCGTAGGGCGCAGTGGTGCGTTACGCCATCCGGCGGCTGGCGCAGGCGTCACTGCGTGCTCTATAACCACAGGAGTACGCGCCGTCACGTACTCGTGGTGGGGAAGCCGCGAGGGCGGGCGCGCCAGGAGCGTTCGCGATGGCGTCCAACCCGTTGTCCGAGGTGAAGTTCCTCACCGTCGCCGAGGTCGCGTCGATGATGCGGGTCTCGAAGATGACGGTGTACCGCCTGGTCCACTCCGGCGAGCTGCCGGCCGTGCAGATCGGCCGGTCCTTCCGCGTCCCCGAGCAGGCGGTCCACGAGTACCTCAGGGCCGCGTTCATCGAGGCGGGCTGATCCGGGCTATCCTTGCCCGTCCTCTCCAAGACTTTGACGAAGGTGTCCCTGTGGGCTCGGTCATCAAGAAGCGCCGCAAGCGCATGGCGAAGAAGAAGCACCGCAAGCTGCTGAAGAAGACGCGCGTCCAGCGGCGTAACAAGAAGTAGCCATGCCCGAGGCGTTCGGCTGGATCACCTTCCTGTCCGACTACGGGCTCGACGACTCGTTCGTCGGGGTGTGTCACGGCGTCATCGCGCGGATCGCTCCGGCGGCCCGCGTGATCGACGTGTGCCACGAGATCGCCCCGCAGGACGTCGAGCAGGGCGCGATGACGCTCGCGTCGTCGGTCGAGTACCTGCCGGTCGGCATCCACCTCGCGATCGTCGACCCCGGGGTCGGCACGTCGCGCCGCGGCGTCGCCGTCCGTACGGCGCAGGGCTCGATCACCGTCGGGCCCGACAACGGCGTCGCCTCGCTCGCCTGGAAGGCGCTCGGCGGTGCCGTGGCCGCGCGCTGCCTCGACAACGACGAGCTGTGGCTGCGCAACCCGTCCAAGACGTTCCACGGGCGTGACGTCTTCGCGCCGGTGGCCGCGCACCTCGCGGCGGGCACGGCGTTCGAGGACCTCGGCACCGAGGCCGACGTCGAGTCGCTGGTGCACGTGACGCTGCGCCCGCCGGACGTCGACGACGACCACGTGCACGGCGAGGTACGCGCCGTCGACCACTTCGGCAACCTGTCGCTCAACATGCAGCGCGCCGACCTCGAGGCCGCAGGCATGAACCTCGGCGACACCGTCGAGCTGCGGATGGAGGGGCGGACCCTCCAGGTGCCGTTCACCCACACGTTCGGCGAGGTGCCGCCGGGGCGCACGGCGGTCTGCGAGGACTCGTACCGCCACATCACGATCGCGGTGAACCTCGGCCACGCCGCCAAGACCCTGCGGGCCAGGCGCGGCGACCCGGTCGTCATCAGCCGCGTCGCGCGCGTCGCGCCGCACCCGCAGGAGCGCATCGGCATCCTCGACCCGCCGCCCCAGCCCTCGACGGTCTGACCCGGCGGTCGCCGTCGCGACCCGCCGCCTGACCGCCGCCACCGCGATGTGACCGGGATCACAGGCCCCGGCGGTTGACGCCCGCTCCGTTAGCGGCGCTAGGTTATCGGCGTTCACTCAGCCGAACGGAGCCTCCCATGCTGGTCCGCGCCGCAGACCTCGCCGTACGCCGCCGCGTCGCCGTGCTCGTCCTCGCCCTCGTCGGGCTGATCGTCGCCGGAGCGCTCGGCGGCGGGGTCGCCACCCGCCTGTCCTCCGGCGGGTTCGAGGACGCGGGCGCCGAGTCGACCAAGGCCGAGAAGGCGCTGGAGGCGTTCGGCGGCCAGTCGAACTTCCTGCTCCTCGTCACCGCCAAGGGCGGCACGGTCGACGACGGCGCGGTCGCCAAGGCCGGCCTCGACGTCACGAACCGCCTCGGCGCCGAGCCGGTCGTGACGTTCGCGGGGTCGTACTGGAGCCTCGGCAAGCCGCAGCCGCTGCGCTCGACCAAGGGCGACTCCGCGCTCGTCCTCGCGCGCATCGCAGGCACGCAGGACGAGGTCAACAAGGCGGCCAAGGACCTCATCCCGCGCTACACGTTCTCCGACGCCTCGGTCGAGGTCCGCCCCGGCGGCATCTCGGCGGTCTACAAGGACGTCAACGACGTCATCGAGGAGGACACGAGGACCGCCGACTCGCTCGCGATCCCGGTCACGCTGATCGCGCTGATCCTGGTGTTCGGCTCGGTCGTGGCGGCGTTCCTGCCGCTGGCCGTCGGCGTGCTCGCGATCGTGGGGACGTTCCTCGTGCTGCGGGTCGTGGCGTCGTTCACCGAGGTCTCGATCTACTCGCTGTCGCTCACGACCGCGATGGGCCTGGGCCTGGCGATCGACTACTCGCTGTTCATCGTCAACCGCTACCGCGAGGAGGTCCGCAACGGCCTCTCCTCCGACGACGCCGTACGCCGCTCCGTCCTGACGGCGGGCCGCACCGTGACGTTCTCCGCGCTGACCGTGGCCGCGAGCCTCGGCGCGCTGCTGGTGTTCCCGCTCGCGTTCCTGCGGTCTTTCGCCTACGCCGGCATCGCGGTCGTCGCGCTCGCCGCCGTCGGCGCGGTCCTCGTGCTGCCCGCGCTGCTCGCGCTGCTCGGGCCGCGCGTCGACAAGCTCGTCCTGTGGCGGCACAAGGTGACGCCGGTCGGCGAGGGCATGTGGCACCGCGTGGCGGTCACCGTCATGCGCCGCCCGTGGCCGGTCGCGCTCGGCGTCGTCGCGCTCCTCGTCGTGCTCGGGCTGCCGTTCACCGGCATCCGCCTCGGCCTGCCCGACGACCGCGTGCTGCCCAAGGACGCGCCGAGCCGCGAGGTCAGCGAGATCCTGCGCCGCGACTACGCCTCCCGCGAGGCGCAGGCCGCGAGCGTCGTCGCGCTGGGCGTGAGGCCGGCCGAGCGCAAGGCCGACATCGAGTCGTACGCCAAGACGCTGTCGTCGCTGCCCGGCGTCGCGCGCGTCGACGCGCTCACCGGCTCGTACGCCGGCGGCGCGCTCGTCTTCCCCGCTACGCCTGTGTCGCAGCGGTTCTACGCCTCCGACGCGACGTACCTGTCCGTCGTGCCCGGCGTCGAGCCGGTGTCCGACGCGGGCGAACGCCTCGTCGAGGCGATCCGCAAGGCGCCCTCGCCGCTGGGCGAGGTGATGGTCGGCGGGCAGTCGGCGGTGCTCGTGGACTCCAAGCGCTCCATCGGCTCGCGCGTCCCGCTGGCGGCGCTGATCATCGCGCTGGCGACGGCGGTCGTGCTGTTCCTGTCGTTCGGCTCGGTGCTCGTGCCGGTCAAGGCCGTCGTCCTCAACCTGCTGTCGCTGACGGCGACGTTCGGCGCGATGGTCTGGATCTTCCAGGACGGCCACTTCTCGGACACGCTCGACTTCACCGCGACCGGCTCGCTCACGGCGTCCATGCCGATCCTGATGTTCTGCATCGCGTTCGGGCTCTCGATGGACTACGAGGTCTTCCTGCTGTCGCGCATCAAGGAGGAGCACGACAGGACCGGCGACAACGCCGCCTCGGTCGCGATCGGCCTGGAGCGCACCGGCCGCATCGTCACGGCCGCCGCGGTGCTGATCGCGGTGGTGTTCGCGGCGTTCGCGCTCACGTCGCGGATCTCGTTCATGATCATGTTCGGCGTCGGCCTGACGATGGCCGTCGTCATGGACGCGACGCTGATCCGCGCGGCGCTCGTGCCGGCGTTCATGAAGCTGGCGGGCGAGGCCAACTGGTGGGCGCCCGCGCCGCTGCGGCGGATCTACGACCGCTACGGCATCAGCGAGAATGACCCCGTGACCGAGAACGAGCGCGAGCTGGAGCCCGCCGGGTGAGCCCTGCCCGTAGGCCGCGCGCGAGGCGCGGCGACGGCGACCTGCTGCGGGCCGAGATCCTCGACGCGGCGGGTCGCCTGCTGGCCGAGAAGGGCGACGAGAACGCCGTCTCGATCCGCATGATCGCCGACGCCGTCGGGGTCACGCCCCCTTCGATCTACCTGCACTTCCCCGACAAGGACACGCTGATCGAGGCGGTGTGCGAGCAGCGGTTCGCGGAGTTCGACGAGGCGCTCGAGAAGGCCGCGGCGTCCGCGCCCGACCCCATCGCGGCGCTGCGCGCGAGGGGCGAGGCGTACGTCGCGTTCGGGCTCGACCACCCCGAGCACTACCGCGTCATCTTCATGACCAGGCACGAGCGCACGATGGAGCTCGGCGACCTCACGCCCGACGGCGCGACGGCGGGGGCACGGGCGTTCGGGCACCTCGTGGAGGCCGTCGCCGGCGCGGTCGAGGCGGGCGCGAGCGTGACGCCCGACCCGCTCGCCACGTCGATCGCGCTGTGGGCGTCGTTCCACGGCCTGGTGTCGCTGCTGGTCAGCGAGCCGGGCTTCCCGTGGCCGCCGGTGCCGTCGCTGGTCGAGGCCGTGCTGAACCTCCAGATCGAGGGCCTGCGGCCACGGACGTAGGATCGTCCGCATGCGTCCGCGTCGCGTGCTGGTCACCGGAGTGTCCCGGTTCCTGGGCGCGCGGCTCGTGGCGGCGTTGCAGGCGGACCCCGAGATCGAGCAGGTCATCGGCGTCGACACCGTGCCGCCGCGCGGCGACCTCGGGCGCACGCAGTTCGTCCGCGCGGACATCCGCAACCCGCTGATCGCCAAGGTCATCGCCTCGTCCGAGGTCGACACGGTCGTGCACCTCAACGTCGTCGCGACGCCGCTCACCGTCGGCGGCCGCACGGCGATGAAGGAGATCAACGTCATCGGCACGATGCAGCTCCTGGCCGCGTGCCAGAAGTCGGCGTCGGTCCGCAAGCTCGTCCTCAAGAGCACGACCGCCGTCTACGGCTCGTCGCCGAAGGACCCGGCGCTGTTCACCGAGGACATGGAGCCGCGCCACCTCCCGCGCTCCGGCTACGCCAAGGACTCCGTCGAGGTCGAGGGCTACGTCCGCGGCTTCGGTCGCCGGCGCCCGGACGTGTCGTTGTCGATCCTGCGGTTCACGAACTTCGTCGGGCCGCGCATCGACACCCCGCTCACCCGCTACTTCTCGCTGCCCGTCGTGCCGACGGTGTTCGGCTTCGACCCGCGCATCCAGTTCGTGCACGAGGACGACGCGCTGGAGGTGCTGCGGCTCGCGACGCTGGAGGACAAGCCGGGGATCGTCAACGTCGGCGGGTCGGGCGTCCTCCTTCTCTCGCAGGCGATCCGGCGGGCCGGGCGGGCGTCGTTCCCGGTCCTCGAGCCGTTGGTCAACGTCGTGGGGCAGTCGTTCCGCCGCGCCGGCGTCGTGGACTTCTCGCCGGAGCAGATGCGCTTCCTGGAGCACGGGCGGGTGGCCGACACGACGCGGCTGCACGAGTCGTTCGGCTACGTGCCGCGCTACACCTCCGTCGAGGCCTTCGACGACTTCGTCCGCGCGCGCGGCCTCAACCGCCTGCTCAACCCGGACGTCGTGTCCGTCGCCGAGGAGGCCGTGCTGTCGCGGCTGCCGTCGCGCCGTAGCCCCTCGGGGAGTGTCCATGCCTGACGCGCGCGTCATCCCGATCCGCGACTCCGGTCCCGCGCCCGAGCCGGAGCCGTTCGACCCGGCGGAGCTCGCCGAGGAGGGCCCCGAGTGGGAGCGCCGCCTCGCCGGCGCGCTGGCGTTCGTGCGGCGGCGGATCACCGGCGACTACCCGGTGGACGACTTCGGCTTCGACCCCGACCTCACCGACCACGTGCTGCTGCCCGCCGCGCGGCCGCTGTACGAGAAGTGGTTCCGCGTCGAGGCGCGCGGCCTGGAGAACGTCCCCTCGACCGGCGGCGCGCTGATCGTCGCCAACCACTCCGGGACGGTGCCGCTCGACGCGATCGGCGTGGCGTTGCCGCTGCTCGACCAGCACCCCGCGCACCGGCACCTGCGGATGCTCGGCGCGGACCTGGTGTTCCGGCTGCCGGTCCTCGCGCCGCTGGCCCGCAAGGCCGGGCACACGCTCGCGTGCAACGAGGACGCCGAGCGGCTGCTGTCCTCCGGCGAGCTCGTCGGCGTGTGGCCCGAGGGCTTCAAGGGCGTCGGCAAGCCGTTCAGCGAGCGCTACAAGCTGCAGCGCTTCGGCCGTGGCGGGTTCGTGTCGGCGGCGTTGCGGACGGGCGTCCCGATCATCCCCGTCTCGATCGTCGGGGCCGAGGAGATCTACCCGATGATCGGCAACATGAAGACCCTCGCGCGGGTCCTCGGGCTGCCGTACGTGCCGGTCACGCCGACGTTCCCGCTGCTCGGCCCGCTCGGCGCGATCCCGCTGCCGTCGAAGTGGCTCATCGAGTTCGGCGAGCCGATCCACACCGACCACCTCGGCGCGGCCGCGGCCGACGACCCGATGCTGGTGTTCAACCTCACCGACCAGGTCCGCGAGGTCATCCAGCAGACGCTCTACCGCCTGCTGATGCAGCGCCGCTCCGTCTGGCGCTAACGCCGGTTCCGCAGCAGCGCGACGAGCGTCGCGAGCAACGCCGCGAGGCCCACGACCGCGGCGAACGGCGACCGCAGCCCCGCCCCCGGGTCGCCCTGCGGGAGGAGCGTCAGCAGCATGTGAGGATCTCGGCGCCGTCGTCGGTGACGAGCAGGGTGTGCTCGAACTGCGCGGTGCGCTTGAGGTCCGCCGTGACGGCGGTCCAGTCGTCGTCCCACATGCGGTGCTCCCACGAGCCGGCCGTGATCATCGGCTCGATCGTGAACGTCATGCCCGCCTCGAGCCGCGTCGTGGCGCGCGGGTCGTAGTAGTGGGGGATCTGCGGGTCGGCGTGGAACGTCGTCCCGATGCCGTGCCCCACGAACGCCCGCACGACGCCGAAGCCGTTCGCCTCCGCGTGGTCCTGGATCGCCCTGCCGATGTCGCGCACCTGCGCGCCGGGACGCACGACCGCGATGCCGCGGTCGAGGCACTCCTTCGTCACGCGGACGAGCCTGCGCGACTCCTCGTCCACGTCGCCGACGAGGAACGTCGCGTTGGTGTCGCCGTGCACGCCGTCGAGGAAGATCGTGACGTCGAGGTTCACGATGTCGCCGTCGTCGAGGACCGACGAGTCCGGGATGCCGTGGCAGATGACCTCGTTGACGCTGGTGCACAACGACTTCGGGAAGCCGTTGTAGTTGAGCGGGCTCGGGTAGCCGCCACGCTTGAGGCACTCCTCGTGCGCGATCGCGTCGAGCTCGTCGGTGGTGATGCCGGGACGTACGGCGGCGCCCACGACCTGCAGCACCTCGGCGGCGGCACGGCCGGCGCGGCGCATCCGCTCGATCTCGTCGGGCGTCTTCGGCTTGCCGCTCGCGCGCGTACGCACCGGGGTGCCCGTGACGGCGTAGTCGGGGCGCGGGATGTGCGCAGGCACCTCGCGCGGCGGCGAGAGCCGGCCGGGCTTCACCCGGCGCACGGGCTCGGCGGCGGCCGCCTTCGCGGCGGCGGCGGCCGGGTCGAGGTCGGCGAGGCGGTGGCAGCGCTTGTAGCGCCGGCCGCTGCCACACCAGCAGAGGTCGTTCGCGGCGAGCGTGGTGGTGGTCATCGCGTACCAGCGTAGACGGCGTTGCGCCGCCTCCGGTACGCCAACCCGGCCATCACGCCTCCCGCGACCGCCCCGACGCCCGCCGCGGCGGGGATGCCGATCATCGCGGCCTTGCGCCCGGTCCGGAAGTCGCGGACCTCCCAGCCGCGCTCGCGGGCGACGTCGCGCAGCTCGCCGTCGGGGTTCACGGCGACGGCGTGGCCGACCGTCGACAGCATCGGGATGTCGTTGGCCGAGTCGCTGTACGCCGTGCAGCGCGCCAGGTCCAGGCCCTCGCGCTCGGCCAGCGCGCGTACCGCCTCGGCCTTCGCGGCCCCGTGCAGCGGCTCGCCGACGAGCCTGCCCGTGTAGCGGCCGTCGCGTACCTCCGACACCGTGCCCAGCGCGCCGGTCAGCCCCAGGCGGCGGGAGATGATGCTCGCCAGCTCGACGGGCGTCGCCGTGACGATCCAGACCCGCTGGCCGTTGTCGAGGTGCTGCTGCGCGAGAGCCCGGGTGCCGCTGTAGATGCGCTCCGCCATCAGCTCGTCGTAGATCTCCTCGCCGTACGCGACGATCTCCGCGACCTCGCGGCCCTTCACGAACGACAGCGCCGCCTCCCGCGCCTCCACCATCGCGCCGCGGTCCTCGGTGCCCCGCACGCGGAACAGGAGCTGGTCCCACATGAAGCCGACCATGTCCCTGGTCGTGAAGAGCTTCCTCGCGACGAGGCCCTTGGCGAAGTGGTAGATGCTGGCGCCGACCATCAGGGTGTTGTCGCAGTCGAAGAACGCCGCCGCCGTCGGGTCGGGCGGCACCTCGAGCGCCTGCTCGACCTCCGCCGCCGCGGCACTCGCCGCGCCCGTCAGGACGTGCGTCACCTCGTCGTCGCGACGCTTGCGCTTCCCGAACACGGGCCAACCCTAGTGGGCGGGGTACGGCGTGCCGGCCCGCCTAGGGCTCCTGCGTCGCCTTAGTCGGCGGACCGGCACGCCGTACCGCGCCCACCCCCTGCCCCCCTCTCCAGACGTCGCCCACCGCCGCGTCGAGCGGCGGTGGCCGACATGCCGAAGGCCCCCGCTTTCGCGGGGGCCTTCGGGGGAGGTCGAGCTTGGTGCTACTGGTTACGCCTCGACGGTGCGGCGGCGGCGGGCGACGAGGGCGACGCCCACGAGGCCGGTGCCGATGACCGCGAAGAGCGGGAGCTCAACGCCGGTGCGGGCCAGCGGGGTCTTGGTCTCCGGGGTGGTGACCTTCGGCGGGGTGACCGCGCGGGGCGCGATCGCCGCGTTGACGGCCGTGCCGGCCGGGACCAGCTGGACCTTCACGAGCGGCTTGGCGGCCTTGAGCGGGTTGACGACGATGCCAACGCCCTCGGACGAGCTGCTCGCGAACTTGCCGTTGGCGTCCACGGCCTTCGTGGTCTGGCCGTTGACGATCGTGACACCGGCGAGGGCGAGAACGCCGTTCACCTGCGAGATCACGGTCTGGATCGCGTCCTGCGCCTCAGCCGGGAGGGCGTTGCCCAGAACGGTGCCGGAGAGGCCCTCGGACGTGAGCTTCAGGTCGAGGACGTCCGCGACCTTGAGGCCCAGGATCGTGGTGAGGGTGTCGGCCGCGGCCGCGCCCTTGCTGCCGTTCGCCGAGGAGAACGACTCGGTCTTGACGGCGTCGAGGTGCACGAGGCCGCCGAGGATGTCGAGGCCACCGACGCCCGAGGTCGCCTTGGCCGTGACCATGGCACCCGCGCGGGTGATCGTCTCCGTGGACTCCAGGAGCGACAGGCGGACGAGGTCCGTGTCGGCCGAGAGGTTGGCGATCGTGTTCTGGAGCGAGTCGAGCAGCGAGGTGAGCTGCGCCTTGACGGCCTCGACCTGCGCGACGACCGGGGCGGCCGCACCCTGCGTGGCCTCGTCGAGGACACCGAGGGCGTTCTCGACCGCGGCACCGACCGTGCTCTGCGCACCGTCGACCGTGTCGTTGAGCTGGTTGACGACCGCGTTCAGGTCCGTCTTCAGCGGCAGGTCCGGCAGGCCGGCGAGGCCGATGCGGAGGCTGGCGAGCGAGGAGGACGAGGTGCTCGTGAGCGCCGAGGTGGCGGAGTCGGGCGACACGGCGGAGGTGATCTCGCCGACGCCGATCTTCAGGAGGCCCAGGTCCTGCGCGAGGATCGAGTCGTTCGCGGAGGACTTGCCGTCCAGGCTGGAGATGACGGCCTTGCCGAGGACGTCCGAGAGGACGACGACGTTGCCGTTGCCGAGGACGGCCTTGGCGACGGAGGTCGGCTTCGCGACCAGGTCCTTCGCCGTGTTGCCCTCGGTGAACGAGATGTCCTGCACGAGCGACGTGATGTCGCCGATGCCGGGCAGGTTCACGGGCGCCGGGAGGTTGACCTCCAGGTGGATCGCGGTGCCCTGCGCGCGGCCGCCGAAGATGTCCGGCACCGGTACGGCGTCAGCGCCCGCGGGCGCCGTCGCCGAGACGACGAGCGTGCCGGTGGCAAGGGCGAGAGCGGTGAGCCGCGCCCCCCGGCTGTTGTACTTGGTCATGCTCCCGACCTCCGAGTGTTGGCCCGCCACGTTGGCCGGCCCTTCGCTTGTCTGTGTGTTCGTACGGGTGGTGTACGACGTAGCCCACAACGACTAGTAGATCGACGGGGTTACGGGCTTCCTTGAAGATTTTTCCTGGTCAAGAGTGGTCAGTTCGGACCAATCGGACATCGCCGACGGCGCACGGTAGCGCAGCCGGTGACCTACGTCCTGTATCGGACGTTCGGCCCAGCGGTTGAGCGCTACGGGCGGGAGACGGGGATGCCGGGGACGACCGGCGCGTCGACAGGGACCGGCAGGGTCGGCGGCAACGTCGGCAGCGGCGTCGGCAGGACCTCGTTGACCTCGTCGGCCACGGTCTGGACCGGGGTCGCGACCGGGCCGGGCACGTACGTCGGCACCGGGTAGTGCGTCTGCGTCGGCTCGGGCGTCGGCGAGGCCGTGACCGGCGGGCGCGACGTCGAGGACGGCTCCGGCGAGGGCGTCGGGGACGGCGTCGGCTCGGACGGCGTCGGCGTCGGCGTGGGCTCCGGCGTCGGGGACGCGTTCGGGTCCTCGGGGCAGGTGCACGGCAGCGGGCCGAGGGAGTCGTACGACGGGGACGGCGCCGGCGTCGGGACCTGCGTCGCGCCGGGCGTCGGCGCGGTCGGCACCGGGGCGGCGCAGTCGTCGCCGCACGTGCCGACCGACAGGAGCTGCGTCGCGCGCAGGTCGAGGCTCGCGACGAGCGCGAGGGACTCCTCGGCCTTGGCGTGCGCGGCGGTGGGCAGCTTGTCGAGGACCTGGCCGAGGTGGTCGCGCTGGCGCTGCGTGAAGCGGCGTACGACGCGCAGCACGTCGTCGTCGTGCTCCTCGGCGTACGCCTCGAACAGCAGGCGCGTGCCGTCGCGGGTGTCCTCGTCCATCAGCCGCAACGCCTCGCCGACCCGCTCGGAGCGGGAGCCGCCGAACGCGACCGTGATCTGGCCGGGCGCGGCCGGTGCGCCGGGCGCGAGGGCGAGGTCGGTGTCGACGAGCTTCGCGATCTCGTGCAGGCGGGTCTCGGCGTGCTGGAGGTGGCGCTTGCCGCGGTTGACGTCGTTGCGCGCCAGCGAGAGCTGCACGCCCTCGGCGCTGCGCTTGAGGCCGTAGAGGGCGTCGCCGGGCACGGACCGGCTCGCGCCGACGCTGACGCCGGAGGCGCCGACGACGACGGCCATGGACGCGGCCGCGGCGGCCATCGCCTTCTGGACGCGCCAGCCCTCGACCCAGCCCTTGGCCCGTTCGACGGGGCTCGGGGCGGGGACGGCGACGGGCGGCACGGTCGCGACGGCGAGCAGGCGGCGGCGCAGCGCGTCGCGG
Organism: Frankiaceae bacterium; assembly: GCA_035940575.1. Classification (GTDB taxonomy): domain Bacteria; phylum Actinomycetota; class Actinomycetes; order BP-191; family BP-191; genus BP-191. The sequence goes on along the minus strand of DASZER010000046.1, from coordinate 59,848 downwards.
AAGTCGGGGGAGGCGGCGACGGGGACCGAAGCCAGGCCCTGCGCCACGCTCAGGAGGGGGGCGAGAGCCGGGTCACGGCGCGCGGAGGCGACGCCGCGGCCCTCGAGGGCGGCGGCGAACTCCTCAGCGAGCCTTGCCGAACGGCGCATCACCGGAGTGCCTCCTTCCCGTTCCCCAACGAGGCCGGGTACGGACGGTTACGGGCGCGGCCGCCCGAATCCTTCGCATATCGACGGAGCGTCACAGGACGAGCTCCTTCGGCAGCATCCGGCCGAGGGTGCGTACAGCGCGGTACTGCAGCGCCTTGATGGCGCCCTCGGTCTTGCCCATGGCCTGCGCGGTCTCGAGCACCGACATGCCCTGCAGGAACCGCAGCACCACGCACTCCTGCTGCTCGCCGTTGAGCCGCTTGACGGCCTCGAGCAGCGTGACGTTCGTGATGCCTTCGAGGACCTCGTTCTCGGGCCCGTCGGTCGCGCGGTCGGCGTCGAGCATGTCCGCGGTCGACACCTCGAGGCGGAACCTGCCGCTCTTGTAGTGGTCCGCGACGATGTTGCGCGCGATCGTGACGAGCCAGGCGGCGAAGTCGCGGCCCTGCCACTCGAACGACCCGATGCGCCGCAGCGCACGCAGGAACGTCTCGCTGACGAGGTCCTCCGCGAGGGCCTTCGAGCCGACGCGGTAGTACACGTAGCGGTAGACGAGGTCGAGGTAGCGGTCGTAGAGCAGCCCGAACGCCTCCGCGTCGCCGCCCTGCGCCCGCGCGACCAGCTCGACGACGGCCGGCTCCGCCTCGAACGGTTCGTCGCCTTCCGGGGCCGCGTCTTCCGCGGCGGCGGCGTGCTCGTCGGCCGGAGCGGGCACCGCTCCGGCCAGCTCGGGCCGCAACGGGATGACGTTGCCCAGGCTGCCGCGCGGGACGCCGAGCGTCCCGTCGCCGAACGCGTGCGGGTCGGTGTGGTAGCGGACGAGCTCGGCGCGCAGCGCGTCGAACCCGCTCAGCCGGCCGTGGGGACGCGTCACCGCATCACCTGCGCGACCGTGACCCCGGCCGAGACCACGATGGCGAGCAGCAGCAGCAGCACGCCGACGGCGGTCTGCGTACGCATGCGGCGGCTCCGGGGGTGGGGTGCGAGCAGCCCATCGTGGGGCCACTTGTCACGTTCCGTCCAGAATCGGACAACTCAGAGTGTCGGGTGTCCGGCTCTCACTCTTGAACGCGCCACGCCGGAGACGGTGACGGTGCCTAAGAGTCTCCGGCGAGCTCCAGGGTCAGCCGCGAGATCTGCCGTTCGAGCTCGGGCAGGCCGTCGATCTTCCCGAGGCACAGCGTGACGCCCACCTCGCGGGCGGCCGCCTCGATGGTCGGGTCGAGGTAGGCGGTGTAGAGGATGACCGGCTGGTCGGGCCGTGCCTCCTTGATCCGCCGCGTCGTCTCGAGGCCGTCGATGCCCGGCATCTTGAGGTCCATCACGACGACGTCCGGGTCGCTCGCGGCGACGGCGCGTACGGCGTCCTCGCCGCTCGCCGCCCTGGCCACGACCTCGAACCCGTCGAGCTCCAGCATCTCGGCCAGCATCGTGCGCACGTGGTCGGTGTCGTCGACGACCATGACCCTGACGGCCATTCCTGTCACACCTCCGTCGTACGCTGCTCGGCGATGACGGCGACGACTCTCCCGGGTCGCGGCGGCGGAGGCAACCCCGCCGCCGCGCCGAGCGTGCGCGTGCGGCGGCGCAGGCGGTTCCCGTTCGTCCGCTGGACGCTGTTCGCGGCGCTCGTCGGGCTGGTGTCGTTCGTCGCCGGGCTGCTCGTCGCGCCGATCGACCTGACGGTGCCCGCGCGGCTGCCGACGGCGCTGCTGCTGGACTCCTCCGAGCGGTTCTACGCCTCCATCAGGGCCCCCGAGATCCGCGAGGACGTCGCGGAGTCGGAGATCCCCAAGGTCCTCAAGGACGCCGTGATCGCGGCCGAGGACGAGCGCTTCTTCCGGCACAAGGGCGTCGACCCGATGGCGATCGGGCGCGCGGCGTACCGCGACGTGTTCGGCGGGGGGCGCACCCAGGGCGGCTCGACGATCACGCAGCAGTGGGTCAAGAACATCTACGTCGGCCGCGAGAAGACCGCGCTGCGCAAGATGCGCGAGGCCGTGGTGGCGTACCGCGCGGAGCGGAAGTTCGGCAAGGCCGAGATCCTGCACCGCTACCTGAACAGCGTGTACCTCGGCAACGGCACGTACGGCGTGCAGGCCGCGGCCAAGTACTACTTCGGCGTGCCCGTGAAGGACCTCGCGCTCGACAAGGCGTCGGGGCGGCGTTCGCCGGTGCTGGAGCTCGCGCGGGCCGCGATGATCGCCGGGATGATCAACGCACCGTCGGCGAACAACCCCGTGAAGTCGATGGACAACGCCAAGGCCCGCCAGCTCTACGCGCTCGACCGGCTGAGCGCCAACCGCTACATCTCGCCGATCGACGCGTCGCGGGCGTACCGGCAGCCGTTGGCCCTCGCGAAGGAGAAGCCGGCCGCCGAGGCGACCGAGGCGCCGATCTTCACCGACATGGTGACCGCGGAGCTGAAGCAGACGCTCACCGACGACGAGCTCTACGGCGGCGGCCTGCGCGTCCGCACGACGCTCGACCTGATCGTGCAGCGCGCCATCGAGCGGGCGGTGTTCCAGACGCTGCCCGGCCTCAACCCGGCCACGCCGGACGCCGACGAGCCGGACGCGGCCGTCGTCGCGATCGACCCGCGCACCGGCGACCTCAAGGCGATCTACTCGTCGCGCTACGTCCGCAACGGCTTCAACCTCGCCGAGGACGCGCGCGTGCAGACCGGCTCGGCGATCAAGCCGTTCACGCTCGCCGCCGCGCTGCAGAACGGCAAGACGCTCGACACGGTCTACCCGGGCCCCTCGTGCCTCGTCGTGTCGCGCAAGCCGTACTACCGGCCGTGCAACGCCGAGGGCGGCGGCGGGCGGTCGTACACGCTGCGCCGCGGCCTCGCGAGCTCCGTCAACACCGTCTACGCCAAGCTCGCCGTCGACGTCGGCACCCAGAAGGTCAAGGACGTCGCCGTCGCCGCGGGCATGGGCCCGGCGTCCGGCATCGGGACCAACCCCGCCATGTCGCTCGGCGCGATCAACGTCTCGCCGCTGTCGGTCGCGCAGGCGTTCGCGACGCTCGCGGCCGGCGGCGTGCGCCGCGACATGCGGCTCGTGCTCGAGGAGCGTCGCAACGCCGACACCGCGAGGACGTTCAGCGGCATCGAGGTCATGCGCGCGGAGCCCGAGCCCGCGGGCACGCAGGTCATCCCGAAGAACGTCGCCGACCAGGTCGTCGAGGCCATGTACGACGTGGTCGAGAAGGGCACCGCGCGGGCGGCGCGGGTGCCGGGCAAGCGCGTGTTCGGCAAGACCGGGTCGACCAACAACAACACCGACGCGTGGTTCGCAGGCTGCGCGCCCGAGCTGTGCGTCGTGACGTGGATGGGCCACAAGGGCGCGGTGAAGCCGCTCGGGCGCGTGCACGGCGTACGTCCCGTGTACGGCGGCACGCTGCCGGCGACGATCTTCAGCCGGTTCTGGAAGCACCACGCCGAGCTCGTGAAGGCCGAGGCGGCGAAGGAGGCGGGCATCGGCGCCTCGCCGTCGCCGTCCGTGTCGCCGACGCGCCGGCGGCCGCGTACGCGCACGCCCTCGCCCGCCGCGCCGCCGCCGACGTCGACCGTGCGGCCCACGACCGCGGCGCCGTCCCCGACGGCCACCGCGGAGCCGACGCCGACTACGACGCCCGAGCCGCCGCCGACCACCGAGCCGCCTCCGACGTCGAACCCGCCCCCCACCTCGAACCCGCCCCCCGGCGGCGGCACCGGCGGCCCCGCGCCGCCGTAGCGCGCGTTGCGCGGTTCGCGCCCGCCGCCGGCGGCGCGCCGCCGTCGGACGCCCGTGCCGCAGGCGGAGCGTCCTGCGGCCGTCGGCGCGTGGGGGGTGAGGTCGCGGGTGTGGGGGAGCCGCCGCGGGGAACGTGGCGACGCGGAGTCGCGCGCCCAGAGCGCGGCTCGTCCCCCTCGTTCCCCAGGAGCCCAGATGAAGCGTTCCGTACGGCTCACCCTCGCCAAGGAGACCCTCGCCGCGCTCACGTCGGACGACCTCGGCGCCGTCGGCGCCGGTGCCGACGCGTCGGTCGGCACGTGCTACACGTGCGTCGAGTGCGCGATCACGCCGGTGTTCCACCCGAGCGTGTTCTCGCCGACCGAGTGCTGCCAGGGCATCCCGACGTTCCACCGGGCGGGTGCCGCATGCTGACCCGCCGGCTCACCCTCGCGAAGGAGACGCTCGCGGCGCTCACGCCCGACGAGCTCCGTACCGTCGCGGGCGGCCCGGGCACGCACCTCACGTGCTACACGGGGCTTACCGACTGCGACTGCAACGTCATGGTCGAGTACAGCGCCGTCGCGCCGACCGAGTGCTGCCAGGGCATCCCGACGTTCCACCGAGCCGCCTGCTAGGGACCGTGCCGCCTGTGGCGGCGGTCGGCGTCAGCGGCCGATCGCCGCCATGGCGTCGGCGTACGCCATCGCCTGCGCGACCGGGTCGACCGCCGTCGCGTCGGCGAGGGCGCCGGCGAGCGCGTTCGCGTCGACCGCGACCGGCGCGGGGGCCGCGACGACCTTGCGGGCCGGCGCGGGCTTCGCGACCGGGCGGACCGCAGCGTGGTGCACGACGGGCGCGGTACGCGACCGCGACGCCACGACGACGCGCGGCTTGGCGGGGACCGGCGCGACGGCCTTCATCGGGAGCCGGAAGACCTGGGTGACCCACAGCACGCCGTCGGCGTCGACGACCGTGCCGACGCCGATCTCGGTGTAGTCGCGGGCGAGGATGTTCGCGCGGTGCTCCGGGCTGTCCATGAACGCCTGGTGGATCGACTGGACGTCGCCGCCCATCCCGACGTTCTCGCCGACGACCTGCCAGCCGGAGACCTCGGAGCCGAGGTTGGGGTTGTGGTACAGCGAGTGCTTGGCCGCCATCCGCTCCGCGTGGCGGCGGGCGACGACGGAGAGGTCGGACGCGACCGTGTAGGCGCGCAGCCCGCGCGAGGTGCGCTCGGCGTTCGCCTTGCTGACGAACGAGCCCGCGTGCGCGTCGGCCGCCGAGGCGGCACTGCCCCAGAAGGCGACGCCCGCGACGACGAGCGGGGCCAGCAGCAGCGCGGCGACCTTGCGGAGCACGGTGGCCCTCCCTCGGCTAGTGCGTCGGACCTCGGGCCCTATGGCCCTGACGTGCTGGTCCGAACGCACTAACGCGCGCCTACCCCGTCAGTGACGAAGTGACGCCGGACGACCACGAGGGGGCGGGGCGGACCGTGACATTTCGTCACGGAACGCCCGGCACCTGCCGGGAGGAGAGAGCGGAAGGGACTAGTAGGAGGGCTCTAGCCCGCGAGGATCTGCGACGCGCGCACGTACGACACCGCGCGGTCGAGCGACCCGACGGGCCGCGGCGTGCGGTAGATGCCGTACGCGTAGCGCAGGCGCCCCGCCGTACGGTCGACGACGCGGACCGTCACGCGACGTACGGTCGCCGGGCGGGCCGGCGGCAGCGGCCGGCGGGCGGCCGAGCGCGAGGCGCGGACGGTCGTCCTGGTGCGGGGGGCGGTCGTCGTACGCCGCCTGGTCGTCGTGGTGCTGCGCGCGGGGGCGTACGTCGTGGCGTACGTCGGGCGGCGGAACACCTCGGAGACGTAGATGAGCCCGTCCCCGCCGCGCGCGGTGCCGATGCCGACCTCGGTGAACGTCGCGCTGAGGATGTTCGCGCGGTGGCCCGACGAGTTCATGAACGCCGTGTGGATGCGCGACACGGTGCTGCCGCTGCCGACGTTCTCGCCGACGTTGCGCCAGCTCGTGACCTCGGAGGTGAGGTTCGGGTTGTGGGAGATCCGCCGCGCGGCCGCCATCCGCGCCGCCTGGCGGCGGGCGACGGAGACGAGGTCGCTGCGCACGACGTACGCGCGCAGGTCGCGCGACGTCCGTGCGGAGTTGGTGCGGGAGACGAACTCCGACTCCGTCGCCGACGCGTACGCCGGCGTCGCGGAGACGGCGGACAGCGGCAGGACGAGGAGGAGCAGTACGAGCACGCGGCGCAGCAAGAAGACGTACCTCGAGGGATCAGGCCGACCGATCGAGCTCGGAAGCCGGCGGGCGTACACGTGACGGCCGCGTCCAGGGAAGACGACGCGCCCGGTCCCACCCCTGCGGGCAAGACCCTGCCAGAGGATTAGCCCAAATGCCAGCACCGGGGCCGAAAACCACCCGCCGGTAAGCAGACTGGCACTACTCCGTTCGGCGTACACGACACCGCCCCGGTCCGTACGAACGGACCGGGGCGGGAGCCTGACGGGGAGGTGCTACGCGAGCGAGCCCATCACGTCGACGTACACGACGGCGTGCTCGAGGGCGCTCTCCGCGGCACGGGCGGACGCGACCTGGCGGGCGTGGGCGAGGCGGGCGGCGAGCTGCGCGCGGGGGTCGGGGCGCTTCACGACGGGCTTGCGGGCGACGGGCTTGCGGGCGACGGGCTTGGCGACAGGCTTCGGCGCGACGGCCGGCTTGTACGTCGTGCGCGGGCGGGCCGTGGCGACCGGGCGGGGCCGCGGGGCCGGGGTGACGGACGTCGAGCCGCTCGGCTTGCGGAAGACCTCGGTGACGTACATGACGCCGTCGGAGTCGAACGCGACGCCGATGCCGACCTGCGTGAAGTCCGTGTCGAGGATGTTCGCGCGGTGCGCGGTGCTGTTCATGAACGCGTTGTGGATGGACGACACCGAGCCGCCCATGCCGACGTTCTCGCCGACGGCCTGCCAGCCGGAGACCTCGGAGCCGAGGTTCGGGTTGTGGTACAGCGACTTCTGCGACGCCATGCGCTGCGCGTGGCGGCGGGCGACGGAGACGAGGTCGGAGGCGACGCCGTAGGTGCGGAGGCCCTTGTTGGAGCGGGCGCCGTTCGTCAGCGAGACGAACTGCGACTCCTGCGTCGAGGCGGACGCGCTGGGCGCGGCGGCGGCCAGCCCGGTGAGGGCGATGGTCGAGGCCACGAGGACCGAGGCGAATCGGCGAAGCACGGACAGCACCTCCGGGTGCGAACCCCGAGGCGGCTGCCGTCTCCACGTGCTTGAAGTCGGCGGTCCAACGCTCTTGGCCGTTGACCCTTCGGCGGGCTGGCTGACTGCCGGGGCAGTCCCATGCCTTTGCGGCCCGCGCTCGCGCGCGGTGTGCCTTTGTCGAGGTCGGCGGCCGTCTCGGAACGGTTGCTGACAGCAGATGTATCGGCGGGTCCGGCAGGAACTTGAGCCTTTCTTGCCACCCCGCAGGGACTAAAGTCCCGACGCTCCGCGGAGCTGCGCCGCCGCGGCGACGGGTCTCGGGAGCCCGCAGTGGCGCCCGAGCTCCTCCGAGGAGGAGACCTCGACCAGCGTCAACGACGACTCGCGCGCGCTGCGGCGTACCGGCTCGACGGTCTCGCTCGGCGCGTCCTTCGCCACGATGACCCGCGCGACGTCCCCGCGGGCCGACGACACGGCCCGCAGCACGGCCTTCGCGCCGACGACGAAGCCGGGCGGTATCGGAGGGATCCCCTTCGCGCCGTGCGCCATGGTGAGCCCATCGGCGGTGGCGGCGCGGATCTTGACCGCCACATGGCACACTTCGCCCGGGTGAGGCGGAACCGAAGGGCGGGCTCGTGAACCTGGCTGACCTCGTGCGCGAGGCCGCGTCCCGGACCCCGGACAAGCCGGCGCTGCTCTACCGGGACTCGTCCATGACCTGGGGCGAGCTCGAACGCCACGTGGCCGCGACCGCGTCGGGCCTCGCCGCGCTGGGTCTCGAGGCCGGCGACCGCGTCGCGATCCAGCTCGGCAACACCCCAGGCTTCGTCGTCTCCTACTTCGGCGCGCTGCGCGGCGGGTTCGTCGCGGTGCCCGTCAACACCGGCTACACCCCCGACGAGCTGGCGCATGTCCTCGGCGACTCCGGCGCCGCCGCGGTCGTCTGCACCCGCAGCGCGGCGGCGACGATGCTCGACCTGCGACGGGACGTGGAGACGTTGCGGCACGTCGTCGTGTCCGACGCCGCCGAGGCGCCCGAGGGCACCACCTCCCTCGACGCGGTCGGCCGGGGCGGCACCGCGGACACGCCCACCTCGCAACGCGGCGGCGAGGACCTCGCCGTCCTCATCTACACCTCAGGCACGTCGGGCCGCCCGAAGGGCGCGATGCTCAGCCACCGCGCGCTGCTCGCGAACCTCGACCAGTGCGCCGAGATCACCCCTCCCGTGGTCCAGGCCGACGACGTCGTGCTGCTGGTGCTGCCGCTGTTCCACATCTACGGCCTCAACCCCGGCCTGGGCATGGTCGCCCGCACCGGCGCGACGGGCGTGCTCCTCGAGCGGTTCGACCCCGTCGACACGCTCGCCGAGGTGAGCCGCCGCCACGTCACCAACGTCGTCGGCGCGCCGCCGATGTACGTCGCCTGGTCGATGCTGCCCGACCTCTCGGAGGCGTTCGCGACGGTACGCCTGCTCGTCTCCGGCGCCGCGCCGCTGCCGGCCGCCGCGCTGACGTCGATCCTCGAACGCACGGGCCAGCACGTGTTCGAGGGCTACGGCCTCACCGAGACCTCGCCCGTCCTCACGACGACGCTGATGTCCGAGGTCGCGAAGCCGCAGTCGATCGGCAAGCCCGTCCCCGGCGTCGAGCTCAAGATCGTCGACGAGGGCGGCGCCGAGGTCGAGGAGGACGACGCCGGCGAGATCGTCGTGCGCGGGGCGAACGTGTTCTCCGGCTACTGGCCCGACGGCCACGGCGGGCCGGACGCGGAGGGCTGGTTCGCGACGGGCGACGTGGCGTACGCCGACGCCGACGGCGACCTGTTCCTCGTCGACCGCCGCAAGGAGCTGATCCTCGTCAGCGGCTTCAACGTCTACCCGCGCGAGGTCGAGGACGTGCTGCTGCGCCACCCGGACGTGCGGGAGGCCGCGGTCATCGGCATCCCGCACCCGTACACGGGCGAGGCCGTGAAGGCGCTGCTCGTCGTGCGCGAGGGCGCGCAGCTCTCGGCCGAGGACGTGCTCGCGCACGCGGCGCGGTCGCTGGCGCGGTTCAAGTGCCCGTCGACCGTGGAGTTCGTCGACGAGCTGCCGCACAGCGCGACGGGCAAGGTGTCGAAGGGGAGGCTCCGCGAGAACGAGGGCCTGCTCGCGCGGTGAGGCCAGAGGCTGTCCTGCCGTTCGTCGCCACGGTCATCGCCTGGGAGTTCTCGCTGGCGCTGCTGCGGCGGTGGTGGCGCTCGCGGCGGCCGTACCTGCGGTCCTGGGCGCTGTCGCTGCTGTTCTTCGCGACGGGCGCGGCGTTCCTCACCTACGGCACGGCGTTCGGCTGGTCGGGGGCGAGCCTGCGCGGCTACTACGTCTTCGGCGCGCTGCTGTCCGTGCCGTGGCTCGCGATGGGCGAGGTCGAGCTGCTCTGGCCCGGGCGGGCGACGCGGGTGCTCGCGGTGTTCCTCGCGATCCTGTCCGTCGACGCGGCGCTCGTGCTGGCGGCGTCGGACTTCGTGACGGCGGTCCCCGTGGCGGGCTACGCCGTGCCGCACGGCAAGGACTTCTTCGCCGTGCTGCCCCGCGTGCTCGTCGTCGTGTCCAACGTCGTGGGGACGTTCGTCGTCCTCGGCGGCACCGTCTGGTCGGGGCTGCGCGCCCGCAGGAGTGGGGCGGCCGCGCGCGCCCGCTTCCGCGGCACGCTCGTCATCGCGCTCGGCGTCGCGATCGCCGCGCTGGGCGGCGCGCTCGCGTTCCTCTCCGAGGTCGCGAGCCAGGCGACCACCCTCACGGTCGGCGTCGCCGTGATGTACGCGGGCTTCGTGCTCGCGTCACGGCCGCCGCGTACGGCGTCGTAGCGCCAACCGACGTCACGGCACGGCACCCCGGAGGTCTTGCGGACCTCCGACGAAAGGGGTGCGCACCATGCGCCGTCCGTTGCTCCTGCTCGCCCTCGCCACCGCCCTCGGTGTCCCGGGCGCGGCTCCCGCCTCGGCCGCCGAGGACATCTGCTTCAACTACGAGACGCAGGGCGACGTCCTGCCGCACGTGACGACCGGGACGTTCTGCACCGTCAACGTCTACGACAACGGGATGTACTGCGAGCACGGCTGGGCCGGGGTGAAGCCCGAGGGCTACGTCGTCTGGCACACCTGCACGCCGACGATCATCCCGTGGGGCCCCGCCTAGCGGGACGCCTCGCAGGAGGGCACCGCCGGGAGGCACGGCGCGTGGACAGGCGCGCCGTACGCGTCCGTCGCGACCCCGACCTCGCGGTCGTGCGTCGCGACGCCGGCCTCCCGCCGCTGCCGCCCCGCGCTGTGCGGGGCCCGTACCGCCCCGACGACCGGCGCCCCCGCCGGCTCCGGCGGGTCCATGACCTCGGGTCCGGGCCCGCCGGACGGCCGCGCCACCCCGCCGCCGGCCCCGCCGACCTCCCGGCCGGCACCCATGCCGCCCGCGCGGCGCGCCGGGCCGGCCGCCCACGCCGCGCCGCCCGCTCCCGAGGCCCCTCGCGCCGCGACGCCTGCGACCCCCGCGCCGCCGGGCGACGCGACGCCCGCCGCCGTCGGGCCGGCGCCGCCCGTCGCGAGGCCGCCGCAGATCACCGCCGCCGTCACCACCTGCGCCGCCGAGGGCACCGCCGCCGCGACGCCGGCCACCCGCTCCCGGACCCGCGCGAACCGCAGCGACAGCGCCGCGCCGATCCCGTACGCCGTCCCGCCGACCCGCGCGAACTCCGCCGCGAGCCGCTGCCGCGCCCGCAGCGCCTGGACCCGCAACGCCCCCGCCGAGCGCCCGGTGCGCGCCGCGATGTCGGCGTACGGCAGCCCCTCGCGCACGCGCATCAGCAGCACCTCGCGGTCGTCCTCCGGCACCCGCGCCAGCGCCCGCGCGAGCAGCCGCCGCTCCTCCGCCGACGCCGCCGCGTCGAACGCCGGGTCGGCCTCGCCGGCGACGGACGCCTCCTCCAGCGGCACCGAGGGCCGCCGTCGCAACGCGTCCCGTCCCGCGTTGCGCACGACCGTCGCCAGCCACGGCCACACGTCGCGGTCGCGGTCCACGGTGTCGTACGACGCCAGCGCCCGCGACAGCGCCTCGTGCGCCACGTCCTCCGCCTCGCGGCGCCCGAACGCCCGCACCGCCAGGCCGACGACGCGGTCGTAGTACGCCTCGCACAGCTCGTCGAACGTCATCCCCGTCGCGCCGGCGTCACCCGAGCGCTCGGCACGGCGTTCCTCAGCAGCCGCCACGGCAGCCTCCCCGTTCGGCGCCCCGTACGCCGTCGCGCTACTGTCCCCCGGCCCGACCGTGCCCGACAACACCGGCTTCGCCCCGCTTCGCCCGGAACGTCCTCACCCGGCGGTGAGGGCGGCCTACTTCCCCATCGAGGCGACAGTCGCGTTACCCGGGAACGAATCGGGCACTTCGCTCCTTACCGTCTATTGCGTACCGGTCCCTGCGCTCAAGCCATCGTTCGTGGCGGCGCGGGACCCCGGCAGGAGACGTCATCAAGGCGTCGAAGCCAGGCTCGTGGTCTGAAAATCCCCCCAGGGGCGGAGGGCCGCGCGCACAATCGGTTCAACCCCTGTTAGCCAAGCCCAGCCAGGCTGGCGAGGAGATCACATGCGTTCTACCCGTGCACGTAGCCGCTTCGCGGTGGTGGCGGCGACCGTGCCGCTCATCGCTGCAGCCGGCCCGCTCGTGGCTCCGGCGTCCGCCGCGACCGCGACCGTCGCCGTCTACTCGAACAACATCGGCGAGAGCAACACCGTCGGCCCCAACGCCGGTTTCCGCAACACCTCCCAGGGTGTGCGCGGCAACACGGCGGTCTTCAAGGTCGACACCGCCGCCAACGCCGCCATCAACGGCGTCGAGCTTCGTCTCAGCGGCTACCCCACGGGTCCCGCGATCGTCCCGGACCGCGACTTCGCGCCCGGCGACGGCTTCGCCGTCTACAAGGACGTCAGCGGCACGAGCGCCTCGCTCGGCGGCCCCGACGGCGCGTTCGGCGAGATCGACTTCACGCAGACCCCCGTTAGCACCGGCTACGTCATCGGCTCGCCGAGCGGCGGGCAGATCCCGATCCGCATCGCGGTCGACGGCGTGCGCGCGACCGGCAGCACGGGCTACTTCGTCACGGTCCACCCCGGCAGCAGCGCCGGCACGATCGAGAACCGCGACTTCAAGCTCGCGGTCCCGGCCAACGGCATCCGCTTCTCCGACAGCACGACCAGCCCCGCGGCCGCCGTCGAGACGCAGAAGCTGACCATCGACTCGAAGCCGCCGGTCGACCCGAAGTCCACGAGCTTCGCGCCGATCAACCGCCCGCCGATGGAGCGCCAGACCGGCACGCCGAAGGAGGACGCGTACGCCGTCGGCGCCTCGGAGCACAACGACCCCGACAAGACGCTGCTGTTCCTCAACGACGGCAACAACGTCACCGAGGCCAACTTCCTCAAGCGTCCAGACGGCTCGCCCGCGATGTTCACGCTGCCCGCGCTCCCCGGCGCCACGCAGGAGCTGTTCATCGGTGACGGCACCGGCATCACGGCCACGTCGAAGACCGCCCGCAACGGCCAGGTCAGCGACGACGTCTTCGTCCGCGCATTCGACCGGCTCGGCAACCTCACCGCCGCCGTCCGCCTGTTCGACAACCGCAACGGCAGCGGCGACAAGGTCGACCGCAGCAACGACGTCACGGCCCCGACCACCACGAACGGCGCGATCGACCTCCACGACGGCTCCGCGGCCCACCGCGGCATCAACGCGGCGAACGTCACCCAGGCGCCCGCCCGCGTGGCGTTCTCCGGCCAGGCGACCAGCGCCGGCGGCCACAACAGCGTCAGCACGACCGAGGCCCGCTTCGTCGTCACCGCCGGTGGCGCGCTCTCCACGGCTCCCGGCGACGCCACGGCGTGGACGCCGGTCGCCTCCGACAACACGTCCCCGGACGTCGTCCGCGTCGACACCACCGGTGTGGGCACGACCGGCAGCCTGATGACCATCCAGGGCCGCCTGCTCGACCCGTTCGGCAACACGACCGACTCCTGGAACTCCGCCAGCACGTACACCAAGGACACGATCCCGCCGCGCCTCGCGTCGGTGTCGTTCCTCTCTGACGGCGGCAACGACGGCGTCGGCGCGGCCGGCGACGTCGTGCAGGTGACGTTCAGCGAGAAGATGTACAAGGACTCGATCTCCGAGACCGGCGACAGCAACACCTGCGCGCTCGCGGCGGCCTGCGTCAACGAGCGCCTGACGTTCCCGGACGGCGGCATCAGCTGGGGCTCGAACCCGACCGTCACGTGGTCGGCCGACCTCACCTCGCTGACGATCGAGCTCGGCCCGACGACCGAGCCGACGCCGCCGAGCGGCTCGAAGCGCCTGCCCAAGGTCAACGACAAGGTCCGCATGGAGCCGGCGGTCCAGGACGCGGTCGGCAACTCCGCGACGGACCCGACGCTCAGCGACCGCTTCATCGGCGCGATCCCGCCGAAGCCCGCCAGCAGCGCCGTCACGACCGGCGACGTCGCCGGCCGGAACCTGTACAACCAGGGCCGCGACGGCTACCTGGACCGGATGACGGTCACGTTCCCGTTCGCGATCGAGGACTACCAGACGAAGGTCGCCGAGAACCTGGCGAACTTCAAGATCATGGGCTCGGACGTGCAGACCCCGACGGCCGTGACGGTGACCAGCAACACGACGTTCACCCTCACGTTCGGCGGCGTCATGCTCACCAGTGAGCAGCCGCGCCTGGTCTACACCCGCCCCGCCACCGGTGGCCTCAAGGCCGGCGGCGTGGACGTGCCGGACTTCACGGTCACGGCGACCGACAAGGCCGCGCCCGCGGTGCAGATGGTCACGACGTCGGACTCCGACGCCGACGGCCAGCTCGACACGGTCGTCGCCAAGTACAGCGAGGCGATCTACCGCAGCGCGCTCGACGGCGAGGCCGACGGCTCGTACCGCGTCAACGGCTACGAGAACCACCCGTCCGGCTGCCTCCTGACGGACGAGGAGAACACCGCGTCCGAGGGCGACACGCCGAACGTCACGCTGATCGGCCTGTGCGTCGGCGACGTTCCCGACACGGCGGCGACGCCGACGACGGCGACGATCAACGACTACCGCCCGGCCGACCCGAAGGTGGGCTCCAACCCGCTGTCGCAGACGCAGAACGTCTCCGGCACCGGCTGGGGCACCGGCGCGAACGACACGCCGTTCGTCTTCAACCGGGTGCTCGACAAGGCCCCGCCGGTGGTCGTCTCCCGCACCACCAAGGACCTGAACAGCGACGGCCGCATCGACGCGATCGACATCGTCTACGGCGAGGCCCTCAACGGCTTCTCCGTGGAGACCGCGCGGTTCACGGTCAGCAACAGGACCATCACGAGCATCGACCTGCTCGGCTCGACCGGCGTGCGGCTCAACCTCGCGCCGATCGCTCCCGGCGTGGTCGGTGACACCGACTCGACGCCGACCGTGCAGTACCACGGCGGCACCGACAACGTCGGCCTGACCGACGCGAGCGACCAGCGCAACGCGGTCCGCATCGACGCGGCGGCGCAGCCGACGACCGACGGCGCCGGCCCGGCCATCACCGGCGCGTGCGCCGGTACGGCGGCCAACAACGGCAGCTGCCCGCTCGACACCACGGCCGAGGACAAGATCAAGGTCTTCTTCTCCGAGGCCGTCGACGGCCTCGCGGTCGGCGAGATCCTGGTCGAGCAGCCCGCCGGCACGAACAAGGCGGTCACCGCGGTCACGACCGCCACCGACGGCAAGTCGGCCGACCTGACCCTCGCGGAGAAGGCGATCGACGCGACGAAGGACGCCCTCGTGCGCTTCTCCGCCGCCAACGTCGTGGACGACCGTTCGGCGGGCAACGTCGGCAACTCGCAGACGGCGTCGGTGCTCGCCCCGGCCGCGCCGACCGTGAAGCTCGACCTGAGCTGCCCGGTCAGCAACTCCACGACGTTCTGCGGTGCCACCAAGGTCAACACGGGTGCGGTCGCCACGACGGGCCTCGTGCGGTACTGGCGCCTGAGCACGACCGCGCCGACGGCGACCACGCCGGCGGGCGAGTACACCGCGGACTACCCGTCCGTGTACCCGCAGGGCAACACCACGCTGCCCGAGGGCTCGCTCACGCTGTACCTGTCCGGCAAGGACGACTACGGCCGCACGGCCGGCGTCACGCCGACCGTCAGCGACACCATCACGATCCTGCGCGCGCCGGAGATCGGCACCGTCAGCCTCGTGAACACCACGCGCCCGGCGACGGGCACGTGGGGCCGCACCGACACGGTCGTCGACGGCGACAACCTCAACGTCAAGGCCGTCGGCTACAGCAACGACGCGGACCAGTGGGCGCCGAACGGCGTCTGCTCCTCGGCCCGCATGTCCATCGACTACCGCGGCATCACCGCGAACAAGTCGCTGGGCGCCGTCGCTCCGTTCTCCTGCGACCTCAGCACGACGACGTTCCGCAAGAGCCGGACGATGACGTTCCCGTTCGTCAAGGTGGTCGGCACGACCCGCTACCCGGTGGGCACCGTGCTGAAGCAGTCCGCCAACGACCCGGGCTGGCTGATCGTGGACGGCGCCAACGGCACGCTGGCTCGCCGCCAGTTCGTGTCGGTCAACGCCCGCCGGAGCTGGCAGATCACGGACAGCTCGGTCATCACGGTCCCGGTGTCGGTCCTGAACGGCTACCCGCGCCTCACCCGCGTCGGCTTCCGTGACGGTGCCGTCATCAAGACCAGCGGCAGCGGCTACTACTACGTGTACGACAGCATCAAGCGCCCGATCAGCTCGGGCCAGCTGGCGGCGTGGAAGATGCCGCTGAGCCAGGTGTACAACGTGAGCTCCGGCGAGCTGAACGCCCACCCCACGGGTGCCGGCTTCGCCTACGGCGCGCACGCGCTCGGCACCTGGGTCCGCTTCCCCGACGGCTCGGTCAACCAGATCACCAAGAACCGTCTCGGCCAGGTCGTGCGCCGCGGTGTGACCTCCTCGTGGGCCCTCCGCACGCTCGTCCCGGGTGCGCAGATCTACTCGGCGAACAGCTACGACCGGGCGGTGCCGTACGACACGACGTTCATGCGCGGCTACCGCGACGGCGTGATGGTCAAGGTCAACTCGACGACGTACGGCGTCGTGTCGCGGACGGTCCTGCGGACCTTCGCGAACCCGACGACGTTCAACACGATGGGCTTCAACACGTCGAACGCCTGGCCGTACTCGCCGAGCTACCTGCCGCGTACCGCCACCGGCTTCACCACCGGTGCGGCGATCGACCGCTACAAGATCACGTCGGTCGTCGTGAAGGTCACCAACCTCGCGGGTGACTCGGCCTCCAAGATCGTCCTCCCGGGCACGGGCGGCATCTGGGGCGTCGGCACGCTCGACCCGATCCCGGCCAACTGGGACGCGTCGCGCAAGTAACGCCAAGACAGCACGACACGGCGCCCCCGGCTTCCGAGCCGGGGGCGCCGTCGTCTTTACTGGGTGGCGTGCCGCGCGTGACGTTGCTGTCGAAGCCCGGGTGCCCCCACTGCGACGAGGCGCGGGCCGTGCTCGAACGGATCGGGGAGCCGTTCGACGAGCGGGACGTCACCACCGACGCCGCGCTCTACGACGAGTACGGCGACCGCATCCCGGTCGTGCTGCTCGACGGCCGCGAGCACAGCTATTGGGATGTGGACGAGGCCCGGCTGCGCCGGGACCTCGTCCGTTAGGCCGCGACGCCCAGGTGCGCCCTGGCGGCGTTCTCGGTCGCTTGCGTGCCCCGGCACGCGGCGCTCCCTGCGGCCTTGCCAGGACGCCCCTGGGCGCCGCGGGGCATTGGTCACCGTGGCGCGTGCGGCCTCCGAGCCGAGTTTGTGCTTGCGTTCACAAGGCGTATTCTCAAAGGCACAAGCGAGCGGCCCGGACGCGTCGGCGCCGGGACTGAGGTCTCGCGTGAGGGGTGTGTTCCGTGGGCCGGCAGCGGGGTGGCGCGTGAAGGATCGCGGCATCCCCGAGGCGACCGTCGCCCGGCTCCCCGTCTACCTCAGGGCCCTCGCCGGGCTCGCGGACGGCGGCCACGAGACCGTGTCCTCCGACGCCCTCGCGCTCGCGGCAGGCGTGAACAGCGCCAAGGTCCGCAAGGACCTCTCCTACCTCGGCTCCTACGGCACCCGCGGCGTCGGCTACGACGTCAACTACCTCGTCCACCAGATCAGCCGCGAGCTCGGCCTGACCCAGGACTGGGCCGTCGTCATCGTCGGCGTCGGCAACCTCGGCCACGCGCTCGCCAACTACGGCGGGTTCGCCGAGCGCGGCTTCCGCATCGCCGCCCTGCTCGACGCCGACCGCCGCAGGGTCGGGGAGGAGCTGGCGGGCGTGCGCGTACGCCACCTCGACGACCTCGACGGCGTCGTGCGCGACACCGCCGCGAGCATCGGCGTCATCGCGACGCCCGCGCACGCCGCGCAGGAGGTCTGCGACCGCCTCGTCGCGGCGGGCGTGACGAGCATCCTCAACTTCGCGCCCGTCGTGCTCACGGTGCCCGCGGGCGTCGACCTGCGGAAGGTCGACCTCTCGATCGAGCTGCAGATCCTGTCGTTCCACGAGCAGCGCAAGGCGGCGATGAGCAGGCTCCGTACGACCGCGCCGCTGGCCGACCTCGCGGACCTGGCCGAGGCGGTGGAGCGGTGAGCGTCCTCGTCGTCGGCCTCTCGCACCGCAGCGCGCCGGTCGAGCTGCTCGAACGCGCCGCCATCAACGCCGACCACGTCCCGAAGGCCCTCCACGACCTGCTCCAGGGCACCAACGTCGTCGAGGCCGTCGTCCTGTCGACGTGCAACCGCGTCGAGGTCTACGCGCACGTGACCCGCTTCCACGGCGGCGTCCAGGAGGTCTCCGACCTGCTCGCGCGCATGTCCGGCGTGCCGCTCGAGGAGCTGTCCGACCACCTCTACGTGCACTACGAGGAGCGGGCCGTACACCACCTGTTCACCGTCGCGAGCGGGCTCGACTCGATGGTCGTCGGCGAGGGCCAGATCCTCGGCCAGCTCCGCAACGCCTTCCGCGTCGCGCAGGAGGAGGAGGGGGCGGTCGCGCGGGTGCTCGGCGAGCTGTTCCGCCACTCGCTGCGCGTCGGCAAGCGCGTCCGCACCGAGACCGAGATCGGCCGCGCGGGCGCCTCGCTCGTCGGGGTCGGCCTGCGCATCGCCGAGGCCGCGCTCGGCCCGCTCGGTGCCGAGACGCGCGCGCTGATCGTCGGCGCCGGCGCGATGGGCGCACTCACCGGCGCGACCCTCAAGCGCGAGGGCGTCGAACGCATCGTGGTCGCCAACCGCACCGCCGACCGCGCCGCGACGCTGGCGCAGACCCTCGGCGGCACCACGGCCTCGCTCGACACCCTGGTCGAGGCCATCGCCGAGGCCGACGTCGTCGTGTCCTCCACCGGCGCCTCGGGCATCGTCGTCGAGCACGCGCACGTCGAGGCCGCGCTGGCGCTGCGGGCGTCGGAGCGGCCGCTGTTCCTGCTCGACCTCGCGCTGCCCCGCGACGTCGACCCCGGGGTCCGCGCGCTCCCGAACGTCCGCCTCGCCGACCTCGACGCCCTGCGCGCGGTGCTCGACACCGAGCCGACCGGCGCGGACCTCGACGAGTGCAGGCGGATCGTCGCCGACGAGGTGGGCGTGTTCCTCGGCTGGCAACGCGCCATGCGCGTCGCGCCGACGGTCGTCGCCCTGCGCGCTAAGGCCGACGCGCTCATCGCCGCCGAGCTCGAACGCCTCACCGGCCGCGTCGACCTCCACCCGCGCGAGCGCGCCGAGGTCGAGCAGTCCGTACGCCGCGTGGTCGAGAAGCTGCTGCACGCCCCGACCGTGCGCGTGAAGGAGCTGGCCGAGGCGCCCGGCGGCGACCACTACGCCGAGGCGCTGCGCGAGCTGTTCGGGCTCGACCCGCAGGTGCCCGAGGCTGTGACCGCGCCCGAGGAGTCGCCGTGAAGGCCCTCCGACTCGGCACCCGCGCGTCGGCCCTCGCGATGGCGCAGAGCGGCGGCGTCGCCGCGACGCTGATCGCGCTGACCGGCCGCGACGTCGAGCTGGTCGAGGTCACCACGCGCGGCGACGTCGACCCGTCCGCCATCACGCAGATCGGCGGCACGGGCGTGTTCGTGAGCGCGCTGCGCGAGGCGCTGCTCGCCGGCGAGATCGACCTCGCCGTCCACTCGCTCAAGGACCTCCCGACCGCACCCGCCGAGGGCCTGTCGCTCGCGGCGGTGCCCGCGCGCGAGGACCCGCGCGACGTGCTCTGCTCGCCCGCGGGGCTCACGCTCGGCGAGCTGCCCGAGGGCGCGCGCGTCGGCACCGGGTCGCCCCGCCGCGCGGCGCAGCTCCTCGCGCTCGGCCTCGGCATCGAGGTCGTCCCGATCCGCGGCAACGTCGACACCCGCCTCAAGAAGGCCGCCAACGGCGAGGTCGACGCGGTCGTGCTCGCCCGCGCGGGCCTCGCCAGGCTCGACCGGCTCGACGCGGTCAGCGAGACGCTCGACCCGATCCAGGTGCTCCCCGCGCCCGGCCAGGGCGCGCTCGCGATCGAGTGCCGTACCGGCGACGAGCACCTCTACGCCGCCCTGGACGACCCGGCGACGCGCGCGTGCGTGCTCGCCGAGCGGGCGCTGCTGCGGGCGCTGGAGGCGGGCTGCACCGCGCCCGTGGGCGCGCTCGCGGACCTGGCCGAGGACGAGATCTACCTGCGCGCGACCGTGTGCGCGCCGGACGGTTCGGACGTGCTGCGCCAGAGCCTCACCGGACCGGTGGACGAGCCCGAGGCGCTGGGCGAACGTCTCGCCGCGATCCTGCTCGAGGACGGCGCCGCCGAGCTCATGGGGGAGGCGCGATGAGGAAGCCGAAGGGGACCGTCTCGCTCGTCGGTGCGGGTCCCGGCGACCCCGAGCTGATCACGTTGCGCGGCCTCGAGCTGCTCGAACGCGCCGACGTCGTCGTGGTCGACCGGCTCGCCTCGCGCGAGCTGCTGCGGCACTGCCGCCCCGACGTCGAGGTGGTAGAGGCGGGCAAGGCGCCGCACGGCGAGGGCATGACGCAGGAGGACATCAACGCCGTCCTCGTCGACCGCGCCAAGCAGGGCCTCAACGTCGTGCGGCTCAAGGGCGGCGACCCGTTCGTCTTCGGCCGCGGCGGCGAGGAGGCGGAGGCGTGCGTCAAGGCGCGCGTCCCGTGGGAGGTCGTACCCGGCGTCACGTCGGCGATCGCCGTGCCCGCGTACGCCGGCATCCCGGTCACGCACCGGGGCAAGACGCAGGACTTCGTCGTCGTATCCGGCCACGTCGACCCGCAGGCGCCGGGCAGCACCGTCGACTGGCGCGCGCTCGCGAACGGCCCGGGCACGATCGTGCTGCTCATGGGCGCCGAGAAGATCGGCAAGATCGCGGCGAAGCTCATCGAGCACGGCCGCCCCGGCGACACCCCCGTCGCGATGACGCGCTACGGCACCACGGCCATGCAGCGCACTGTCGTCGCCGACCTGAACACGATCGAGGAGGCCGCGGCCGCCGCGAAGATGACCGCGCCCGCCGTGACGGTCATCGGCTCGGTCGTGTCGCTGCGCCAGCGCCTCAACTGGTACGAGGGCCGCCCGCTGTTCGGCATGTCGGTGCTCGTGCCGCGCACCCGCCAGCAGGCCGGGACGCTGTCGTCGGAGGTACGCGCCCTCGGCGGCGAGCCGATCGAGGTGCCGACCATCGCGATCGAGCCGCCGCGCAACCCCGAGCCGATGCGCCGCGCGGTCAGTGGCCTCGTGCAGGGGCGCTACCAGTGGGTGGCGTTCACCTCGGCCAACGCCGTCCGCGCGATCCGCGAGGGCATGGAGGAGGTCGGCCTCGACCCCCGCGCGCTGGCCGGCGTGAAGATCGCGGCCGTCGGCGACGCGACCGTGGCGGCGTTGCGGGAGTGGGGCCTGTTCTGCGACCTCAAGCCCGACGACGAGCAGTCGTCCGAGGGGCTCGGCAAGGTCTGGCCGCCGTACGACGCGCAGCTCGACTTCCTCGATCGCGTGCTGCTGCCGCGCGCCGACATCGCGACCGAGACGCTCGTCGGCGCGGTGAAGGCGAAGGGCTGGGCCGTGGACGAGGTGACGGCGTACCGCACCGTCCGCGCCGCCGCGCCGCCCGACGAGGTGAAGCAGGCGGTCCGCAACGGCGACGTCGACGCGATCGTGTTCACGTCGTCGTCGACCGTCCGCAACCTCGTCGCGCTCTGCGGCAAGCCGCACGAGCGCACGCTCGTCGCCGCCATCGGCCCGCAGACCGCCGCCGCCGCGCGCGAGGCGGGGCTGCGCGTGGACGTGCAGTCGCGGGTCGCCTCCGTCGCCGCCGTCACCAAGGCGCTTGCCGACCACGTCGTCGCCGCGCGCGAGGAGGCCCTGACGGCGGCCGCCGCGAAGCCGGCGCGCAAGACCGCGAAGAAGGCGCCGGCCAAGGTCGCCAAGGTCGTCGCGAAGGCACCCGCGAAGAAGGCGCCCGGCAAGGCGGCCCGGCGGTGAGCGCGGAGTTCCCCGCCGCGCGCCCGCGCCGGCTGCGCCGTACGCCCGCGCTGCGCCGCCTCGCGGCCGAGACGCGGCTGCACCCCGCCGACCTCGTGCTGCCGCTGTTCGTGAAGGAGGGCATCGCCGACCCCGCGCCCGTCGGCTCGATGCCGGGCGTCGTCCAGCACACCCGCGACTCGCTGCGGAAGGCCGCCGTCGAGGCCGTCGAGGCGGGTGTCGGCGGGCTGATCCTGTTCGGCATCCCCGAGGTCAAGGACGCGCGCGGCTCCGGCGCCGACGACCCCGACGGCATCGTGCAGGTCGCGCTGCGCGACCTCGTCGCCGAGCTCGGCGACTCCACGGTCCTGATGACCGACTGCTGCCTGGACGAGTACACCGACCACGGCCACTGCGGCCTGCTGCGCGAGGACGGCACCGTCGACAACGACGCCACCCTCGCCCGCTACGCCGCCGCCGCCGTCGCGCAGGCCCGTGCGGGCAGCGCCGTCGTCGCGCCCAGCGGGATGATGGACGGGCAGGTCCGCGCGATCCGCGAGGCGCTCGACGCCGACGGCCACCCCGACGTCGCGATCCTCGCCTACTCGGCGAAGTACGCGAGCGCGTTCTACGGCCCGTTCCGCGAGGCGGCGGAGTGCGCGCCTCGGTTCGGGGACCGCAACGCGTACCAGCAGGACCCGGCCAACTCCGACGAGGCCGTGCGCGAGGTGCTGCTCGACCTCGCCGAGGGCGCGGACATGGTGATGGTCAAGCCCGCGATGGCCTACCTCGACGTCGTACGCCGCGTGCGCGAGGTCGCGACCGTGCCGGTGGCCGCGTACCAGGTGTCGGGGGAGTACGCGATGGTCGAGGCCGCCGCGGCCAACGGCTGGATCGACCGCGACCGCGCGGTCGACGAGACGCTCACCTCCATCCGCCGCGCGGGCGCCGACCTCGTGCTCACGTACTGGGCCACCGAGGTCGCCCGCCGCCTGCGGTGACGCCGCAGGACGTGGCCCGCGACCCCGGGGCCGTACGCGACGAGGACCTGCCGATGCTCGCCGCCGGCTGGCTCGCGGAGGGCCACGACTCGGGCGAGCTGCGCGCGCTGGCGGGCCTCACCCGCCGCGACGCCGCCGAGGCCCGCGCGCTGCTCCCCGCCGTCCTCGCCTCCCTCGGCCACGCCGAGAGCGACGCGCACCCGGTCGTGCGCTGGGCGTGCGCCGAGATGGACGGGCGCCTGACGCCGTACGCCGCCGCGCAGAAGGTCGCCGAGGTGACCGAGCTCGACCCTGGCGGCCCCGCCGCCGAGCTCGCCGCGCTGCTGCGGCGCCACGACGTCGAGCCGACGGCGGAGGTCGACGACCTGCTGCGGGCGGCCGTACGCCGCGCCGCCGGGCACGCCGACTGAACCCGCGGGCCGCCTCGCGGCTCTTGCCACTCGTGCGCACCCGTATCGTCGCCGCCCTCGCGGCGCTCCTCCTCGCCGGTCCCGTCGCTCCCGCGACGCACGCGGACGACGACTGGACGTTCTCCACGACGTACATCGCGTCCGGCGACGGCACGCCGTTGCACGCGCAGGTCTACCGCCCCGCGCGCGGCGGGCGGGTGCCCGTCGTGCTGCTCGTGTCGCCGTACCTCAACGGCATCAGCCCGGCGCACTCGCCGCGCGGCCCCGGCATCCCCGAGTACGAGGAGATGGAGGAGCTGCTCTACCGCGGCTACGCCGTCGTAGAGGTGAGCCTGCGCGGCTACAACGCCTCAGGCGGCTGCGGCGACCTCGGCGGGCCCGGCGAGCAGATGGACGCGAAGGCGGCCGTCGAGTGGTCGGCGGCGCAGCCGTGGTCCACCGGCCGCGTCGGCATGTGGGGCATCTCCTACGACGGCTGGACGCAGATCATGGCGCTCGCCACGCGCCCCAAGGGCCTCGCCGCGCTCGTCGTGCAGGCACCGATCACGCGCGGGTACTCCGGCTTCTGGATGAACGGCGCGCACTACGAGGGCGGCTGGCTCGCGACGTCGAGCCTCTACGCCCAGATGGACCTGATGCCGCCGCACCAGTCGACCGGCCCCGACGGGATCGTCACCGCCGTCTCCGGCACCGCGAGCGCGCCGCACTGCTACGCCACCAACGTCGGCATGACCAAGGTCGGCGACCCGACGACGGCCTACTGGAAGGAGCGCGACCTCGTCGCGCGCGCCGCGACGAGCACCGTGCCGGTGCTGTACTCGCAGGGCTTCCTCGACTTCCAGGTGAAGCCCGACAACATGAGCCAGCTCTATCCGCTGCTGCGCGGGCCGAAGCGGATGTGGACGGGCCAGTTCATCCATCGCGCGCCGATCGACCCGGACTACGAGGAGGTCCGCGAGCGCTACGTCGCCGAGGCCTACGCGTGGCTCGACGCGTACGTGAAGCGCGACGCCAAGGCGCTGCGCGCCGTCCAGCGCCAGCCCGGCGCGGTGGTCCAGCAGGGCGACGGCCGCTGGCGTACGGACGACCGCTGGCCGCCGAGCGACGCGCGACCGGCGCTGCTGACGCTGCGCGAGGGCTCCTACGTCGCCTACCCCAGCGCCGACGGCTCGCAGCTCCGCGAGCGGGGCGGCTCGGCGTGGTCCTTCAGCCAGGCGCTGCCGTACGCCGTGCACCTCTCCGGCGTACCGCGCGTCACCGTCGACGCGAAGGGCGTCGGGCCCGCGCAGGTCGCGGTGCGGCTGTGGGACGTCGACGCCGGCGGCAACGCCGTCCTCGTCACGAAGGGCGTGCACGCGGGCGTCTCCGGCAAGGTGGCGTTCGACCTGTACCCGCAGGACTGGCGCTTCGAGCGCGGCCACCGCGTCGGCGTCGAGGTGCTGGCGAACGACGACTTCTGGGTCCCCTCCGCGAGCGGCGGGCAGGTGACGGTCAGCGCGGGCTCGGTCTCGATCCCCGCGCTGCGCCGCGACCGCCGCGCGTTCCTCGTGGGCGAGGTCCGCGCCCCGGCGGCGGCGTTCGCGCTGTCGGCCGAGACGATCTCGGCGAACCAGACGACGTTCCGGCTGCCGCCCCGGATGCGGTGACGGGCGCCGGCCCTCCCGGCGCGGAGGCGTTCGACGACTTCGTCTGCACGTGCGACGACGCGGGCGCGGCCGCCGCGGCGGCGCTGCGCGCGGAGGTCAGGGAGCGGATCCGCGCGCGTGGCGTCGCGCCCGGCGGCGACGAGGCGTCGGAGATCCTGCTCTCGCTCGCGATCCATCTCGGCGTCACCGAGGTCGGCGTCCGGACCGAGCAGTGGCACCTGGTGTCCGCGCACGCGCACGGGCTGCGGACGAGCATCCGGTGCGACTCCGTCGTGGACGGGCTGGCCGCGACCTGGCGCGCGTTCGCCGAACGCGCCGAAGGGCGCGTGGCTGCGAAGATGGACGGGTGACCTCAGAGGACCTGTTCGCGCGCGCGCAGCGCGTCACCCCCGGCGGCGTGAACTCCCCCGTCCGCGCCTTCCGCGCCGTCGGCGGCACGCCGCGCTTCATGGTCTCGGGCGACGGGCCGTGGCTGACCGACGCGGACGGCGTGACGTACGTCGACCTCGTCTGCTCGTGGGGGCCGATGATCCTCGGCCACCGCCACCCGTCGGTGATCGAGGCGATCAACGAGGCCGTCTCGCGCGGCACGTCGTTCGGCACGCCGACGCCCGGCGAGGTCGAGCTCGCCGAGGAGATCGTGCGGCGGGTGGCGTTCGTGGAGCAGGTGCGCCTCGTCGGCTCCGGCACGGAGGCCACGATGAGCGCGGTGCGCCTCGCGCGCGGGTTCACCGGCCGGTCCAAGGTCGTGAAGTTCGCCGGCTGCTACCACGGCCACGTCGACGCGCTGCTGGCCAGCGCGGGCAGCGGCGTCGTGACGTTCGGGCTGCCCGACACCCCCGGCGTGACCGGCGCGAGCGCCGCCGACACGATCGTGCTGCCGTACAACGACGTCGCCGCCGTCGAGGCGGCGTTCGAGGCGCACGGCGACGACATCGCCTGCGTCATCACCGAGGCGGCCGCGGCCAACATGGGCGTCGTCCCGCCGCTGCCCGGCTACAACGCCGCCCTGCGCGACCTCTGCACGCGGCACGGCGCGCTGCTGATCCTCGACGAGGTGATGACCGGCTTCCGCGTCGGCCCGAGCGGCTGGTACGGCCTCGAGGGCGTCGCGCCGGACCTCGCGACGTTCGGCAAGGTCATGGGCGGCGGGCTGCCGGCCGCCGGGTTCGGCGGGCGGGCGGACGTGATGGGCCACCTCGCGCCGGCGGGGCCGGTGTACCAGGCGGGCACGCTGTCGGGCAACCCCGTCGCCGTCGCGGCCGGGCTCGCGACGCTGCGCGCCTGCACCGACGACGTCTACGCGCACGTCGACAAGACCGCCGCCGCCGTCGCCGCGCTCGTCACGGACGCGCTGACCGAGGCGGGCGTCGCGCACCGGCTCAACACCGCGGGCAGCCTGTTCTCGTTCTTCTTCACCGACGACGCCGTCGTCGACTACGCCACCGCCACGACGCAGGACACCGGCCGCTACGGCGCGTTCTTCCACGAGTGCCTGCGGCGCGGGGTCTACCTGCCGCCGAGCGCGTACGAGGCGTGGTTCGTCAGCGCCGCGCACGGCGACGAGGCGTTGCAGCGGATCGCCGACGCGGTGCCGCACGCCGCGCGCGCGGCGGCCGCCGCATGACGACGGTCACGCGGGTCCACCTGCTGCGCCACGGCGAGGTGCACAACCCCCAGAAGATCCTCTACGGCCGCCTGCCCGGCTACGGCCTCTCGGAGACGGGGCACCGGATGGCCGAGGTCGCGACGAAGGCGCTGGCCGGGCGCGACGTCGTGCTGCTGCTCACGTCGCCGTTGCAGCGCGCGCGGGAGACCGCGCGGCCGCTGGAGGAGGCGTACGCCCGCGCCGCCCGCGCCGACGAGCGGCTGATCGAGAGCGCCAGCCACTTCGAGGGGCGGGCGGTCGACCGGGGATGGCGGTCGTTCGCGTCGTGGGCGAGCCTGCGGTACCTGCGCAACCCGTTCCTGCCGTCGTGGGGCGAGCCGTACGCGCAGACCGCGCGCCGGATGCTCGACGCCGTGACCGACGTACGCGACGAGGTCGCCGGGCACGAGGCGATCTGCGTGAGCCACCAGCTCCCGATCTACGTCCTGCGCCGCCACCTCGAGGGCCGCCGCCTGTGGCACGACCCGCGCAGCCGGCAGTGCGGCCTCGCGAGCGTCACGACGCTGACATGGCACGGCACGCGGCTGGCGAGCGTGACCTACACCGAGCCCGCCGGCGCGCTGGCGCGCAAGGACGTGCCGCCGGGCGCTTGACGTGGCGCGGCGTTGCCGCGAGCGTTGCGCGCCATGACCCTCCCCCGCATCCTCGCCGCCGCCTCCCTCGCCGCGGCCTCCGTCGTGTCGCTCGCCGCCCCCGCGAGCGCCGCCCCCTGCGTCGACGTGATCGTTCCCGGGCCCGTGATCGCGGTCTGCCCCGCGCGCCCCGAGGGCCCGCCGCTGCTGTGCGTAGGCGACGGGCCGACCGTCTGCGTCACGGTCGACCGAATCCAGGGGTGAGGCCTACGCCTTGACGCGTGGGCCGTGCGCAACGAGCCTGCCCCGGTCGCGCCGCGCAGGAGCGGCGCCAACAGAACGGGGAGTTCCATGATGCGCAAGATGCTCGCCGCCACCGCTGTGACGGCGTCGCTGTTCGCCGCGGCGCCCGCCGCCGTCGCGCAGCCCGACGCCGGCATGATCTGCATCACCCACACGACCATCATCAACGGCATGCCCGTCACGGTCACGCAGTGCATCCCGCTGCCGTAGTCGCGACCTCGTCGCGGGCGGCCTGATCCGCCTCCGCCCGCCAACCGCTACGACGCCAGGCCCCGGCCCTCGCGGCCGGGGCCTGCGCGCGTCCGGGATCGTCCCGATCGGACATGGCGGCGCGCGCGGCGAGGGGGCACCCTCACCGTCCTCGCCGCCGCCGTGGCGGCACCCTCACCACACGAAGGAGCACCCATGCCCGCCACCCGGCTGCTCGCCGCCGCCGCCCTCGCCGCCGCCTCGCTGGCCGTGGCCGCCCCCGCCTACGCCGCCGAGGCCCACCCCTGCGACGAGGGCATCGGCGTGGAGGGCTCGTACGGCGACACGACCGGCGAGATCCACCACTTCAGGATCTGCTTCGACTAGGCAGCAACGACGAAGGGGCGCTCCCGCGAACGGGGCGCCCCTTCGGCACGTACGGCGTCAGACGCCCGCGGTCACCCGTTCCGGCGCGCCCTGCGGGGTGTCCACGTGCTTGGTCTCGTACCTGGCCAGCAGCAGCGCGTGGAGGAGGAACAGCACGCCGAACAGCGGCATCGCGACGTACGTCGGCCTCGCCAGCGAGCCCTCGTGCAGCGCGAGCTCCATGGTCTTCGGCTTGATCCGCGCGATGAGCGCCTTCGTCGGCTCGTTGTCGGTGGCGTTCGGCTTCGCGGGGCCGAACGTGATCCGCGCGTACTTGAACTTGCCGTCCTCCTTGCCGAGCTGCGTCTCGGTGACCGTGATGACGTTCGGCGACGTCACGTCGGCCGCGCCGACGCCGAGGTCGCGGGCGTACTCCTCGGAGATGCGCTCGTTCGCGGCCGACTCGGCCGACGACTTCTGCGACTGCGTGGTCGGGTCCTGGAGCGACTCGTCGACCGTGAAGAACGCCGCGTCGCCGCCGTTCGCGAACTCGTCGAACGCCTTCTTCAGCTTCTCGTCCTCGCCGTGCGGGTTGACCACGACCCACGACGCCTCGGCGCCCTGCGGGCCGTTGAAGCGCGGCGTCGAGCGCGGGATCCACCCGCCGACGCCGGGGACGCCGACGAGCCAGATCGTGGACAGCACCAGCCACGAGCCCCAGAACGCGACGCTCGAGATCAGGTACGCCTGCCACGGCCCGAACGACGACTGGAGCAGCATCCAGACGCCGCCGCAGAGGATGAGGAACATGAGGATCACGCCGAAGACGGCGCGGGGCCCCTTGGTCTTGACCTCCTCCTGCGCCACCTGCTGGACCAGCGGGTGGGCGGCGAGGGCGTACACGTTCGGCACGTCGAACCTTTCCTACCGCGAGGCGGCGAAGGTGATGAGGTGGGAGAACGCGCCGCCGGAGCCGTCGCCGAGCGCGATCTCGCTGGCGACCTCCTCCGGCAGGCCGGTCTGGACCGACAGCAGGTAGTTGATGACGTCCTCGATCTGCTGGTCGTTCATCGGGCCGCCGTAGCCGAGGCCCCACGTGGGCATCGGCGTGCCGGGGCGGCCCTGCGCGATCGTCTCGTAGACGAAGCGGTAGGCGTCGCGCGGCGTCTTCTTGAGGTCGACGATCTGGCGCTTGAACACCTCGGTCAGCGACGGCGCGGGGACGTCGGCGGGCTGGGCGGTCGGGTTGGCCTTCCACTGCGGCACGACGCCGCCGCCGGCGTACGTCCCGTGGCAGCGCGCGCACCCGGCCTGGAAGCCGTGGGCGCCGGGCTTGCCCTGCGCGAAGATCGCGGCGCCCCGCCTGATCGACTCCGCGCGCTGCTCGAGCGCGGCGTCGTTGGAGCGCTGGTTCTCGAAGAAGATGAAGTACAGCGGCAGGAACAGCGCCAGGAACAGCAGCAGGAGCAGGCCCCAGCCCTGCCACCGCTCCAGGACGTTGGTCTCCAGCTCGTCGTCGGACGGCGCCGGACGGAACCCGATCGGGACCGAGAGCTTCTTGCGCCGGGCTACGGCGTCGGAACGCCGCTCGCGCGGGGAGATGTCGCTCATCGCTCGGAGGGGTCTCCTTCTCGGATCAGGTAGGGCTGGCTAGCCCTGGCAGTGCGCGCCGGCGGGGTTCTGGTTGATCGTGTTGGTGCCGCGCGGCGGGCCTTCCTTGCGCGTGGCGGTGTCGACGATGATGTTGTCGCCGTCGAGGATGATCGGGAAGTGGTCGAGCCCGCGCGGCGCGGGGCCGAACTCGTACTCGCCGGCCTTGTTGTAGCGGGAGCCGTGGCACGGGCACTCGAGCCAGCCGCTCGACTCGCACTGCGGGACCTTGCAGCCGAGGTGCGCGCACTTCTGGTACGTCGCGAGGAACCCGCCCTCGGCGACGCCCTTGTAGAACGCCTCCTGCCCGGCCGCGGGGGTGTACAGGATGATGTACGACCGCGCCTCGGCGTAGTACTTCCAGTTGTGCGGGATCGCGGCGAGCTCGGCCTTGAGGTCGTCCGCGCGGCCCAGGTTGATCTTGGCGCCGAAGCCGCCCTTGAGGCTGGGCCAGAGCATGCCGAGGGTGGCGGCGGTGAAGCCGCCACCGAACACCGCCGCGCTGCCGAGCATCCCCGTGCGGAAGAAGTCCCGCCGGGACATGCCCTTCTTCTTCGCCACCGTCCTGCCTCTCGCTAGAACTCGAAGTAGAGGCCCTTTTGCCACGGGAAGATGAAGTTGTAGCCAGGCCCGCGGAAGAGGGAACCGATCGTCGACAGGATCGCCGAGAACATCATGAAGAACGTGAACAGCATGATCGCGAACTTGCGGTTGGCGGGCCGCATCGACGGGTTCTTGTCGATGTAGGGGAACGCCATCAGGATGCCCAGGCCGATGCCGGGGATGAGCACGCCGGCGATCATCGGGTGGTAGTAGCGCAGCAGCTCCTGGAGGCCCAGGAAGTACCACGGCGCCTTGGAGGGGTTCGGCGTCAGGTTGACGTTCGCCAGGTCCAGCAGCGGCGCGTTGACGAACGTCGAGAACAGCACGAGGAACGCCGTGCACGCGAGGACCGCGACGAACTCCTCGAGGAGCAGGTGCGGCCAGACGTTGACCTTGTCGTCCTGCGTGCGCTCGACGCGCTGGATGCCCTCCGGCGGGACCATCGCCAGCAGGCGGTGGGTCATCTCGCCCGACAGCCCGCGCCCGCCTCCGGCCTTGCCCTGCGTCGCGGCGGCCACGCGCGCCGCGCGCTCGGCGGGGGACAGCGGCGTCGAACGCGTCAGGGTCGCCGTGCCACCGCCACCCGCGGCGGCCGCGGGAGCCGCGGCCGGGGCACCCGCCGTGGCGGCGGGGGCGGCGACGGCAGCGGCGGTGGCCGGGGGAGGCGCGTCGCTCGCGGCGGGCGCGGCGGCGGCGGCAGGTGCGGCGGCGGCCGCCGCGGCCTGCTCGGCCGGCGACGGGATGCCCGCCGCCTTGCGCGCCTTCTTCACCGCGGCTGACTTGGCCTTGGCGCGCGCCATCCGCTCCGAGTCGCCGGCCGCGATCGCGGCGGCGTAGACCTCGGGGTCCGGGGTGATCTCTTCAGCCATCGACGCCCCTTACAGAGGTCCGGAGATTCCGCCGTCCTTGCGGATCCGCCAGAAGTGGACGGCCATGAAGATGACCGCCACGAATGGCAGCGCGAGGACGTGGAGGACGTACCAGCGGAGGAGGGTGGGCGGCCCGATCTCGACGCCGCCCAGGAGCACGAAGCGCACCTCGGCACCGAAGACCGGCGTGTAGCCCATCATCTGCGTGCCGACGGCGACGGCCCAGATCGCGAGCTGGTCCCACGGGAGCAGGTAGCCCGTGAACGACAGCAGCAGGGTCAGCAGCAGCAGGATGACGCCGACGACCCAGTTGAACTCGCGCGGTGCCTTGTACGCGCCGTGGTAGAAGACGCGCGCCATGTGCAGGAAGACCGTGAAGACCATGCCGTGCGCCGACCATCGGTGCATGTTGCGGACGAGCTGGCCGAACGCGATGCCCGACGACAGGTTCTGGATGTCGCGGTACGCGAGCTCCTGCCCGAAGCCGGCCGAGGGCCGGTAGAAGAACATCAGGTAGATGCCCGTCACCGTCAGCACGATGAACAGGAAGAACGACAGGCCGCCGAGGCAGTACGTGTAGGTGAGCTTGAGGCCGTGGCGCTTCAGCTTCACCGGGTGCAGGTGGTACAGGACGTTGTTCATCGTCGCGAGCGCGCGGTCGCGCGACGTGTCCCTGTACCCGGGGCGGTAGATCGAGCCGGGGCGGAAGATGGACTTCCAGACCGCGCCCTCGCGCGGGTCCTTCGGCTTCACCATCTCGACGAGGGCGTCCTTCGCCTCGTTGAGACGACCGTCCTTCTCGGCCACCGGCCCGACCTCCTAGTGCTTCTTCTTCGCGGCGGCTTCGCCGATCTTCGAGTAGAACAGCGCGCCGGGCGGGCAGCGGTCGACGCAGATGCCGCACCGGGTGCACTCGTTGTCGTCGATGATGAAGACGGCGCCCGCCGTCTCCGAGAGCGTCTTGAGGTCGCTGCTCTCCGCGCCCGCGACGATGTCGGGCGACATCATGTAGATGCACTCCCACGGGCACACGTCCTCGCACGCCCGACAGAGGATGCACAGCTCGGGGGAGAGCGCGATGTGACGCTTCGGCTTGACCCGCTCCTGGAGCCAGTTGGGGTCGACGGTGCCGAGGACGTAGTCGTCGTAGATCTCGACGCGGTTGTCGGTCATGTGGGCGCGCCTCCGTCTAGCGGTAGCCGCCCGCGTCGCGCTTCGGCTCGTCCGCATCGGCGTTGACCGGGTGCAGCTTCTGCCAGAGCGAGAACGCGACGAACGTGACGGGGGTGATGGCGCCGTACCAGCCGACGATGATCAGGTCGCGGAGCCGCTTGCCGAGGCCGAGGACGCCGAACGTCTCGGGCGCCTGGACCCAGGACCAGCCGTCGGACCAGTTGATGATCGCCGAGGGGACGGCCGCGAAGAACACCATGAACAGCATCGTGCAGAGCAGCGACCCGAAGGCCACGCGGAGCCACTGGGACCGCTGGAGCGGGTTGGCCATGCGCCGCCTTCCTCGGGTCTTCGGGTGCTCTGACCGGCGCGTGCCGGACGTGCCGGAGCGGGCTTGCCCGGCACGGGCGATACTACGTCCCTGGGCTTCGCGCCCGCGAATCCAACGGCCGCGCCACGTGCGCGCCGCGCCTCGTCCCCCGATCCCCCCGGAGGGTCCTCTCCCGTGCCCCGCCTCCGCGCCGTGGCGCTCGCGCTCGCCCTGGTGGCGGCGGCGGGCTGCACGCGCGGCGGCGCGCCCGACGGCGCGGAGCGCTACGTCGCCGGCGACGCCGTGGTGACGTACGTCTCCACGGGCTCTCGCGAGCCCGCCCCGGCGCTGGCGGGCGAGGGCCTGGACGGCAGGCCGCTCTCGCTCGCGGAGCTGCGCGGCGGCGGCGTCGCGGTGGTGAACGTGTGGGGCGCCTGGTGCGTCCCGTGCCGCGCCGAGCAGCCGCACCTGGAACGCGTCTGGCGCGACACGCGTTCGCGGGGCGTGGCGTTCGTCGGCATCGACATCCGCGACGACGCCGTCGCCGCGAGGCGGCACGTCGAGCGCTACGGCGTGACGTACCCCTCCTTCCACGACGAGCCGGGGCGGCTGCTCACGCTGTTCGAGACCGTGCCGAAGTCGCCGCCCGCCACCTACGTCGTCGACAGGTCGGGCCGCGTCGCGGCGTACGCGTTCGGCGTGCTCGACGAGGCGCCGCTGCGGACGCTCGTCGACCGGGTGCTCGCGGAGCGGGCGCCGTGATCCAGGACACCGTCCTCTCCGGGTCGCTGCTGGCCGCCATCCCGATCGCGGTCTTGGCCGGGCTCGTGTCCTTCCTCTCGCCGTGCGTGCTGCCGCTCGTGCCGGGCTACCTGTCCTTCGTCACCGGCCTCACCGGCGCCGACCTCGCGGAGGCCGACGTCACCGCGCGGCAGCGCTCGCGGGTGGTCGTGGGCGGGCTGCTGTTCGTGCTCGGCTTCTCGGTGGTGTTCGTCTCGGCGGGCGCGGCGTTCGGCGCGGCGGGGCGGGTGTTCGCCGACCACGCCGACGCGATCACGCGGGTGCTCGGCGTCGTGACCATCGTGCTCGGCCTGGCGTTCATGGGCGCGCTGTCGCGGGTGTCGCTGTTCTCGCGGGAGTTCCGCATCCATGCGCTGCCGAAGACCGGGCTCGCGGGGGCGCCGCTGCTGGGCGTGCTGTTCGGCGTCGGCTGGACGCCGTGCGCGGGGCCGACGCTGACCGCCGTCAACTCCCTCGCCTACTCCACCGGCACGGCGGGCCGCGGCGCGCTGCTCTCGCTGTTCTACTGCCTCGGCCTCGGCCTGCCGTTCGTGCTGGCGGGGCTCGCGTTCGAGCGCTCCATGGCGGCGTTCGCGGTCGTGAAGCGCCACTACGCGCTCGTCACGCGGATCGGCGGCGGGTTCCTCGTGCTGATCGGCGTGCTGCTCGTCACCGGCGAGTGGACGCGGATCGTGGCGCGGATGCAGGTCTGGATCGGCGGGTTCGAGACCGCGCTGTGACCGCGACGACCGAGCTCTCCACCTCGCCAGAGGACCGCGCGCCCGCGCCGCCCCGCGTCGGGCCCGGCGCGGCGATGCGCAGGGCGTGGCGTACGTGGACGTCGATGCGGACGGCGTTGCTGCTGCTGTTCCTGCTCGCCGTCGCGGCGGTGCCGGGCTCGCTGCTGCCGCAGCGCTCGCTCAACCCGTCGGGCGTCGCCGGCTACTACGGCGACCACCCGTCGCTCGCGCCGTGGCTGGACCGGCTGTACGCGTTCGACGTCTACGCCTCGCCGTGGTTCGGCGCGATCTACCTCGCGCTGATGGTGTCGCTCGTCGGCTGCCTCACCCCGCGCATCCGGCTGCACGTGCGCGCGCTGCGCTCGGTCCCGCCGGCGCCGCCGCGCAACCTCTCGCGCCTCCCCGTCTCGCGGTCGTTCACGACGTCGGCGTCGCCTACCGAGGTCTACGACGCGGCCCGGCGGTCGCTGCGGCGCTGGCGCGTGCGGCCGTACGACACCGGCCTGTCCGCCGAGCGCGGCTACGTGCGCGAGACCGGCAACATCGCGTTCCACCTCGCGCTGCTCGGCCTGCTCGCCGGCGTCGCGATGGGCGCCGCGTGGGGGTACCGCGGCGACGTGCTCGTCGTGGAGGGCGACACGTTCGTCAACACGCCGGCGGCGTACGACGAGCTGCACCCCGGCCGCCTCAACACCGGCGACGACCTGCCGCCGTTCGAGGTGACGGTGGACGACTTCAGGGCGCGGTTCCTGCCCAACGGCGCGCCGTCGTCGTACGAGGTCGACGTGCGCTGGCGCCCCTCGGTGGGCGCGCCAGACCGGAAGCGGACCGTCCGGGTCAACGAGCCGCTGACCGTGCGCGGCGCGCGGGTCTACCTGCTCGACCACGGCTACGCGCTGCACTTCACCGCGCGCCTGCCCGACGGCACCGTCGTCTACGACCAGTGGCAGCCGTTCCTCCCCGACAGGGGCGCGGCCAACCTCGTCTCCGACGGCGTCGTCAAGGTCTCCGACCTCGGCGGCGGGCTGCCCGACGTGGGGCTGCGCGGGCGGTTCGTGCCGACGTACGCGCGGCGGGGGCAGACGGTGTTCTCGGCCGCGCCCGAGGCGCTGATCCCGGCGTTCGTCTACGAGACGTGGGCGGGCAGCCTCGGCCTCGACAGCGGCCTGCCGCAGAACGTCTACGAGCTCGACACGGAGGGGATGGTGCGCGCGGGCGGGGGCGTGGCGTTCCTCGGCGAGACGATCGAGCGGCTGCCCGGCGGGCTGACCGTGGAGTTCGACGGCGTGAAGGACTTCGCGGTCCTGCACGTCAACTCCGACCCGGGCAAGCGGGTCGTGCTCGTCGCGGCGATCCTGGCGTTGACCGGCCTGATCCTGTCGCTGCGGATCCGCAGGCGGCGGCTCTGGGTGAAGGCGACCGCGACCGAGGCGGGTACCCTCGTGGAGGTCGGCGGGCTCGCGCGCCAGGACCCGGCGGGGTACGAGCCGGAGCTCGCGAGCGTGGCCGAGTCGTTGCAAGCGTCGCTGGAGAAGCCGTGATCGACGAGGGGCTCGCGCGGGCGAGCGACACGCTGCTGTTCGCGGCGGTGATCGCGTACGTCGTCGCGATGTTCGGCTACTTCGTGGAGCTGTCGTTCGGCCGCCTCGCGCCGCGCCCCATCGCGGGCGGCGCCGTCGACACCGTGCCGGCGCCCGTCGCCGCCGCGGTCGCCGCGCCCTCGCGGGTGCCGCGCCTCGCCGGCCGCGTCGCCGTCGTCGCAACCGTCGTGGGCCTGCTGCTGCACGTCGCATCCGCCGTCACGCGCGGCCTCGCGGTCGACCGCGTGCCGTGGGGCAACATGTACGAGTTCTCGTCGATGGTGTCGCTGTTCGCCGTCGTCGCGTGGCTCGGCGTGATCCGCCGCCACCCGCTGCGCCACCTCGGCGGCTTCGTGATGCTGCCGGTGATCCTCTACCTCGGCGTCGCGGCGCTCGTCCTCTACGCGCCCGCCGCCCCGCTCGTCCCCGCGCTCAACTCGTACTGGATCAAGATCCACGTCGTCGGCGCCATGGCGTCGTCGGGCATCTTCATGGTCGGCTTCGTCGCCGCCGCGCTGTACCTGTGGCGCTCCTGGCGCGACCGCCGCGCGCCCGACAAGCCCTCGCGCCTGCCGTCCGCGGCGACGCTGGACCGGGTGTCGTACCGCGTGCACGCGTTCGGCTTCCCTGTGTGGACGTTCACCGTCATGGCCGGTGCCGTCTGGGCCGAGGCCGCGTGGGGGCGGTACTGGGGCTGGGACCCGAAGGAGACCTGGTCGTTCGTGACCTGGGTCGTCTACGCCGGCTACCTGCACGCGCGCTCGACCGCCGGCTGGCGCGGCCGCCGCGCCGCCTGGATCGCCGTCGCCGGCTTCGCCTCGCTGATGGTGACGTACTACGTCGTCAACATCTGGGTGTCGGGCCTGCACTCCTACGCCGGGGTCTAGACCGGCCGGCCCGTTGCCGCCCACCTTTTTGTGTGACAGAATTCCGGGGCATGCCTCGGTACGAGTGGGCGCAGTCGGCGGCCAGGCACGGCGTCTCTCGCGCCCGTGCGCGGCATGTGCTCGACACGGCACCGACGGCGTTCCCGGTCGTGGACGAGGACGGCGAGCCCGACCCCGACCTGTTGCTGTTCCTCGGCGACGACCCGAACGGCGTCCCGCTGGAGGTCATGGTGCGGCTCCTGGGAGCCGAGGCCGTACGGATCTTCCACGTGATGCCGATGCGCCCCAAGTACCGGCCCCTCTACGACCAGACGACCAGGTGACGACGATGACGAAGAAGCCGTGGACCCCCGAGCGCGAGGCCGCCGCGCTCGCGAAGGCCGAGAAGGGGCTCGATGCGCGCGAGGTCGGTCCCGCGGTCCCGAACCCGCTGCGCAAGGCGGGCCGCCCGTCGCTGTCCGCCGAGGGCGGGACGAGCAAGGCGCTGAACACGCGCATCCCCTCGGACCTCCACGGCAAGGTCGTGGCGTTCGCCCAGAGGACGGGACGGTCGGTGTCCGACCTGACACGCGACGCCCTCAACGCCTTCCTGAACTCGAACGACGGTGCGGCCCCGGACGCCAAGCCGGCCAAGACCGTGGACGCTCCGCCCGCCAAGCGGATTCGCAAGCCGCGTACCGCGCACGACTGAGGTCGCGCGGCGCGCGTTTCGCGCCGTGCGTGCCCGCCCCACTAACATCTGGGCCGATCCTGCGTCCGCGTCCCCGGAGGTTGCCGCGTGGCTGTCACGACGTCGCCGTCGACGGCGTCGGAGTCCAGCGCCCCCACGTGGGAGCAGCCCTCCGCGTCGACGCTGACCTGGCTGCTCGCGGGCGTGGTGTTCCTCGCCCTGGGCGCGTTCCTGCTGCTGCTCGTCTCGGTGCAGACGGTCGCGGCCGACGTGTTCACGGTCGGCGCGGCGACGAACGTCGGCAGGCTGCGCCCGGCGGCGTTCCTGCTGGTCACCTACGGCGGCCTCGGCATGCTCGGCAACGGCGCCGCCCTCGACGTCGCGCGCCGGCTCGCCAAGGCGCCCGTCCAGCTCGACAACCTCTCCAAGGCCGCGGGCGCGATCGTCACGGTCGGCGTCGTCGGCTCGGTGCTCGCGGTGCTGACCGGCCACGGCAACGGCCGCGTGGGCTTCGAGATGCCGCGCCCGCTCGCCGTGCTGATCGCGCTCGGCCAGCTCCTGCTGCTCTGCTCGGTGCTGCGCACGGTCTCGAAGCGCCGCGAGGACGAGGTCCACCCGTCGCTGTGGTTCGTGGTCGGCGCGCTGTTCTGCGCGCCCGTCGTGATCCTGTTCGGCGCGCTGCCGCGCGTGCGCGGCGTCAACGACGAGATGGTGCTCGCGTTCGGCCTGTCCGGGCTCAAGCTGCTCTGGCTCGTCCCGCTCGCGCTCGGCCTCGCGCTCTACGCGATCCCGGTGTCGTCGCGCGCGCCGCTGCACAGCCGCCAGCTCGCCGTGGCGGCGTTCTGGGGCTGGTTCGTGTTCGCGCCGTTCGCGGGGGCGGCCCGCCTCGCCGGGGGGCCGGCGCAGGACTGGCTCGAGTCGGTCGGCATCGCCGCGACGATCGCGCTCGGCGCGGGCGTCCTGGCCTACGTCACGCTCGTCGCGAGCACCTACGCGCGCCGCACCGCGCTGGCGCACGGCGCCGACCTCCGCTTCGGCCTCGCCGCCGCCGGCCTGCTCGGCGCGTGGGCGCTGCTCGCCGGGACGACGGCGGGGCGTACGGCGGGCGACTTCCTGCACGCCAGCGTCGCCTCCGACGGCCTGTCCGAGCTCGCGCTGCTCGGCGTCGCGGCCGCGGGCATCCTGGCGGGCGTGTTCCACGTGCTGCCGGCCGCGTCGGGCAACCGCATCACCAACCCGCGCCTCGCGGCCAACGCCGCCTGGCCGCTCGTCGTCGGCGTCCTGCTCGTCGCGCTGTCGCTGCTCGTCGCGGGCTACGTCCAGGGCGTGCTGCTCGCGCAGGGCGTCCGCGACGGCTCCTCGGTCGCGACCGGCGACGCGTGGGTACGCGTCACCGACGCGATCCGCCCGCTGCTCTGGCTGCGCGTCGTGGGCGAGGTGCTCGTGACGTTCGCGCTCGTGACGGCGTTCCAGCAGGTGTTCTCCACGTCGACCGCCGGCGACCCGCTGGCGCCCGAGGAGTCGTGACGATGCGCCGCATGACGCTGCTCCCCGTGCTCGCCGGGCCCGCGCTGCTCGTGGCCCTCGGCTACGGCGCCACGGTCGTCGCGCCCGCCACGGCCGACGTCACCACGACCCGTACCGACGCGACGCGCGAGCACAGCGTCGCGGGCGCGAAGGGCCGCGGCCTCTACGGCTCCAACGGCTGCGTCTACTGCCACACCCGCCAGGTGCGCGACGCCTTCACCGACGCCGACCTCGCCGCGGGCCCGAGCAGCGCGGGCGAGGGTCTCAACGACGTGCCGGGCCTGCAGGGCCAGGCGCGCTACGGCCCCGACCTCGCCTGCGCCGGCGACCGCGTGCCCGGCGCGGAGGACGGCGCGACCAAGGAGCAGAAGGTCGCGGCGATGGTCGAGTACCTCAAGGACCCGGCCGCCGCGCATCCCGGCTCGACGATGCCGTCGTACCGCCACCTCGTGCACCGTGACCTCGAACGGCTCGCGGCGTTCCTCGTCGAGCACACCTGCGAGGAGTCCGAGTGACCGAGCGGCCGCTGTTCATCGACCCGATCGCGACCGGCGACGGGGACGAGGTCGACCACAACCCCGCGCCGCGCTGGTACCTCGCGCTCGCGCTGCTGATCCTGGGCATCGCGGCGTACTACCTCGCGGCGTTCTCCGACGGGCCGCGCGAGTCGTCGCCGCACCGGTTCCCCACCGAGCAGGTCGGCGCCTCCGAGAGCGCCGAGGCGCACTGAGCACGACCCCGTTCGCTGACGTCTTCGTCGACCCCGGCGACGACCCGCGTACGGACGTCCCGAGGGCCGGCACCGAGCGCGAGCTGCTGGCCGGCTTCCTGCGCTGGCAGCGCGAGACGCTCGTCCTCAAGTGCGAGGGGCTGACACCCGAGCAGCTCGCGTCGCGCCCCGTCCCGATGACGTCGATGTCGCTGCTGGGCCTCGTACGCCACATGGCCGACGTGGAGTGCGGATGGTTCCGCCGCGGCCTCGCGGGCGAGGACGCGCCGCGCCCGTTCAAGCGCGACGACGACGTGGACGCGGCCTGGGACCGCGCGAGCGCCGACGGCGTGGACGAGGCGTGGGCCGCGTGGCGCGAGGAGGTGGCGTACGCCGAGGACTTCTTCGAGCGCAACGACCTCGACCTCGTCGGCGTGGAGAAGCGGGTCTCCCTGCGCTGGGTGATGCTGCACATGATCGAGGAGTACGCGCGGCACATGGGCCACGCCGACCTGCTGCGCCAGGCGATCGACGGCAGGGTGGGGCAGTGAGCCTCGACGCGTTCCTCCGCCGTCTCGAGAAGGACGGCGACCTCAAGCGGGTCAAGGCGCCGGTCGACCCGCACCTCGAGGTGACCGAGATCGTCCAGCGCGTGACCCGCGCGGGCGGCCCGGCGCTGCTGTTCGAGAACGTCACCGGCTCCTCGATGCCCCTGGCCATCAACGTCTTCGGGACCGAGCGCCGCATGGCCGCCGCGCTCGGCGTCGCGCGGCTGGACGACATCGGCGACCGCATCCGCGACCTCGTGCGGCCCGAGCTGCCGGTCGGCCTCTCCGGCATCAGGGAGTCCCTCGGCAAGCTGCTCTCGCTGCGTTCGGTCCCGCCGAAGAAGGTCAAGACCGCGCCGTGCCAGGAGGTCGTCCGTCGCGGTGACGAGATCGACCTCTACGACCTCCCCGCGCTGCACACGTGGCCGCTCGACGGCGGCGCGTTCCTGAACCTCGGCCTCACCCACACGCGCCACCCCACCGAGGGCACGCGCAACCTCGGCATGTACCGGCTCCAGCGCCACGACAAGCGCACGGTGGGCATGCACTGGCAGATCCACAAGGACTCCAACGCCCACCACGCCGTCGCCGAGCGGCGCGGCGAGCGGCTGCCGGTCGCGATCGCGTTCGGCTGCGAGCCGGTCGTGACCTACTCGGCCAGCGCGCCGTTGCCGGGCATCGACGAGTACCTGTTCGCCGGGTTCCTCAAGGGCGAGCGGATCGAGCTGGTCGACTGCCTCTCGGTGCCGTTGCAGGTCCCCGCCGACGCGCAGATCGTCCTCGAGGGCTGGCTCGAGCCGGGGGTACGGCTGCCGGAGGGGCCGTTCGGCGACCACACCGGCTTCTACACGCCGGTCGAGCCGTTCCCCGCGCTGACGGTCGACGTGATGACGATGCGGCGCGACCCGGTGTTCCAGACGATCGTCGTCGGGCGTCCCCCGCAGGAGGACGAGTGGCTCGGCAAGGCGACCGAGCGCATCTTCCTACCGCTGATCCAGATGACGGTGCCCGAGATCGTCGACTACGACCTGCCGGTCGAGGGCGTGTTCCACAACTGCGCGATCGTCTCGGTCGAGAAGCGCTACCCGAAGCAGGCGCAGAAGGTGATGAACGCGATCTGGGGCGCGGGCCTGCTCTCCCTGACGAAGCTCGTCGTCGTGGTCGACGCCGACTGCGACGTGCACGACTACTCCGAGGTCGCGTGGCGGGCGTTCGGCAACGTCGACTACGCCCACGACCTGCTGCTGTCGACGGGCCCCGTCGACCACCTCGACCACGCGGCGTACCAGCAGTTCTGGGGCGGCAAGGCCGGCATCGACGCGACCCGCAAGCTGCCCACCGAGGGCTACGCGCGCGCCGGCGGCTGGCCGCCGGAGATCGAGCAGGACCCGGCCGTCGTCGAGCGCGTCACGCGCCGCTGGGGTGAGCTGGGCTTGTGAGCACCGTCGCCGAGCCGGTCGTCCACCAGGGGCGCGTGAAGGGCTTCCTGCGGCTCGTCGTCATCGAGCACTCGGTGTTCGCGCTGCCGTTCGCCTACATCGCCGCGCTGACCGCCGTCGCCGACGTCGACTGGCTCGACGTGCTCCTCGTCACCGTCGCGATGGTGGCCGCGCGCACGTTCGCGATGGCGGCCAACCGCGTGATCGACCGC
This sequence comes from Frankiaceae bacterium, assembly GCA_035940575.1. Taxonomy (GTDB): domain Bacteria; phylum Actinomycetota; class Actinomycetes; order BP-191; family BP-191; genus BP-191. Next base: position 18,364 of record DASZER010000046.1, on the reverse strand, counting down.
GAGATCGACGCGCGCAACCCCCGCACCGCGAGCCGCGAGCTCGTGACCGGCGCGCTGCCGGTCTCGGTGGCGTACGGCGGCATGGCCGTCGCGCTCGCCATCTTCCTGCTCGCCGCGCTCGCGCTCGACCCGCTCTGCCTCGCGCTCGCGCCGGTCGCCCTCGCGCCGCTCACGCTGTACCCGTACGCCAAGCGGTTCACCTGGCTCTGCCACTACGTCCTCGGCCTCGCGCAGGCGATCGCGCCCGTCGGCGCGTGGGTGGCGATGTCGAAGACGTTCGACGGCGCGCGGCCCGCGCTGTGGCTCGGGCTCGCGGTCGGCACCTGGATCGCCGGCTTCGACCTCGTCTACGCCTGCCAGGACGTCGACAGCGACCGCGCGAACGGCGTCCACTCGCTGCCAGCCCGCTTCGGCGTCGCGACCGCGCTGCGCGTCTCCGTCGCGACGCACGTCGTGACGCTGGCGCTGCTGGTGGCGTTCGGGCTCGACGCGGGCCTCGGGTGGGCGTGGTGGGCGGGCGTCGCGCTGACGGCCGGGGCGCTGGCGTACGAGCACGCGATCGTGAAGCCCGGCGACCTGTCGCGCGTCAACCGCGCGTTCTTCACCGTCAACGGCTACGTCGGCATCGGCCTGTTCGCGTTCGCGCTGCTGGACCGCGCGGCATGAGGGCGCCGTACGTCGTCGGCGTCACCGGCGCGAGCGGCACGCCGTACGCCGCCGCCGTCGTCCGCGCGCTGGTCGAGGGCGGGCACGCGGTCGACCTCGTCGTGTCGCGCGCCGCGCGGCTCACGCTGCTGGACGAGACCGGCATCCAGTGGCACGACGACGCGGCGTCGCTGCACGCCTGGGTCGGCGTCGAGGGCGACGTGCGACACTGGGGGCCAGGCGACCTCGGCGCGGGTCCGAGCAGCGGCTCGTACGTCACGCGCGGGATGGCCGTCGTCCCCGCCAGCACGGCGGCCGTCGCGGGCATCGCGGGAGGGCTGTCGAAGGACCTCGTGCAGCGGGCCGCCGACGTGACGTTGAAGGAGCGGCGGAGGCTCGTCGTGGTGCCGCGGGAGACGCCTCTCGACCGCGGGCACCTGGTGGCGATGCTGGCCCTGCACGACGCGGGGGCCGTGGTGCTGCCGGCGAGCCCGGCGTTCTACGCGGGGACCTCGACCGTCCAGGAGCTCGTGGACTTCGTGGCCGGGAGGGTGCTCGACGCGCTGGGCGTGGAGCACGACCTCTACCGGCGGTGGACGGGCGACCTCGGTGCCGCCCGTCGCGAACGTTCGGAGGGCTAGACCGCGATGGCGCGGGTCTCGCCGCGCAGGAGCGCGCGGACCTCGGACTCGCGGAAGCGGCGGTGGCCACCGGGCGTACGGACGCTGCCGATGCGGCCCGCGACGGCCCAGCGGGTGACGGTCTTGGGGTCGACGCGGAACAGCGTCGCGACCTCGCCGGGGGTCATCAAGCGGTCGCGCTCCATGGTGTCCTCCTCGCCTGGACGGCTCTTCGTCCCCCTCAACGAAGGTCCGCCCCAGAGGTGACGGGCAGCACGAAAGTTCTCGCGACCGACCAAACCGGACGCGGCGCCCCCCGGCGCCGCCCCCGCGGCCCTTGCGGGTCAGGAGGGCTCTGCGAGACCCGGCCCTGCGGCGCCGAGCCCGCGCGACGCCCGGCTGCGTTCTCTCCTCGCCTGCGGGCATCACCCAGCCCGCAGGCGCCCTGCGGCCTTGCCCGATCGCCGTGCGGCCCTCGGCTCGCGACGGGCTGGGCTTCGCAGAAGCCTCCTAGCGGGAGGCGATGCGGCGGATCAGCGTGCGCAGCGCGGACGGCCTGGCGTAGCCGCGGCCCTCGTTCGCCACCTGGAAGTCGTGACGGACCTCGTTGAACCGCGCCTCGAACAGCTCCGAGTAGACGCTCATCTTGTTCCCCTCCTTGACGTTCCTGCCTTACAGATCGAAACTCTAGCACCTGTAACGCCTACGGAGCAAAGGTATTCCCATGCCGAAGCCGAACGTCGACTCCGTCGACAGGTCGCTTCTCGCGGCCCTGCGCGCCAACGCCCGCGCGACGTACGCCGAGCTCGCCCGCGTCGTCGGGCTGTCCGCGCCGGCCGTGCACGACCGCGTACGCCGCCTGGAGTCGGCGGGCATCGTGACCGGCTACCACGCGGCCGTCGCGCCGGTCGCGCTCGGCCTCGGCGTCAGCGCCCTGGTCGGCATCTACCAGCGCGACGACGCCGAGCAGGACGACGTCGCGACGCGGCTCGCGGACGTCCCCGAGATCGAGGACTGCTGGTTCGTGGCGGGCGACGAGGCGTTCGTCGTGAAGGTCCGCGTGCCCGACGTGGAGACGCTCGAGCAGACGCTCGCCGTGCTCCGGCGCATCCCCGGGGTCGCCCGCACGCGGACCACCGTGGTCCTCTCCACCCGCTGGGAGGGCCGGGTCCGCGTCGAGGACTAGGCAGGAAATAGCCCCATCTCGTCATGGACCAAAACGGGCAGATCGCGAAGTCTTGCCCGAGTCGCATCAATCACTCGGTCTCGTGACAGGGGGCGCATCATGCGTCTGCACCGCCCGGTACTCGTCGCTCTCGCGCTGGGCACCGTACTTCCCGTCTCCGCCGCTTCCGCCGCCACCGGCGTAGCCGCTGCGGGAAGCGCCGTGTCCAGCGCGACGCTGGCAACCATCAGCGTCGGCGACCTCGCGGTCGCCGGCCAGACGATCGACGGACACACCATCTCCGTCGGCACGCTCTCCGCCATCGCGCAGACGCTGTCTCAGGACGCGCCTGCCGTGTCGTTCGTCCCGATCACGCTCGACGGCGTGAAGAAGGGCGAGGTCACGGTCACGCCGCAGAACAGCCCGAAGACGGTCGGCGGCGTCACCAGTGGCGCGCTCCCGCTCAACGTGCTCTCCGCGTCGAGCCCGACGGCCACGCTGTCCGCCGCGAAGTCCGCCGCGGGCCCGGTGTCGTCGCTCTCCGCGTCGCTCGGCCAGGCGTCGCTCCTCGGCCTCCCGCTCGGCCTCGACGGCAGCGTCAAGGTCGGCTCGGCCACCGAGGCCGCGAAGTCGCAGGCGGGCAAGACCTTGACGATCTCCAACGTCTCGCTGCCGAGCATCGCGGACGTGCTCGCCGCTCTCGGCATCGACCTCGGCAAGCTCCCGATCGACACGCTGAACGGTCTCGTGGACTCGCTCCCGATCGACGTCCCCGCCATGGCGGAGACGGCGCTCGCCGCGGTCAACACGCAGATCGAGGCCGCGGACGACGCGTACGAGGCCGCCTCGGCGGACTTCGCCGCCAAGGCCGCCGACCTCCAGTCCAAGGCCGCCGCGCTCGACGCCGCGCTCGCGCCGTTCACCGTCCCGGTGGAGACGCTGCCGGAGGGCATCGACCTGCCGATCACGCACTCCGAGTGGGACTCGCTCAGCGCGACCCCCGCGGGCGTGGCCGTGCAGGAGGCGCTCAAGACCGCGGACGCGCTCGACACGATCGACGACCCGCTCAGCGCGTACGTCGCCGCCAAGGCCGCGTACGGCACCGCCACCGGCGCGCTCGCCACGGCGCTCGCGGCGATCCAGCCGCTCATCGACGACCTCGCGGAGCTGGTGGACGGCGTCCTCGCCGACATCCCGCTCGTCGAGATCGGTGCGGCGCAGGTGGGCACCAGTGCCCTCGCCGGCGCCACGAAGTCGGCGAACGTCACCGGCTACGTCAGCGGCGTGAAGGTGCTCGGCCAGGACGTGCTCCAGACCGTGACCAACAACACGAAGCTGGACGTCGCGGGTCTCGCGGGCACCGTCGCCTCGCAGGTCAACACCACGATCGCCGGCGCGACCCAGGCGCTGTCGTCCGTGCTCGCCACGGCGACCGGCCTGACCGTTCCCGCGCCGAGCGTGAAGCTCCTGGTGAAGTCCACGTCCACCGGCACCGAGGGCGCGTTCGGCACCGCCAAGGCGCTCGTCACCGCGCTCCAGGTGGAGCTCGGCTCGGCGACGATCCCGACGCAGTTCGCGCTGACCGACGCGGCGTCGCTCCCGGCGATCCTGCCCACGGCGACCGGCTTCAAGACGGCCCCGCTGTCGCTCAAGGTCGGCGAGCTCGGCGAGTCCGCGAAGTTCCGCCCGGCCTCGACGACCGGCGTGACCCCGACGACCCCGGGCTCGCACCCCGCGACCGGTGTCCCGGCCGGCCTGGGCATCGTCGCGGTGATCGGTACGGCCCTCGCGTTCGGCGCGCGCCGCATGACGCGCTCGGAGGCGTAAGGCAGCACGGCACTTCGGCAAAGCCCCGCGACGAGCAGGAGGGGAGTCGCGGGGCTTTGCCGCGTTCTGCGGCGGGTGCGCGGGCGCCGTAGGCTCGCGTCATGGACGCGGGACTGAAGCGGGAGCTCGAGGACAAGGTCCGCTCGGGTGAGCGGCTCACCTACGAGGACGGCGTCGCGCTCTACGACTCCGACGACCTGATGTGGCTCGGCTCGCTCGCCCACGAGGTGCGGACGAGGCTCAACGGCGACCGCGTGATGTTCAACGTCAACCGCCACCTGAACCTCACGAACGTCTGCGTCGCGTCCTGCGCGTACTGCTCGTTCCAGCGCAAGCCCGGCGAGAAGGACGCGTACACGATGCGCGTCGAGGAGGCCGTACGCCTCGCCAAGGCCATGGAGGGCGAGGGCCTCACGGAGCTCCACGTCGTCAACGGCCTGCACCCGACGCTGCCGTGGCGGTACTACCCGCGCGTCCTGCGCGAGCTCAAGGCGGCGCTGCCCGGCGTGTCGTTGAAGTGCTTCACGGCGACCGAGATCCAGTGGTTCGAGAAGCTGTCGGGCCTGTCCGCCTCGGAGGTGCTGGACGAGCTGATCGACGCGGGCCTCGAGTCGCTGACCGGCGGCGGTGCCGAGATCTTCGACTGGGAGGTGCGCCAGCACATCGTCGACCACGACACCCACTGGGAGGACTGGTCGCGCATCCACCGCCTCGCGCACGAGAAGGGGCTGCGGACGCCGGCGACGATGCTCTACGGCCACATCGAGGAGCCGCGCCACCGCGTCGACCACGTGCTGCGGCTGCGCTCGCTGCAGGACGAGACCGGCGGCTTCGCGGTCTTCATCCCGCTGCGCTACCAGCACGACCGCGACGGCGACCCGCGCAACCGCCTGCAGTCGCGCACGACGATGGCGACGGGCGCGGACGTGCTCAAGACGTTCGCGGTGTCGCGGCTGCTGTTCGACAACGTGCCGCACCTCAAGAACTTCTGGGTCATGCACGGCCTGCAGACAGCGGCGCTGTCGCTGTCGTTCGGCGCCGACGACCACGACGGCTCGGTGGTCGAGTACAAGATCACCCACGACGCCGACCGCTTCGGCACGCCCGACAAGATGACCCGCGAGGACCTGCTCGACGTCATCCGCGACGCCGGCTTCACGCCCGTCGAGCGCAACACGCGCTACGAGGTCATCAGGACGTTCGACGGGCCCGTGCCGCTGGCCGAGCGCCGCGCCGAGCCCCAGCCCGTCTGGGCCTAGCCGCCCGCCTCAACCCACAGCAGGACGGTCGGCGACAGCCACTCGTCCTCGTGGACGCCGGTGCGGTACGCGCCCTGCGTCCACTCGACGCCGTCGCGCTCGCCGCGCACGAGCGCGATCGTCGCGGACCCGACGTGGAAGCTCAGGAAGCCGTTGAGGACGAACAGCGGCGACGCCTGCCCGCCCGGGCACCCGGGCCCGAACACGCCGTTCGGCGGCCCGCTGTTCTCGTAGAGACACGTGCCCTCGGCGTCGGTGACGTTGCCTCGCAGGCGTGCCTCGTTCATCGACAGGAGCACGCCGATCGGGCTGCGTACCCTCGCGGTGCCGCCCGCCGAGTACGCCGACACCGGCAGCGCGCCGTGGTCGGGCAGCGTCGACTCCGCCGTGGCGAACGTCGTGCCGAGCGGCCGCGACGCACCGAGGCGCCCGCGTCCCCGCGCGCCGTCGAACCGCACGGTCACCGTCGCCGGCGCGCCGTCCGCGACGACGTGCGCGGTGTACCGGCCCGCGGGCAGCGTCGCCACCGTCACGCCGTCGTCGCGGTGCACCTCGCCGGCGTGCAGCGTGCCGGCGTACGACGCCGGTGGGAGCTTCGTGTCGCGCGGCGTCTCGCAGCCGCGCGACCAGCACCAGTTGAACCGGAAGGCGTAGAGGACCGCTCCGCGCTCGAGCGTCGCGCCCTCGGCGGCGATCACGATGCCCGCGATGCGACCGCCTCCGATGACCGACACCTCCGGCATCCGCATCGACGTGCCGAGGTGGAACGTCGACGCGCGCGGCAGCACGAACGTCGTCGTGCCGCCGTTCGTGCTGCCGAACGTCGTGGTGCCGTACGCCGCCGGTGCGGCGTGGGCGGCCGGAGCGGCGACCGTTGCGGCCGCGAGCGTCGCCAGCGCGAGCGCGAGCCGCGTCCTCACAGCGGGAGGTCGGCCGCGACGATCCGCTTGCAGGCGGCGGCGTTGACGACGTGGTCCCCGACGGCGTTCTCCGCGAAGACGCCGAAGCCGCCGACGCAGGCCTCGACGTCGAACGGCGTCGGCACGATCGCCCACGACGCCGTGGCCGCGTAGCCGCCGGGCACCGTCACCGCCGGCGCGTCGTAGTCCCCGAAAGAGCACTCCGTGATGGAGGTGAGCGTCGCGTCGGGCGTCGACGTCGCCTGGCAGTTCCAGACGACCAGGACCGCGCCGGAGCGCGGCAGCGGGTACGCGTTGACGGTGTTCACGCCCGCCCAGCAGTGGGATCCGCCGCAGCGGTTCGCGGGCGTCGCGCCCGCCCCGACCCCGGTGTCCGCGTGCGCGGACCCCGTCGCCAGCGTGAGAAGGATCGATGCGGCCATCGCCGCGGCATGCCTGCGCGTCATCGCGCGCCCCCGTTCGTGACGGTGTCACGTCCCCCGTGACCTCGCGGAAAACTACTCCCAATACGTATCGGTCGGTCAAACAGCCCGTTTGACGTGTCGCGCGTCTCCGCCAAAGGCGGGAGAGTGCCGTCGTGACCGAGGACATGGCCGGCGAGATCGGCGCGATCGTCGTCGGCGACGCCGCCTACACCCGCGCCGAGACCGCGGCCGCGGCCGGCGTCGAGGTCGACAGCGCGGTCGCCCTGTGGCGCGCCATGGGCTTCGCGGAGGTGCGCGACGGCGACCGCGTGTTCAGCGAGCGCGACGTGCGCGCGCTGCGTACGGCGTCGCTGCTGCGCGAGCTCGGCGTCGTCGACGAGGCGGGGCTGCTGGCGTTGACGCGCACGATGGCGCAGGCGCTCTCGCGGCTCGCGCACTCGCACGCGTCGATCGCGGCGTCGTACCTCGGCGGCCTCGCGGCGCCGTTGGACCCGCTCGCCGACGAGGCCGTGCACACGGCGGCGGAGACGTTGCTCGACGACGTCGCCTCGCTGCTGGAGTACGTCTGGCGCAGGCACCTCGCGGTCGCGGCGGAGTCGGCGTTCACGGCCGCGCCGGCCGCGAGCGTCGAGACGGCGGTCGGCTTCGCGGACCTCGTCGGCTTCACCGAGACGTCGCGGTCGATGACGCCGGAGGAGCTGTCGGCGCTGGTCGAGACGTTCGAGCACCTGGCCGCGCACCTCGTCGGCGACGTCGGCGGGCGGGTCGTGAAGACGCTCGGCGACGAGGTGCTGTTCGTCGCCGACGACGTCCACGGCGCCGTACGCCTCGGCCTCGACCTGGCGGAGCGGACGCCCGAGGCGACGGGCGTCGAGGTGCGGGTCGGGGTGGCGTTCGGGCCGGTCGTGCCGAGGCTCGGCGACGTGTTCGGCCCGACCGTGAACATCGCCAGCAGGCTCACCGCGCTGGCCCGTCCCGGGACCGTCCTGCTCGACCGCGGCGCGGCCTCCGCGCTACGCGACGACGCGGCGTTCGAGGTGTCCCCGCTGCGGCGGCAGAGCGTGCGCGGTTATTCCCATCTCGCCCCGTTTCGCGTCCGCCGCGCGGTGACTTCCTAGTCGCTCTCCGTCGCCAACAGTCACCCGCTCGGCACTCAACGAGGCGCCCGAAGTCTCCGACACTGGACCCATGCGTTTCCGCCTCTTCCTCGTCTGCGCGCTCACGACCGTGGTCGCGCCGTTCCTTGCGACTCCGTCCGCGCACGCCGCCCCGTGCGTCGGCAACAGCCGTACCTACTACGGCCACATCCAGGGTGCCGACGGCCGTGTCGTCGACACCATGCTCGGCTTCGACGTCCACGACAGGTACGGCCGCAAGATCGACGCCCGCCCGGGCTCGTCGACGTGGGGCTGCCCCTTCACCGGGGCGTACAGCCAGACCCTGCGCCTCAACCCCACGGTCGCCGCCACCGGCGCGACCAGCGGCTCGAAGTCGTGGCGCGTCGTCGTCCCCGTCAACGCCGCGAAGCTGTTCGTCGAGGCGTACTCCAAGGGTCCCGGCAACACCGGCGACAACCAGAGCAGGTACGGCCACGCGCTGCGTACGCGCATCACGCTGCCGTACGCATACACGATCCGCATGGCGCTGCCGCTCGTCTGCGGCGTCTCCGGCGGCACGACCGGCGGCATCCACGGGTGGGCGACGGTGCGCGGCGTCCGTACCAAGGTCGACCGCGCCGTCGCGTGGTCCATGGCCGGCGACAACAACAACCTCAGCCCGATCCTCGGCTGGAACATGGGCTTCGGCCGCGACGACGGCTACTACCGGATCCCGAACCTCCAGGCCGGCCAGGTCTACGTCGTGCGCATCACCAAGAACGGCGTCACGAAGCAGTTCACGAACGTCCAGGTGAACCGCTGTGGCAACACCTACCTCGGCGCCAACTTCTAGCCCTCGTCCGCCCGATCGACCCGCTCGCCGCACTCGCCGGCGGGCGGGTCGACTGGCTTTGGGCGGGTTCGTTCCTGTTGGATCGGAACGAACCCGCGGCACGACCGCCACCGTCCCTGGGGCCGCTCGTTGACGTCCGCAGGGAGGGAGTCATGCGTTCCGTACGTGCTGTCGTGAGTGCCGTCGTGTGTGCCGCCGCGCTGGTAGCCGCCCCGGCCGGCGCAGGCGTGGGCGGCGTCACGAGCGGGCCCCCGCCGCTGAGCGACCTCGCGCTCGCCGAGGTGCCCACCATGACCCGCGTCGCCGCGCTCGACGACGTCACCAGGACCGTCCGCGGCGCCCTCGGCAACGCCAACCGCTACTTCCTCAACACCTGGTGGAACGAGCGCGTCACGTCGCTCACGCCGTACCAGCGGTCGGCCGACCGCCTGCAGCACCGCGGCACCATCAACTCCGAGGACGTCCGCCGCTACGCCTCCGTCGCGCTGTCGATCGCCGCGCCGCTCGCGACGCGGACGTACGACTACCGCGCCACCGGCGTTCCGGCCTCCACCGCCACCGACCGCGCCGTGCTGCTCGTGCAGATGCTCGTACGCACCCACACCGGCGTCCTCGGCCGCTCGGGCTGGGGTGAGTCGTGGCAGTCGCCGCTGTGGGCGTCGCAGGCCGCGCTCGCCGGCTGGCTCGTCGGCCCCGCGCTGCCCGTCCCCGACCAGGTCCTGCTCGCGCGGATGCTCGAGGTCGAGGCCGACTACGTCACGAGCAAGCCCGTGAAGTACCTGCGCAACCGCGCCGGCGCCATCGTCAGCCACGGCGACTCCGGCTCGGAGGAGATGGCCTGGGAGGCGCTCGCGCTGTTCACGGCCGTCGAGCTGATGCCGAGCCACCCGCGGCGCACGTTCTGGGCCGACCACGCGTACCGGCGCTTCGCGGCGGCGTACGCGCGTCCCGCCGACGTCACGTCGAACGTCGTCCTCAACGCCCGCCCGCTCTCGCGCTGGCTCGGCGGCAGCAACGTCGAGCCGAGCGGCGTCGTCGTCAACCATGGCCGCATCAGCCCGGACTACACCGCCTCCATGTCGCTGCACGCCGCCGTCGTGTCCGGCCTCGTCGGGGAGGGCGTTCCCGCCGTCGCCGTGCACGGTCACCGCGCGACGTACGGCGCCCTCACCTCGCACCAGTTCGGCCGCGGCTGGGCCGCGCCGGGCGGCACCGTGTACCGCCCCAACAGCAGCGCCATCTACTACCCCATGGGTGCCGACTGGGGCACCGACAGGCAGGTCGTGTACGGCGTGTTCGACCTGCAGATGTCGGCCCTCGGCCTCGACCGCGGCTTCCGCGTGCCGGCCCGCAAGTGGGCGGCGTTGCACCTCGGGCACACGCGCAGGATGCAGGCGCGGTTCACGACCGGGCAGACGTACGGCCCGATGTCCGAGGACGGCTACTTCGGCCGCGAGGAGTGGACGGGCGCGCTGCTCGCGTACGCCGAGCTCACCGACTGGCTCGCGTCGAAGAAGCGCCTCTCGGTCGACAACCGTTCGCCCGGCGTGAAGGTCCCGCGCCGCTAGCGCTTCCGCCCTCGGCGAACGCGCGCTCCCTCCGCCTTTCGCGGTGGTACCCCTTGTCGCATGACCCGCGCCCTCGCGCCGTTGCGCGTCAGGAGCTTCGCGCTCCTGTGGGCCGGCCAGACCGTCTCCCTCGTCGGCAACGGCGTGTTCACCGTCGCCCTCGCGTGGGAGGCGCTGTCGCTCGGCGGGTCGCGCGCGCTGTCCCTCGTGCTCGTCGCGACGTTCGTACCGTCGACCGCGCTGCTGCTCGCCGGTGGCGTCGTCAGCGACCGGCGTTCGCGCCGCGCCACCCTCGTCGTCTGCGACCTCGTCCAGGCCGTTGCCGTTGGCGGCGTCGCCCTGCTCGCGACGCTCGACGTGCTGCGCGTCTGGCACCTCGCCCTGGCCGGCGCCGTCGCCGGCGCGGCGTCCGGCTTCTTCCTTCCGGCGTCGGCGGCGTTGCTGCCCGACGTCGTCCCGCGCGACCTGCTCGTGCGGGCGAACTCGCTCAACACCATCGGCAAGCTCACCGCCGGCCGCCTCGCGGGACCCGCGCTCGGCGGCCTGCTCGTGGCGTCGTACGGCACCGCGCCCGCCTTCGCCGCCGACGCCGTGTCGTTCCTGGTCAGCGCGGCGTGCCTCTCGCTGCTGCGCGTCGCGCGCCGCCCCGTCGGCGCGTCGGCCTCGGCGTTCGAGGGGCTGCGCGAGGGGGTGGCGTTCTGCGCTCGGCGGCGTTGGCTGCGTATCTCGCTCGCGTCGTTCGCCGTGCTGAACCTCGGCGTCAGCGCTCCGCTCGCCGTGCTCGTTCCCGTGTACGTGCGTTCGCACCTCGGCCTCGGCGCCCGCGCACTGGGTCTCCTGCTCGCGGTGGAGGGCGTCGGCGGCGCCGTCGCGGCGGTCGTCGCCGCGTCGTCGCGAACGCCCCGCCGCCTCGTCGTCGCGACGCACGTGTCGTTCGCCGTGGCCGGCGCGTCCGTCGCCGCCCTCGGTCTTGTCTCGTCCCTCGTCCTGGCCGCCTCGGCCCTCGCCGCGGCCGGCTTCCTCCTGGAGCTCGGCAACGTCTACTGGACGTCCGCCCTCCAGGAGAACGTCCCGCCCAACCTCCTAGGCCGCGTCTCCTCCGTCGACTGGCTCGTGAGCGGGAGCCTCCTGCCCGTCGGCATCGCCGCCGTAGGCGCACTGGCCGCCTCAGCGGGCGTCGCAGCCGTTCTCCTCACGGGCGGCCTCGCAGCCGCGGCGGCATCACTCGCCGTTGTCGCCGCGCTCTCCCGCGGCGTCTCCGGATGACCTGTTGTCGCCCCTGCGGACCGGCCACATAATCGGGAGAACGTGCGGCGCCATGTGCGCCCTCGTGAACGGGGCTCACGTGGACTCTTCGGTCGTCGCGGTAACTCTGGGAATCGGGCGCTACCGGAACACCGCCGAGATGGCGGCGGCGCGATTCGAGCAGATGACACGCGTACGCACCCGGGTTCTCGACGACCGTGACGTCAGGGGAATCGAGCTGGCCCACCCCACCCTCGCGAAGCTGTACCTGTTCGACATCGTCGGCAGCGATCGGATCGTCTTCTTCGACCCGGACGTGGTCGTGCTCCGGGAGTGGGACTTGGCGCAGCTGCTCGACGAGCCGGCGCTGGTGGCCGTTCGCGACAGGTTCATCGGCGATCGGGAGCACGGTCTCGGCGTGCCACGGGTCCGGTACTTCAACGCGGGGATGTTCATCGCGAACCGTGCCGCACACGCCGGGATGTTCCGCTACGCACGCGCGCTGTGGCGCGACGCGCCGCAGGAGTTCCGGCTGCTCGACCAGTCGCTGCTCAACGTGGCGGCTCATCGCGGTGCGGTCAGGATTCGCTGGCTGCCGCAGCGGTACAACTTTCTCCACTACGGCCGTCGTGCCCACGACCACGTCGTACTCGCCCACTTCACGCGCGGTATCGACCAGGCGCACCGAACGCTTGCCTCGCTGGCGGGTGCCGCGGTCCAGGAGAGCGACGTTCCGACGCCTCGCGGGAGCTGGTGAGATGAGAAGCGGAAAGGCCGTGGACGAGGCGGTTCGCGCGATTCGTGACGCCAATGTCGACCTGTGGGTGTGCCGCGACCTCGCTCGCGTCGATACGACGACGAGACAGGCCCTGCGAACGCTGCACGTGCTGACGTCGAAAGGCGCCGTGCGCGAGGAGGTCGTCACGGAGGTCGCGGCGGTCGGCTACGAGAACATCGCCGGTGTCGCACGGCATCAAGGGGCTCCCGCCGCGACGGCCGCGTACGCGGCGGCGGCGCGGCGACTCTTCGCGCGTACGCGGCTGCACAACCTCGCGTACCGCGCGGGACGGCTGGACATCGCGGTCGCGTCGACCTTCGTCAAGCACGGGCCATTGAGGAGCGCGCGGTACCTCGTACGGCGCAACGCGGCCCTGGCCGGCTCGCCGTACGGTCGCCTCCGGATCGAGCAGCGGACGATGGAGGCGCAGCTGGCAGCCCGCGAGGGCGATGCGGTCGCCGCGTGCGCCGCGTACGACGAGCACCGGCTGATCGTCGCGTCCGACAGGTACGACAGCACGGGGATGCGGGCGGTCCGCCGACTCGATCTCGGACGGCACCTGCTGGACAGCGGTGGCGACGACGGGCGGATCGAGTCACTGGTCTTGGAGGCCGAGGCCCTCCTGCTTCCCGCCGGTGCGGCCGTGTACGGCGCCGCGCACTACAACCTGCACCTCGTCTCCGCGCGCTGGTGTCTCCGCTCCCGGCCCGCCGATGCGGAACGGCACCTCGACCGTGCCGCGGCGCTCGCCCAGGAGAACCAGCTGTCGCTCCGCGAGCTCACGGGTCTCGTGGCTCACCTCCTGGGTGAGGCGGGCGGGACGGCAACGGCAGGACCAGCGACTGCGTGAACCGACGTAGGCGACCACGGACGTCCCGGCACGCGATCTCGAAGGCGAGCTCGTAGAACGTCGACTCGATCTGGTGAAGGGCCAGCTCCTCGCCGAATGGTCGGAGGCGCAACGCGATCAGAGCCTGCGGCGCGATCGCGACGAGCTGGTCGAGCTCGGTCCGTGTGATGGTCGGCAGGTCGTGGCCCGAGTACGAGACGACGACATTGACGTCGGTCGCGTGCCCGGGCCCCACGTTCCACACGACAAGGCCTGATCCGTCGGCACCGACGGCGACATGAAGACGCGGCCGGTCCTCTCGTCGTCGCTCGCCGAGCATGTACGCGAACATCAGCACTGCCATGACGGCCGCGACCACAGCCGCCATCGTCGCCGTATTGATCGCTCACCTCCGGGCGTGGGCAGGCGTCAGGCACTCTCGATAGCACGAGACGACACCCGACGGGACGTGATCTAGCCTCTGACCTGTGCAAACGCCTCCGAGCGAGCAGGGGCCGCGGCGGCCCCGCGTCGGTCATATCCAGTTCCTCACCTAGCCCTGGTCAAGCAGCCACGGCCAAGTTGTGGACGAAACCGCAGGTCAGGGCCGTGCTGTGCGCCTACGCGCCGTCGCGCCGCGTGGCTCCGGCCCACATCTGGCCCACAACATCAGTCCGACAACGCTGCGAGGAGATTGCGCGCATGCATCGACGCGCCAACGGCGCGATCTGACCCGAGGCACGAAGCGTTCTTGTCGCACCGCCCGGCTAGGCTGATCGTCTAGCACGCTTCGTCCGTTGCGTTCGCGCGGACAGACCGCTTGGAGGTGACTGGTGACCGCGACCCCGCCGACGTCGACCGCGGTCCCCGTCGCTGGCTTCGTCGACGGCGGCGACCGTGCGGTTGATGCCGTCACGGTCCGCATCTCGCTGCGCATCATCGAGCGGTTCTCGGAGGGCCTCTATAGTTCGCCCAATAAGACGTTCGAGGAGTTGGTATCCAACTCCTATGATGCTGGTGCCGAACGGGTGTGGGTCTACCTGTCTAGCGACCTGGCTGCCCCGACGGCGACTATCGTTGTCGTTGACGACGGCGAGTCGATGGACCTGGCCGGTCTGCGCGACCTATGGCAGATCGGCGAATCTACGAAGCGAGACACCGAGCCCATACGCGGCCGACTCCCCATCGGGAAGTTTGGAATTGGCAAGCTCGCAACGTATGTCCTCGCTAGGGAGCTAACCTACGTCGTACATCGTGGCGACGAGTACCTTGCGATGACGATGGACTATGAGCGCGTCCAGGGCTCAATGAGTCAACCCGCGGACCTAACGCTTTCGGTGGCGTCGCTGACGAGGGATGAAGCACAGGAAACCTTGACGCGGGCTCTCCCGGACAGCGCCCGCGACCCGCAAGTGCTCAAGCAACTGTTTGCGAACGGGGGCACAGCGCATTGGACGGCCGCCATCCTTACCCGGCTGAGGCCGACGGCCCAGAACATTCAACGCGGCCGCTTGCGCTGGGTCCTTTCGACAGCATTGCCACTGAACCCCACGTTTGCCCTGACAATGGACGATAAGCCCGTCGTGCCTTCAAAAGCGTCTGGTAAAGTCCAGTGGCAATTTCGCATAGGGGAATCAGAGAGCGAACTTCCGAACCAACCCGGCGAATCAACGTCTCTGACGATCGACGGAAAGAAGGTGCCGGCCTGGCGGCTCCCCTTGGCCGGGGTCGTCTACGGATCGGCACAGTTGTTCGAGCAGCCACTGCAGCGTGGGAAGAGTGAAGACTGGGGCCGCAGCCACGGATTTTTCGTGCGCGTGCGGCAAAGACTGATCAACTTCGATGATCCCGAGTTCGACGTCGGGCCAGAGTTGCGTCACGGAACGCTAACACGCTTCCACATGGAGATCGACGCCGACGACCTCGACCACCTTATCGCGAGCCCGCGCGAAAGCCTTCAAGAGTCGCCCGAACTTGCTGACCTCAAGAAATACATGCTCGCGGTCTTTAACCGTGCACGTGTCGTGAGCTCGGATGCGGACGATAAAGACCACATACCGCTGTTGAACAAGCAAGGGCGAATCGCGAACCCACCGCCCGCGTTGACGCAAGCACCGTTCCGCCGGATGTTGCGGCGCGCCACAAGCGGCGAGGTGCCGGTCCGCGAGGTTTTGGGCCTTCAGGATGCCGAACTTGATGATGCTGAAACGCTTCTAGACGAGGGCGAAGATCTTATCAGTTCGGTCTTGGTCGAGCCCGTCGGCGATGATGACCGACTTGTCATCTACGATCCGCAGCGCAAGGCCGCAATTCTGAATCAATCCCACCCGTTTATCAGCAACTATATCGACATGAAGGGCGTCGGCGAACCGCTGCGACTCCTTGGGTTGACCGAATTACTCACCGAAGCCTACATGCTCGATGAAGATATTCCAGCCGAAGTTGTGCGTCGGGTCATGAGCCGTCGAGACGCGTTCCTTCGTGCGCTCGTTCAACGCTTCCCGCGGTCGGCCCTTGTCGTGGCAAAGCACCTTCGCGATGCCGCAGATAAGGAGAAAGAACTCGAGGATGCCGTCGCCGACGCGCTCGAACTGCTCGGATTTACGGTTCGACGGGTCAGCGGAAGCGGGGACACTGACGGTGTGGCACTCGTGGGTCTCGGAAATCGTGGCGCTGGTGCGACCGAGACTTATGCCCTTACCTACGATGCGAAGTCGAGTGGCGCACGAGCGGCGCACGCCATCGCAGGGGATACCGATGGTGCCGGGACGCCAATCAAAAAGGCGCCGCGTATCTCGGCGGGGACCGCGCGGACGTCGGTACTAAGGGTCCATCGTGAAAAGGCCCAAGAGCGTCACGGCCTGGCGGTAGCGCCACAGTACACGTTGTTGGTCGCTCCGGGCTTTCAGGGCGACGGCATCGACGATAGCCTCGTGAAAGACGTCTGTCGCAATGACGCGATCACGCCGATAACTATCGAAGACCTCGCGCGCCTAATCGAGCTGTTCCCGTTACGCCGTGTGTCGCCACTCACACTTCGGGAATTGTTCAGCGAGAGTCGGACGCCGGAGGAGTCGCGTGCCTTTGTGGATGCGGTTGAGGCCGCGGATGCGGCAACCCTGCCTCCGGTAAAGGAGATTATCGAACTGCTGGTCCGACACAGTGAACGAAAGATGCCGACAACTATCGAGAGTCTTGCAGGGTCGCTCTTCGAAGCGCACGGGGAGCGTCTCGACCTGGGTGAAGACCAGTGGACAGCGATGGTACGGGGTTTGGCCGCGCTCGCGCCCCGTACGATCTTTCACGATGGACGCATCATCGCGCTTAACGCATCACCAGAGGCGCTCTTGAGAGAACTTTACGAGACGCTCGGCGAATATCCTCCTGGCCTTGCAGAAAAGTTTCTTGCGTCCATGCCACGCCCGCCCGAAAGTGGGGGCACCGCGTGACGAGACCTGCGGTACACCCGTTTCCGGCCCGCATGGCACCCGAGGTCGTGGACGATCGAATCGCGGCGCTGCAGCCGAAATCGATAGTCCTGGACCCAATGATGGGCTCTGGGACATTTCCGGTTACGGCCGCTGCGTTGGGTCACACCGCATACGGCTGTGACAGTGACCCCCTCGCGATCGTGATAGCGCGTACGGCGGCCGGCGGATTCGATCGGGATGGCTTGGTCGCAGCGGGTGCAGAGGTATTGGAGCGCGCGCGCCACCACTCCGACGTCGAGGCGAACGTTGACGACGAGACGCAAAAGTTCATCGATCGGTGGTTCGATCGAGAGGCACAGCGTAAGCTCGCTGGGCTGGCAGCGGAGATTGAGGGTGCGCCCACGTCGTTACACGCGCCCTTGTGGTGTGCATTCTCGCGCCTCATCATAACGAAGGATAATGGGGTATCGCTTGCGCGAGACGTGTCGCATTCACGGCCGCATCGCGTGAGGGACACCGCAACAGTTGACGCGTTCTCGCAGTTTCCTTCCGCTGTCTCCGCCGTTGCGCGCAGAGCGAGCGAAGGGCCGCTTCGCGGCATGTTCATTCCGCTGCGAGCAGATGCTCGAAGCCTGCCGCTCGCGGATAAGTCTGTCGATGCAGTGACAACGAGTCCACCCTACCTCGTCGCGATTGACTATCTTCGTGGGCATCGCCTAAGCCTCGTGTGGATGGGCTATTCCGTTTCGGAACTTCGCGGACTTCGGCGCTCGAACATCGGTGCCGAAGCTGGCGTGGACTCCTGTCACGACTTGGCTGCAATCGTTACTTCGTCAGTTGGGGGGCATCTCCCCAGGCGGTCTGAGCGCATCCTGAACCGGTACGCCATCGACCTCGATGCCGCGATCGCCGAAATCGCCCGTGTCCTCACTCACGATGGCTCCGCCTCGTTCGTCATCGCAGATGCGCGGCTGAGTGGCGTCGAGGTCTCAATCGAGCGGCTACTGGATGGGCTCGCGATGCGCCGCCAGCTTCGACGGGCGGAGAGGCAGGTCCGCGCCATTCCGGCACAGAGTCGGTACCTGCCGCCGCCGGAGAGCGGGACATCAGCGTTGGCGCTGCGGATGCGTGAAGAGTTGATCGTGACGTATCAACACAGCTAGGCAGGGGCGAGCGCCGCGGGCCGCGCAGGGTGAGGGGCCGCCCCCCACGCGTCAAGACCGCTGCGCGCCGCTACGCGGCCGGCCTTCGGCCGGGTCTTGACCCGCGGGCCCCTGCGGCCCCTCCGGTCAGGTGATGCGGGCAGGCCACGGCCTGCCCGCCGAACGCGCGGCCCGCGGCGCTCTCAGCCAGTCTCGAAGCTCCCGCCGCGACGCTCTCGAATGTCGACTTTCAATGCCTTGGAGGGTGCCTCGCAGGGTCACCGAGGTTCGAGGCAACCTGCGGGGCACCCCTAAAAGATCTTGAAGTGTCCGCCGCACCCCCGCTTACCTGCGGCTTTGCGCTCGGGTGGACTCGGTCGTGGGACTAGGTCGGGACCGCTTCGCGCCCCCGACCTAGTTGTACTGACCAGCGAGGTTGGTCAAGCGAGTGATCGGCGGGACGTTGCCGATCGCGGTGTGGGGCCGGTGGTGGTTGTAGTCGTGTAGCCATGCTGGCAGCGCGGCTCGTCGGGCTCGTTCGCTGGTGAACAGTGGGCCGT
>DASZER010000045.1:0-48151 GCA_035940575.1 Frankiaceae bacterium | reverse complement strand
CGCGGCCAGGTCCTCGCCGGTACCGACCTGGTGAACGGCGACGACGACGCGACCGACGACCACGGCCACGGGACGCACGTGGCGGGCACCATCGCCGCGGCCTCGAACAACCGCGCGGGCGTGGCCGGCGTGGCGTGGGGCGCCAAGGTGCTGCCCGTGAAGGTGCTCAACGAGAACGGCGCGGGGACGTCCTGCGACATCGCCGTCGGCATCGTCGAGGCGACCGACCGCGGCGCCTCGATCCTCAACATGAGCCTCGGCATGTCGGGCGCGTGCCCCGTGGTGTTCCAGGCGGCGTTCGCGTACGCGGACAACAAGAAGGTGCTGCCCGTCGCGTCGTCCGGCAACGACGCGTTGCAGGGCGCGCCGTCCTCGGCGCCCGCGAACTGCCCCGGCGTCCTCGCGGTCGGCGCCACCGACCCCTACGACAAGCCCGCCGTCTTCACGACGTGGGGCCCGCAGGTCGACGTCTCCGCGCCCGGCGTGCAGATCATGTCGACGACGATCGACGCCAAGACGGGCAAGTTCGGCTACGGGTTCATGAGCGGCACGTCGATGGCGTGCCCGCACGTCGCCGGCCTCGCCGCGCTGGTGCGTTCGAGGCACCCCGACTGGACGCCCGCGAAGGTGTCCGAGGTGATCGTGTCGACCGCCGACGACCGCGGCCCGCGCGGCCGCGACGACTTCTACGGCAGCGGCCGCATCAACGCCGCGAAGGCGCTCGCCCGCTGACGGTCGCTCGGTAGGGCTTGGCGAGACGCGGCCCTGCCCGCCCGGGTCCCGGGCTGCGGCCAGGCGTCTGCGGCCTTGCCGGATCGCCCCCTGGACCCGCCGGGCGGCGACGGGCCGTGTCTCGCCAAGCCCTAGGTAACCGGCCCCGCGGACACGCGCGGCGCGCGGCGCGACGCGGCGGCGCCGACGGTCCCCGCGCCGGCCAGCGCGAGCAGCACGAGCGCGGCGCCGATCGGCCCGGCCCTGCTCGGCCCCTCGCCGGGCAACGCGGGCGGCGGCTCCGCGATCGCGAGCGGCGGGTCGGTCGTTCCCGACGGCGACGGCGTGAGGGCCGGCGTCGGAGTCCTCGCCGGGGTGGGACGCGGGGTCGGGCGCGGCGTGGGCTTCGGCGTGACGCGCGCCTGCGGCTTCGGCGCCGGCTTCACGGGAACGACGCTGCGGCGCGGCGGCGTCGTCGCGCGCGCCGTCGGGGCAGCGGCGCTCGCGCCGAGCGCGGACGAGGCGTTGATCAGCCCGGACCCGGCGTTGCGCAGCGGCCTCGCGGTGGAGCGCAGCCGGTTGACGACGTCGTCGCGGGTGCGGGTGCGCTGCGAGAACAGCAGCGCCGCCACCCCGCTCACGTGCGGCGCGGCCATCGACGTGCCGGCCAGCGCGGCGTACTGGTGGCGCGTCCCGTCGCTCCACGTCGAGACGACGCACTGCTCGACGCTGCACTCGTCGCCCGGCGGGTCACCGCCGGGCGCGGCGAGGTCGATGCCCTGGCCGTACTGCGAGTACGACGCCAGCGCGCCGTCGCGACCGGTGGCGGCGACGATGAGCGCGTTGCCGCCGTAGGTGTCGGTGACGGGGACGCCCTCGTTGCCCGCCGCGAACACGACGAGCACGCCCGCGCGCGCCGCGTCGGCGATGGCCGAGTCGAGCGTCGTGTCGCGGTTCGAGAGCGGGACGGCCGCGCCCGCCGAGATGTTGACGACCTGCGCGCCGTGGGAGGTCGCGTAGCGGACCGCGAGGGCGAGGTCGTTGCTACGGCCCGTGCACTCGTCGCCGTCCCAGCGGAGCACGCGGACGGGAAGGATGCGCGCTTGCGGGGCTACGCCGTACGTCGCGCTCGCGATGGTGCCCGCGACGTGCGTGCCGTGTGCCTCGCAACGGTCGGGGGCGGCGTTGCCCGCCTTGCAGGAGCCGCCCGTGCAGTCGGCGCCCTTCAGCACGCGGCCGCCGAGGTCGGGGTGGCCGGCGTCGATCCAGGTGTCGAGGACGGCGACGGTCGTGCCCGCGCCGTTGCGGCCGGCGGTCTGCGCCTGGCCGAGGCGGATCTGGTCGAAGTTCCACGTGCGCGGCTGCGCCGCCTGCGCGGTCGCGACGAGCGCGACCGGCACCGCGACGACCGCGGTGACGGCGGCGAGAACGGCGCGGGGCACGGCGCTGGTCACGGTGGTACCGCCGGGCTCACGCGCTCGTCGCGGTGACCCCGCTGTCGGTACGGCGGTCCTCCAGCGCGCGCAGCACGTCGTCGTGCTCCGGCGGGGCGAGGGCGCCGAAGTGCACGACGAGCGTGCCCCTGCCCTTGCAGTGCGGGCAGGTGACGGCGGCGACGGCGGTCATGTCGTCGGGGTCCGACGCGCCCTCCGTGCGGATCAGCGCGGTGAGCTCGATGGTGCTCGCGTGCGAGCGCTCGTGGCACGTGTAGCAGACGACCTCGCCGCCTTCCATCGCGGCGAGCTGGCCGGTAAAGCCCTCGGCCTCGAACCGCTTCAGCGCCTCGCCCATCGGGGTGGCGTCGGTCGCGTTGTCGGGAGTGGTCGGCATGGAGTGGGTCTGCCCGGCACGCCCGGCGCTACACCGCCATCGGGAGGTCCACGGGCGGCGCGTCCTCGAGCAGGTCGAGCACCGCCCACTCGACCGCGCCCTGCGTGCCGAGGTGCCCGTCCTGCGCGTCGGCGGCGACCTTGTCGAGCGGCACCGTGACGCCCGAGAGGTACCTGTCCACGACGCGCGGGTCGACGTACGACGCGCGGCAGACGGCGGGGGTGTTGCCGAGGTAGTGCGAGACCTCCTGGTACATGCGCGTCACGGCGCGCTTGCGCGCGGTCCTGCTCGTGGCGGCCTCCTTGCTCACCGCCAGCGCGACCGCGCCGAGCACCGTGGCCGCCCACGTGCGGAAGTCCTTGGCGCTGAAGTCGCCGCCCGTGACGTCCTTGATGTACGCGTTGATGTCGGCGCTCTTCACGTCGCACCAGCCGCCGGCGTCGTTGCGGTACGCGAGCAGCTCGGGCCCGCCGCCGCGCCTGCGCCGCAGCGCCTTCACGACCTCCACGACCGTCGGCTCCACGATCGACTGGATGCGCTGCTTGCCGGACTTGGCGACGTAGTCGAACGTCACGACGTCCCCGCGCACGGTCACGTGCTCCTTGCGGATCGTCGCGAGGCCGTACGTCTGGTTCTGCTCGGCGTAGCCCTCGGTGCCGATGCGGAAGAAGCCGAGGTCGAGCAGCCGCGTCGCGCAGGCGAGGACGCGGGTGCGCGAGAGGCCGTCGCCGGCGAGGTCGTCGTTGATGCGGTCGCGCAGCCGCGGCAGCGCGCGGCCGAACGCCACCATGTGGTCGAACTTCGCGCGGTCGCGCTGCAGCCGCCACGCGTCGTGGTAGCGGTACTGCCGCCGCCCCGCCGCGTCGACGCCGGTCGCCTGGATGTGGCCGCGCGGGTGCGGGCAGATCCAGACGTCGGTCCACGCGGGCGGGATCACGAGCGCGTCGATGCGCGCGAGCGTGTCGGGGTCGGTGACCGGGGCGCCGTTCTGGTCGGCGTAGGAGAACCCGCGTCCCGCCCGGCGCCGGCGGATGCCGGGCGCCGAGCAGTCGACGCGGCGCAGGCGCATCGGGTGCTACGCCTCGAACGTGTGCATCGCCGCTTCCTCGGCGCTGCGCAGCCCCTCGTCGCGGCCGACGTCGAAGGCGACGTTCTCCTTCACGTCGTCCTCGCGCGCGCCCTCGTCGGTGTCGACGATGCGCCCCGCGGGGGCGTCGCCGAGGCCCTCGGCCTCGGACAGGTACGGCACGTCGACCTCCATCGCGGGGTCGGGCACCTCGCGCGAGAGGCGGAGGTCGTGCGGCTCGCCCTCGAGCTGCTCGGCGACCGTCGTGCCGTACTCGTTGACCGCGACCGGCCGCTCCAGCGGCGAGTGCTCGCGGTCGAGGATCTCGCCCGCGGTCATCTCCTCGTCGACGCCGATGTCGATGCCGGAGAGGCCCGCGTCGGCCTGGGTCGCGACCGGGGTCTGGTCGTCGCGCATGCGTTCCTCCTAGACCCGGATCGAGACGTCCGGGTGCGTGGTGACCTGCTCCGTCACGTCCTTGCCGACGAACGTGTCGGTGACGACCCGCTTCGCCGTCCCGAGCAGGTCCGACGCCTCGTGGCGCGCGGTCTCGGTGGCCTGCTTGACCTCGGCCTTGCCGAGGAACGAGCGCCACTGGCTCACGATCTGCTCGTAACGCCGGCGGCCCGCCTTGGCCCCGAGGACGTAGCCGGCCGCGAAGCCGGTCACGAACGTCGCCTTGTACCGCATGGATCCTCCAGGGGCGTCTCGTGGTGTCGCCGTACGGAGGCGGACGTACCCGGACAGGCGCGGACGCAACCGCGATGCCGCGCGCACGGGCGGCTGGTAACCTCGTCGCCGCACGATCCCCCATAGCTCAATTGGCAGAGCGCCCGACTGTTAATCGGTAGGTTCCTGGTTCGAGTCCAGGTGGGGGAGCACGTAGCCGCAGGCCGGCGCCGGTGCCGCGCCCCGGGAGGGGAGCGCGTGCACGACGACGAGGCGGTCATCGACGAGGCGCTCGTACGCCGTCTCCTCGCGTCGCAGCACCCCGCGTACGCGGACCTCCCGCTGGACCCCGTGGTCGAGGTCGGCACCGACAACGCCATGTACCGGCTCGGCGACGACCTCGCCGTCCGGCTCCCGCGCATCCCGTCGGCCGGGCTCCAGGCGGAGAAGGAGCAGGCCTGGCTGCCGCTCGTCGCCGCCGCGCTCCCGCTGCCCGCGCCGGTCCCCGTGGCGTACGGCGTGCCGCAGGACGAGTACCCCTACCTCTGGTCGGTCTGCCCCTGGCTGCCCGGCCGCGCCGAGACCGTCGGGCCCGAGTCGGCGGCGGCCGACCTGGCGGCGTTCGTCCGCGCGCTGTGGGAGGTGGACCCCACGGGCGGCCCGGGTCCCGGCGACCACAACTTCGGGCGCGGCCGCCCGCTGGCCCACCGCGACGCGCGGCTGCGCGAGGCGCTCGCCGAGCTCGACGGCGTGATGGACACCGCGCCCATGGCGGCGCTGTGGGAGGAGTGCCTCGACGCGCCGGCGTGGGACGGCGAGCCGCGCTGGGTGCACGGCGACCTGCACGGCGGCAACGTCCTCGTCGACGGCGGCCGCGTGACCGGAGTCATCGACTGGGGCGGGCTCGGCGTCGGCGACCCCGCGACCGACGTCATGCTCGCGTGGACGTACCTGCCCGCCTCGGCGCGGCAGGCGTTCCGCGACGCGGTCGGCGCGGACGACGCGATGTGGGCGCGCGGGCGCGGGTGGGCGCTCTCCGTCGGCGCCATCGCGATGCCGTACTACCTCGAACGCGCCCCGCGGATCGCCGCGCTGTCGCGCCGTTACGTCGAGGAGTCACTCGCCGGGTGAACCGATCGGGCTAGTCCGTACGAAGAACCCACGTGACTCAGCAGACCGTGCTCCCTGACCCGGGCGCGACCACCCTCCCCGCGGAGGACGAGGCGCGCGGCGCCGGCGTCGTGGCCCTCGGCCTCGTCGTCGCCGCCGCCGCGCACGTCCCCTCGACGGGCCATCACCTCGCCGAGGCGCCGTACATGGGCGCGGCGTTCGTCGGCTTCACCCTCGCCTGCGTCGTCCTCCTGCTCGCGCTCTCCTCGCGCGTCTCGCGGGCGGCGTTGCTGGCCTCGGCGTCGCTGTGCGCGGCGGCCGTCGGCGCGTACGTCGCCACGCGGCTCGTCGCGATGCCCGGCCTCGCGCACGACGTCGGCGCGTGGTGGGAGCCGTGGGGCGTCGTCGCCATCGCCGCCGAGACCGTCGTCGCCTTCACGGCCACGCGCATGGTGGCGGCGTCGTGAACGCCCGCGCCGCGGCCGCCGCGCTCCTCCTCGCCGCAGTCGCGTGCGGGACGGACGCCGAGCAGGACGCGAAGCCGGCGGAGCGGGAGGTGTCGCTGCTGCGGCTCGCGTTCGAGCCCGGCGACCTCACCGTCCCCGCCGGGACGCGCGTCACCTGGCACAACGACGAGGTCATCGGCCACACCGTCACCTCCGGCACGGTGACCGGCATCGACCCCACGACCGGCCTGCGGAGCGGCCAGACCGCCGACGGCCGCTTCGACGCCCCGCTCGCGACGAAGGGAGCGACGTTCTCGCACGCCTTCGACACGCCAGGCACGTACTCGTACTACTGCGCGATCCACCTCGGGATGAACGCCCGAGTCGTCGTCACCTGACCCTGACACGAGAGAAGGAAGCATGAAGAAGACCCCGATCCGCCTCGCCGCAGCGGGCATCACGCTCGCCATGGCGGCCGTCGCCTGCGGCGGCAACGGTGACGACGTGTCACCCGCCGCGTCCTCGCAGCCGAGCAGCACGATGCCGGGCCACTCGTCCGGCAGCCCCTCAGGAACGACCGGCACCACCGGCGCGACCGGCGCCGACACGGCCGCTGCCGACCTGCGCGGCGCGCTGACCAACCTGCTCGCCGACCACGTCTGGCTCGCGGGCAACGCGCTGGAGACCGCCGTGCTCAAGGGCGGCAACCTCAAGGACCCCGAGGTCCAGGGCGCGGTCAAGGCGCTCGACGACAACTCCGTCGCCCTGTCCAAGGCCGTCGGTAGCGCGTACCCCGAGGCGGAGAAGCCGTTCCTCGCGTCGTGGCGCCAGCACATCGGCTTCTTCGTCGACTACACGCTCGGCAAGGCCACCAAGGACACGGCCAAGGTCGAGAAGGCGAAGAAGGACCTCGACGGCTACCGCACGTCGTTCGGCCAGCTCATCAACTCGGTCGTGCCCGAGCTGCCGGCCCAGGCCGTCGCCGACGACCTGACGCCGCACGTCGCGACGCTGTTCGCGGCCATCGACGCCGCCGTCGCGGGCTCGCCCGACTACCAGAGCAAGCTCAACGTCGCCGCGAGCCACATGCCGATGACGGCCGCGACCCTCGCGGGCGGCATCGCGAAGAACAAGGGCATCGAGGGCGACGCGGCCAGCAAGGCCTCCGAGCTCCGCGGTGGCCTGACCGGCCTGCTCAACGACCACGTCTGGCTCGCGGGCAACGCCCTGCAGACGGCCGTGCGCAAGGGCGGCAACCTCAAGGACCCGAGCGTCCAGGGTGCCGTGAAGGCGCTGGACGAGAACTCCGTCGCGCTGTCCAAGGCGATCGGTGCCGCGTACCCCGAGGCGGAGAAGCCGTTCCTCGCGTCGTGGCGCCAGCACATCGGCTTCTTCGTTGACTACACGCTCGGTGTCGCGACCAAGGACGCCGCCAAGATGGAGAAGGCGAAGAAGGACCTCGACGGCTACCGCACGTCGTTCGGCCAGCTCATCAACTCGGTCGTGCCCGAGCTTCCGGCCGACGCGGTCGCGGACGAGCTGAAGCCGCACGTGGCGACGCTGCTCGCGGCGATCGACGCGATGGTGAAGACCCCGAACGTCGTCCAGTCCAGGCTCGCCGAGTCCACCTCGCACATGCCGATGACGGCCGAGATCCTCGCGACCGGCATCGCGAAGAACAAGGGCCTCTAGCCCGGCAGGCGGCCCCGCCCGCCGCGAGCGAGCCAGGCCACCGTCCCGACCGGCGCCCCCGCCGCCGCGAGAAGCCCCCGCCCCCCGTCCCGGGCGGGGGCTTCTCCGCGCGCGGGCGTCGGCGGGTCACCCTGGGCGGGATCGCCCGGGCCTGCCTACACTGGACGGGCCCGGTCGCGTACGGCGGCCCCTGTCGGAGCCCGCCATGACCCTGCTGGACCTTCCGCCTGACGAGGCCGAACGTCTGGCTGCCGTGCGCCGCTTCGAGATCCTCGACACGCCGCCGGACGGGGCGTTCGACCGCATCACCGCCCTCGCCGCCCGGCTGCTCAAGGCGCCGATCGCGATCGTGAGCGTGGTCGACACCGACCGCGTGTGGTTCAAGTCCAAGTACGGCATCGACGGTGTCGACGAGGTGGGCCGCGACCCCGGGCTCTGCGCGTCCGCGATCCTCGGCCGCGAGCCGTGGGTCGTCACCGACGCCGCGACGGACCCCCGCACCCTCGCCAACCCGCTCGTCGCGGGCGATCTCGGCCTGCGCTTCTACGCCGGCGCCCCGCTGACGACGTCCGAGGGCCACAACCTCGGCGTGCTCTGCGTCATCGACCGCGAGCCGCGCACGGTGACCGACGACGAGCTCGAGACGCTGCGCGACCTCGCCGCGCTCGTCGTGGAGCAGCTCGAGCTGCGGATGCGCTCGCGCGAGGTCGTCCGCAACGAGTCCGCCCTGCGCCGCGACGCCGAGACGCTGGCGGACGCGTTGCAGGCGAGCCTGCTCCCGCCGCGCGCGCCGGTCGTGCCAGGCATGGACGTGGCGAGCCGCTACGTCGCCGGCGAGCGCGGGCTGTCCGTCGGCGGCGACTTCTTCGACGTGTTCCGGCTGTCCAGCAACGACTGGGCGCTCGTCCTCGGCGACGTGTGCGGCAAGGGCGCGCGGGCCGCGTCGCTCACCGCCCTGGCGCGCTGGACCGTGCGCGCGGCGGCGGTGCGGACGTTCTCGCCGAAGGAGGTGCTCGCCGACGTCAACGACGTCCTCAACGCCGACGGCGACGCCGACGACCACTACTGCTCGATGGTCGTGGGCCGCGTCGAGCTCGACACGTGCGGCGCCTGGGTGACCCTCGCCTCCGGCGGCCACCCGCTGCCGATCGTCGTCCGCGCGAAGGGCCTCGTGGAGCCGCGGGGCGTGCCGTCGCTGCCGCTCGGGATGTTCCCGATGATCGAGGCGTACGACCACCGGGTCGGCCTCGGGCCCGGCGACGCGCTCGTCTTCTACACCGACGGCATCACCGAGGCGCGGGCGGCGGACGGCGCGCTGTTCGGCGAGGAGCGCCTCGTGGAGGTGCTCTCCGGGTGCTGCGGCCTCGCCGCGGAGGACGTCGTGACGCGCGTGGTCGACGCCGCCAGGGCGTTCGCCGCGCACGGTCTCGGCGACGACGCGGCGGTGCTCGTCGTGCGCGTGCCCGACGAGGCGCGTACCGACCCGCTGCGCCGCATCGAGGAGGCGACCGGCGTCCCTGCCGCCGAGCTCGCGCTGCCCGCCTACCCGCACGGCGCCCCCGCCGACTCCGTCTGCTCCTGAGCGCGCGGCTCCCGTCGCGCGGGGCGCTCACGCGGTGCGGATGCTCCCGGAGGACTGAGTCAGCCCGCCTGCCGCAGGTGGGCGACGAGCGCCGACAGCGCAGGGAACGCCTCCGCCTCGCGCGCCACCGGGTCGCGCGGCCCGGTCGCCTCCGGGTCGATGCCCGTGCCTCCGGCCTCGGGCGTCGCCCGCTCGCGGACGGGGTTCACGACGTGGGTCGCGCCCTGGACGAACAGGCCCTGCGACGACACGAGCCGGTAGTACGCGCTCTCGTCGAGCGCCGGGGCGCCTGGCTTCGGCACCACGCCGGGCGGGAGGTCGCCCTTGTTGCGGAGCAGCCAGACGCCGTAGCCGGTCGGCATCGACGCGCGAACCGCCTCGGCGTCGCCCATGAACTCCACGACGACCTCGGCGCCGGGCTCGCGCAGCCCGCCGCGCAGCACCTCGACCGGGCGCAGCACGACGCCGACGTAGGAGACCGCGTCACGGCTGCCCTCGGGCAGCGACCGCGTCGCGCGGACGCCGGTGACCTCGGCGACGAGCACGACGCCCGCCGACCGGTACGCGTCGCGCAGCGACCCGTAGCGCTCGGCCTCCGACGCGCCGGGGGCGCCCGCCAACCGGGCGAAGAACGGCGCGGCGGCGGTGTCGTAGCGGTCGAGGTCGGCGGCCGCCACGGCGGGCCTGCCACGTCCCGCGTCACGCGCGACCTCGCCGGGCTCGTCGCGTCCCGCCGTCACCGCGACGGTGGCGACGACGACCACGGCGGTCGTGCCCGCGACCGCCAGGGCCGCCGCCGGCCACCACCGGCGCCGCGGCGCCACGAGCCGTGCCTCGGGGAGGCTCGCCTCGCGCTGCCAGCGAGCCGCGTGCCGTTCGAGCCGGTCGTCGACGCCGTTCATACCGCCACCTCCAGGAGGTCCCGAAGCCTCGCGCGCGCGTCGGCGAGCGTCGACTTCACCGTGCCTTCGCTGATGCCGAGCGCGGCCGCCACGTCGGCGACGGGGAGCCCGGCGAAGTAGTGCAGCTCCACGACCTGGCGCTGTCGCGGCGCGAGCTTGCGGATCGCGAGCTCGACGTCGACCGCGGCGGCGTCGTCGCGCATTGCCGGCGGCAGCGTCTCGACGTCCGGCCGTTCGCGCCTGCGGCGCTGGCGGCACTGGTCCGCGACGATGCCGCAGAGCCACGCGCTCACCGTGCCGCGCGCCGGGTCGAACGTCTCCCGCCGCCGCCATGCCCGCGTCAGCGCGTCCTGCAGGACGTCCTCCGCGTCGTACGGCGCCAGGCGAGCCGCGAGCCGGCGGGCCGGGAGCAGGTGCGGCCCGACCCACGACGCGAAGTCGGGGGCCGGGCCGTCACCGTGCCCGCGCATGCCGTCCCCTCCGTTCGCCGCCGTCACTGTTACTACTGTGCTCCGCGGCCAACGGGTTGGGTCAGACGTTGCGCGCGTGTGCCGCGAACGACGACAGCGTCGCGTACTGCTCCGCCCCGACGATCACCGGGTCGCGGCGCGGCGCGCTGTGGCCCGCCTCGCCGGGGAGCGGGATCTCCGGGCCGTGGTCGTGCTCGAGCGGGTTCACGACATGGCTCTCGCCCTGGACGAACAGCGCCTGCGACGACACGAGCCTGTAGTAGTCGCGCTCGTTCGTCGGCAGCGGGCGCTTCGGGACCACGCCGGGACGGAGCGACCCCTTGCGGCGCAGCACCCACACGGAGTAGCCGTTGGGCAACCCGCGCCGGAGATCCTCGGGACTCGCGGCGGAGCTCAGGAACTCCACGGTCACGGCCGCCGCGTGCGCCGCCGGGAGCGTCCCGCGGAGCACCTCCGCCGGCTGGACGGTGACGCCGTACATCGGAAGCGGCTCCTCGACCCCGACGGTGCGCGTGACGCGCACGTCGGTGACCCGGCCGAGGAGGACGACGTCGGCGCTGCCGAGCGCGGCGTCGAGCGTGTCGTAGACCTCGACCTCGGCAGCCTCCGGGTACTGGAACGCGGTGAAGAACCTGACGTCACCGACGCGGTACTTGTCGGTGGCCCGCGGCGCCGCCGCGGCGCCGGGAGCGGCGGCGGGCGCCGCGTCCTTCGCGCTGCTGCATCCCAGCGCGAGCAGTGCCGCCAGTGCGGCGGCGGATCCGTACGTCGTTGCGCGCATGGTCGTCTCCCCCCCTACGAGTAGTACGCGTTGATGTGGTCGCGGTCGTGCTGGGCGAGGCCCTCGACGGACGCGTTGACGGCGGAGTTGTACATGCAGGAGCCGGTACCGGTGTGGTACTGGTTCCAGTGCCGGAGGCCGACCGTGTGTCCCAGCTCGTGGCACGCGATCTTGCGGCGGTTGGTCTGGGTGTCGAAGTCGCTGGAGTACCACCAGTAGTACACGTTGTACCGGACCCGCTGGCCCCGGCACGACCGGTACGGATCCGTACCGAGCTGGCCCGTGTTGTCGGCCGGGCAGACGGCCCAGGCCAGCAGCCCGTTGTCGCCGTGGTTGTCGTCGGTGACGATGACGTCGGGGTACGGGTCGGCGTCGTCGCGGTAGGCCCGCAGGTCCGTCGGGTCGTACTGGTAGGTCAGCGCCCACTGCGTCGCGTCGCCGATCCCCGGGATGTCGCCAAGGCCGGTGAAACGGACGGCGTGGATGTAGTTGTTCGCGACGCTGACGCAGGTCGCGGGACTGCCGACGCAGGCGGTCGAGCCGAAGTTCGCGACGGGCGCGGCACCGAGCGGCTGCAACGCCGCTCCCAGTGTCGCCACTCCGACGGTGAGGACGTGCGTACGCCGTCTCCTCATGGGGATCCCCCCGATCCGAAAGGCTCGGTCGGATTACCGAGGCGGGCGACGGTACGCCGACGTCCCCGCAGTTCAAGAGGAGGATGGCCCATTCGGCGAAAGTGACCTCACCCCCATCTCCGGGCGGGTCCCGCCGTACGCTGCGCCCATGCCGTCGGACCTGCTGTCGCGCCGCGACCTCGACTTCCTGCTCCACGAGTGGCTCGACGTCGCGAGCCTGACGTCGCGCGAGCGGTTCAAGGAGCACTCCCGCGAGACGTTCGACGCGGTGCTCGACCTGTCCGAGCGCGTGGCGACGGAGCGGTTCGCGCCGCACAACAAGAAGGCCGACGCCAACGAGCCCGTGCTCGAGGACGGGCGCGTACGCCTCGTCCCCGAGGTGAAGGAGGCACTCGACGCGTTCGCGGCGACCGGGCTCATCGCGAGCGCGATGGACGCGGACGTCGGCGGGATGCAGCTGCCCGCGTGCGTCGCGGCGGCGTCGTTCATGTGGTTCCACGCCGCCAACGTCGGCACGAGCGCGTACCCGTTCCTCACGATGGCCAACGCCAACCTGCTGCTCGCCCACGGCACGCGCGAGCAGGTGGAGACCTACGTCCTGCCGATGCTGGAGGGCCGCTGGCACGGGACGATGTGCCTGTCCGAGCCGCAGGCCGGCTCCTCGCTCGCCGACATCACGACGCGCGCCGAGCGGCGCGAGGACGGGTCGTACCGGCTGTTCGGCAGCAAGATGTGGATCTCGGCGGGCGAGCACGACCTCGGCGAGAACATCGTCCACCTCGTCCTCGCGAAGGTGCCCGGCTCGCCGCCGGGCGTGAAGGGCATCAGCCTGTTCGTCGTGCCGAAGGTGCTCCCGGACGGCACGCGCAACGACGTCGCGCTCGCCGGCCTCAACCACAAGATGGGCTACCGGGGCACCGTCAACACGCTGCTCAACTTCGGCGAGCGCGACGGCGCCGCCGGCTGGCTGGTCGGCGAGGAGAACGCCGGCCTCAAGATCATGTTCCACATGATGAACGAGGCCCGCGTCGGCGTCGGCGCCGGAGCGACGGCCCTGGGCTACACCGGCTACCTCAAGTCCGTGCGCTACGCGAAGGAGCGCCCGCAGGGCCGCCCGGTCGACGGCAAGGACCCGGCCGTGCCGCAGGTGCCGATCGTCGAGCACGCCGACGTGCGGCGGATGCTGCTGGCGCAGAAGTCGTACGTCGAGGGCGCGCTCGCGCTCGTCCTCTACTGCGGCCGGCTGCTGGACGAGGAGCGCACCGCCGAGTCCGACGAGGAACGGGCGCGCGCCCACCTGCTGCTCGACACGCTGACGCCGATCGCGAAGTCGTGGCCTTCGCAGTGGTGCCTGGAGGCGAACAGCCTCGCGATCCAGGTCCACGGCGGCTACGGCTACACGCGCGAGTACGACGTCGAGCAGCACTACCGCGACAACCGCCTCAACCCGATCCACGAGGGCACCCACGGCATCCAGG
The DNA here is from genome assembly GCA_035940575.1 of Frankiaceae bacterium. GTDB lineage: Bacteria > Actinomycetota > Actinomycetes > BP-191 > BP-191 > BP-191. The sequence continues at coordinate 34,779 of DASZER010000045.1, read as the reverse complement.
CGCTCGACCTGCTCGGCCGCAAGGTCGTGGCGGGCAACGGCGCCGGGCTCGCCGCGCTCGCGTCGGCGGTGCTCGCGACCTGCGCGCGGGGCGACGCGGCCGGGGGCGACGCGGCGGCGTACGCGGCGTCGTTGCGTCGCGTGGTCGAGCGCGTCGGCGAGGTGACCGCGACGCTGTGGGGGAGCGGCGACGCGCGGCTCGCGCTCGCCAACGCGTCGGTCTACCTGGAGGCCGTGGGGCACACGGTCGTCGCGTGGCTCTGGCTGGAGCAGCTCCTCGCGGCCGGCGAGGGGACCGGCGACTTCTACGACGGCAAGCGCGCGGCGGCGGCGTACTTCTTCCGCTGGGAGCTGCCTACGGTCGGGCCGCGCCTCGACCTGCTCGCGAGCCTCGACCGCACGACGCTGGACGCGCGGCCGGAGTGGCTCTAGGACGTGGGCGCCTCCGCGCACGAACCTTGAAGATCACCACGCGGACGAACGCCGCGCGAGCGGCAAGGAACGAGAGTCAGGGAGCGGCGACCGCGTCGCATCGGGCCGGCGCTTCGAGTCGGCACCCCGCGAGCCCGGGACGCGGCGAGTGGGGCGCCAGGGACTTGAACCCTGAACCTGACGGATTATGAGTCCGCTGCTCTGACCAGTTGAGCTAGCGCCCCTCGTACCTCGCGACAGTAACGGCGAACCTTCGCGCGTGCCCCCGGCTCTCCACTCCAGCACCGAGAGTGGAGGTCCACCCAGATGACCCGTACCCGACTCACCGTCGCCCTGCTGCTCGCCGCCGCGGCGCTCGCGACCCCGACCGCCGCGTCCGCCGCGTGCACCTCGGGCTCGCCGCTGCCCGCGGACAAGCACGCCGCCAACGTCACGTGCGACGGCGTGCACCCCGGCATCACGCTGATCGTGCCGAGCATGAAGTACGGCGACTACGAGTGCGGCGCGAGCTTCGCGTTCCAGGACCAGCGCGGCAACCGCTACCTCACGATCCCGGGGAGCTGCTACCTCGACTACGACTGCCTCGAGGAGGCGGTGGAGCAGCTCCTCCCGCCGCCGCTCAACGAGATCGTCGGCCAGATCCCCGTCTGCCTCCTGCCTTCGGACAGCGAGCTGGAGCCGTACTACAAGAACGGCCCGGTCGTGAAGGACACGGCGGGTCGCCGCGTCGGGCGGATCGCGTACGCCGTCAACAAGGACGGCATCGACTTCGCGCTCGTGCGCGTGGACAGGAACGTGCGCCTCGACCCGGCGCTGCCGTTCTACGGCGGCCCGACGCGCCTGGGTACGGCGGGCGTGCTGGAGGAGACGTACGTCTACTCCGACGCGTCGTTCCCGATCGCGCCGAACGCGCGGACCGGCCTGCTCTCCGGCGATGCCGAGGGGGCGCGCGTGGCGACCGAGGGGCTGCTCTCGCGGACGACCGGCGCGTCGGTGATGCGCCCGGACGGCGCGGCGATCGGGTTCTTCAACGGCTACATCGAGATCACCGGGACGTTCCCGACGCAGACGCTCGGGCCCGGCCTCCAGCGCGCCCAGCGGCGCGGCGGCCTGCGGCTCACGCTGATGACGGCGCCGCTGAAGTAGCCGGCGGCTCCGGACCGGGGGCGGGCAGGGGCCGGTATCCTCCGAGCCGACCCCTGTCCCCCTCGAACGGAGCTCCCGCATGACGCGACTCCTCGTCGCCGCGGCCCTCGCCGCGGCCGCCCTGCTGCCCGTCACCGCCGACGCCACCGAGTGCACCCCGAAGGGCTGCAGCGGGGCGTGCACGATCAACCCGCACTTCACCGGGCCGGAGGACCTGTTCCGCTGCTACAACTGATCCGCTGGTCCCGCGCGTAGGACCAAAGTCACGACTTTCCGGCCGCTCCCGCACGAACGGGGGCGGCCGGGAACGTTTTTTCCCTAAAAGCCCCCCCTGGCACGCTCCCCGGGTGATGCTGTGCTCTCCGTGTGGACCACTCCCGGCCGCGCGGTATCGGGCTAGGGGGTACCACGAATGTCCGGACGGCTCTTCCGTGGAGCGACGCCGAGCGACAAGAGGACGCGCCTGCACGCGCGGGTGCTGCTCGTGCTCGCCGGTGCGGTCGGCCTCGGCGGCGTGTTCGGCATGGTCGCGCACGGTGCGACGCCACCGGCCTATGCCGCGTCGGCCTCGGTCGCCCCTGCGCTGTACTACATCGGCGACAGCGCGGGGTCGAACTACGTCTTCACGGTGAAGAACACCGGGACGTCGGTCGGCATCGGCGCCGTGGAGATCGCCCGCCCGAACACCAACTGGACCGTCATCGGCTGCACCGCGCCCGCGGGCTGGTCGGCGCAGCAGTCGAGCACGATGTGCCGCTTCCGCTCGTCCGCCTCGAAGTACGGCATCGCGCCGAAGACGGGGACGAAGAGCTTCACGGTCAAGGCCCGCACCGCGGCCGGCAACGTCGACCGCGCCGGCACGTGGCCGGTCGTCGTGAGCCGCACGAACCAGTTCGACAACCCGAGCCTGCTCAAGTACGCCACGCCCTCCGGCGGCGGCCTCACGACCAAGGCGCACACGTTCGAGCTCACGACCGCGGTCGTCTCCGACACCGCGAAGACGCCGGGCTCGGTCTGCCCGGCCGCGAACAAGACCGCCGTCGTCGGCTCGGCCAAGACGATCGTCGTCTGCGGCCGCAACCGCGCGAACATCGCGCTGCTCCCGTCGAGCGCCAACTCGTCGCTGTCCGGCACCTTCGTCAAGACGAAGGGCACGTTCTCGACCGGGCTCATCCCGGCGCGCAGCGGCAACGTCGTCCTGGCGCAGTGGGTCAACACCACCGTCAGCGACGTCTTCGGCTCCGGCAAGAAGGTCGTGGCGCAGGTCGGCTCGCGCAGCGACCGCACGTCGCCGCTGCGGACGTTCACCGGCTACTTCGCCTCCAGCTCGCCGCCCGTCGCGAACGCCGACGCGTACACCACCGACGAGGACACGACGCTGAACGTCAGCGCGCCGGGCGTCCTCGCCAACGACACCGACGCCGAGGGCGACCCGCTGACGGCCGTCGAGTTCACGAGCCCGTCGCACGGCACGCTGACGCCGAACGCCGACGGCTCGTTCACCTACGTGCCGAGCCTGAACTACCACGGCACCGACTCGTTCGCGTACAAGGCGTTCGACACGCACACGAAGTCCGGCTCCGCGACCGTGACGATCACCGTCAACGCGGTCAACGACGCGCCCGTCGCGCAGCCCAACGCGCAGAACGTCGGCGAGGACTCGACCGGCGCGAGCATCGACGTCCTCGGCAACGACTCCGACGTCGACGGCGACACGCTGGCGGTCTCCGCCGTGGACACCACCGGCACGATCGGCACCGTCACGAACAACGGGACCGACGTGACGTACGAGCCGGGCGCCAACTTCCAGTACCTCGGCGACAACCAGACCGCGACGACGAGCTTCACCTACACCGTCTCCGACGGCGCGGGCGGCCTGGACGTCGAGACCGTGACCCTCACGATCGTCGGCGACAACGACGACCCGGTCGCGGCCGACGACTCGTACACGACCGACGAGGACAGCGGCATCGGCCCGCTCTCGGTCCTGATCAACGACACCGACGCCGAGGCCGGCGTCACGCTGACCGGCCTGACGCAGCCGACCAACGGCGGCAGCGTCAGCGACAACCACGACGGCACCGTGTCGTTCGCGCCCGGCGACGACTTCCAGGACCTGACGACCGGCGGCCCGACGCGCGCCACGACGTTCACCTACACGGTGACCGACGCGCAGAACGCCACGGACACCGCGACCGTCACGGTCACGGTCAGCGGCATCAACGACGCGCCCGACGCGGTCGCCGACTCGCCGACGGTCCCGGAGGACTCCGACGGCCAGGTCATCGACGTCCTCGCCAACGACACCGACGCCGAGGGCCAGACGCTCACGATCACCGGGATCGACACGACCGGCACGACCGGCACCGTGACGAACAACGGCACCGACGTGACGTACGACCCGAACGGCCAGTTCGAGGCCCTCGGCGGCGCGCCGGCGACCGGCCCCGACTCGTTCACGTACACGATCAGCGACGGCAACGGCGGCACGGACACCGTGACCGTGAGCGTGACGATCGCGGGCGACAACGACGCCCCCGACGCCGTCAACGACGCGTACTCCACCGACGAGGCCACGCAGATCGGCCCGCTCTCGATCCTGTCGAACGACAGCGACGCCGAGGGCGCCGTCACCGTCACGACCGTCTCGGCCGCGAGCAACGGCGGCACCGTCACCGACAACCACGACGGCACGGTGTCCTTCGACCCGGCCGGCGCGTTCGAGGGCCTCGGGGCCGGGCAGAGCGACACGACGTCGTTCACCTACACGGTCAAGGACGGCGAGGACGTCACCGACACGGCGACCGTCACCATCACCGTCAACGGCATCAACGACGCCCCCGTCGCGCAGCCCAACGCGCAGAACGTCGGCGAGGACTCCACCGGCGACACCGTGCTCGTGCTCGGCAACGACACCGACGCCGAGTCGCAGACGCTCACGGTCACCGGCGTCGACACGACCGGCACGACCGGCACCGTGACGAACAACGGCACCGACGTGACGTACAGCCCGAACGGCCAGTTCGAGGCCCTCGGCAACGGCCAGACGGCCACGGACACGTTCACCTACACCGTCACCGACAGCCAGGGCGGCACGGACACCGCGACCGTGACGATCACGGTCGTCGGCTCCAACGACTCGCCGACCGCCGCCGACGACGCGTACGCGACCGACGAGGCCACGCAGATCGGCCCGCTGTCCGTGCTCGGCAACGACACCGACGACGAGAGCGCGGTGACGATCAAGAGCATCGGCGCGCTGAGCAACGGCGGCACCGTCACGAACAACGGCGACGGCACCGTGACGTTCAGCCCGGCCGGCGCGTTCGAGGACCTCGCGAACGGCGAGCACGCCACAACGGCGTTCACCTACACCGTCGAGGACGCGCAGGGCGCGACCTCCACGGCGACCGTGACGATCACCGTCAACGGCATCAACGACGCCCCGCTGGCAGGCGACGACGCGAAGAACGTCGGCGAGGACTCGAGCGGCGCGACCGTCACGGTCCTCGGCAACGACACCGACGCCGAGGGCCAGACGCTCACGGTCACCGGCGTCGACACGACCGGCACGACGGGCACCGTGACGAACAACGGCACCGACGTGACGTACGACCCGAACGGCCAGTTCGAGCACCTCGGCGACAGCCAGAGCGCGACGGACACGTTCACCTACACCGTCACCGACAGCCAGGGCGGCACCGACACCGCGACGGTTACGATCACCGTCGTCGGCGACAACGACGACCCGGTCGCGCTGGACGACGCGGTGGCGACCAACGAGAACACCGCGACCGCGCCGCTCAACGTCCTCATCAACGACAGCGACGCCGAGGGCGCGCTGACCGTCACGGGCGTCTCCGCCACGAGCAACGGCGGCACCGTCACGAACAACAGCGACGGCACCGTGACGTTCAGTCCGGCGGGCGCGTTCGAGGCCCTCGCCAACGGCGAGCACGCCACGACGACGTTCACCTACACGGTCAAGGACGCGCAGAACGCCACCGACACGGCCACCGTCACGGTCACCGTCAACGGCGTCAACGACGCGCCCGCGGGCAACGACGACGCGAAGACCGTCGGCGAGGACTCGACCGGCGCCGTCGTCTCGGTCCTCGGCAACGACAGCGACGCCGAGTCGCAGACGCTCACGGTGAGCGCCGTCGACACGTCCGGCACGAACGGCACCGTGACGAACAACGGCACCGACGTGACGTACGACCCGAACGGCATGTACGAGCAGCTCGCCGCGGGCGAGACGGCGACGGACACGTTCACCTACACCGTCACCGACACCCAGGGCGGCACCGACACCGCGACCGTCACGATCACGGTCTCGGGCGCCAACGACGCTCCCGTCGCGGTCGACGACGCGTACAACGCGCTCCAGGACACCGAGCTCGCGGTCACCGCGCCCGGCGTCCTCGGCAACGACACCGACGCCGACACGAGCAACACCAGGACCGCGGGCAACGCGAGCGAGCCGGCGCACGGCTCGGTCACGCTCGACGCCGAGGGCTCCTTCAGCTACGTGCCGGACAGCGGCTACACCGGCCCGGACTCGTTCACCTACGACGTCACCGACGGCACGGCCACCGACACCGGCACCGTGTCGATCACGGTCATCCCGCCGAACGCCACGCCCACCGCCGACGCCACGTCGGCGAGCGGCAACGAGGACGGCGGCCCGATCACGGTCACGCTCACCGGTCACGACGACGACGGTGACGCGCTGACGTTCGACGCCCTGACGGCGCTGAACGGCCTCGTCACCGTCCCGTCCGCGACGAGCTGCGACGCCAACGTGCCGAGCACCTGCACGGCGACGGTGACGTACACGCCGAACGCCGACGTCAACGGCGTCGACACGTTCACCTACACCGTCAACGACAACACCCTGGACTCCGCCCCCGCCACCGCGACCGTCACGGTCAACCCGGTGAACGACGTCCCGTCGTTCACGAAGGGCGGCGACCAGACGGTCAACGAGGACGCGGGCGCGCAGACGGTCACCGGCTGGGCCACCGCCATCAGCGCGGGCCCGGCGAACGAGTCGGCGCAGACCGTGTCGTTCGTCGTCACGAACAACGCCAACAACCTGTTCGCGACGCAGCCGACCGTCGCCTCGGACGGCACGCTCGAGTACCTGCCCAAGAGCGACGCCAACGGCGTGGCCACCGTCTCCGTCAAGGCGACGGACGACGGCGGCACCGCCAACGGCGGCGTCGACACGAGCCCGGTGCAGACGTTCACGATCACCGTGAACGCCGTCAACGACGCGCCGAGCTTCACCAAGGGCGCGGACCAGACCGTCATGGAGGACGGGGGCGTGAACTCCGTGTCCAACTGGGCGACCGCCATCAGCAAGGGCCCGGCCGACGAGTCCGCGCAGACGGTGTCGTTCACGACGACCAACGACAACAACGCGCTGTTCACCACGCAGCCCGGCGTCTCGCCGACCGGCACGCTCGTCTACACCCCCGCGGCCAACGCCGTCGGGTCGGCGACCGTGACGGTCTCGCTGTCGGACAACGGCGGCACCGCCAACGGCGGCGACGACACGAGCGACGGCCAGACGTTCACCATCACGGTGAGCCCGGTCAACGACGCGCCGAGCTTCACCACGGCGGGCAACCAGACCGTGCTCGAGGACGCCGGTGCCAACACCGTCAACGGCTTCGTCACCTCGACGAGCGCCGGCCCGGCCGACGAGTCCGCGCAGACGGTCACGGTGGCGGTCACCAACGTCACCAACCCGACGCTGTTCTCGGTCGCGCCGTCGCTCACCAACGGCACGCTCACCTACACGCCGGCGGCCAACGCCAACGGCGCGTCCACGGTGACCGTCCAGGCGACGGACGACGGCGGCACCGCGAACGGCGGCGTGGCCACGAGCCCGACGCAGACGTTCACGATCACCGTCACGGCGGTCAACGACGTCCCGAGCTTCACGAAGGGCGCCGACCAGACGCTCAACGAGGACGCGGGCATCCAGTCGGTCTCCAACTGGGCCACGGCGATCAGCAGGGGCCCCGCCGACGAGAGCGCGCAGACCGTGTCGTTCACGGTCACCAACAACAACAACGGGCTGTTCGTCACGCAGCCCGCCGTGTCGCCGACCGGGACGCTGACGTTCACGTCGGCGCCGAACAAGTACGGCACGGCGACGGTCTCGGTGGCGATCGTGGACAACGGCGGCACCGCGAACGGCGGCGACGACACGAGCGACGCCCAGACGTTCACGATCACGGTGAACCCGGTCAACGACGCTCCGGTCGCCGCGGCCAAGGCCTACACCGTGCAGGCGAACATGAAGATCAGCCTGAGCGGCCTGCTCACCGGCGCCACCGACCCGAACGACGTCGCCGGCGACGCGACCTGGAGCCCGACCTTCACCGTCGGGTCGATCACGCCGGGCGCGAGCTGCGTCGGCTGCACGATCTCCAACGTCGACAACGCGCTGGGTACGTTCGACTTCGACCCGCCCGCGGGTGGGAGCGGCACGTACTCGGTGACGTACACCGTCGTGGACAACGGCTTCCCGGCGCCGGGTGCGACGAGCGCGCCGCAGACCATCACGTTCACCGTGAACGGGCCTGTCGTCTGGTTCGTCGACACCACCGTCGCCGCGGGCGGCACCGGCCGCCTCAGCGCGCCGTTCAACACCCTCGCCCCGGCGACGACGGCGATGGGCAGCAACGCCAACAACCGCATCTTCGTGCGCGGCGGCAACGTGACCGGCAACGTCACGCTGCCGACCGACGGCTGGCTCATCTCCGAGGCGGCCACCGGCGCGAGCTTCGACGCGGTCATGGGCATCACGCCGCCGGCCGGCACGATCGCCCGCCCGGCGGTCAACGGCACGCAGCGCACGGTCACCGGCACGGTCACGCTCGGCACCAACTCGACCGTCCGCGGCGTGGACATCAGCCAGAGCGGCGGCAACAAGGGTCTGGTGGCCTCGGGCAAGACGGGGCTCACCGTGAACCAGATGTCGATCTCGACCGGCGCCGGCCGGGCCGTCGACCTGTCGAGCTCGTCCGGCGTCTTCTCCATCAAGAGGGTCGACACCAGCGGCGCCGACCGCGGCATCTCGCTGCTCAACACCAACGTCTCCACCGGCTCGTTCACGATCACCGGCTCCGGCACCGCCGGCTCCGGCGGCACGATCACGGGCTCCACGGGGACCGCGATCGGCGAGGCCGGCATCTACCTCAACAACACCAAGTCGGTGTCGCTGAGCCGGATGAACGTCACGAGCGGCAGCGGCAACGGCATCTACGCCAACACCGTGAACGACTTCGCGCTCGACAACTCGACGATCTCGAACAACGGCACCAACGAGGTCAACGACCACGACGGCATCAACGGCTCGAACGTCACGGGCACCGTGACGCTCGACAGCATCACCGTGTTCGGGTCGCGGGAGGACAACGCGAAGATCCTGAACAACACCGGCACCGCGACGATCACGGTCAGCAACTCGACGTTCCGCGACAACAACGCGAGCGTCGGCGCCAACGGCCTCTACATCGACTCGAGCGGCACCGCGGCGATCACGTTCACCTCGACGAGCAACACGTTCCAGCGCAACCACACGTCGGGGCTCGCGATCTTCGCCCAGTCCAGCCAGCGGATGAACACCACCGTCACCAACGGCTCGTACGTCACCGACAACGGCGTCGGCCTCGACATCGAGACCAACGGCTCCGGCGGCATGCAGTTCTCGGTCAGCGGCGGCACGGTCACGGGCTGCGCCTCCTGCGCCGCCCCGGTCGTCATCTACAAGGGCACCGGCGCCACCGGCACCGGCACGCTCGGGACGAACGGCACCCTGAGCGGCATGACCGTCACCAACGGCGGCTCGCTCAACGCTCCCGGCATCTGGGTGCACGGCGAGGGCCCTGGCAGCTCGCGCCTGGCGATCACGAACAACACCGTGAGCCAGGTCGGCCACTACGGCATCCTCGTGTCGTTCGGCAACAACGGCGCGGCGCCGAACCTCGGCGCGCAGAACGTGGACGTGTCGCTGACCGGCAACAACGTCAACCACACCGGCGTGACCGGCTCGCTGGAAGGCATCTTCGTGGACAGCGGCCTGCTCTCCGCCGACACGACGGTGACCTGCGCGCACATCAGCGGCAACACGATCACGCAGCCCGCGGACGACGACGTCCGCGTCCGCAACCGCCAGGCCGGCACGTCGCTGCGCCTGCCCGGCTACGCGGGGAGCGCGACCGACCACACGGCGGTGGCGAACTTCCTGAAGGCGCAGAACACCATCTCCGACGCCTTCTCCGGCGCCAACGCGTCGAGCAACGGCATCGGCGGCGGCGCGGCCTGCGCGGCGCCGTAGCACGCACGACCGGACACGCCGGCGGCGGTCGTCCCCTTCGGGGGGCGGCCGCCGCCGTCGTCGTGGGCCCTTCGTCACCAGTTCCGAAAAGGCTGACCGAATGACGCCATTGGCCGCGCCGCGCCCCTAGGATCGCCAGCGCAGGGGGGACCGAGGCGGCACCGCTCGACATCGGTGTCCGCACACCCGCGACGCGGGGGAAGGGACGACCCGATGGGCGAACCGTTCATGGCCGAGATAAAGATCATCTCGTTCAACTACGCACCGAAGGGCTGGGCGTTCTGCGACGGCCAGATGCTGCCGATCAACCAGAACCAGGCGCTGTTCGCGTTGCTCGGCACCACGTTCGGCGGCAACGGGCAGACGACGTTCGCGCTGCCCGACCTGCGCGGCTGCGTCGCCGGCCACACCGGCGACGGCTACCAGCGGGGGCAGAAGGGCGGCGAGATGGCGCACACGCTGACCCCGCAGGAGATGACCCAGCACATCCACTTCGCGCAGGGCACGAGCAACGACGCCACGACGCCGATCCCCGGGAACACTCTCGTGTTCGGCAACCCCGGCCTCAACGCGTACGCCGCGCCGGCGCCGCCGCAGCCGATCCTGCCCGCCACCGTCGGCAACGCGGGCGGCAGCCAGGCGCACGAGAACATGTCGCCGTACCTCGTGCTGGCCTTCGTCATCGCCCTCCAGGGCATCTTCCCGAGCCCGAACTAGGAGGCGACGTGTCGAACCCCTACATCGGCGAGATCCGCATCTTCGCCGGGAGCTTCGCGCCGCAGGGCTGGGCGTTCTGCGACGGCTCGCTGATCCCGATCTCCGAGAACGACGCACTGTTCAACCTCATCGGCACGACGTACGGCGGCGACGGCCAGGAGACGTTCGCGCTCCCCAACCTCGCCAGCCGCCTCCCCGTCCACCGCAGCTCCCAGCTCGTGCAGGGGCAGACGGGGGGCGTCGAGGAGGTCACGCTCACCATCCCGCAGATGCCGACGCACAACCACGCGTTCCTCGCCACCACCGGCCTCGCCAACCAGCCGACGCCCGGCAACAACACGACGGCGCAGAGCGGCACGATGCAGTGGTACACCGAGGACAACGCGACGACGCCGCTCTCGCCGCAGGCGCTGACCCCCGACGGCGGCAACCAGCCGCACGACAACATGCACCCGTTCCTCGCGATGAGCTACATCATCTCGCTCTACGGCATCTACCCCCCGCCCAACTAAGGAGGCTCCCCATGGCTGATCCGTTCGTGGCCGAGGTGCGGGCCTTCTGCTTCAACTTCGCACCCAAGGGCTGGGCGTTCTGCAACGGCCAGCTCCTGCCCATCTCGCAGAACACCGCGCTGTTCTCGCTGCTCGGGACGTACTACGGCGGCGACGGCAAGTCGACGTTCGCGCTGCCCGACCTGACCGGCTGCCGTGTGCCGATGGGCCAGGGGCAGGGCCAGGGCCTGTCCGACCGCGTCCTCGGCGAGGTCGGCGGCAACCCGTACGTCACGCTGATCGACTCCGAGCTGCCGATGCACCCCCACTCGCTCAACGCGACGTCGACCCCGGCGGACGTCTCGTCGCCGACGCCGACGACCGCGCTGGCGCGGACCACCGGCAAGCCGGGCTACGCGGCGCCGGCGAGCCTCACGCAGCTGAACGTCCAGACGATCGGGCCGGCGGGCGGCTCGCTCCCGCACAACAACCTGATGCCGTACGTCGTGCTGAGCTACTGCATCGCGCTCCAGGGCATCTTCCCGCCGCGCCAGTGACGGAGGTCGCTCTGAGGCCGGAGACGGCCGAGGACGAGGGGCTCTCGCGCGCCATCTACGCCTCCACGAGGGAGGAGGAGATGGCGCGCGTCCCCTGGTCCGACGAGCAGAAGGCCGCGTTCGTCTCGATGCAGTTCGAGGCGCAGCGGTCGTACTACAGGGAGGTCTACCCGGACGCGGACTTCTCCGTGGTCGTGGTGGACGGCGCCGACGCCGGACGGCTGTACGTGGACCGCTCGTCGGAGGAGATCCGGGTCGTCGACATCGCGGTGCTTCCGGCGTTCCGCGGCCGCGGCATCGGCGGCACGCTGCTCGCCGCGGTGCTCGACGAGGCGCGTGAGACCGGCCGCACGGTCGTCATCCACGTCGAGCTCATGAACCGCGCGCGCACGCTGTACGACCGGCTCGGGTTCGTCCCCGTCGAGGAGGCGGGCGTCTACCTCCGGATGGAGTGGACGCCTAGCTGAAGACGGCCTGGTACTGGTAGCCGTCGGGGTCCTGCGCCACCGGCACGAGGAAGATGTCGAGCGCGCCGAGGCCGTCGTGCGTCAGGGCGCGGATCGACTGCGGGAGCAGGTCGGTCGCCGGCCCGCGGAACAGCAGCGAGAACGGCGCCCGCTGCCCCTCGGGCACGTTGCGCAGCGCCTCCGTCGCGTCGGTGACGCTCACCAGCTCCAGGTCCGCTCCGGTCTCGCCGTCGCGGAACGTCTCGCCGACGTGGCCGGCGAACGTGTCGTACGTCAGGTCTGCCAGGTCCATGGCGCTGGAATCTACGCGAGTGCCCGCCGTGCACGACCCGGGACCTACGGCCTCACCCGGCGTAGGCCGTACTGACCAACTTCGCAGGGACTTCTCCGAAACCGGTGACACGGCACCGGCGCGGGAGCAGGCTGCGCCCCGCACGCCGCGCCCGCGACGTGCACCTGAAGGGGGAGTCATGCGCGTACGCCGCGGCCGTCCCGTCGTCCTGGGTCTCGTCGCCCTCCCGGCGGTGGTGGTGGCGCTCGCGCTCGCGGGCACCGCGGACGCGGCTCCCGCGTTCGCGGCGACGGCGTCGGTGTCGAACGCGCCGCAGTACCTCGGCGACACGGCCGGCACGGCGTTCACCTTCACGATCACGAACACCGGCAGCGAGACGTCGATCGGCGCGGTCGAGATCCAGCGCCCGACGAACGGCTGGACGATCACCTCCTGCGGCACCGCGGGCACGTGGGCCGCGCAGAAGGCCGACCCGAGGTGCCGCTTCCGCAGCGGCGAGACCGGCGCCGACGACCTGATGCCCGGGCAGTCGCGCCAGCTCACGGTCACCGCGACGACGGCGGCGGGCACCGCCGACCGCGTCGGCAAGTGGGACGTCACCGTGAGCCGGTCCAACCAGTTCGACCAGCCGAGCCTGCTCACCGCCGCCGAGGGCACGGGAACCGGGCTCCAGGTGACGGCGCACACGTGGGAGGTCCTCGACGCGACCGTGAGCTCGGCGGGGCTCCCCGCGGGCTCCGCGTGCCCGGCGCCGGACAAGGACGAGCAGACCAACGCGACCGTGACGATGGTCGTCTGCGGCCGCAACCACGCGACGGTGCCGCTCACGCCGAGCGCCGCGTGGTCGAGCCTCGCGGGGACGTTCCTGCAGCAGGCCGGCACGTTCTCGTCGGGGCAGGTCGCCGCGAACAGCGCGCCGGTCGTCGTCGGGAGCTGGACCGGCGCCAAGGTCGCCGGCCTGCCGGGCAAGCCGCTGACCGTCGTCGCGCGGATCGCGTCGGCGGCCGGCCAGACCTCGCCGCTCACGACGCTGACCGGGTACGAGGCGATCAACGCCGCCCCGACCGCGGCCGACGACGCGTACTCCGTCGCGGAGGACGGCTGGCTGGCGCCCTCGGCGCCCGGCGTCCTCGGCAACGACAGCGACCCGGAGAGCCAGCCGATCACGGCGGTGCTCGAGAGCGCGCCCGCGCACGCGGAGACGTTCCAGCTCTACGGCGACGGCTCGTTCACCTACGTCCCCGCCGACGACTACGCCGGCGCGGACTCGTTCACCTACCGCGCGCACGACGGCATCCAGGCGTCCGCCTCGGCCGCCACCGTGACCCTCGCGGTGACCGCGGTGAACGACGCCCCGGTCAACACCGCGCCCGCCTCGGTCGGCGCCGAGGAGGAGACGCCGTACGCGTTCGGCCAGGGCGCGCTCGCCGTCGCCGACGTCGACGCGGGCGGGTCCGACGTACGGACCAGGCTCACGGTCGCCGGCGCCTCGGTGACGGTCGGCACCGGCGGCGTCGCCGTCACCGGCAACGGCACGGGCGACGTCACGGTCACGGGCCCGCTCTCCGCGCTCGACGCCGCGCTCGACGCCGCGACGCTCGTGCCCGACAGCGGCTTCTCCGGCACCACGACGCTGACCATGGCGACGTCCGACCTCGGCCACACCGGCGCGGGCGGCGCGCTCACCGACACCGACACCGTCGCGGTGACGGTCCTCGCGGTGAACGACGCGCCGTCGTTCACGGCAGGGCCCGACCAGACGGTCGCCGAGGACGCGGGGCTGCGGACCGTCCCCGGCTGGGCCACCGCGATCAGCGCGGGCGGCCCCGGCGAGGCCGGCCAGACCCTGACGTTCACGACCACCGACGACAACGCGGCGCTGTTCCAGACGGCGCCTGCGGTGTCGCCCGACGGCACGCTGACCTACCGCGCCAACCCCAACGCGTACGGCACCGCGACCGTCACCGTCACGCTCTCCGACGACGGCGGCACCGCGAACGGCGGCGACGACACCAGCGACCCGCAGACGTTCACCATCACGGTGACGCCCGTCAACGACGCGCCCGCGGCGGCGGCCCACGCGTACACCGCGCAGGCGAACATGGCCCTGACGGTGAGCGGGCTGCTGGACGGCGCGACCGACGCGGCGGACGCCGGCGCGACGTACACGCCGTCGTTCACGCTCGCCTCGGTGACGCCGCTGTCCTGCTCGGGCTGCGTCGTCTCCGCCGTCGACTCGGCCGCGGGCTCGTTCGACCTGGCCACGCCGGCCGGGTTCACGGGGACCGTGACGCTCGCGTACACCGTCACCGACTCCGGCCAGCCGGCGCCGGGCGCGACGAGCGCCCCCGCGACGGTCACGGTGTCGGTGCAGGGCCCGGTGATCTGGTTCGTCGACGGCTCCGTCGCCGGGCCCGGCACCGGCACGCTCACGGACCCGTTCAGGACGCTCACCTCGGCCGCCACGGCGGCCGCCGCGCCGGGCTCGCGCGTGTTCGTCGCGAGCGGCACGGTCACCGGCGGCATCAGCCAGCCGGCCAACGGCTGGCTCGTCGGGCAGGGCGTGAGCGGCGCGTCGTTCGACGCGGTGTTCGGCATCGCGCCGCCCGCAGGCACGGTCGCGCGGCCTTCGGTCAACGGCACGAGGCCGACCGTTGTCGGCGGCGTAGCGCTGGCCGACGGCAGCGTCGTCCGCGGGCTCGACGTCGCGCCGCCGAGCGGCACCGCCGGCCTCGTCGGCGTCGGCGACGACGGCGTCACCGTCGCCGAGGTCGCGGTCACCACGACGAACGCACGCGCGGTCGACGTGACCGGCTCGCAGGGCAGCACGTTCGCCCTGACCGGCGTCTCCGCGACCGGCGCCCCCGAGGGCATCCGGCTGAGCACCGTCAACACGACGTCGCCCGGCTCGTTCTCCGCCGGCGGCGGGACCATCGCCGGCTCGACCGGCACGGGCGTCAGCCTGACGTCGGTGAAGGGCGTGTCGCTCTCCGGCCTCGCGGTCTCGGGCTCCGGCGGCGAGGGCGTGTTCGGCTCGATGGCGGGCGACGTGTCGCTGACCGACGTCACGGTGTCCGGCAGCGGCACGCACGGCATCTCGCTCGCCAACGGCACCGGCACCGCGACGCTCACGCGCGTCACCGTCTCCGGCTCGGCAGGCGACAACGCGCGGGTGTTCGGCTCCTCCGGCACCGCCGCCCTGACCGTCACCGACTCGGTCTTCCGCGACAACGGCGCCACGACGGGCGGCCACGGCCTGCTCGTCGAGGCGGACGGCAGCGCCGCGATGACGTTCACCTCGAGCGGCAGCTCGTACCTCCGCAACCGCATGGACGCGCTCGCCGTCTACGCCCTGTCCTCGGCGAGGACCACCGCCACCGTCAACGGCAGCACGGTCGTCATGAACGGCGGCGTCGGCATGGACG
The DNA here is from genome assembly GCA_035940575.1 of Frankiaceae bacterium. Lineage (GTDB taxonomy): Bacteria > Actinomycetota > Actinomycetes > BP-191 > BP-191 > BP-191. The sequence continues at coordinate 18,897 of DASZER010000045.1, read as the reverse complement.
TCGTGTCGAACGGCACCGGTGGGCTTGCGTACACCGTGGACGGCGGCACCGTCACCGGCTGCGCCGCCTGCGGCGTCCCCGTGAACGTCTACAAGGGCACCGGCGCCACGGGCACCGGCGGCGCCGCGCTGGCGGGCGCGATCCGCAACCTCACGGTCTCCAACGGCGACTCCGCCAACGCGCCCGGCATCTGGGTGCACGGCGAGGGCGCGGGCGGGCACCGGGTCGAGGTCACGGGCAACACCGTGACCGCGGTCGGCCACCAGGGCATCCTCGCCTCGGCGGGCAACGGCTCGTCGACGCTCGACGCCACGATCGCAGGCAACACCGTCACGCTCGGCGCCAGCGGCCTCCAGGGCGTGCAGGTGGACTCCGGCACCATCTCCACCGACACGACCGCGGTGTGCGCCGACATCAAGGGCAACACGGTGTCGTCGCCGCTCCAGGACGTCCGCGTCCGCAACCGCATGGTGGGCACGACGTTCCGCCTCCCCGGCTACTCCGGCGCCGCGACTAGCACAAGTTCCGTGACGGCGTTCGAGATCGCCCAAAACACGATCACCGACGCGGCCGCGGTGGTTTCCTCAAGCCCGGGATTCGCGGGGGGCGCCGCGTGCGCGGCGCCGTGACCCGAGACAACCCGCCCCTACCGTCCGACGAGGAGCAGCCAGCATGGGCACCCCGTACCTAGCGGAGATCCGGATCATGTCGTTCAACTTCGTCCCCTCGGGGTGGGCGGCGTGCAACGGCCAGCTCCTGCCGATCGCCCAGAACCAGGCGCTGTTCTCGCTGCTCGGCACGACCTACGGAGGCAACGGCCAGACGACGTTCGCGCTGCCCAACCTCCAGGGCAGGGTGCCGGTGCACGAGCAGTTCCAGGCGTTCAACCTCGGCCAGACCGGCGGCTCGGAGGCGGTGACGCTGTCGGTCGCGCAGCTCCCGACGCACACGCACTCCGTCACGAGCACGCAGACCGCCGACGCGAACAGCTCGAACATCCCGGACGCCACCAAGGTCCTCGGCAACGCGAACCTCAACGCGTACTCGTCGCTGGGCCCGCTCACGGCGATCGCGCCGGACACGCTCCTGGCCGTCGGCGGCAGCCAGCCGCACAACAACATGTCGCCGTACCTGGTGCTCAACTTCTGCATCGCGCTGACCGGCTACTTCCCGACGCACAGCTAGGAGACGTGGAATGCCGTACGTCGGCGAGATCAGGCTCATGGGCACCAACTGGGCACCGGTGGGCTGGGAGAAGTGCAACGGGCAGCTCCTGGCCATCTCCGAGAACGAAACGCTGTTCACCATCATCGGCACGACGTACGGCGGTGACGGGGAGTCGACCTTCGCGCTCCCGAACCTCCAGTCGCGCATCCCGATGCACAAGAACGCCAACGGCCCGCACGTCATCGGTGAGATGGCCGGCACCGAGGAGGTGACGCTGACCAGCACCCAGATGCCGAACCACACGCACGCGTTCCTCGCGTCGACGGCGCTGGCCAACCAGCCGACGCCGGGCGGGAACCTGCCGGCGCAGAGCGGCACGGTGCAGCTCTACACCGAGGACTCCGCGAACGTCGCCCTGGCGCCGCAGTCGCTCGCGCCGACGGGCGGCAGCCAGCCGCACGACAACATGCACCCGTACTACGTGGTCACTTTCATCATCTCGCTCTACGGCGAGTTCCCGAACCCGACCTAGGAGAGCGTCGATGACGGACCAGTTCACGGGCGAGATCCGGATCTTCCCGCTCAACTTCGCGCCGGTCGGATGGGCGTTCTGCGACGGGCAGCTCATGCCGATCTCGCAGAACACCGCGCTGTTCTCGCTGCTCGGCACGATGCACGGCGGCAACGGCCAGTCGACGTTCGGGCTGCCCAACATGCAGGGATCCGCCCCGATGCACTGGGGCCAGGGGGCGGGTCTGTCGTCGCGGACCGTGGGCGAGATGGGGGGTGCCGAGGCCGTCACGCTGCTCCAGTCGGAGATGCCGGTGCACACCCACCAGATGCGCGCGACGTCGACGCCCGCCGACGTGTCCTCGCCGACGCCGACCACGGCGCTGGCGCGGTCCACGGGCAAGCCGGTGTGGCACGCGCCGGACGGCACCAGCCAGCCGCTCGCCCCGACCGCGGTGGCACCGGCCGGCGGCGACCTGCCGCACAACAACCTGATGCCGTACCTCGTCCTCAACTTCTGCATCGCCCTGCAGGGCATCTTCCCGCAGCGTCCCTGACCCACCTCGAGAGTGAAGGGCTTCCCATGGCCACGTCGTCGTCACGCCGCAACTTCCTGCGGGGCTGCGTGCTGCTCGCCGCGGCGGCCGCCCCGCTCGGGGTGGCCGGCGAGGCTCTGTCTCTCCCCTCCGGTACCGCGAACGGCCTGCGCCGCTCGTCGTTCACGCCGCACCTGAGGACCGGCTTCGCGCTGGTCTCGGCCGACGGCGCGGTGCACCCCGCGACGCTGCTCCAGGTCTCCGACCTGGCGGCGGGCCCGCGCGGGCACGACCGGAAGTTCCGGCTGCTGTTCAGCGTCAGCAGCAGGCCGCAGGGCGGCATCTTCGAGCTGCGGCACCCGCGCATCGCCGCGACCGAGCTGTTCGTCGCGCCGGTCGGCAACGGCAGCCAGTACGAGGTCGTGGTCGACGCGCGCTAGGACGCGCGCCCCGGCGGCACGAGCGCGCCCGCGACGTAGGCGACGACGAGCAGCAGGAGGAGGAACTTCGACGCGGCCGCCACCGCGGCGAGCGGCGCGAGGTGCGCCGGGCCCGTGGCGCCGTAGACCAGCGGGCCGACCCGCTGCGCCTCCGCGACCTGCCGGAGCAGGAACGCGTTCTCGACCGCGTCGAGCCCGGCGGCGCAGACCGGCAGCGCCGCGACCCATCGCCCCCGCCGCGCCCACGCGTGGCGCCCGCGGGCGGCGTGGCGGCTCGCCGCCCAGCCCGCCGCGGCGAACGGCGGCAGCCAGTACGTCGCCAGGTACGCGAAGTCGCGCCGCACGTAGTCGTCGGCGAGGTCGAGCCGCGTCCAGTCGTGCAGGACGGCGCCGGCGGTGCCGCGCGTGGCCGCGAGCTCGAACCGCAGGATCGCGCCGTGGGGCAGCGACTCCATCCACACGAGCGCGGCGGTGCTGGCGGCGAGGCCGCCGACGAACGCGACCTTGCGGCTGACGGCCATGGGTGCCCCCGTTCGCGCTCGGTGCCGCGCAGACTAGCCGCGTGATCTAGCGTGCGGCGGGTGGCGGCGCCGTTGATCCTCGTGCCGACGTCGGAGCGCGTCGCGCCCGGCGGCGCGGCCGCGCCGGGCGAGCCGATCGCGCCGGAGGTGACGGCGTGGCGCCGCGCGCTGTGGCGCTCGGCCGGCACCCGTCCCGGGCAGGCGCTGCTGCCCGCGTACGAGCGCTACACCGGCGTCGTCTGGGAGTGGCTCGACCCCTCGACGCTGCCGGTCGCGGCGCGGCGGCGGCTGCTGGAGTCGGTCGTCGTGGTGTCGCCGACGCACGGCCTCCTCGCGGCGGGGGAGCCGGTCGGGCTGGACCCGCTGACGTACGCCGACCGCCTCGCGGACGGCACGACGGTCGCGGCGTACTGGCGCGCGCGGCTGCCCGCCGTCGTCGAGTCGCTCGCGGCGGGCCGTCCCGTCTGGAACCTGCTGCCCACCGACCACGCCGCCGCCGTACGCCTCGCGCCCGGCCCGCGACGGTGGTCGCTGCGCGTCGAGCGCGCGGGCCGCGTGGTGTCGTACGACTCCAAGGCCGTGAAGGGCGCGGTCGTACGCGCCCTGCTGACGTCGGGGAGGTTCACCCCCGCGTCGCTGCGTGCGCTGTCCGTACGCGGGTACGCGCTCGGTGACGTAGCCGGCGAGACCGTACGAATGGTGGCCCCGTGACGCCCGTGGAGACCCTGCGCAACGCCCGTACGATCGCCGTCGTAGGCGCCTCGGACCACCCGGAGAAGGCCGCGCACCGCGTCCCCGTGGCGCTGCGCGAGCGCGGGTGGACGATCCTGCCCGTCAACCCGAACGACGCCGTCGTCCTGGGCGTCGAGTCCGTGAAGTCGGTCGCCGACCTGCCCGACGGCGTCGACGTGGTCGAGGTGTTCCGGCCGTCGGAGGAGGCGGAGGAGATCGTGCGCGACGTCGTCGCGCGCGGCATCAAGGCCGTCTGGCTCCAGAAGGGGATCGCCTCCGAGGCCGCGCGGGCCGTCGCCGAGGACGCCGGGATCACCTACGTCGAGGACCTGTGCATGGGCGTCGTCGCGGCGGCGAACGACCTGCGCGGCGACGAGCAGCGGTGACCGTACGGCGGGTCGCCGCGGCCGCCGACCTGCTCGCGGCGTTCCCAGGGTCGGTGCCGGAGGCGGCAGAGGCGTTCCTCGCCGACGTACGCAACGTGGCGTACGCCGCGTACGAGGGCGACGTAGCCGTCGGCTACGCCCGCGCGGTGCTGCTCACGCGGCCCGACGACGTACGCCCGCAGGTGTTCCTCTACGACATCGGCGTCGACGAGGCCGCCCGGCGCCGCGGCCACGGTGGCGCGCTCGTACGCGCGCTGCTGGAGGAGTGCCGGAGGGTCGGGGCGAGCGAGATGTTCGTGCTGACGAACCGCTCCAACGCCGCGGCCATGGCGCTCTACAGCTCCACCGGCGCGACGAGCGACGCCGGCGACGACGAGGTGTCGCTCGTCTGGGAGACCTTCTAGCGGCCGCGGGTCCACGCGACGAGGTCGTCGGCGGACCACGAGTTGATCACGCGGTCGGGCGTGACGCCGCAGGCGGCGGCGCGCTCGGCGCCGTAGTGCTGCCACTCGAGCTGTCCCGGCGCGTGCGCGTCGGTGTCGATGCTGAACAGGCACCCGGCCTCGACCGCGAGCGACAGCAGGCGCTTCGGCGGGTCGAGCCGCTCGGGGCGGCTGTTCACCTCGACCGCGGTCCCGAACTCCGCGCACGCCTGGAACACCAGCTCCGCGTCGAACTCCGACTCCGGCCGCCCGCGCCCGACGACGATCCGGCCGGTGCAGTGGCCGAGGACGTCCGTGTGCGGGTTCGCGACGGCGTACGCCATCCGTCGCGTCATCTCCGCGCGCGGCATCCGCAGCTTCGAGTGGACGCTGGCGACGACGACGTCGAGGCGTTCGAGCAGCTCGTCCTCCTGGTCGAGCGCGCCGTCCTCGAGGATGTCGCACTCGATCCCGGTGAGGATGCGGAACGGCGCCAGCTCGGCGTTGAGCGCGGCGACGACGTCGAGCTGCTCGCGGAGGCGGTCGGGGGAGAGGCCCTTGGCGATGGTCAGGCGGGGGGAGTGGTCGGTGAGCACCATGTACTCGTGGCCGAGCGCGCGCGCCGCGACCGCCATCTCGCGGATCGGGCTGCCGCCGTCGGACCAGTCGGAGTGCACGTGGCAGTCGCCGCGCAGCGCGGCGAGGATCTCCTCGGTGCCCTCCGGCAGCGGCTCGAGCTCGATGCCCTCGAGCTTGGTCAGGTACTCCGGCTGGCGGCCCGCCAGCGCCTCGAGCACCACGCGCGCGGTGACGTCGCCGATGCCGGGCAGGTCGGTGAGGCGTTCCTCCAGCGCGCGCTGCGTCAGATCCTCGCGCGGCACCGCCGCGATCGTCTCGGCCGCGCGGCGGAACGCGCGCACGCGGTAGGTCGGCTCGCGGCTGCGTTCGAGCAGGTACGCGATCCGCTTCAGCGCCTCCACCGGGTCCATCGTGGGTGAGCCTACGGCGCGCGGTTGCGGCGCGGCGCGAACGGGCATCGCGACGGCATGGGTGTCCTTCGCATGGCCGACGAACGACTCTGGGCGCGCCTGCACCGGGCGGACACGCCGCTGTGGCTCGACACGAGCATGGCGCGGCTGACCCGGACGGCCGACCACTCGAAGCTCTGGTTCGGCATCGCGGCGGTCCTCGCGACGCGCGGCAGGCCCGGAAGGCGGGCCGCGCTGCGCGGCACCTTGTCGATCGCCGCCGCGAGCGCCGTCGCCAACCAGGTCGGCAAGCGCGTCTACCGCCGCCCCCGCCCCGACTACCTGACGCTGACCGAGCAGGCGCGCCTGCCGCACCGGCGGCCGATCAGCACGTCGTTCCCGAGCGGGCACAGCGCGAGCGCGGCGGCGTTCGCGGTCGGCGCGGCGAGCGAGATGCCGGGCCTCGCGGTGCCGCTCGGCCTGGCGGCCGCCGCGGTCGGCTACTCGCGCGTGCACACCGGCGTGCACTGGCCCGGCGACGTCGTCGGAGGCTTCGCGCTCGGCGCCGGCCTCGCCTACGCCACCCGCTGGTGGTGGCCGACGGCGCCGGTGGACCCGGCGACCGTACGCCGCCGCCTCAGCCCGGTCAGCGTCGACCCCGCGCCCGGCGGGGAGGGCGTGACGATCGCGGTCAACGCCTCCGCCGGCGGCGAGTCGACGGCCGCGGACGACGCCGCCGACGAGATCCGCCAGGCGCTGCCCCGCGCCGACGTCGTCGCGCTGGACGACCCCGAGCAGCTCCCCAAGACGCTGGAGACCGCCGCGCCGCACGCCCGCGCGGTCGGCGTCCACGGGGGCGACGGCTCGGTCAACGCCGCCGCCGAGGTGGCGTACGCCCACGACCTCCCGCTGGCGCTCGTCCCCGGCGGCACGCTCAACCACCTCGCGCGCGACGTCGGCCTCGCCGGCGTGGACGACGTGCGCCGCGCGGTCGAGGAGGGCACGGCGGTCGAGCTCGACGTCGCGGAGATCGACGGGCGGCCGTTCCTCAACACCGCCTCCTTCGGCTCGTACGCCGACCTGGTCGACGCGCGCGAGCGCCTCGAGGACCGCTACGGCAAGTGGCCCGCGCTCGTCGTCGCGCTCGTCAAGGTGCTGCGCACCCGCGAGCCGGTCGAGGTCGAGATCGACGGCGTGCCGCGCCGCATCTGGGCGATCTTCGTCGGCAACTGCCGCTACGAGCCGAGCGGCTTCGCGCCCGCGTACCGGCCCGAGGTGGACGACGGGCTGCTGGACGTGCGGGTCGTGGACGCGGACAAGCCGTTCGCCACGACGCGGCTCGTGCTCGCGATCCTCACGGGGACGCTCGCGCGCAGCCGCGTCTACGAGCAGCGCTTCGCCAGGCGGGTCACGGTGCGCAGCGAGGCGCCGCTGCGGCTCGCGCGCGACGGGGAGACGTTCGACGGCAGCGCGGAGTTCGTGATCGCCAAGCGCGTCAAGCCCCTGCGGGTCTACGTCCCCGCGGAGTGACGTGCACCCGCGCCTGGACCCCGAGAGCCGGTACGGCCTGCGGCTGACGCTGTTCGCGGCCGCGCTGCTGCTGGTGGCCGTGCCGTTCGGGATCCTGCTGGACCAGGTGGTCCGCAACGGGCCGCTGCTCGCCGTGGACCAGGGCGTCGCCGAGCGCTTCCACGGCGTCGTAGCCCGCAACGCCCCCGTCCGCGTCGCCGCGCGCGCCGTGACGCTGGTCGGCAGCCCGCCGACGCTCTACGTCGTGGCCGGGCTCGCCATCGTCTACGTCCTCCGCCACGGCCGCCGCAGGCTCGCGCTCTACCTCGCGGTCACCGGCGTGCTCGGCGGCGTGATCGACACGGTCGTGAAGGTGCTGGTGGACAGGCCGCGGCCGGTGTTCGACGAGCCGATCGCGCACGCGTTCGGCAAGAGCTTCCCGAGCGGCCACTCGATGTCGTCCACGGTGGTCTACGGGGCGGTCCTGCTGGCGTTCCTCCCCGCCCTGCGGCGGCGCGGCGTCGCGCGCCCCGCCGTGGCCGGGACGGTCGCGATCGTCGTGCTCGTGGCTCTGTCGCGGCTGGCGCTCGGCGTGCACTACCTGTCCGACGTCGTGGGCGGCGTCACGCTCGGTGCCGCCTGGCTGTGCGCCTCGACGGGCGCGTTCCGCATCTGGCGCACCGAGCGCGGCGCGGCCCCCGCCCCGGTCGGGGAGGGCGCGGAGCCCGAGGCGGCGCGCCTTCTGTCCTGATCCGTCCGCTTCCGTGACGGGGTCCCGACCTAACGTCCTGTCAGCAATTGATCACAACGTGCTAGGGACTCGGCGGGTGCTCACGACGAGTATCCGTACGGACACAGGTAGCGAGTGCGCTCTGCCTTGCGGCTAGGGACGCTCACTCAGAGCAACAGCAGCCAAGCGCTGCGTTACCGGAAGGACCCTCATGGGACCGGCCGCTGGATCCAACCGCCGCCTCCGCTGGCTCGCCGCCGCGCTGGTGACGGCCGGCGTCACGGCCCCTGGCCTGACGGCCACCGCTGCCACGCCGTTGGCGAAGGGCAGCACGTGGGCCGCGCGTCCGGGGACGGGAACGGGTCAGAAGGTCATCGTGCAGGCGCGGGCCGGCTCGGAGGCCGCGGTGGCCGAGGCCATCCGCGCCCTCGGCGGCAGCGTCGACGCGCGCCTGGGTCTGGTCAACGGCTTCGCCGCGCGCGTCCCCGCCTCCGCGGTCGCGTCGCTGCGCGCCCACCCGGGCGTGCGGGCCGTGACCGAGAACTCCGCGGTGACGTTCGCCAGCAACGTCTACGAGGACTACAGCATCGCCTCGTCGTACGCCAGGGCCTCAGGCGCGGGGTCGGCGTGGAGCGCGGGCAACCTCGGCGAGGGCGTGGGCATCGCCGTCATCGACACCGGCATCTCGCCGATGAAGGACTTCCAGGGCCGCCTCGTCTACGGCCCCGACCTCTCGGGCGAGGGGTCGCTCGCCGACTCGTACGGCCACGGCACCGTGATGGCCGGCATCGTCGGCGGCAGCGGCGCGGACTCGGCCACCAACCCCAACGGCGCCTACGCCGGCGTCGCGCCGAAGTCGACGCTCGTCTCGGTCAAGGTCGCCGGCCGCAACGGCGCCGCCGACGTGTCGACGATGCTCCAGGCGATGCACTGGGTGTCGGCGTACAAGGACAACTTCAACATCCGCGTCCTGAACCTCTCCTGGGGCACCAGCTCCACCGCCGACCCGGCCGTGGACCCGATCAACTACGCGGTCCAGCGGCTCTGGCGCCAGGGCATCGTCGTCGTCGCCTCGGCGGGCAACTCCGGCCCGGGCACCTCCACGATCTCCAAGCCCGGTGACGACCCGGTGATCCTCACCGTGGGCGCGTACGACGACAAGGGCGACGTCAACACGTCGAACGACCAGGTGCCGCAGTGGACCTCGCGCGGCCCGACGGCGCAGGGGCTCGTCAAGCCCGACCTCGTCGCCCCCGGCCGCACGCTGATCGCGACGCGCTCGTACGGCTCCACGGTCGAGCAGCAGAACCCGAAGGCGCTCGTGCCCCCGAGCTACATCAAGGGCTCCGGCACCTCCGAGGCCGCCGCGGTGACGTCCGGCCTCGCCGCGCTCGTCGTCAAGGCGCACCCGGACTGGACGCCCGACCAGGTCAAGGCCGCGCTCAAGGGCACCGCCAACCCGATGCCGGGCGTGCCGGCCACGACGCAGGGCAAGGGCCGCGTCAACGTCGGCGCCGCGATCGCCGCCGACCCCGGCCCGGCGCAGCAGCAGACGTTCCAGAGCACGGGCCTCGGCTCGATCGAGGGCAGCCGCGGCAGCACGCACGTCTACGCCGACTGCGCGCAGGACGGCACGTACCGCATGATCCAGGGCGAGATCGACGTCTTCTGCAACCGCTGGGACGCCGCCGCCTGGACCGGCACCCAGTGGAACAGCTCCGCGTGGACCGGCACCCAGTGGAACGGCACGCAGTGGAACGGCACGCAGTGGAACGGCACGCAGTGGAACGCCGCGGCGTGGACCGACGCCCAGTGGACCGGGACGCAGTGGAACGGGACGCAGTGGAACGGCACGCAGTGGAACGGCACGCAGTGGAACGGCACGCAGTGGAACGGCACGCAGTGGAACGGCACGCAGTGGAACGGCACCCAGTGGAACGGCACCCAGTGGAACGGCGAGGGCTGGACCAGCGCCGAGTACGGTGACGTGGAGATCGGGACCCTGTTCCTCAACGCCTGGTGGGGAGCGCGACCGAAGGCGGGCCACTACGTCGCGGGTGAGAAGAGCGAGCCGGGACAGCTCGCGCGGGCGCTCGGCCACGACTAGCCGATGACGCCTCGCGGCAACGACGCTGCCGGGCCGGCCATGCCGGCCCGGCTTCGTCGCCTCGTAGCGCTGGTCGCCGTCGGCGGCACGCTGGCGTTCGCCCACGCGGTGCCGAGCGCGATCGCCGACCGGCCCGACCTCGGCAGCCTGCTCCTGGCCGGCGCGTTCTTCCTCATCGGCGAGGCCGCGCTGATGAACATCAGGTTCGGCCACAGCAGGTACTCGTTCACCTGGGCCGAGCTGCCGGTCGTCTTCGGCATCGTGATGCTGCCGTCGGGCTGGGTCGTGGTCGTGGCGTCGTTCGCCGCGGCGGCCGCCCAAGCCATGCTGCGCCGCCCGCTCACGAAGCTCGTCTTCAACACCACCGCGACCGCGATCGGCACCGCCCTCGCCTCGATGACGGCGCAGGCGCTCACGCGCGGCGACATCCACGAGCAGATCTCCTCGCCCGCGACGTGGGCCGCGCTCGGCGTCGGCACGCTCGTGTTCGCCGTGTGGAGCAGCACGGCGGTCGGCTTCGCGGTGGCGTTCTCGCAGGACCTCAAGGTCGGCGAGGTGCTCCGCAAGGGCGCGCTGCTGCAGACCATGGTGTGGCTCGGCAACACCATCGGCGGCATCGGCGTCGCGACCGTCGCCACCCAGTCCAGCGGCGCGCTGATCGTGCTGCCGTTCTTCCTGCTGCTGCTCTACACCGCCTACCGCGGCTACCTGCGCGTCGGCGAGGACCGCGACACGTGGCAGGTGCTCCAGGCGACGTCGCGCGACGTCTCGCGGCTGCGCCGCGCGGAGATCGCGCAGATCGTCCTCGACCGGACCGCCGAGCTGTTCAAGGCGGACTTCGTCGAGCTCATGCTCGTCGACGACGAGACGTCGGGGAAGATCACGACGTGGCGCCGCGAGGGCGGCGACACCCGCGTGCTGGAGGGGCGCACGCTCGAGGACGCGGCGACGTTCTGGCCGCGCGCGCACTCCGAGCGCGAGCCGTACCAGCTCGTACGCCGCCGCGCCCCCGCCGCGCAGCGCCGCGAGCTCGCGTCCCTCGGGCTCGAGCAGTGCGTCGTCGTCCCGATCGCGACGGCCGACCACTGCGTCGGCACCCTGCGCATCGGCTTCGGCGGCGTCATCCCGATGCCCACCCGCGAGCTCCAGGTCATGCGGACGTTCGCCAACCAGGTCGCGACCTCGGTCGAGAACGCGCGCCTCTACGAGGAGATGCGCGAGGAGCGGGCCAAGCTCTCCCGCGTCGTCGACAACACCTCCGACGGCATCCTCTCCGTCGACGCGCGCGGCCGCGTCACGTCGTGGAACCCGGCCATGACCCGCATCTCGGGCCTGTCCGCCGAGGACGTGCTCGGCTGCCCGCTGACGTTCGGCCACGCCGGCGCCGACGCCGACGGCACGCCGGTGTCCACCGACTGGCTCTGGACGCAGCTCGGCCACTCCTCGCACGCCGAGGCGTCGGTGTCCATCGGCGGCGCGGGCGCGGGCACCGTGCGCTGGCTGCACCTGTCGCTCGCCGCCGTCCGCTCGTCCGCGGGCGACATCGAGACCGTCGTCATCGTCGTCCGCGACGTCACCGCGATGCGCGAGGCGGCGCAGGCGAAGGAGGAGTTCCTCGCCACCGTCTCCCACGAGCTGCGCACCCCCCTGACGTCGCTGCGCGGCTGGGTGTCCACGCTGCTGCGGCCGGAGTTCCAGCCGACGGAAGAGGACAGGCGGGAGATCCACGAACGCCTCATGCACCAGACCGGCAGGCTCCAGCGGCTCATCGAGGACGTGCTGTCGGTCTCGGCGATGGACCGTGGCCAGTTCGTCGTGACGACCGTTCCGGTCGGCATCGACGAGGTCATCGAGAAGGCGCTGGAGGAGTTCGGCCGCCAGGTGCCCGACCGCCCGGTCAGGCACCTGCGCGCGGGCCTCGCCGGCACCGCGATGGCCGACGCGGGCCGCGTGGAGCAGGTCATCAACAACCTCGTCTCCAACGCCGACAAGTACTCGCCCGCCGGCTCGCCGATCGAGGTGCGCGTGGCGCGCGACGGCGACAAGGTCGTCGTGAGCGTGTCCGACAGGGGCTTCGGCATCCCCGAGGACCAGCGGGAGGCGGTGTTCGAGCGGTTCCACAGGCTCGGCCACCACATGACCCGCGAGGCGCAGGGGACCGGCCTCGGCCTGCACATCGCGCGCCGGCTCGTCGAGGCGATGGGCGGGCGCATCTGGGTCGACAGCACCGTGGGCGTCGGGTCGACGTTCACGTTCACCCTGCCGGCCGCGGCGCTCCTCGCGAAGCCCGCGGAGGCGGGCTAGACCACTAGTGGTGGTCGAACGCCGCCTCGCCCGACGGGAGCGCGTCGCGCGACCGAGGCGTGATCGTCATCGTGTACGGGCCCTGCGGGGGCAGGCGGCCGTAGTCGTCGAGGCCGTCCCACACGACCTGCCACGCCGAGCACATGCCCGGCTGGAACGTCACGTCCTCCGGCTCGACCACCCGCGAGCGGCCCAGCGAGTACGTCCACACGACGTCCTCGTGCTCGGTGTCGGTCGCGATGAGCTCGAGCTCGTCGCGGTAGTCGAACCGCACGGTCTTCGCGGGGAACGCCCGGGAGCGGCAGAGGGTGTACGTCACGACGTACTGCCCGTCGACGCCGTTCGTCGCGTCGACGTACGGCACGACGCACCACTCCTGGCTCTCCCTGCCGAGGCAGTCGGGCTCGGTGTTCGTGATGTCGTCGTCGCGCTCGATGCGGTTGCGGGGGGCGTACCTGCGGCCCCCGCCCGTGCTCGGCGGGCGCTCGTCCGACGGCGGCGGAACGACGACCGACGAGGGGCCGACGCTCGGGCGGACGCCGCCGCCGGTGCCGGTGCCCGGCTTGTGCGTCGGCAGCGCGACGGGCCTGCTGCCGGGCGAGGACGTCGGCTGCGGCGTCGGGGTCGTCACGAGGACGCCGCCGGGCACCGGCGACGCCGTGCGCAGGTCGCGCTTGTCGTCGGTCGGGCGGAGCTCGTCGACGCCGCCGCCACCGCCGAGGACGCCGTAGCCGAGCGCGCCGACGAGGACGAGCGCGAGGCCGGACGAGCCGCCCACGCGGCGGCGCCGCAGCGACCTGCCGCGCTTGACCGCGTTCTCGAAGCCGCCCGGCGGGGCGACGACGAGCGGGTACGAGCGGCGGGGGACGTCAGTCACGGTGGCCCTCCAGCTCGGCGGCGAGGAGCTGCCTGGCCTCGTGGAGGCGGCGCTTCACGGTGCCGACGGGGCGCTTGGTCAGGACGGCGACCTCGGTCACGGGGAGGTCGGCGTAGTAGTGCAGCAGGACGGCCTCTCGGAGTCGTTCGGGCAGGCGCTCGACGAGGTCGCGCAGCCAGGGGTCGTGGACGGGACCTTCCTCGACCGGGCGGTGCCCGATCTCGGTGTAGATCTCGCGCTCCTTCTTGCTGCGGCGCCAGTGGCGGCGCGCCAGGTTGGTGGCGACGTAGTAGACGTACGCCTTCGGCTCCCGCACGCCCACCCAGCGGGCGAACAGGCGGGCGAACGCCTCCTGCGTGATGTCGCGCGCGAGCTGGACGTCGCCCGTGAGGGCGGTGCAGTAGCCGGCGAGGCCGGCGTACTCCGCGGCGTAGAGGTCGCGGAACGCCTCCTCGCGGGTGGTCGGGACCACCGCCTCGGGGGCGTCGGCACGCGCGTCCACGCCACCGAGCACCAGCTCAGCGGTCATGCCCGTCGCTCCGTCACCGGTCACCAGCTCCTTCGTCCACGGGGAAAGAGCCCCGGGCACGGCGGGAGGTTCGGCGGAATGTGAGAGCTGGGTCATGACGAGGTGACTCGTTCGACACACTGTGTGAGCACTCCTGCGCGCGCAGTTTTCGTGTCCGATTTGCCGGGGATCTTCTGCCGCAACCAGGGCCGCACCGGCCCCCCTTCAGCGGAAGGCAGCGAAGATGAGCGACTCCCTGCGGCTCTCCCATCGCGCGGTCGCCGCCTCGGCGGCGTTCCTCCTCTCGGGCATGGCGTTCGCGGCGCCCGCGTTCGCCGGCGACGACGGCAAGAAGGGCGGGGGTGACCGCGGCGGCTCGGCCTCCCAGGGCCGCTCGCAGGGCTCCTCGCGCGGCGGGTCGTCCGAGGGCCGTTCCTCCGGCGGCTCGCAGCACGGCGGCGGCTCCGGCGCCAAGGGCGACTCCGGCGCCAAGGGCTCGGACCAGGACCCGGCCGGCAACAACGGCACGTTCAAGGTCGACGGCCTCCCGTACAGCGAAGGCATGGCGAACGAGCCGCACGTCGAGTGCGGGTTCCGCCTCAAGCTGTTCGGCTTCGACGAGGGCCAGGTCGGCGACGTCACCATCGCGGGCCACGCGCCCTCCGGCTCCGGCACCGTCGCCTCGCTGAACGACGTGACGTTCAGCACCGACGCGGCCGGCGGCGGCTCGAACGACCCCGACGCGATCTTCGAGTTCACCGCGGCCGACCTCGACCTTTCCGGCCTCACCGCGCACCCGAAGCAGGGCTACCACCTCAAGGTGACGCTCTCCACGGGCGAGCCTGGCGGCGTGAAGCACAAGGTGTTCTGGTTCGAGCCGTGCGGGACCGAGACGCCTCCCGTCGTCGGCGGCACCGAGGGCGGGACCGGCGGCACCGGCGGGACCGGCGGCACGGGCGGCGAGACCGGCGGGACCGGCACCGGCCTGACGCCTCCGGCCACGGGCGCCGTGGGCGGCACGAACGAGGAGCGCGGCGAGACCGTCCTCGGCACGTCGTTCACCAACACCGGTACCACCGTCGCGGGCCGCGAGACCGGCACCCGGGTGCTCGGCACGCGCTTCGAGCGCGGCGTCGGCTCCCTGCCGTTCACCGGCTCGGCCGCGGGCACGCTGCTCGCGCTGGGCGGCGGCCTGGTCGTCGTCGGCGGCGGCGCGTGGGTCGTCGGCCGCAAGATGCGCCACGTCGCGTAACGACCTCCCATAGCGAGGAGCCCCGGGCCATCACCCCGGGGCTTCTCGCTGTGGCCACACGTACGGCAGGTCGTCGGGGACGTCGCCGAAGCGGGGGCCGTACCACTCCGGGTCCTTGCGCAGCAGCGAGGAGCGGTGGGCGAGGTGGAACGCCTCGTCGCCGAGCCACCACGGCAGCTCGCCCGCCGCGGCCAGCGCCGCCTGGTCGCGGCCGTCCCAGAACTCCGCGATCTGCGTCTCGCACGTGTCCGCGTGGCCGCGCCGCACCCACTCGCGGCTGATCTCGACGCCGTACGCCGCCAGGGCGTTGACGTGCCCGCGCCACATGCGGGTGCACGGGTGGTGCTGCCAGCCGTACGTCGGGATCGTCAGCGCGCGGAGCACCTGCAACGCCTCGACCCGCTGCTTGCCGAGCCGCCGCGGGTCGAGCGCCCTCGCCGACTCCGCGAAGTCGGCGTAGGGCAGGAACGTCTGCACGCGCGTCCCTCCCTCCCCAACATTGAAGATCGTCACGCGGGGCAGTGCGGCGCCGGCTGCAAAGTTGGGGGCCGGCCGGCGCGCCCGGACGACCGGCGCGCCGGGCCGCCGCGCGGCCGGGCCCGGCCCGCGCCACTACGACGCCGCGTCCGGCTCCTGCGCCTCGGTCGAGCCGTGGCCGGCGGGGACGGTGTCGGAGGCGAGGTCGTACTTGGCGATCGCCTCCGCGACCACCGACGCCTTCACCTCGCCCCGCCGGGCCAGCGACTGCAGCACGGCGACCGCGATCGACTCCGCGTCGACGTGGAAGTGCCGCCGCAGCGCCGCGCGGGTGTCCGAGCGGCCGTAGCCGTCCGTGCCGAGCGACTCCCAGTCGCCGGGGACCCACCGGCTGATCTGGTCGGGCACCGCGCGCATCCAGTCGGACACGGCCACCACGGGCCCCTGCGCGTGGCGCAGGGCGGTGGTGACGTACGGCGTCCGCTGGTCGTCGGGGTGCAGGAGGTTGTGCTCCTCGCAGGCGACGGCGTCGCGGCGCAGCTCGTTCCACGACGTCGCGCTCCACACGTCGGCGGCGACGCCCCAGTCGTTCGCCAGGAGCTCCTGCGCCCGCATCGCGAGCCGCAGCGCCATGCCGCTGGCGAGCACCTGCGCGCGCGGCGCCTTCTTCGGCGCCTTGGCGGCGGCGGCGTAGCGATAGAGGCCGCGCACGATGCCCTGCTCCAGGTCCGGCACGTCGGGCGCGGGCGGCTGCGGCATCGGCTCGTTGTAGACGGTGACGTAGTAGAAGACGTCCTCCGCGTCCTCGCCGTACATGCGGCGCAGGCCGTCCTTGACGATGACCGCGAGCTCGTACGCCCACCCGGGGTCGTACGCGACGCACGCCGGGTTGGTGCTGGCCAGGAGCTGGCTGTGGCCGTCCTGGTGCTGCAGGCCCTCGCCGTTGAGCGTCGTACGTCCCGCCGTCGCGCCGATCACGAACCCGCGCCCGAGCTGGTCGCCGAACTGCCACATCTGGTCGCCGACGCGCTGGAACCCGAACATCGAGTAGAAGACGAACAGCGGGATCATGTGCTCGCCGTGCGTGGCGTACGACGTGCCGGTCGCGATGACCGACGCCATCGAGCCGGCCTCGCTGATGCCCTCGTGCAGGATCACGCCCTGCTGGCTCTCCTTGTAGGACAGCAGCAGCTCGCGGTCGACGGCCTCGTAGCGCTGGCCGTGCGGCGAGTAGATCTTGAGGCTCGGGAACAGCGAGTCCATGCCGAACGTCCGCGCCTCGTCCGGGATGATCGGCACGAAGCGGGGCCCGACGCCCTTCTCCTTGAGCAGGTCCTTGAGCAGCCGGACGAACGCCATCGTCGTGGCGACCTCCTGCTTGCCCGAGCCCTTCATGAGGTCGTCGTACGCCTTGTCGGCCGGCAGCGGCAGCGGCTTCGCGCGGTTGACCCGCCGGGGGAGGAAGCCACCGAGCGCCTTGCGACGGTCGAGCATGTACTGGATCTCGTCGCTGTCCTTGCCGGGGTGGTAGTACGGCGGCAGGTCGCCCTCGAGGTCCTTGTCGGGGATCTCCAGGTAGAGCCGGTCGCGGAACTCCTTCAGCTCGGCCTTGGTCAGCTTCTTCATCTGGTGCGTGGCGTTGCGCGCCTCGAAGTCCTTGCCCAGCGTCCATCCCTTGATGGTCTGGGCGAGGATCACCGTCGGCTGGCCGGTGTGGGCCACGGCGGCCGCGAACGCGGCGTACACCTTGCGGTAGTCGTGCCCGCCGCGGCTCAGGCGGCGGAGGTCGTCGTCGGAGAGGTGCTCGACCATCCGGCGCAGCCGGGCGTCGCCGCCGAAGAAGTGCTCGCGGATGTACGCGCCGCTCTCCACCGAGTACGTCTGGAACTGGCCGTCGGGCGTGGTGTTCATCCGGTTGACGAGGACGCCGTCGCGGTCGGCGGCGAGCAGCGGGTCCCAGTCGCGGCCCCAGACGACCTTGATCACGTTCCAGCCGGCGCCGCGGAACGTCGACTCCAGCTCCTGGATGACCTTGCCGTTGCCGCGGACCGGGCCGTCGAGGCGCTGGAGGTTGCAGTTGACGACGAAGATCAGGTTGTCGAGCTCCTCGCGCGCCGCGACGCCGATCGCGCCGAGGCTCTCGGGCTCGTCCATCTCGCCGTCGCCGAGGAAGCACCACACCCTGCTGCGCGAGGTGTCCTTGATGCGGCGGGCATGCAGGTAGCGGTTGAACCGCGCCTGGTAGATCGCGCCGATCGCCCCGAGGCCCATCGAGACCGTCGGGAACTCCCAGAAGTCCGGCATGAGCCGGGGGTGCGGGTACGAAGGGAGCCCGCCGGGCTTCGACTCCTGGCGGAACGCGTCGAGGTTCTGCTCGGTGAGGCGGCCCTCGAGGAACGCGCGGGCGTAGATGCCGGGGGAGCCGTGGCCCTGGATGAAGACCTGGTCCCCGGACTCCCCGCCCTCCTTGCCGCGGAAGAAGTGGTTGAAGCCGACCTCGTAGAGGCTCGCGCTGGACGCGTACGTCGCGATGTGGCCGCCGACGCCGAGGCCCGGGCGGTTCGCGCGGCTGACCATCACGGCGGCGTTCCACCTGATGTAGGCGCGGATGCGGCGCTCGACGTACTCGTCCCCGGGGAACCACGGCTCCTCGTCGGGGTGGATCGTGTTGATGTAGTCGGTGCTCGTCAGGCTAGGGACGCCGATCGCCTGCTGCCGCGCCCGCGCGAGCAGGCGCAGGAGGAGGTAGCGGGCGCGGGTGCGGCCCTGCTCGTTGACGACCGCGTCGAGGCTCTCCAGCCACTCCGCCGTCTCGGACGGGTCGGTGTCGGGGAGCTGGCTCGGGAGCCCGTCGGTGATGATCCCGGGGCGGTTCGAATCGGCCACGTACTCCATCCTCGCACTATGAGGTCGTCCGTGTTCCGTGTCCGTACGGGCTCCGTGCCCGCCGTCTCCGACATCACGGGGGAGTGCGCGTCGTTCGTCGCCGAGCTTGGCGACGGGCTGCTCAACGTGTTCGTCCCGCACGCCACCGCGGGCGTCGCGATCCTGGAGCTCGGGTCGGGCTCCGAGCGCGACCTGCTGGTGGCGCTGGACGACGCGCTGCCCGCGACCGAGGGCAAGTGGCGCCACCGCCACGGCTCGCCCGGGCACGGCCGCGACCACGTGCTGCCGGCGTTCGTCGCGCCGTCGGTCGTGGTGCCGGTGGTCGGCGGGCGCCTGATGCTCGGCACCTGGCAGTCGGTCGCGCTGGTGGACACCAACGGCGACAACCCCGACCGCGAGGTGCGGCTGTCGTTCCTGGGCTAGCTGTACTGACCAGCGAGGTTGGTCAAGCGAGTGATCGGCGGGACGTTGCCGATCGCGGTGTGGGGCCGGTGGTGGTTGTAGTCGTGTAGCCATGCTGGCAGCGCGGCTCGTCGGGCTCGTTCGCTGGTGAACAGTGGGCCGT
>DASZER010000044.1:0-100982 GCA_035940575.1 Frankiaceae bacterium | reverse complement strand
CGTGCTGCAGAAGCTCAAGCGCGACGCGGAGGCGTACCTCGGCGACACCGTGACCGACGCCGTCATCACGGTCCCCGCGTACTTCGACGACGCGCAGCGCCAGGCGACGACCGAGGCGGGCAAGATCGCCGGCCTCAACGTCCTGCGGATCGTCAACGAGCCCACCGCGGCCGCGCTCGCGTACGGCCTCGACAAGGGCGAGAAGGACCAGACGATCCTCGTGTTCGACCTCGGCGGCGGCACGTTCGACGTGTCGCTGCTCGAGATCGGCGAGGGCGTCGTGGAGGTCAAGTCGACCTCCGGCGACACGAACCTCGGCGGCGACGACTGGGACCAGCGGGTCATGGACTGGCTCGTCAAGGAGTTCCAGAACGCGCACGGCATCGACCTGTCCAAGGACAAGATGGCGATGCAGCGCCTCCGCGAGGCCGCCGAGAAGGCGAAGATCGAGCTGTCCGGCTCGATGGAGTCGCACATCAACCTGCCGTACATCACCGCCTCCGCCGAGGGCCCGCTGCACCTCGAGACCAAGCTCACGCGCAGCGAGTTCCAGCGCATGACGGCGGACCTGCTCGACCGCTGCAAGGGGCCGTTCCACCAGGCGGTCAAGGACGCGAACATCAGCGTCAACGACATCGACCACGTCGTCCTCGTCGGCGGCTCGACCCGCATGCCCGCCGTGAGCGAGCTCGTCCGCGAGCTGACCGGCGGCAAGGAGCCGAACAAGGGCGTCAACCCCGACGAGGTCGTCGCCATCGGCGCAAGCCTGCAGGCCGGCGTCATGAAGGGCGAGGTCAAGGACGTCCTGCTCCTCGACGTCACCCCGCTCTCGCTCGGCATCGAGGTCAAGGGCGGCCTGTTCGAGCGCCTGATCGACCGCAACACCACGATCCCGACCAAGCGCTCGAAGACGTTCACGACCGCGGAGGACAACCAGCCGTCGGTGAACATCCAGGTGTTCCAGGGCGAGCGCGAGATGGCGGCGTACAACAAGAAGCTCGGCATGTTCGAGCTGACCGGCCTGCCGCCCGCGCCGCGCAACGTGCCGCAGATCGAGGTGACGTTCGACATCGACGCTAACGGCATCGTCCACGTGTCCGCGAAGGACCTCGGGACGGGCAAGGAGCAGTCGATGACGATCACCGGCGGCTCGGCCCTCCCGAAGGAGGACGTCGAGCGGATGATGCGCGAGGCCGAGCAGTACGCCGAGGAGGACCGCCGTCGCAAGGACGAGGCGGAGACCCGCAACACCGGCGAGCAGCTCGTCTACCAGACCGAGAAGTTCCTGGCCGAGAACGGCGACAAGGTCGGCGAGGCCGAGCGGACCGAGGTCAACGAGGCCCTCGGCGCGCTCAAGGCCGCGCTCGGCGGCAGCGACGTGGCGGCGGTCCGTACGGCGACCGAGGCGCTCGCGACGGCCAGCCAGAAGATGGGCTCGTCGATGTACGCGCAGACGCCGCCCGCCGACGGCGGCGCCGCCGGCGACGCGGGCGCGGCGGGTGCCGCGGGTGGCGACGAGGACGTGGTCGACGCCGAGATCGTGGACGAGCCGGGGGCGTGATGACCGAGGAGGAGGTCCAGCGGGTGGTGGTGCGGGACAAGCGCCGCGTCGACCCCGAGGGACACGTGCGGGAGCCGGACCCCGAGGCCCCGGCGGCGGCCGAGCCGGTGGCCGAGGCCGCCGCGGAGGTGCCGGAGGCGGCCGGGGAGGCGACGTCGACGCGGTCGCCCGACGACGTCGCCGCCGACGACTTCGTCGAGCTGCGGGCGCTCCAGGCGCTGCTCGACGAGCGGACGGCTGACCTGCAGCGGCTCAAGGCGGAGTTCGACAACTACCGCAAGCGCGTCGAGCGCGAGCGCGCCGCGATGGCCGAGCAGGCGGTGGGCGGCGTGCTGCTCCACCTGCTGCCGGTCCTCGACGACGTCGACCGCGCGCGCGAGCACGGCGAGGTCACGGGCGGGTTCAAGTCCGTCGCCGACGCGCTGGAGAGCACGTTGACCAGGCTCGGCCTCGAACGCTTCGGCGCGGGCGGCGACCCGTTCGACCCGATGCTGCACGAGGCCGTCACGCACGGGCACGCCGACGACGTGACGGAGCCGACCTGCGTGAGCGTGATGAGACCGGGCTACCGGTTCGCCGAACGGCTGCTGCGGCCCGCGATGGTCGCGGTCGCCGAGCCCGCCGCGGAGCCCGAGCCCGCCGTCGAGTAGGAGAGGAGGCGCGGCGTGGAGAGCTACGAGAAGGACTACTACGCCGCGCTGGGCGTCGCGAAGGACGCCACGGCGGCGGAGATCAAGAAGGCGTACCGCAAGCTCGCGCGCGACCTGCACCCGGACAAGGGCGGCGACGAGCAGCGCTTCAAGGAGGTCAGCGAGGCCTACGCCGTGCTGTCCGACCCGCAGAAGCGCGCGGAGTACGACGAGCAGAGGGCGCTGTTCGGGTCGGGCGGGTTCCGGATGGGCACGCCCGGCGGCGGCGGGCCCGGCTTCTCGATGGGCGACATCTTCGGGGGCGGGCTCGGCGACATCTTCGGCGGGATGTTCGGGGGCAACGGAGCCGGGCGCGCTCGCGGTCCGCGCCGCGGCGGCGACGTCGAGACGGAGGTCACGCTCGACTTCGCCGAGGCGGTCAACGGAGTCACGGTGCCGTTGCGCCTCGCCAGCCCGCACACCTGCGGCACCTGCCACGGCTCGGGCGCGCGGCCAGGCACCACGCCGCGCACCTGCGGCACGTGCCGGGGCGCCGGCTCGGTGTCGCGCAACCAGGGGCCGTTCTCCCTGTCGGAGCCGTGCCGCGACTGCCGCGGCCGCGGCCGCATCGTGGACGACCCGTGCCCGGACTGCCGCGGCACGGGGACGGCGACGCGCGAGCGGACGCTGACGATCCGCATTCCCGCGGGCGTCGCCGACGGGCAGCGCATCCGCATCGCGGGGCGCGGCTCGCCCGGCGACGGCGGCGGCCCCGCGGGCGACCTGTTCGTGGTCGTGCACGTGACGCCGCACCCGGTGTTCGGGCGCCGGGGCGACCACCTGACGCTGGCGCTGCCGGTGACGTTCGCCGAGGCGGCGCTGGGCGCGGAGGTGACGGTGCCGACGCTCGAAGGGACCGTGACGTTGCGGATCCCGCCGGGGACGCAGAGCGGCAGGACGTTCCGCGTGAAGGGGCGCGGCGTGCGCGGCGGCGACCTGCTCGCGACCGTCGAGGTGGTCGTGCCGAAGAAGCTGTCGTCCAAGGCGCGGAAGGCGTTGGAGACGCTCGCGGCGGAGGACGGCGCGGACCCGCGCGCGCACCTGGCGCAGGAGGTGAGCAGCCGTGGCTGAGTCCGACGACCGCCCCGTGTACGTCATCTCAATCGCCGCGCAGCTCGCCGGCATGCACCCGCAGACGTTGCGGACCTACGACCGCCTCGGGCTCGTCTCGCCGGGCCGTACGGCCGGGCGAGGGCGCCGCTACAGCGAGCGCGACGTCGCCCTGCTCCGCGAGGTGCAACGCCTCTCGCAGGACGAGGGCATCAACCTCGCGGGCATCAAAAGGATCATCGAGCTCGAGCACCAGGTGGACGCGTTGCGTTCGCGGATCGCCGAGCTCCAGTCGGACCTCGACACGGCCCAGCGCGACGCGCAGCGACGGGAGTCGGAGGTGCACGCGTCGTACCGGCGCGACCTCGTCCCCGTGAACGACGCGCAGGTCGTCGTGTGGCGAAGGAAGCAGTGACATGGACGCCGACAAGCTGACCAGCAAGAGCTCCGAAGCCCTCTCGACCGCCGTCCGGCGGGCGGCCGCCGACGGGCACCCGCAGGTCGAGCCGGTGCACCTCCTCCTCGCCCTGCTCGCGCAGGCCGAGGGCACGACCGTTCCCGTCCTCGACGCCGCCGGCGCGGCGCCCGGCATCGTGAAGGGTCGCGCGGACGAGCTGCTCGCGCGGCTGCGGAAGGCGTACGGCGCCACGTCGTCGCCGTCGGTCTCGCGCGACCTCGCGAAGGTGCTGGACGCCGCGACGCGCGAGGCGTCGCGGATGGGCGACGACTACGTCTCCACCGACCACCTGCTCCTGGCGCTCGCCTCCGACGGCGGGGACGTCGCGTCCCTCCTGCGCGACGCGGGCGCGACCGTGGACGCGTTGCGCAAGGCGGTCGAGCAGGTGCGCGGCGGGCAGCGCGTCACGTCGCAGGACCCGGAGGGCACGTTCCAGGCGCTGGAGCGCTACGGCCGCGACCTCACCGCCGACGCCCGCGCCGGGCGGCTCGACCCGGTGATAGGCCGCGACGCCGAGATCCGCCGCGTCGTCCAGGTGCTCTCGCGGCGTACCAAGAACAACCCCGTCCTCATCGGCGAGCCCGGCGTCGGCAAGACCGCGATCGTCGAGGGCCTCGCGCTGCGCATCGTCGCGGGCGACGTGCCGGAGTCGTTGCGGGACAAGCGACTCGTCTCGCTCGACCTCGGCGCGATGGTCGCCGGCGCGAAGTACCGCGGCGAGTTCGAGGAGCGGCTCAAGGCCGTCCTCACCGAGATCAAGCAGAGCGACGGGCAGATCGTGACGTTCATCGACGAGCTGCACACCGTCGTCGGCGCGGGCGCCGCCGAGGGCGCCATGGACGCCGGCAACATGCTCAAGCCGCTGCTCGCACGCGGCGAGCTGCGGATGGTCGGCGCGACGACGCTGGACGAGTACCGCGAGCACGTCGAGAAGGACCCGGCGCTGGAGCGGCGCTTCCAGCCGGTGCTCGTCGGCGAGCCGACCGTCGAGGACACCATCGGCATCCTGCGCGGGCTCAAGGAGCGCTACGAGGTCCACCACGGCGTCCGCATCACCGACGCCGCCCTCGTGGCGTCCGCCACGCTGTCCGACCGTTACGTCACCGCCCGCTTCCTCCCCGACAAGGCGATCGACCTCGTGGACGAGGCGGCGTCGCGGCTGCGTATGGAGATCGACTCCCGGCCCGTCGAGATCGACGAGGTCGAACGCGTCGTACGCCGCATGGAGATCGAGCAGGCGGCGCTGCGCAAGGAGACCGACGCCGGCTCGCTCGACCGCCTGGGCCGGCTCGAACGCGAGCTCGCCGAGCGCCGCGAGGAGCTGGCCGGTCTCACCGCGCGGTGGCAGCGCGAGAAGGACGCGATCGCGGCCGTGCGCTCGGTCATGGCGTCGTTGGAGGAGGTCCGCGGCGAGGCCGAGCGGGCCGAGCGCGACGGCGACCTCGAACGCGCCGCCGAGCTCCGCTACGGCCGCCTCCCCGCCCTCTCCCGCGAGTTGTCCGACGCGCAGTCACGGCTCGCCGAGGTCCAGACCGACGGCGCGATGCTCAAGGAGGAGGTCGGCGCCGACGACGTCGCGGACGTCGTCGCGGCGTGGACGGGCATCCCCGCGGGGCGCCTGCTCGAGGGCGAGACCGCGAAGCTGCTGCGCATGGAGGACGCGCTGGCGTCGCGGCTCGTGGGCCAGCGCGCCGCCGTAACCGCCGTCTCCGACGCGGTGCGCCGCGCCCGGGCCGGCATCGCCGACCCGGACAGGCCGACGGGCTCGTTCCTGTTCCTGGGGCCGACGGGCGTCGGCAAGACCGAGCTGGCGCGGGCGCTGGCGGAGTTCCTGTTCGACGACGAGCGCGCTGTCGTACGGATCGACATGAGCGAGTACGGCGAGAAGCACTCCGTCGCCCGCCTCGTCGGCGCCCCGCCCGGCTACGTCGGCTACGAGGAGGGCGGCCAGCTCACCGAGTCGGTGCGGCGCCGGCCGTACTCCGTCGTGCTGCTCGACGAGGTCGAGAAGGCGCACCCCGAGGTGTTCGACGTGCTGCTGCAGGTGCTCGACGACGGGCGGCTGACGGACGGCCAGGGGCGCACGGTCGACTTCCGCAACACGA
Source organism: Frankiaceae bacterium (assembly GCA_035940575.1). Lineage (GTDB taxonomy): Bacteria > Actinomycetota > Actinomycetes > BP-191 > BP-191 > BP-191. The sequence goes on along the minus strand of DASZER010000044.1, from coordinate 95,120 downwards.
TCCTGATCCTCACGTCGAACCTTGGCTCGTCGTTCATCGCCGACCCGCTGCTGTCGCCGGACGAGCGGCGCGACCGCGTGATGGCGGTGGTGCGGGAGTCGTTCAAGCCGGAGTTCCTGAACCGGCTCGACGAGGTGCTCGTCTTCGACGTGCTGACCCGCGAGGAGCTGGCGTCGATCGTGGACATCCAGGTGTCCCGCCTCGCGAAGCGGCTCGCCGACCGCCAGCTCACGCTCGACGTCACGCCCGAGGCCCGCGACTGGCTGGCGAAGACGGGCTACGACCCGGTCTACGGCGCCCGCCCGCTCCGCCGCCTCGTCGCGACCGCCATCGGCGACTCCCTGGCGCGGGCGTTGCTGTCCGGCGAGATCAAGGACGGCGACACCGTCCGCGTGGACGCCGGATCCGAAGGGCTGACGGTCGCGGCGGCGTAAAGGAGGCGCCGCGGCACCGTGCCGCGCCTCTCTCCCAGGAGTCCCAGCATGCTCAAGCGCCTCCTCGCGCTCGCCGTCGCGATGCCGTTCGTCGCCGCCGGCGTGGCGCCCGCCGCCGCCGACACCGTCGAGAGCTGCAAGGCCGTGCCCGGGTCGACCACCGGCTTCACCGTCGGTGCCGCGGGCAAGGCCGTTCGCGTCCCGGCGATCGGCAACATCGCCATCTGCGTCCAGGACGAGGACAACGTCACCCAGAACGGCATCGTCACGACGCAGGTTCGCAGCGGCTGCGGCCAGGTCTGCCTCAACGTCGTCACGGCGTACTACCACTGGCACGTGAGCTACGTCGTCCGGTACACCGCCGACGGCGTGCCCGCCTCGATCCGCGTCCCGGGGCCCGAGGTCAGCAGTGAGCCGGTCCAGCCGATGTGCCTGTTCGGCATCGGCTCGCCGGCGGACACGTCCTGCCTGGCGTACCTGAACGTCGGGTAGGTGTCGGACGCCCCCGGACAGCACGGAGGCCGGGTGGCGTGTCCGCCACCCGGCCTCCTGATCGTGCTTGGTCAGCTCACTTCTTCGTGAGGTCGATCCCGTCCGTGGCGACGTTCACGCCGTTGACGGCGGTCGTGAAGTCGTAGTGGACGGTGGTCGGCGTGGGCACGCTCTGGCCCACGACCGTGCCGGTCGTGTACTTCACCGAGATGACGTACGCATCGCCCGGGGTCGCCCCGCTGAACGAGAGGCTGGTCTGGCCGCCGCTCGTCGTGATCGTGGCGAGCGAGCTGGTCGCGCAGTCCTCGTCGTACACGCGCACCTGGCCGTTGTTGATGCCGAACAGGGTGCTGAACGTCGGGTTGGTCTCCGACTGCGTGACGTCGACCGTGAAGCTCGCCGACGGCGCGACCACGGTCGTGTAGTAGAAGAACACGCCCGGGGCGACGTTGTTGACCTTGCCGCCCTTGACGCCGTACTGCGCCGACGTCAGGTCGTTCGACCCGGCGAGGTAGTCCTGGCACGTGGTGCCCGTGTGGGTCACGCGCCCGGCCTCGACCAGGACCGGCGGCGGCGGCGGGGCAGCCACCACGAGGACCGTGGCGTCGTCACTGGCGACGGCGGGGGTGCCGTCGTCGTCGGTCGCCGTGGCCGTGACCACGTCGACGTGCGTGGTGCCGGCCGCGCCGGACACCGTCTTGGTGAAGGTGCAGGTGTACGTCCCCGCCGCGGGCAGCGTGCCACCCGTCGCGCAGGTGCCCACCCCGGACAGGTTGCCGTACACGTCGTCGACCAGCGAGGTCAGCGTGACGGTCTCGGTACCGGTGTTGGTCACCGTCACCGTGAACGTCACCGGCGCGCCCGGCGTGACGACGCTGTCCACGCTCGGCGTCTTGGTGACGCCGATCGTCGGGGCGACGTCGGTGATCCGGACGGTCGCCGTGGCGGTGTCCGAGTCGGTGGTGCCGTCGTTGTCGACCGCGGTGGCGGTCACGACGTCGGTCTGGGTGGCGCCGGCGTTGCCGGTGAACGTGCCCGGGAACGAGCACGAGTAGACGGCGGACGGCGCGAGCACCGTGCCGATGGCGCAGGTGCCGAGGCCGTTCATGTCGCCGTAGACGTCGTCACCGAGAGCGGTGATCGTCACCGGCTCGAGCGACAGGTTCGTCACGGTGACGGCGAAGGTGAACGTGCCACCCGGCTCCGGCATCGTGAGCGGGACGGCGACCTTGGTGACGTCGATCTCGGGCGCGACGTCGGTGACCGTGACGGTCGCGTCGTCGTCGTCCGTGGTGGTGTTGCCGTCGTCGTCGGTGGCCGTACCGGTCACCGTGTCGACGTGCGGGCTGGCCGCGGCGTCGAAGCCGGTGCCCGTGAAGGTGCAGGTGTACGTCCCGGCGACCGCGAGCGTCTGCGGGACCGCACAGGTGCCCTTGCCGTCGAGGTTGCCGTACACGTCGTCGACGAGCGTCGTGAGCGTGACCGGCTCGACCGAGGTGTTCGTGACCGCGACGGTGAACGTCACGGTGCCGTTCTCCGCGACGGTCAGCGGCGCGGCGGCCTTGTCGACCGTGATGGTCGGCAGGACGTCCACGATGCCGACGGTGGCGGTGCCGTCGTCGGTGACGATGTTCTCGTCGTCGTCGTGGGCGGTGCCCGTGACGATGTTCACGTGCGCGGTGCCGGCGGCGCCGGACACCGTCTTGGTGAAGGTGCAGGTGTACGTGCCGTCGATCGCGAGGACCTGGGGCGCGGAGCAGGTGCCCTGGCCGGCGAGGTCGCCGTAGATGTCGTCCACGAGGGACGTCAGCGTGACGGGCTCGACCGAGGTGTTCGTGACCGTCACCGTGAACGTCACCGGGGCGCCGTTCTCGGGAACGGTGGCGACGCTCGCCGCCTTGTCCACGAGGATCGTGGGCAGGACGTCGGTCAGCGTGACCGTGGCGTCGTCGTTGTCAGCGGTCCTGTTGCCCTCGTTGTCGACCACGGAGGCGACGATCGTGTCGGTCTGGGTGGCCCCGGCGTTGCCGCTGAAAGCACCCTCGAAGGAGCAGGCGTACGTGCCGCCGACCGCGAGGACCTGGGGCACGGAGCAGGTGCCGAGGCCGTTGAGGTCGCCGTAGACGTCGTCGACGAGCGTGTCCAGCGTGACCGGCTCGACCGAGGTGTTCGTGACGAGCGCGGAGAACGTGAACGTGCCGCCCGGCTCGGGCAGGCTGCCCGGCGTCGCGGTCTTGACGAGCGTGACGGTCGGCAGGACGTCGGTGAGGGTCACCGTGGCGTCGTCGACCGCGGTCGTGGTGGTGCCGTCGTCGTCCACCGCGGTGGCGGTGACGGTGTCGACGTGCGTGGAGCCCGCGTCACCCGACACGGGGCCGGTGAAGGTGCAGGAGTACGTCCCGCCGACCGCGAGCGGCTGGGGCACGGAGCAGGTGCCCTTGCCCGCGAGGTTGCCGTAGACGTCGTCCACGAGGCTCGTCAGCGTGACCGGGACGACCCCGGTGTTGGTGACGGAGACGGCGAACGTCGCCGTCCCGCCCGGCTCGGAGAGCGTCAGCGGGGTGGCGGTCTTGGTCACCCCGATGTGGGGCGCCACCTCCGTGCAGCTGATGCCCTGGACCGTTCCGAGGTACGTCGTCCTGGTCTTGAGCGCGATCGGCACCGTCGTCGGCTCGTACAGGCCGGACACGGTGTAGGAGTAGGTGATCGTCGTGCCGGCGGCCTGCTCGCTGTCCCACTTGAGGACGAGCCCGGTCATGCCGGTGGACTTGTCGCCCGTCTGCGTCACGGCACCCGTGGGTGACGACGACACGATCGCGCGAGCCGGTACGCAGATCTCGAGGCCGACGCTCAGGTGGCTGAGCGCCTTGGCGCGCGACGGCACCGTCACGGTGTACGTCGCGGTGGTGGTCCCCGCTACGGGATCGGTGGTGACCGAGTCGGTCACGATGTACGGGCCGAGGGTCTGGGTGGCGGCCTGCGCCATGCCCGACGTCTGCAGCACCAGCGAGGCGGCGACGACGGCGCCGAGCGCCACCGCCCAGCGCCTGGGTCGGCCGCGCGCGGGCGCGCGGCCGGGGTGGACCGTGGTGGTCATGTGTGCCCTTCGAGGGATTGACAACGCGGGCTCGGCGGACAGTTCACGAACACCCGGTTTTGCGAAGATACGCTCCGTAATGGAAATTAGCGAATCAATCACTCTAAGTAATCAGAAATCGACACAGAGTGTTCAAAACAGCCGCGCGACCCCCCGCCGCCTCCCCGGCGCGGGGGAGATCGTCACCCTTCGTAATGATCTTCGGGAGCCGGTCCGGGAACGGTTTCCCCCGCCCCGCTACGCCCGGAGCGAACGCTCTGGCGCGCGGCGCCACCGATGCGGGAGGGTCGCGCGCATGGACCTCCTCGTACTCGGCGGCACCGTCTTCGTCGGCCGCGCGGTCGTGGCCGAAGCCCTCCGCCGCGGCCACACCGTGACCGTCTTCCACCGCGGGCAGCACGGCGAGGACGCGCACGAGGGCGTCGAGCACATCCACGGCGACCGGGCCACCGACCTCGCCCGGCTCGACGGCCGGAGCTGGGACGCGGTTGTCGACACCTGCGGCTTCGAGGGCGGCACGGTCGGCTCCGCCGCCCGCCGCCTGAGCGCGGCCGTCGGTCACTACGGCTTCGTCTCCTCGGTCTCCGTCTACCTCGACTGGCCGTCGGTCGCCGTCAACGAGGACGCCACCGTGAAGCCGATGGGCCACGAGGACTCCTACGGCGCCGGCAAGGTCGCCGCCGAGGCCGCCGCCGAGGCGGCGATGCCCGGCCGGGTGCTCGTGAGCCGTCCCGGGCTGATCGCGGGGCCGTACGAGAACATCGGCCGGCTGCCGTACTGGCTGCGCCGGATCGCCCTGGGCGGGGAGGTACTGGCCCCCGGCGACCCCGACGAGCCGCGCCAGTGGATCGACGCGCGGGACCTGGCGGCGTTCCACCTCGACTGCGCCGAGCAGAAGCGGGTGGGCGTCTTCAACACCGTCAGCCCGCCCGCCCACTTCACGATGCGCGAGCTGCTGGAGACGTGCCGGGAGGTGACCGGCAGCGACGCGACGTTCACCTGGGTGGACGGCAAGACGATCGTCGACAACGGCCTCAAGCCCTGGACCGAGATCCCCGTCTGGCTCTGGGACGCAGCCGAGGACGTCAGCCAGACCTGGAACGTCGACGTCTCCCGCGCCCTCGAGGCCGGCCTGACCGCGCGGCCGATGGCCGAGACCGTCCGGGACACCTGGGCCTGGGTGCAGGCGGGCGCCGACCTCGGGGGCTACCGCAGCCAGTACGCCGTGCCCGACCCCGACCCGGCAAAGGAGGAGCGCGCGCTCGCCGCCGCCCGCTAGTAGGGCTTGGCGGAACGCTGCCCGTCGCCGCGCCGGAGGCCAGGGGGCGTCCGGCAAGGCCGAGAACGCAGCCGGTCGTCGCCTGGGCTCGGCGCGGCAGGGCTGGCGTTTCGCCAATCCCTACTAGGGTCGGGGCCCGTGACCGACCGCGACGCTCTCCTCGACCTGATCAAGTCCGACGCCGTCGTGCACGGCACCGTGACGCTCTCCAGCGGCCGCGAGGCGGACTACTACCTCGACTGCCGCCGCATCACGCTCTCCGGCAAGGCCGCCCCGCTCGTCGGCCGCGTGCTCCTCGACCTCACGGCCGACTGGGAGTACGACGCCGTCGGCGGCCTGACGATGGGCGCCGACCCCGTGGCGACCGCGATGCTGCACGCCGCCGCGCAGCAGGGCCGGGCGCTCGACGCGTTCGTCGTCCGCAAGGAGGCGAAGGCGCACGGTCTCCAGCGCCGCATCGAGGGCCCCGACGTGACGGGCCGGCGGGTCCTCGTCGTCGAGGACACCAGCACGACCGGCGGCTCGCCGCTGACCGCGGTCCAGGCGCTGCGCGAGGCCGGCGCGACGGTCGTCGGCGTCGCCACGATCGTCGACCGCGCGACCGGCGCGGGCGAGAGGATCGCGGCCGAGGGCGTCGAGTACAGGTACGCGTACGGCCTCGACGACCTCGGGCTGTAGAGGACGGTCGTTGCCATAGGGACCCGGCCCGGCCACTCTGTCCGCCATGGTGGTGTTCCTCGTCGTCGCGGTCGTGGTCGCGCTGTTCGTCGCGCTCGCGGTCCACGCGTATAAGAAGAACCAGGCCCGCCTCGCCGCGATCCAGTCGCTCTGCCTGTCGAACGACTGGCAGTACCACCCGGGCGACCCGTACGGCCTGCCGAGCCGCTGGCCGGGGACGCCGTTCGACCAGGGCTACGCCAGGCGCGCGTTCAACGTCGTCACGGGCGAGGTCAAGGGCCGCCCGATGATCGCGTTCGACTACCAGTACAAGACCGACTCGCGCGACAGCGAGGGCCGCACGACGACCACGACCCACAACGTCGCGGTGTACGCGCTCGGGATGCCCTGCGCCCTGCCGGAGCTGCACCTCGCGCCCGAGAGCGTGTTCGGCCGGCTCGGGACCGCGCTCGGCATGCAGGACATCGAGCTCGAGTCCGAGGACTTCAACCGCAAGTACCGCGTGCGCTGCCCCAACCCGAAGCTCGCGACGGACATCCTCACGCCGCGCACGATGGAGATGCTGATCGCGGCGCCGAAGATGCGCGTCCGCTTCGCCGGCGGCGACGTCCTGTGCTTCGACAGCGGCTGCATCAGCGCGGCTGAGATCATCAACCGGACGACCGTGCTCGCCAACCTGCTCGACGGCGTGCCCGCGTTCGTCTGGAAGGACTACGGCCTCGGCGATCGGAGCATGGCGTGACCCCTGTATGGATCGCCCTCGGGGCGGTCGCGTTCGTCGCGCTGCTGATCGTGGTCAGCTACAACCGCTTCGTACGCCAGCGCAACCTGGTCGAGGAGTCGTGGAAGCAGGTCGACGTCGAGCTGCGCCGGCGCTACGACCTCATCCCGAACCTCGTCGAGACCGTGAAGGCGTACGCCGCCCACGAGCGCCAGGTGCTCGAAGCGGTCGTCAACGCCCGCAACACCGCGCTCGCCCCCGAACGCTCCCGCAGCGTCCAAGGCGAGGATGAGACGCAGCTCACGCGGTCGCTGCGCGGGCTGCTCGCGGTCGCGGAGGCGTACCCGCAGCTCAAGGCCGACCAGCACTTCCTCGCGCTGCAGACCGAGCTGGCCGAGACCGAGGACCGCATCGCGGCGAGCCGGCGCTTCTACAACGGCAACGTGCGCGGCTACAACACGCGCATCGACGCGTTCCCCTCGTCGGTGATCGCGGGGGTGTTCAACTTCGAGAAGGCCGAGTACTTCGAGATCGAGGAGGCCGCGGCGCGCGCGCCGCGCCAGGTCGACTTCGCCTAGCCCGCGCTAGAGGTCGGCGTCCTCGAGGACCTCGCCCTGCTCGCGCGCCAGCGCCTTGCCCGCGCGCACGTAGTGGACGGCGGCGACCGCGAGCGACAGCACGGTCATGAAGCCGGCGGCGGCGAGCGCGTACTTGTCGAACTCCTTCGCGACCTCGCCGAGCAGGTAGCCGGCGCCGGTGACGCCGACGCCCCAGAGGACGCCGCCGACGACGTTCCAGACGAAGAACGTCCGGTACGGCATCTCGGTGCAGCCGGCGATGAGCGGGGCGAACGTGCGCACCATCGGAACGACCCGCGCGAGCACGATCGTCGCGGAGCCCCAGCGCTCGTAGAACGCCGAGGCGCGGCGGAGGTTGTGCTGGTTCAGCACGCGCCCGTCGCGCCTCTCCAGCAGCGGGCGCCCCGCGCGCTTGCCGATCGTGTAGCCGACGTTGTCGCCGACGATCGCCGCGACGCAGACGCCGGCGATCAGCAGCGCGACGTTGACGTGCCCCTTGCTCGCGACGATGCCGGCCGAGATCAGCAGCGTGTCGCCGGGGAGGAAGAAGCCGACCAGCAGGCCCGACTCGACGAACACGATGGTCCACACGATCAGGTACAGCGCGACGCCGGTGTAGGAGTCGAGGTCGGTGAACGGCATCGCGAGCGGCATGGCTCGTGACCCTACGCGGTTCGGGAGCACCCTCCGGGCTGTGGGACACTCGCTCCCGCACCCGACGACGAGGTCGAAAGGCGACACTGACGATGGCGACGCGTCCCGCACTCAGCGAGCTGGGTCTCAGCACCGGCAAGAAGGCCCGCCTGCACCGGATCCTGCACAAGCACGGTCTCGGCAACGGCACCGCGATCTTCCTGCCGTACGACCAGGGGCTGGAGCACGGCCCGCGCGACTTCTTCGAGAACCCCGCCTCCGGCGACCCGAAGTACATCGTCAAGCTCGCCGTCGAGGGCGGCTTCAACGGCATCGCGATCCAGATCGGCCTCGCCGAGAAGTTCTACTGGGACTACGCCGGCGAGGTCCCGCTCGTCCTCAAGCTGAACGGCAAGACCGAGATCCCCAAGGACGACGAGGCGTTCTCGCCCCTGCACGCCGACGTCGCGGAGGCCGTACGCCTCGGCGCCGACGCGGTGGGCTACACGATGTACGTCGGCTCGCCGGCCCAGGCCGCCGACTTCGAGCAGTACCGCAAGGTGCGCAGCGACTGCGAGAAGTACGGCATCCCGCTCATCGTGTGGGCCTACCCGCGCGGCTCGGCCATCGAGGGCAAGGGCGGCAAGGACTCGTTCTACGCGATCGACTACGCCTCGCGCACCGCGAGCGAGCTCGGCGCCGACGTCGTCAAGGTGAACTTCCCCAACGCCGGCAAGCGCGAGGGCGTGAAGAAGGAGTACGACCGCGAGTTCGGCGAGCAGGACGCGGTCAACGCCGTCGTCCGCTCCGCCAACCGCTCGCTCGTCCTGCTCTCCGGCGGCGAGAAGGCCGGCGACGAGGGCGTCGTCGAGAAGGCGCGCATGTCGATGGAGGCGGGCGCGACCGGCCTCATCTTCGGCCGCAACGTCTGGCAGCGCGAGCACGACGAGTCGCTGAAGTTCGTCGAGAAGCTCCGCGAGCTGCTCGCCAAGTACCCGAGCTGACGCTGCGCCTGCGCGTCGACCTCAACGAGGCGTCGGGGCCGAACGGCCGCCCGGTCCTGCGGCCCCGCGTCACGGACACCCAGACAGGTCGGGTCCTGCTCGACCTCTGGGACACGTGGGAGTGGGACGCCAAGGTCTTGCGCAACGAGCGCGCGACCGCGACGGTCTTCCTGCGGCGCCTCCCCGGGAAGGCGCACGTGACGCTGGACCTCGACGCCGAGGCCGCGACGTACCGGCTCACCCACGTGTCCGGCCGATGGGCCGTCCGCGAGGTACGCCGCCGGCTCAAGGCCGCGGGCCTCGCCAAGGGCTGAATCGCCAGCTCACCCGCCTGTCGGTGTTCCCGAGCCCGGCGGCGGTGTCCCGGTAACGCGCGTCGAAGGCCCTTTGAGCACCCGATAGGCGAGCGCCAGCACCAGCAACACGGCATCGACCAGGACCACGCTGTTGCGGGTGTCGGGTTCACGGATCCACACCGCGGCTAGCACGACGCCAGATGCGGCGAAACACCAGACCGACACCTTCATGCGTCGGACGGATGATGGGGTGACGCCACCCTCAAGTCGCCCGCTGCGCCTCATCCACAGGGCAAGCGCGTCCCACGCTACGTACGCCAGGAAGACGAGTGCGATCAGCACGGCCTCATCGGTCGCAGTTGGCGATTCGCCGGGCGACTCGCTGCTCGCGGCCAACAGGAAGTAGAGGTACACCAGGAAGACGTCGATGACGAAGTGGTAGAAGGGCCCGTTTCGCAAAGGGTCCATCTCCTGGTCCGTACGGCTACTGCTGTTGCGATAGCCGACGTAGCTCAGCAACGTCGTGATGCCAGCGACTAAGAGCTGAGCGAGACCAGCGGCAGACATCTTCGGCTGCGTCGTGAGCTCCAGAGTCTTGCCCACGGCGATCGCGAACAGGACGTCGACGAAGCCGAGGCGCGTCTTCTCGCGGTCCTCGCCTACGGACATGGGACCCCCGCCCCGCTGAGGATCCAACTGTCGAAAACTTCGCGGACCTCCTGGAGGTTGTGGACTCGGTGTGGCGCTCCGGCGAGCACACCTACCAGCCGTTCGCGTTCCCACGCGTGAGCATCGAGGTGAATGCACTCGTAGCCCGCAGCGAGGGCTGGCGCGATGTCCGACCGAAGGCTGTTACCGACCGCGAGGGCGTGAGCCGTCTTGTACGAGGCTCTAATGGTCGCGAACGTGGACCGCTTCTTGAAAGGGACGATGACTACATTGTCGAACCAGTGGCCGAGCCCGCTCTGCGCAACGCGCGCTTGTTGGATAACGGGGTCACCTTGCGTGCAGAGAACGATGCGGGCGCCCGCGCGGCGCATGTGTCGCAACAGCGGCCTAGCCTCGGGGCGTGCCGTGATGCTCGTTGCGAACACTGCGGCTGCGCGTTCCCGCACCTCCCGGACGAGTGCCGAGCGAGTGGCGGGGACGACGTCGGCCGCAATGGCATGCGCAGCGAGCGCGCATGACCCCGGGAACCGGCTCGCCGACAGGCCGAGGACGTCTGCGCGCTCCAAGTCCAGCCGCCGCTGCCTCCGTTCCCACTCCACTGCATCCAGCCCGGCGCCGGCGATCGCATTCGCGCAGGCTTGTCGCGCGTCGTCGTAGAGATGCTCTGTAAGCCACAGCGTGTCGTCGCCGTCGATGACTACCAGCGGGCGGGCCTCTCCGTACCTCATGGACGCAACGTACGCGGCCCCTGTGACAGAAAGATGGGCCGCGGGCCTCGTGACGGGCTGAATCGCCCGTTCGGCGCAACCCGCCTCGCGCCGCCGCCGACGAAACCCGCGCATCCGAGTGAAATCGCGCGCGGGGCGTACCGTCCCGGCGCCTCGCACGTCTCCCCGTACGTGTCGCGCGCCCGGCGCGGCAGGGAAGGACCCGCACCCGTGACGACGCTCGACATGACCGACACAGAGCCCCGCGTGGTCGCCCTGCGCTCCGCCGTCGGCGAGCTGCTGGCCGGCTACTCGGAGGTGGCGCGACTGCTGTCCGAGGCCGACCCCGAGACGCGCGAGGCGCTGCTCGCGCCGTTGCGCCGCGCCGCCGACAACGCCGCCGCGGTGCTCGCGTCCTCGTAGCCCCACGCCGCGACCCACGCGGTCAGCGGCACGTACAGCACCAACGGCACCGCCAGCCAGCCGGGGTCGTCGGCCCTGGCGAGCGCGTACGCCGCCAGCGCCGCGCTGAGCGGCGTCGCGACGCAGCGCGCGACGAGCCGCGCGCGAGCGGGGCGGGCGAGCGCGACCGTCACCTGCGCGACGCCGTGCACGAGGCCGGCCCGGAGCCCGAGCGACGCGCCGACGAGCATCGCGAACGGCGTGCCGACCAGCGCGAACACGGCCGCGCCGCCGGCGTCGCCGGCCTCCGGCGCGTTCGCGCCGAGGATCCCGAAGAACGTGCCGACGCCGATCGTCGCGCCGAGGGCGACGTTCCAGGCGACCGCGCGGACGAACGCGCCGAGCAGCCTGCTCCCCATGCGGCCACGGTAGCCGCCGCGCGCGGCGCCGGGCCGCGTTCCCCGATACGGTCGTCGGCGCAGCCCGCAGAACGAGAGGGACCCATCGTGGCCGTCATCAAGACCATCGAGCTCGTCGGCGTCAGCCCCACCGACTGGACCGACGCGGCGAACCGCGCGCTGGCCGAGGCGGCGAAGACGCTGCGCGGCATCGAGGGCATGGAGATCCTCGACCAGACCGCGGTCGTGAAGGACAACACGATCACCGAGTACCAGGCGACCGTTCGCATCCGGTTCCGGCTCGAGGACCGCTAGGAGGGTTCTGCGAAACTCGGCCCGTCGCGAGCCGAGGGTCGCGTGGCGATCCGGCAAGGCCGCAGGGCGCCTGCGGGCTGGGTCATGCCCGCAGGCGGGGAGAGAACGCAGCCGGTCGTCGCGCGGGCTCGGCGCAGCAGGGCCGGGTTTCGCAGGACCCTCCTAGCGGCTCAGGGCTCGACGGCCCAGCGGTAGGCGAACGTCCCGTCCGAGCACGCGTCGTCCGACGTCAGCACGACGGAGTGCCGGTCCATGTACGCCACGTGGTCGTCCTGCCCGTGCAGCTCGCCGACGACGCGGCTCCCGTCGAGGAGCGTGAACACGAAGCCCCACGTCCGCGGCGACCGCGTGGTCGCGTGCGCGGACGCCTCGCCGGCCCACCGGCCGTCCTCGCACCACGCGGTCATCCCGTCCACGAACCAGCCCTCGTGCGAGGCCACGACCGGCGGCGCGGTCGCGTTGCGCGGCGGCGTCGCGACGGGCGCGGCGCTCATCGTCGTGCGGGCGGGCGCGGGGCTCTCCCGCAGCCGTTCCCTGAGCTCCTCCAGCGCCTGCCGGTCCTCGCGCTCGCGCTGGCGCACCTCGTTGCGGTGGTACATCCGGACGCCCGCGAGGAGCAGCAGCACGACCGCCAGGACGGCCCGCCCCCACCGCGACCCCATCAGAGGATGACGACGCCGCGCGGCTCGGGCAGCCCGAGGGCCATCTCGTGCCAGCGCTGGCCGACGTCGTTGGAGACGAACAGCGAGCCGGTCCCTGGCGCGGCCACCACGACCTGCTCCTCCCACGCGGTGAGGCAGTGCGTGTCGACGTTCGTCGGGAACCAGTCGGGCAGGCCGACCCGGCAGCGTTCGAAGACCGAGTCCTCCAGCGCGCGGCGGTAGAGGCACGCCTGCTCGCCGCCCGGTCCCTGCGACACCGCGATGACGACGTGGTCGCCGGCGACCGCGAGCGAGCGGCAGTACGTCGCGTGCAGTCCCCGGTCCTCGATCTCCCACGACTCGCCGGCGTCGGTCGACAGCGCCATGCCGACGGCGCACGCGGCGAGCACCGTGGACGCGTACTCCGGCACCGTCACGACCTGGTGCACGTCCCAGTCGATCTCGCCGCTCGGCAGCCACGTGCCGCCGCCGTCGAGGCTGCGCACGATGCCGCCCACGTGCACGCTCGCGAACAGCACGTCGTCCTCGTCGACGTCGAGCGACCGCACGTCCGGCGGCCCGCCCCACGGCGTCGACCACCGCTCCCGGCCCTCGACCTCGTCGAACGCCGCCACCGGGCGCAGGTCGCCCTCGCGCACCAGCAGCAGGTGGGCGCCCGACGTGCCGGCCCAGACGTCGGTGCCGTTGACCAGGATGCACAGCGGCTGCCCCTTGGTCGGCGGCAGCTCCTCGAACTCCGCCGCCTCCCCGTCCTCGTCGACGCTCCACAACGTCCCGTCGGCCGCGAGCGCCACGGCGCCCTCGTCCGCGGCGACGACGTGCCGGAACGGTCCCTCCACGAGCCTGCGCGCCGACGAGTCCTCGTCGACGTAGTACAGGCCGTCGTCCGTCGCGACCACGAATGTCATGTGTTGCCTCCTTGCGCGGCATTCTGTCGGATCGGCGGGCGCCACTCGACGTGGCGGTCGATCACGCGGAACCCGACGGACTCGTAGAGCAGCCGCGCGCCCTGGTTCGCGGGGTCGCTGACGGCGTAGACGACGGCCTGCGTCGCGCCCGCGTCGCGCAGCCGGTGGAGCGCCGCGACGCAGGCCGCGGCGCCGTAGCCCTTCCTGCGGTGGGCCGGCGCGGTGCCGACCGGCTCCAGCTCGCCGCTGCGGGAGACGGCGTCGTACCAGGCGATGAGGTACGCCGCGGGCTCGCCCTCGGGGGTGCGCACCATGACGTCGAGCTCGGGCCGGTACGGCGGCGTCGCGCGCACGACGTCGTAGCGCTCGCGCGTGAACCTGCTCGGCTCCCACGCCGCGCGGTGCAGCGCGACGCGCTCGTCGAGGTCGTAGTCGCTGGGCGGCACCGTGACCGGCGGCAGGTCGTCGAGCGTGCGGTGCAGGTGCCAGTGCCACCTCGACTCGTCGGCGACGAAGCCCCGGCGCCGTAGCGCGTCGGTCTTCTCCGTCTCCGCGTCGAGCGCCGCGACGGACGCGCCGGCCTCGAGCGCCAGGTCCGCGATCGCGTCGTGCGCGGGGCCTCCGGTCTGCCACGCCAGGCCCTCGGCGAACACGTACGAGTCGTCGCCGACCATCGTCACCGTGCCCGACGGCGCGCCCCACGCCAGGTCGCCGACGTGCTGGTCGACGTACGGCCCGCGCTCGCGCCACAGCGCGCCGGCGATGGCGTACGCGTCGGTCATCGACGGACGCGGTCGAGGAAGTCGCGCACGATCTGGAGGTAGTCCGCCTGCTCCTCGACGAACGTCATGTGCCCGCTGTGCTCGAAGATCGCGAGCTCCGCGCCGGGGATGCCGTCGGCGACGATCTCGGCGGCGTCGACGGGGCACGTGCGGTCGTGCCGCCCGGCCAGCACGAGGACGGGGTGCTCCACGGAGGGCAACGCGTCCTCGACGTCGATGCCGCCGTAGCCGTGCGCGGCCATGTGGCGCAGCACGCCCGCGGAGCCGACCAGGCCGGACGTGCGGTCGTTGTACTCGGCGATGCGAGGGTCGCGCGGGTCCGCGAAGTGCCACGGCATCTGCCGCGCGAGGATCGACACGAGGTGCTCGCGGTCGCGCGTCTCCGGCTCCTCGTCCCACGACGCCGTGACCTGCTCGCGCAGCTCCTCGGGCTCGAACGCCGCGAGCCGCTCGCCGATCGTGTCGAGCCAGCGCTGGTGCGGCAGGCCGCTGGAGACGATCGTGCCGGCCGGCTCGCCGCTGTGGTCGACGGCGTGCTGCAACGCCACCATGGCGCCGTAGGAGTGGCCGAGGACGGCGTAGCCGTGCTCGACGCCGAGCGCGGCCGCGAGCGCGCTGACGTCCGCGGACATCCGCGACAGCGTCCACGTCTCCGGCGGCGTCTCGTCGGAGCGGCCCTGCGAGCGCTGGTCCACGAGCACGAGCCGGTAGGAGTCGGTCAGCGGGTCGAGGTAGTCGGCGAACATCGTGTGGTCGAGCCCGGGGCCGCCGTGCAGCACGAGGACGGGGAAGCCCTCCCCGCGCTCCACGACGTACAGGCGCGTGTCGCCGACGGGTACGTGGCGTTCGGTCTGGCGCATGGCGGCATCATGCCCCGCATGGAGAACCTCATGGCCGGCCCGCCCCCGACCCTGCTGCCGTCCGACGCGCCGTCCGCGGACGAGGCGCTGGCGCGCGGCGACGACCCCGCCGGCGTGGCCGCCGCGCACCCGACGCACCTCGCCGCGTGGGCCACCCTCGCGGAGCGCGCGCTGGCGGCGGGGGAGCCGGTGGCGGCGTACGCGTACGCCCGCGTCGGCTACCACCGCGGGCTGGACGCGTTGCGCCGCAACGGCTGGAAGGGCCACGGACCCGTGCCGTGGTCGCACGAGCCGAACCGCGGCTTCCTCCGCTCGCTGCGCGCGCTGCGCGACGCGGCGGGGGCGATCGGCGAGGAGGCGGAGCGGGAGCGGTGCGAAACGTTCCTGCGCGACTGCGACCCGGCTACTCCTTGGGACGACGCCGGCCGCTGAGCAGCGCGGCCGCGGGGAAGCCGCTCACCTTCGTCCCGACGTCGTCGATGATCGCCATGATCCGGCCGGTCGTCGCCGCGATCGCGGCGACCTGTGCCTGGGTCTCGGGGACGCGTTCGAGCGACTGGGCGAGCTTCTCCAGGCCGGGCTTGAGGTCGCGCAACGGCTGCTCCAGCTCGTCCAGCAGGTCGTCGATGCGCAGCACCACGCGGTGCGCGTCGCGGGCCAGGTCGACCACGGCGCGTACGGCGTCGGGCACGGCCAGGAGAGCCTGCGTCTGCTGCTGGATCAGGCCGACGACGTCGGGCACACCGGGGATGCGCGGCATGACGAAGACCCTACGTGTCCGGTAAAGTTCTGCCGCAAGAGGCCTCGGCACTTGCCGGGGTCTTTCTCTTTGTCGCGAGGAGCGCGCATGCCCGCCGTCGTGATCGTCGGCGCCCAGTGGGGCGACGAGGGCAAGGGCAAGGCCACCGACGTCCTCGGTGACCGGCTCGACTACGTCGTCCGCTACAACGGCGGCAACAACGCCGGGCACACGGTCGTCATCGGGACCGAGAAGTACGCGCTCCACCTGCTCCCGACCGGCATCCTCACGCCGACGCTCGTCCCCGTCATCGGCAACGGCGTCGTCGTGGACCTGTCGGTGCTGTTCGAGGAGCTCGACCTGCTGACCGAGCGCGGCGTCGACGTCTCGAAGCTGCTGATCTCCGCCAACGCGCACGTCATCACGCCGTACCACCGGACGATGGACAAGGTCGTCGAGCGCTTCCTCGGCGCCGCCCGCCTCGGCACGACCGGGCGCGGCATCGGGCCCGCGTACGCCGACAAGATGTCGCGCATCGGGATCCGGGTGCAGGACCTGTTCGACGAGAAGATCCTGCGCCAAAAGGTCGAGAGCGCGCTCAAGACCAAGAACCAGCTCCTGTCCAAGGTCTACAACCGCCGCGCCATGGAGGCGGACGCCGTCGTGGACGAGCTGCTCTCCTACGCCGACCGGCTGCGTCCGATGGTCGCCGACACGGCGTTGCTGCTGCACGACGCGCTGACCGAGGGCAAGACCGTGCTGCTCGAAGGCGGGCAGGCGACGATGCTCGACGTCGACCACGGCACGTATCCGTTCGTCACGTCCTCGAACCCGACGACCGGCGGCGCGTGCACCGGCTCGGGCGTCGCGCCGCGGCACATCGCGCGCTCCATCGGCATCGTGAAGGCGTACACGACGCGTGTCGGCGCGGGCCCGATGCCGACCGAGCTGCACGACGAGTGGGGCGAGCGGCTGCGTTCGGTGGGGGCGGAGTTCGGCACCACGACCGGCCGCCCGCGCCGGTGCGGCTGGTACGACGCCGTCGTCGCCCGCTATGCCGCGCGCATCAACGGCCTCACGGACTTCTTCCTCACCAAGCTCGACGTCCTGACCGGCATCGAGAGCATCCCCGTCTGCGTCGGCTACCGCGTCGGCGACACCGTGGACGACGAGATGCCCGTGTCGCAGTCGGACTTCCACCACGCCGTTCCGGTGTACGAGGAGCTGCCCGGCTGGACCGAGGACATCTCCGGCTGCCGCGACTTCGACGACCTGCCGAAGAACGCGCAGGCCTACGTCAAGGCGTTGGAGGAGATGTCGGGCGCACCGATCAGTGCGGTCGGCGTGGGCAAGGAGCGCGAGGCGACGCTGGTGCTCCGCGACCTCGTCTAGGGGTAGCGGGGCGGGCAGTCCTCGCCGAAGTGGAAGCCGGCCTCGGCGCCGAGGTTGCCGTAGAGCAGGCAGTCCGGGTGGTCGGTGTCGTGGCACACGTACGGCGTGTCCGTGCAGATCGGCTGCGCGTGCGCGACGGCCGGGAGCACGGCTCCGGCGGCGATCGCGACCACGGCTACGGCGCGGGCGAGCATGGGCGTTCCTCCTGGGTGGGCGGGGGCGTCACGGGCAGCCGTTGCCGGCCTCGTACGGCACGCCGGCGACGGCGCCGTAGAGCAGGCACGCGCGGTACTCGGGGTCGCGGCAGGCCTGCACGAGCCGGCTGCGGTAGTAGCAGGACTCGTCGGCGTGCGCGCTTGCGGGCAGCGCGACGCCGGCGGCGAGGGCCGCCGCGAGGACGAGGCGGGTCATCCGCAGGCCGTCGTCTCGAACGCGAGGCGGCCGACGTAGCCGTGGACGCAGCCGGGGCGCTCGGGCACGTGGCAGACGTACGCGACGGTCGTGGGCGGCGTGCAGTACTGGACGATCGCCTGCGCGCTCGCGGGCACGACGGCGGCGCCCGCCGCGGCGAGCGCGAGGGTGACGCGGGGAAGGGACACGAGGGCTCCAACGGGGGTGAGGGTGCGGCGAATCGTGCCGCAAACCGGAACGTTCGGGAAGGGGCCTTACGGTTCCTGGCCGAGCCCCCGGACGCCCGCCTCCGCGCGCTGGGCCAGGTCGGCGAGCAGCGCAGGCACGATCCGGTCGGCCATCGCGGCCACCTTGATCTTCGCGGCGGTCCGGACCACGGGGTGCACGTCGCGGATCGCGAACCGGACCGTGGTGACGTCACCGGCGATGGCCAGCAGGTGCCGTGGCTCCGACTCCGAGATCAGGACGCGCAGCATCACCTCGGCATGGGCCAGGCCCGTCGGCTGTGCCTCGAAGACGACGTAGACCGCCGCGGGGCGGCTTCCCGACGCGTGGTAGCCCGGCGGCGGCTCCGGCAGCGTGAGGCCGTCTTCCTCCACGAAGTCGATCGACGCGGGCGGAGGGTTCGCGACGTGGCGCTCCCACACCGCCTCGCGCAGCTCGTGGAGCAGGCGGCTGGCAGCGGCGCCGATCGACGCCTCGATGCTCGCGGTGGCTGTCGCGGTGGCCTGCTGAAGCGCGGCGATGGACGCGGCCTCGTCGGCCGCGTCGCCCGCCTCGACGGTGGCGACGACGAGTCCCATGGCATCGACGACGCGGTCGCCCACGAACCTCACGAACGACTCGAGCCTGCCGCCGTCAGCATCGCCGAGCGAGTCGAGGTACTCGTCGCGATCGTCAGCCAGGATCATCAACGGGACGCGCAGGGCGCGGTACAGCGGAACGGACGCGACCGCACGCGCGGTGCGGCCGTTGCCGTCGGCGAACGGGTGGATCGCGGCGAGCGCGTAGTGCAGGTACGCCGCCTGGACCACGGGATGCAGCGCGTCGTAGGCAGCGGTGCCCACCGACGCGACGAGCCGGTGCATCTCCGGAGGGACGTCGTCGGGTGGCGCGAACTGGTGGACGCGCCCGTGCGGGAGCGTCGGGTTGTTCGGGAAGGCCTTGTACTCGCCCTTCGGGAGCGGTTGACGTCGCGGCCCGATCTCGGTCCGGACGACGTACGTCTCCTGGCTCCGGCACAGCATCGTGTGGAGCTCGCGGACGAACTGCTCTGTGACCGGCACCTTCTTCGTGGCGAGGTCGAGGACCCACTCGTACGCCTCGATCTGGTCCTTGATGAGGGCGCCGGCGTTCGGGCCGCGCTCGTCCGCCGCCGTCTCCCACGCAGCCGCCTCGATGGCGACGGATCGCGTGAAGCCGCGGTCGGTGGTGTAGAGCCCCTCGATCGCGCCGGTGTCGGTACCCGCGTAGCGGATCGCCGTACGGACGGCGCGCTCGCGTGCCTCGTCCGTGGCTCCGGCTCGTGCGGCTTCCAGGAGCGCGGCGTACTCCTCGTAGAGCGCCGGGTCGAACGCCACCGACGCCCACGCCTCGACAGGCGGGAACGGCTCGTACGCACCGTCAGCCACGCGTGCCTCCCTCGTCGCCCGAGTCTAGGTCGCGGCGGCGGGCGATAGGTTGCGGCGCCGTGAGAGTCCTCGTGATCGGGTCGGGCGCGCGGGAGCACGCGCTGTGCCTCGCGCTGTCGCGCGACCCCGCCGTACGCCACCTCGTCTGCGCCCCTGGCAACGCCGGCACCGCGCGCCTCGCCGAGACGCGGACGGTCGACCCGCTCGACGCCGACGCCATCGCCGACCTCGCCGACGCGGTCGGCGCGGACCTCACCGTGATCGGCCCCGAGGCTCCGCTCGTCAACGGAGCCGCCGACGCCGTGCGCGCGCGCGGCCGCGCCTGCTTCGGGCCGAGCGCCGCGGCGGCGAGGCTCGAGGGCAGCAAGGCGTTCGCCAAGGAGGTCATGGAGGCCGCCGGCGTGCCGACCGCCGGCTACCGCCGCTGCGCCACGGCCGACGAGGTCGCGAAGGCGCTGGACGAGTACGGCGCGCCGTACGTCGTGAAGCACGACGGCCTCGCCGCGGGCAAGGGCGTGATCGTCACCGACGACCGCGCCGCCGCCCTGAGGCACGCGGACGGCGAGACGGTCGTGGTCGAGGAGTACCTCGACGGGCGTGAGGTGTCGCTGTTCGGCCTCTCGGACGGGACGACGGTGCTGCCGTTCCAGCCCGCGCAGGACTTCAAGCGCATCGGCGACGGCGACACGGGCCTGAACACCGGCGGCATGGGCGCGTACTCCCCGCTGCCGTGGGCCGACCCCGGCCTCGTCGGCGAGGTGCACCGCACGGTCCTCCAGCCGACGGTGGACGAGATGGCGCGGAGGGGGACGCCGTTCCAGGGGCTGCTCTACGCCGGCCTGGCGCTGACGAGCAGGGGCGTGCGGGTCGTGGAGTTCAACGCGCGCTTCGGCGACCCTGAGACGCAGGTGCTCCTGCCGAGGCTGCGCACGCCGCTCGCGGACCTGCTCCACAAGGCGGCCACCGGCGGCCTCGGCGGGACGACCCTCGACTGGTCGGACGACGCCGCCGTGACGGTCGTGATGGCCGCGCTCGGCTACCCCGGCACGCCGACGACGGGCCAGCCGATCGACGGCCTGACCGAGGCGGGGCGGGTCGCGGACGTGCTGCACGCGGGCACCCGCCTGGACGACGGCAGGGTGCTGACGAACGGCGGCCGCGTGCTGTCGGTCACGGCCACCGGGCCGACGATCGCGGCCGCGCGGGAGCGCGCGTACGAGGCCGTGGCGCTGCTCCGCTTCCCCGGCGCGCAGTGGCGGACCGACATCGCGAGGGCCGCGATTTAGCGCAGGCGCGCGAGTGCGAGAGAATCGGCCCCTCACCTGACGGAGGAGACACCCCGTGCCCGACGAGAACCCCAGGGTCGCGATCATCTACGGGTCGCTGTCCGACGCGAACGTGATGAGCCAGGCGGGCGCGATGCTCGAACGGTTCGGCGTCCCGTACACCGAGACGTCGATCTCCGCGCACCGCGCCCCCCGCGCGCTGGCCGACTGGATGGCCGAGCTCGAGCCGAACGGCATCGAGGTCGTCATCACCGGCGCCGGCATGAGCGCGGCCCTGCCGGGCGTCGTCGCGGCGCACACGGCGTTGCCGGTCATCGGCGTCCCGATCAAGGGCGGCGCGCTCGACGGCCTCGACGCGCTGCTCGCGATCAGCCAGATGCCGCCCGGCGTGCCGGTCGCGTGCGTCGGCCTCGACAACGCCAAGAACGCCGCCGTGCTCGCCGTGCAGATCCTCGCCACGAACGACCCGGACCTGCGCGCGAAGCTCTGGAAGTTCAAGGACGACTTCGAGCAGGCCGCCGCGGCGAACCGGTGACCCCACCCCACGACGCCGCTCGCTGCGCTCGCGCCGCGGGGGCCCCGGGATGATCGGGCGGTACACCCTCCCCGAGATGGGGCGGGTCTGGAGCGAGGCGCACAAGTACGAGCTCTGGTGCCGCGTCGAGACGCTCGTCCTCGAGGCGCACGCCGAGGCGGGCGTCGTTCCCGCCGACTGCGTCGAGCCCGTACGCAACGCCCCGCCGCCGACCCCCGAGGCCGTCGACGAGATCGAGCAGGTGACGCAGCACGACGTCATCGCGTTCCTGTCGGCGTGGGCGGACAACACCACGCCGCGCGAGGCGGCGGCGTACGTCCACTTCGGCATGACGTCGAGCGACCTGCTCGACACCGCGCTCGCGCTGCAGCTCGTGGACTCGACGGACATCCTGCTGGCGAAGGCGGACGCGCTCGTCGGCCACCTGCGCGACCTCGGCCTGGCGCACCGCGACACGGTCAAGGTCGGGCGTACGCACGGCGTGCACGCCGAGCCCGACACGTTCGGGCACACGGTCGCGAACTTCGCGTTCGCCATGGCCCGCAGCCGCGACCGGCTCAAGCGGGCGCGCGACGCCGTCGGCATCGCGAAGATCAGCGGCGCCGTCGGCACGTACAGCAACATCGACGACGCCGTCGAGCGCACCGTCGCCGAACGCCTCGGCCTCACGCCGGCCGACGCCGCGACGCAGGTCGTGATCCGCGACGGCATCAGCGAGTGGGTCTCCGCGCTCGCGGTGATGGCGACGGTGTGCGAGGCGGTCGCGCTGGAGGTACGGCACGGCCAGCGCACCGAGGTGCGCGAGCTGGAGGAGCCGTTCAGGAAGGGCCAGAAGGGCTCCTCCGCGATGCCGCACAAGCGCAACCCGATCCTGTGCGAACGCATCTGCGGCCTCGCCAGGATCGTGCGCGCGCAGGTCGTCCCCGTGATGGA
Organism: Frankiaceae bacterium; assembly: GCA_035940575.1. Classification (GTDB taxonomy): domain Bacteria; phylum Actinomycetota; class Actinomycetes; order BP-191; family BP-191; genus BP-191. Next base: position 73,278 of record DASZER010000044.1, on the reverse strand, counting down.
GGGCATCCCGCTCTGGCACGAGCGCGACATCAGCCACTCGTCCGTCGAGCGCATCGCGCTGCCCGACGCGGCGATCGGCACCGACTACCTGCTGCACCTCACGACGAAGCTCGTCACCGGCCTCACCGTCGACGCCGAGCGGATGCGCCGCAACCTCGACGCCACCGGCGGCCTCATCTACACGAGCGCCGTCCTCCTCGAGCTGGTCGAGGCGGGCCTGTCGCGCGAGGACGCGTACGCCGTCACGCAGGCCGCCGCGATGGAGACGTGGTCGAGCGGGGTGCCGTTCCGCGAGACGCTGCGCAAGCACCCCGAGGCCGAGCCGCTCACCGACGAGCGCCTCGACGAGATCTGCCGGCCCGAGCGCTACCTCGGCAGGCTCGCCCCGGTCTTCGAACGGCTCGCCGCGCTCGCCTAGCAACCCGAGCACCCTCCCGGGCGTCTAGGGGCCATGAGACGTCTCGGGCCGCTGCTCGTCCTCGCGCTGGCGGCCGCCGGCTGCACCCGCGGCGGCGCGCCGGTGCCCACGGCCGCACCGACTACCGCCGCGCCGTCCACGACCGCGCCGGCGACTCGTACACCCGAGCCGGTCGAGCCGACGGGCGGCGAGGTGCACGGCGGCCTCGTCTACGCCACCGACGACGCCGTCTACCACCTGCCTCGCCACGGCACGCCCCGCCGCCTCGCGAGGGCGAGCGGCGTACGCGACCTCGCGGTGTCGGCCGCGGGCCGGTACGCCGCGTGGGTCTCGCCGGACGTCGACGGGTCGTTCGTCCTCGGCGTGCGCGACCTGGCGGGCCACGGCTTCCGCGAGTGGACCTCCCGCGACGTCGACGCCGACGCGATCGAGGCGGCCGGCGACGGGTTCGTCGTGGTGGACGCGAACGAGCGTTCGCGGCTGCTGCGGATCGACCCCGACCTGGTCCTGCGCGGCGGCGAGCCTTCGGCCACGCCGATCGCTGGCGTCGGCTACGCGCGCCTCGTCGCCGCGGCCGGCGGCCGGGTCCTCGTGGCGTCGTACGGCGAGGAGGGCGACACCGTGTATGACCTCCGCGCCGGCGGCGGGGTGACGCGGCTGTTCACCGCTGACCAGGGACGGGCGCAGGCTCGTGTACGGCACGGGCATGCGCGGCACGGGCAGCGAGGACGAGTGCACGCTGTCCTACGGCGCCGCGGTCCGCGACCTCACGACCGGCCGCGCCGTGCCCATGGCTGCCGCGCCGACGCTCGGCGACGACGTCTGGACGCTCGTGCACAGCGTCACGACGGGGGCGGACGGGCGGACCGTCGTCGGGTTCGGCACGGAGATGCAGTCGTGCTCGGGCCAGGTCCTGCGGGGCGCGGCGTACGCCGTCGAGGGCACCAGGTGGACGCCCGTCGCGCGCGGCGCGGCCTGGGCCGCGAAGGGCCCCGACGGCGACCTCGCGACCGTCTCCGCCGACGGCATCCTGACGGTCGGGACACGCCGGGTCGCCACCGGCGTGCGCCTCGCGGCATGGTCGCCGTCGTAGATGCGAGAATGCCGCCATGCCGCTCGCCAACGAAGAGTTCGCCGGTCTCACCCACCTCGGCTCCGGCAAGGTCCGTGAGCTGTTCGCGGTCGGCGACGACGCGATCCTGCTCGTCGCCTCGGACCGCATCAGCGCGTTCGACTACGTGCTGCCGACGCCGATCCCCGACAAGGGCGCCGTCCTGACGGGCCTGTCGCTGTTCTGGTTCGACCTGCTCAGCGACCTGGTGCCCAACCACATCGTCACGACCAAGGTCGCCGACTACCCGGCCGAGCTGCAGCCGTACGCCGACCAGCTCCGCGGCCGTTCGATGCTGTGCAAGCGGCTCGACATGGTGCTCGTGGAGTGCGTCGCGCGCGGCTACCTCACCGGCTCGGGCCTCAAGGACTACATGAAGACCGGCGAGGTCTGCGGCATCCCGCTGCCGAGCGGCCTGGTCGACGGCAGCAGGCTGCCCGAGCCGCTGTTCACGCCGAGCACCAAGGCCGAGATCGGCCTGCACGACGAGAACATCTCCGAGGAGACCGCCGCCGCGGCCGTCGGACGCGAGCTCGTCGACGAGCTCAAGCGCCTGACGCTCTCGATCTTCGAGACCGCGAGCAGGCACGCGGAGAGCAAGGGCATCATCCTGGCCGACACCAAGTTCGAGTTCGGGCGCGACGCCGCCGGCACGCTGACGCTGGCCGACGAGGTGCTGACGCCGGACTCGTCGCGGTTCTGGCCCGCGGACACGTACGAGCCCGGGCAGGCGCAGCCGTCGTACGACAAGCAGTACGTCCGCGACTGGCTCAAGGCCAGCGACTGGGACATGGAGAGCGACCCGCCGGAGCTGCCGGCCGAGGTCGTGGAGCAGACGCGGGCGAAGTACGTCGAGGCGTACGAGCGGCTCACCGGCTCGTCGTTCGACTCGTACCTGCGCGGGGTGTGATCCGCGTCACAGCCGGTAGGTGACCCGGGTCACACCGGGAAGTCTCCGCACGTGGGTCCCAAGCTCGTCGCCATCGGCGTCGCCGTCGCGCTCGGCGGCGGCGTGGGGATGCTAGGCGTACGCCACCTCGACGACTCGCGCCCCGTGACGATCGACGAGGCCGTCGAACGCTTCCGCTCCGCGTCGCCCACGCCCGGCGCCCCCGGCGCGTCGCCGACGGCCGTGCCGACCGCGACCGCCAGCGGCGCCACGCCGGGCACGTCGCCGGGCTCGACCGCCGCGCCGGGCACGTCGCCCCGTCCCGGCGCGACCTCGGCACCCGGCGTCACGCCGGGCCCGGGCGGCCCGGCCGCGGAGCCTCCCGCCGACCCCGACAACCGCACGCCCGCAGGCGTCTACGCCTACGCCACCACCGGCTACGAGACCGCCGACGCCGGCGTCCCGCGCGCCCGCCACGACTACCCGCGCGAGACGAGCCTCACGGTCCGCCACGTGCCGTGCGGGTCGAGCGTGCGCTGGGACGCGAACGAGGACCGCTGGGACGACGTCAGCGTCTGCGCGGCGAGCGACCACACCAAGGTCACGGCGTACAAGTCGTTCCACCGCTTCTTCGGCCAGTCCGAGACGCGCGACTACCGCTGCTACGGCACCTCCTACCTGCGCCCGCCGCCCGGCGTGCGCCGGTGGTCGTTCGACTGCACGACGGCCGACGCCAAGGCCGCGACCGTCGCGACCGTCGTCGGCGTCGAGACCGTCGGCGGCACCCGCGCGCTGCACGTCCACTACGACACGACGCTGACCGGCACCAACCGCGGCACCAACCCGCAGGACTTCTGGATCGCCCTCGACGGCCCGTACGTCGTCCGCCAGGCCAGCCGCGTCGACGCGGAGGTCGTGACGCCGTGGGGGACGATCACCTACCACGAGGAGTACGACCTCGTGCTGAAGTCCCGCACCCCGCGCCGGTAGGGTCGGCGGCGAAGCCAGCCGAAGGAGCCCGCCGTGCCCCGCGTCGTAGTCGACGTCACCCTCAAGCCCGAGATCCTCGACCCGCAGGGCCAGGCCGTCGCGAACGCGCTGCCCGCCCTCGGCTTCACCGGCGTCGATGGCGTCCGCGTCGGCAAGCACTTCGAGATCGAGCTCTCCGGCGAGATCGACGAGCAGCGGCTCGCCGACGTGCGCGCCATGGCGGAGAAGCTGCTCGCCAACCCCGTCATCGAGGACTTCACCGTGAAGGTCGACGGCGCGTGAGCGTTGCGCCTCCGGCCGTGGGCCAGGGGAAGCGCCCGAACGTCCCGCGGCCCTGGCCGCGGCTGCCGCTGTGGTTCCGGGTCGGTGCTGGGCTGACGTTCGTGGCGTTCCTCGCCGTCGCGGCGCTGGCGTTGAAGGCGATCTTCGGCTTCGAGGAGCAGCCGCTCTACGAGCGCCGCTCGCCCCCGGTCGCGGGCCAGACGCACAACGTCGGCCGCGTCGAGCTGCCCGACGCGCCCGTGCGCGAGGTGCCGTGCCGCTCCGTAGGCGGGCTCAAGGTCCAGGGCGGTCCGGACACCGGTCCTCTGCTCGAGGAGGTCGTGTCGGGCCTCTGCAAGAACCTCAACAGGATCGCGCCGTACGACGAAGAGCTCGGCGAGCGCATCGTCGCGCTGGCGCGGCAGGGCGCGATCGTGTCGTTCGCCAACTTCGGGCGCACCGGCGAGCTGTCCACGACGCTGCCGGGACCGCCGCCGCGCGTGCTGGTCAGCGACTCGTTCCTGCGCGGGGGCGGGCAGTTCAAGGGCTTCCTGCTGCCGGTGATCGCGCACGAGATCATGCACGCGGGCTCGACCTCGTACGGCGCCGCCGACGAGCTCGACGCGCGCAAGGCCGAGTGGCAGGCGTGCCGTACGGTGCCGCGGCCCGACGCGTTCCGCGGCTGCACGGACGCGCAGCGGATCGTCGAGGACGGGGACGAGAAGGCGTTGCGGGGGCTGCGGAACGCGGGCTACGCGTCCTAGCTCTTGCCGCGCTCGCGGGCGGGGGGGTTCGCCTTGTAGTCGAGGTCGACGGTGAACGTCCCCTGGCCCGCGCGGTCGAAGATCACGACCGTGTAGCTGCCGGCGGGCAGCCGCGCGATCGTCACGGTGAGCTGGGAGTACGGCAGCGACTGGCAGCACGCCCACCCGCCGCTCGGGATGTCGGTGTACGCGACCCGCGAGCCCTTGGCGTCGTAGACGCCGATCGACACGGCGAGCTGCGGCGGCATCGTGACGACGGCCTTGAAGCGGCCGCCCGCGCTGCCCTTCGGGACCGTGAGGCGTACCGGCGTCGCGTCGCACGACGTCGCCGAGCAGTCCGCGCGGCTGGCCTCGCCGACGATCGCGCTCTCCAGCGAGAACGCCGGGTCGCTCACCTGGCCCTCGTACGTCGAGTGCGTGCGCCGCACCCCGTCCATCGCCACGCCCGGGGCGGCCGTCGACGGCATCGCGATCGCGCAGGCGAGCGCGAGCGACGCGGGAACGAGGGACCGGAGCTTCACGGGGGTCCTTGCGGGGGTGGCCTGGGGGTGACGAGTGGTAGTTCTGCGGGGATTGTGGGGTTTCCTTCTCGGCGCCGTCCAGAGGTTGGCGCGAGATCGTCCAGGTACCCTGGAGTCATGGCACCCCGCGTCGGCGTCGTGACGTTCCCCGGATCGCTGGACGACAAGGACGCGCTGCGCGCCGTCGGCCTCGCGGGCGGCGAAGCCGTCAGCCTCTGGCACGCCGACCGCACGCTGCACGGCGTCGACGCCGTGATCCTGCCGGGCGGGTTCTCCTACGGCGACTACCTGCGCTGCGGCGCCATCGCCCGCTTCTCGCCGGTGATGGAGGAGGTCGTCTCCTTCGCCCGCGGCGGCGGCCCCGTCCTCGGCATCTGCAACGGCTTCCAGGTGCTCTGCGAGTCCCACCTGCTGCCCGGCGCGCTGATGCGCAACGCGGGCCGGCGCTTCACCTGCCTCGACCAGCGCGTGCGGATCGAGACCGCCAAGACCGCGTGGACGAACGGCTACGCCGAGGGCGACGAGGTCACGATCGTGGTCAAGAACGGCGAGGGCCGGTACTACGCCGACGAGCACACCCTCGACATGCTCGAGGCCGAGGGCCGCGTCGTAGCCCGCTACCTCGACGCCAACCCGAACGGCTCCGTTCGCGACATCGCCGGTATCGCCAACGAGGACGGCAACGTCGTCGGCCTCATGCCGCACCCGGAGCACGCCGTCGAGGCGCTCACCGGCCCCGGCACCGACGGCCTCGGCTTCTTCACCAGCGTCCTGGAGACGTTGACCACCCGCGTCTGACCCTTGCTCCGGTCCTAGTGGGTATGTACCATTGCCTCATTACTCCCCGCCGTCCTTCGGGACTGGCGGGGCTTTTTCGTCTCGGGGGAGCCGTACGTGAACGACCTGCGCGCCGTCGTCGTCATGGACTACCAGAACGTCCACCTCGTCGGTCACCACCTCTACGACTCGACGCGGCACCTGCCTGCGCACGAGTCACTGGTCGATCCGCTGCTGTTCGCCCAGCACCTCATCCGTGAGCGCAACGCCGCGCAGCGGCCCGGGTCGCCGCACGCCGTCCTACGGGCGGTGGAGGTGTTCCGTGGGCAGCCGACGCCGGAGCACGATCAGGACGCCTACGCGCGGTCGTTGCGGCAGCAGGTGCAGTGGGAGCGGGACAAGCGCGTCACCGTCACGCTGCGGCCGCTGAAGTACGAGTACCAGCGGGACGGCTCGGGTCGCTTCGTCACCGACGCGGCCGGACGGCGGATCGTCGTGGGGCCGCCAAGGGAGAAGGGCATCGACGTCCTCTGCGCGCTGTCGGCCGTCCGTGCGGCGCAGGACCCGGCCGTCGACCTCGTGATCGTCGCGTCGTCGGACAGCGACCTCGCGCCGGTGCTCGACGAGATCCGGCGCCTCGGAACCGCCAAGGTCGAGACGTTCTGCTGGTGGCACGACACGCGCGGGTTCGGCTACCGGATCCATCCCGCCGACCGGTCGCGGCCCGTCTGGAACACGCGTCTCGGCGAGTCCGTGTTCGTGGCGTGCCGCGACCTGACGGACTACCGCACCCCCGTCGCGGCGGGGGCGCCGCACCCGTAGGGTCGGCGGCGTGCCTGGTCTCGTCGGCGTCCTCTCGGTGCTCGGCATGGTCGTCGTCGCGCCGCTCGGGCTGCTGCTGCTCGCCACCCCCGGCGTGCGCAGGTACGCCCCGATCTGGCCGTTCCCCGCGCTCATGGCGGGCTGGGGCCTGCTCCAGCCGCGCGGCGAGAACGTCGCCGTCGCCATGGTGATGCCGTACGCCATCGCCTGCGCGACCATCGCCGTGCTCGCCGCCGTCCGCGCGCTGCGAGCGCTCCTCGCGCGCCGGATCACGACGAACGAGATGGCGGCCGCGTTCGCGGGCCTGTCGCTGACGGTCGCGGCGACGAGCCTGGTCGCGGAGCGGGCGGGCAAGGAGGCGCTCGGCTTCCCGCTCGCGATCCACGGCCTGACGGTCGCGCACTTCCACTTCGCGGCGTTCGCCGCCGTCATCGTCGCCGCGCTCACGGCGCAGGCGGCGCCCGCGAGCCGCGTCGCGAGCGTCGCCGCGTGGGCGGTGCCGCTCGGGACGGCGGTGACGTTCGTCGGCTTCTTCACGGGCGAGTACGTCGAGCTGGCCGGCGCGAGCATCCTCACGGCGGGCCTGCTCGCGACGAGCCACGTGCTGTTCCGGCTGCGCCCCAACGTCCTCCTCCTCGTCGCCTCCCTCGCGCTGCCGCTGACGATGGCGCTGGCCATGTGGTGGGCGGCGGGCGAGGCGCTCGGGTTCGCGCACCCGACGCTCGAGGAGATGGCGCGCACCCACGGCCTGGCGAACGCCCTCGGCGTGGGCCTCTGCGGCCTCGCCGGCTGGCACCTCGCCCGCGCGAAGCCTCTGTAGGCTGCGGGCGTGACGGAACAGCCCTACGCCGAGCTCGGCCTCAAGCGGGACGAGTACGACCGCATCGTCGAGATCCTCGGTCGCCGCCCCTCCGACGAGGAGCTGGCGATGTTCTCGATCATGTGGAGCGAGCACTGCTCCTACAAGTCCTCGAAGGTCCACCTGCGCCGCTTCGGCGACGCCGCGGTGACCAACGAGCGCGTGCTCGCGGGCATCGGCGAGAACGCCGGCGTGATCGAGGTCGCCGACGGGCTCGCGGTGACGTTCAAGGTCGAGTCGCACAACCACCCGTCGTTCGTGGAGCCCTACCAGGGCGCGGCCACCGGCGTCGGCGGCATCGTGCGCGACATCCTCGCGATGGGCGCGCGGCCGATCGCGGTCATGGACTCGCTGCGCTTCGGCGACGCGGGCGTGCCCGAGACGAAGGGCCTCGTCGACGGCGTGGTCGCCGGCGTCGGCGGCTACGGCAACTGCCTCGGCCTGCCCAACGTCGGCGGCGAGATCGCGTTCGACCCGACGTACGCCGGCAACCCGCTCGTCAACGCGCTCTGCCTCGGCGTCCTCCCGACCGAGCGGCTCCACCTCGCGAAGGCCAGCGGCGAGGGCAACGTCGTCGTCCTCATCGGCGCGAAGACCGGCCGCGACGGCATCGGCGGCGTGAGCGTGCTGGCGTCCGCGACGTTCGAGGAGGGCAGCGAGTCGCGCCGCCCCGCGGTCCAGGTCGGCGACCCGTTCACCGAGAAGGTCCTGATCGAGTGCTGCCTGGAGCTCTACGAGCGCGGCCTCGTCACGGGCATCCAGGACCTCGGCGGCGCGGGCCTCACCTGCGCGACGAGCGAGACCGCCGCGAAGGGCTCGGGCGGCATGCGCGTCGAGCTCGACAAGGTGCCGCTGCGCGAGCCGTCGATGACGGCGACCGAGGTGCTCGCGAGCGAGTCGCAGGAGCGCATGCTCGCGATCGTCACGCCCGAGCACCTCGACGAGGTGCTCGCCACCTGCAAGCGCTGGGGCGCGCTCGCCACGCCGATCGGCGAGGTCACGTCCGGCGACCGGCTCGTGATCACGTGGCACGGTGACGTCGTCGTGGACGTGCCGCCGCGAGCGCTCGCCGACGACGGCCCGGTCTACGAGCGCCCGATGCGCCGCCCGGCCGACCTCGACGCGCTCCAGGCCGACACCCCCGACCGCCTCCCGAGGCCGCGCACCGGCGACGAGCTGCGCGAGACGCTGCTCGCGATGGTCGCGAGCCCCAACCTCGCCTCCAAGCGGTGGGTCACCGACCAGTACGACCGCTACGTCATGGGCAACACCGTCCTCGCCGCCCCCGAGGACGCGGGAGTGGTCCGCCTCACCGAGGACGGCGCGGGCGTCGCGCTCGCCCTCGACGGCAACGGCCGCTACACCCGCCTGGACCCGTACGCCGGCGCGCAGCTCGCGCTCGCCGAGGCGTGCCGCAACGTCGCCGCCGCCGGTGCCGTGCCGATCGCCGCGACCGACTGCCTCAACTTCGGCTCGCCCGAGGACCCCGAGGTGATGTGGCAGTTCGCGGAGGCCGTACGCGGCCTCGCCGACGGCTGCGCGGTCATGGGCACGCCGGTCATCGGCGGCAACGTGTCGTTCTACAACCAGACCGGCGACGTCGCGATCAACCCGACGCCCGTCGTCGGCATCCTCGGCATCCTCGACGACGTGACGCGGCGCACGCCGATCGCGTTCACCGACGAGGGCGACACGCTGCTGCTGCTCGGCGAGACGCGCGACGAGCTCGGCGGCTCCGAGTGGGCGTGGACCGTCCACCGCCACCTCGGCGGCACGCCGCCGAAGGTCGACCTCGACGCCGAGAAGGCGCTCGGCGAGATCCTCGTCGCCGCCTCGCGCGACGGCATGCTGACCGCCGCGCACGACCTCTCCGACGGCGGCCTCGCGCAGGCGCTCGTGGAGTCGTGCCTGCGCGGCGGCAACGGCGCCCGCGTCGTGCTGGCCGACGACGTGGACCCGTTCGTGGCGCTGTTCTCCGAGTCGGCGGGGCGCGCGCTCGTCGCGGTGCCGCGCAGCGAGGAGCTGCGGTTCACGGAGATGTGCGCGGCGCGCGGGTTCCCGTGCACGCGGATCGGCGTGGTCGTCGGCGACGCGATCGAGGTGCAGGACCAGCTCACCGTGTCGCTGAGCGAGCTTCGCGAGGCGCACGAGGCGACGCTGCCGAGGCTGTTCGGGTGAGGCTGCCACCGGCCGAGGACGCGCTCGCGGGGGCGAGGGCGCAGTTCGCGCTGCTCGCCGAGGGCGTGCGCGACCTGCCCGACGACGCGTTCGCGAAGCCCACGCGCCTCAAGGGATGGGACGTCGCCGCGCTGGTCGCGCACCTGGGCCGCAACGCCGCCACGGTCACCGGCCGGGTGGAGCGCGGCACGAACGACAAGCCCGACACCGACGTCCTCGACTACCTCTCCGGCATGCGCGCGATCGCCGAGGAGATCGGCTCCCGCGCCCCCGCGCTCGCCGCGGAGCGCACGCCGGCCGAGCTCCGCGACGGCCTCGCCGCGGGCGCCAAGGCGCTCGAGGACCTCGACGCCCCGATCACGCTGACGATCGAGGGCTACGCGGGAACGCTCTCGCTCGGGGACTTCCTCGTGACCCGCTGCGTCGAGGGCGTCGTGCACGGCCTCGACCTGCGCGCCGCGACCGGCGTGCCCGACAAGCCGGACCCGGCGGCGTTGAAGGTCTGCGTCCGCATCCTCGCCGCGCTGGTCGAGCGCGCGGTGCCGGGCAAGGCCGTCGAGGTGCGCGTGCCCGGGCACGTGGCGTTCCAGTGCATCAGCGGCCCGAAGCACACGCGCGGCACGCCGGGCAACGTCGTCGAGTGCGACCCGGTGGCGTTCGTCGAGGTGGCGAGCGGGCGGTGGACGTGGGGCGACGCGGTGTCGCGCGGCACGATCCGCGGCAGCGGCGGCCGCGCGGACCTTTCCGAGTGGCTTCCCGTAATCGGCTGACAGGGCCCGCACCCACCGGTAGCGTCGGCCACGACATGCGGCGCTTCGTACTTCTTCCGAGCCGCGGCGGGGCCTCCTAGGGAGCCGGCTTCCCCGTCGCGGAGTTGGCGCGTTCGCCGGCCGCCCCGCTGGACGGAGGAAGTCCCATGAACGACCGCGTCATCGTCTTCGACACCACGCTGCGCGACGGCGAGCAGGCACCCGGCATCGCGCTCTCCGTCACGGAGAAGGTCGAGATCGCCGAGCAGCTCTCCCGCCTCGGCGTCGACTACATCGAGGCGGGCTTCCCCGCCGCCAGCCAGGGCGACTTCGAGGGCGTCCAGGCCATCGCGCAGTCCGTACGCGGCGTGGGCGTCGCGGCGCTGTGCCGTACGCGCGACGAGGACGTCGCCCGCGCCTGGGACGCCATCAAGGACGGCGAGCGCCCGCGCCTGCACACGTTCATCTCGACGTCGCCGATCCACCGCGACAAGAAGCTGCGGATGACGACCGAGCAGGTGCTCGCGGAGACCGTCCGCGCGGTACGCCACGCGCGGAGCCTCTGCGAGGACGTGGAGTTCTCGGCGGAGGACGCGACGCGCACCGAGGTCGACTTCCTGGTCGAGGTCTACGCCGCCGCGATCGAGAACGGCGCCACGACCATCAACGTCCCCGACACCGTCGGCTTCGCGATGCCGGAGGAGTTCGTGCGCATCCTCGACGAGATGCGTTCGCGGGTCCCCGGAGCCGACGACGTCGTCTGGTCGGTCCACTGCCACAACGACCTCGGCCTCGCGACGGCCAACTCGATGTCCGCCCTGCGCGCCGGCGCGCGGCAGGTCGAGGTGTGCGTCAACGGCATCGGCGAGCGCGCCGGCAACACCGCGCTCGAGGAGGTCGTGATGGCGCTGCGCACGCACGCGCCGACGCTCGGCCTGACGACCGGCGTCGACACCCGCGAGATCGCGCGCACGTCGCGCCTGGTCTCGATGCTGTCGGGCTACGTCGTGCAGCCGAACAAGGCCGTCATCGGTGCCAACGCGTTCTCGCACGAGTCGGGAATCCATCAGCACGGGGTCCTGATGGAGCGGACGACGTACGAGATCATGAACCCCGAGGACATCGGCCTCGCGGGCTCGACGCTGGTCCTCGGCAAGCACAGCGGCAGGCACGCGTTCGCGGACGCGCTGTCGACGCTGGGCGTGCCGCTGGAGGGCGACGCGCTGGAGCGGGCGTTCGCGCGGTTCAAGCTGCTCGCCGACCGCAAGGTGTCGTTCGTGGACGAGGACCTCGTCGCGCTCGCGACCGAGGAGTCCGCCGAGGCGATGACCACCGGCGAGGCGTGGCACCTCGAGCAGCTCACGGTCACCGGTGGCACGACGGCCGACCCGTTCGCGGTCGTCGTCATGTCGCGCGGCGGCGTGCCCGCCGAGGCCGACGGCGTGGGCGACGGCATGATCGACGCCGCCTGCAGCGCCATCGCGAAGGCGTGCGAGACCGACGCGCGGCTCGTGTCGTTCCAGGTCGCCGCCGTGACGCCGGGCTCCGACGCCGTCGGCGACGTGACAGTGCAGGTCGACGTCGGCGGGCAGCGCGTCAACGCCCGCGGGGTCTCCACCGACGTGGTCGAGGCGAGCGCGCGCGCGTTCGTCAACGCCATCAACAAGGTCGTCGCAGGGACGGCCGTTCCCCACCGCACCGACAAGCCGTAACCGACAACAAGGAGGCACAGCCATGACCGAGGCACAGCAGGCGATCCAGGACTCGATGGACCTGCGCGACGAGGGCTACTGCGAGCGGTGCGAGTAGCCGCGGTCCCCGGCGACGGCATCGGCCCTGAGGTCACCGCCGTCGCACTTCGGGTACTGAACGCCGTCGTCCCCGACGCGGAGGTGACGACGTACGACCTCGGCGCGGCGCGCTACACCGCGACCGGCGAGGTGCTGCCCGACGCTGTGCTGGAGGAGATCCGGCACCATGACGCGATCCTGCTCGGCGCCGTAGGCGATCCCTCGGTGCCGCCGGGAGTGCTCGAACGCGGGCTGCTGCTGCGGCTGCGCTTCGAGCTCGACCACGCCGTCAACCTGCGGCCCTGCGGCGACGTGACGTTCGTGCGCGAGGGGACCGAGGGGCCGTACGCCGGCGCCGGCGGCACGCTGCGCGCGGGCACGCCGTACGAGGTCGCGACCGAGGAGAGCGTGAACACCGCGTACGGCGTCGAGCGCGTCGTCCGCTACGCGTTCGCGCGCGCCCGCGAGCGGGTGACGTGGGTCCACAAGACGAACGTCCTCCAGCACGCGGGCGCGCTCTGGTCGCGCGTCGTCGCGCGCGTGGCCGCGGAGCACCCCGGCATCGCCGTCGACTACGCGCACGTCGACGCGATGGCGATGCACCTCGTGAACGACATCGCCCGCTTCGAGGTCGTCGTGACCGACAACCTGTTCGGCGACATCCTCACCGATCTCGGCGCCGCCGTGACCGGCGGCATCGGGCTCGCGGCGAGCGGCAACCTCAACGTGGAAGGGACGGCGCCCTCGATGTTCGAGCCGGTGCACGGCTCCGCGCCGGACATCGCCGGGCGCGGGGTCGCCGACCCGACGGCGGCGGTGCGCTCGGTCGCGCTGCTGCTCGCTCACCTGGGCGACGAGGAGGCGGCGGCGCGGGTGGAGACGGCGGTCGCGAAGGACCTCGCGTCGCGCGGCTCGGCGACGCGTTCCACCGGCGAGGTCGGCGACGCGATCCTGGAGCTGCTGTGACCGCGCCCCGGACGCTCGCTCAGAAGGTCTGGGACGCGCACGTCGTCGCGTCCACCCACGGCGTGGACCTGCTCTACGTCGACCTGCACCTCGTCCACGAGGTCACGAGCGCGCAGGCGTTCGAGGGGCTGCGCGAGGCGGGGCGGCCCGTACGGCGGCCCGACCTGACGCTCGCGACCGAGGACCACAACGTCCCCACGGACGGCGGCGCGATCACCGACCCGGTGTCGCTGACGCAGGTGGAGACGCTGCGCCGCAACTGCGAGGAGTTCGGCGTACGGCTGCACCCGATGGGCGACGCGAGGCAGGGCATCGTGCACGTCATCGGCCCCGAGCTCGGGCTCACGCGGCCCGGCATGACGATCGTCTGCGGCGACTCGCACACGTCGACGCACGGCGCGTTCGGGGCGCTGGCGTTCGGCATCGGGACGAGCGAGGTCGAGCACGTGCTGGCCACGCAGACGCTGTGGCTGGCGCCGTTCCGGACGATGGCCGTCACCGTGGACGGCACCCTCGCGCCCGGCGTCACCGCCAAGGACCTGGCGCTCGCGGTCATCGGCCGGATCGGCACGGCCGGCGGCCAGGGGCACGTCATCGAGTACCGCGGCTCGGCCGTGCGCGCGCTGTCGATGGAGGGGCGCATGACGCTGTGCAACCTCTCCATCGAGGCCGGCGCGCGGGCGGGTCTGGTGGCGCCCGACGAGACGACGTTCGCCTACCTGGAGGGCCGGCCGTACGCGCCCGAGCGCCGCCCGGAGTGGGCGGTCGCGGGGGACGAGGGGGCGGCGTTCGACCGGGAGGTCGTGATCGACGCTGGGGACGTGGCGCCGTACGTCACCTGGGGCACCAACCCCGCCCAGTCCGCGCCGCTGTCGGAGACCGTGCCGGAGCCGAGGGACGGCGACGACGAGCGGGCGCTCGCGTACATGGGGCTGACGCCGAGGACGCCGTTGCGCGACGTGCCGGTGGACACGGTCTTCGTCGGGTCGTGCACGAACGGCCGCATCGAGGACCTGCGGGCCGCCGCCGACGTGCTGCGCGGGCGGCGCGTGACGGTACGGACGCTCGTCGTGCCCGGCAGCGCCGCGGTCCGCGCGCAGGCCGAGGCCGAGGGGCTGGGCGAGGTGTTCGAGCAGGCCGGCGCGGAGTGGCGGCGTCCTGGCTGCTCGATGTGCCTCGGCATGAACGCCGACCGCCTCGGCCCCGGCGAGCGCAGCGCGAGCACGAGCAACCGCAACTTCGAGGGCCGCCAGGGGCCCGGCTCGCGGACGCACCTCGTCTCGCCGCCCGTCGCCGCCGCGACCGCCGTCGCGGGGCGCCTCGCCTCGCCAGGGGACCTGTAGATGGAGGCGTTCACGACGCACGTCGGGCGCATGGTGCCGCTGCGGCGCAGCAACGTCGACACCGACCAGATCATCCCGGCGTCGTTCCTCAAGCGGGTGTCGCGCGACGGGTACGGCGACGCGCTGTTCGCGGCGTGGCGCGACGACCCGGCGTTCGTCCTCAACGACCCGCGCTACGCCGGCGCGACCGTGCTCGTCGCGGGCCCGGACTTCGGCACGGGCTCGTCGCGGGAGCACGCGGTGTGGGCGCTGCGCGACTACGGCTTCCGCGCCGTCGTGTCCTCGCGATTCGCGGACATCTTCCGGGGCAACGCCCTCAACGCCGGCCTGCTCCCCGTCGAGGTCCCGCAGGACGTCGTCGAGGCGCTGTGGGAGAGAGACGACGAGGTGACGCTCGACCTGCGCGAACGCCTTCTCACCTGCGGCGCGATCGCGGCTCACTTCCCGGTGAGCGACCACGCGCGGCGGCGCCTCCTCGAGGGGCTCGACGCGGTGGACCTCACGCTGACGTACGAGGCCGACATCGCCGCCTACGAGGCGCGACGGGAGGAGTGGCTCCCCCGTGTCTGAGTTCTCGCCGCGTGCGATTCGCTCGCGGTGGACCGCGCGCGATCATGCCCGAAATCATGGGACGTATATTGTTACGACCAATCTTGCTTGATGGCCTGGCATGAGCCGGATCCACTGCCCGTGCGGGAACACGATCGTCACCACTCGTGATCCCAACCCGTCCGCATGGACGGTGGTCCACGGCGGCACTTTACGCGGCGCCGTGGCCCGCATGAGGTCCGCCGATTCGGAGAATCGCCTCAAGAATGCGGTGCGTGAACTCGACGAGATCGTCACGGGTCCTTCGGCGGCGAACCGGCTCGCCTATGCCTGCGCCCGGTGCAGACGTATCCATGTCCGCGCCGCGGCGGAACGCGAGCCGCTACGCGCGTCGATCTACGTGCTCGAGTCCGGTGTGGGCGTCGAGGCGGCATCCGACGCGGACCAGTACTTCGAGCATCCCGGACATGGCGGATGAGCGGGTCGCGCCGCGAGGTGACCTGCGTCTGCGGTGAGCCCCTGGCGGCCGACGATTGGGTCGCAACCCACGATCCGCTGCAGTGGGCACTCATCGGGAGGCTCATGTCCACCGAGGTGGCGCAGGACGTCGGTGTCGTGGTGCGCGAGGTGCTGTACGAACGTCATCCCCGGAGGTTCCTGATCTTCTGGTGCACCAACTGCTCCAGGATGCACGTGGAGTCGACTGAATCCGGCGGGTCCACCTCGTGGTCGGTGTACCGGCTCGAGTCAGGGGACGCACCTCCGGTCTACCCGCAGCGGGAGGCGCCTCTTCGTGCGTGATCGCGGGTGCGCCACGCGCCCCGTACGGTTGCCGTAGCCGGAGAGAGAAGCCGGACGGGTCGCCACCCGCAAGCGCGGGCGCCGGCGCGTCGAGCGAACACGCGTGCGGCTACTCGGGACTCTCTGCCGGTTGACGTCAGCGGCCGCTGCGCTGACCCGTACGGCTTCCCGCCCGCGAAGACCGACGCCGAGCCCGGCGGCTTCGCGACGACGTACCTCACGCCCGCGATGGTCACCCGCGTCGGAGGGCCGCTGTCGTTCGTCAACGACGACCTCCCGCAGCACGACGTCGTCGCCGTCGACAGGGCGGAGGACGGCTCGCCGCTGTTCAGGACGCCGTTGATCGGCATCGGCGAGATCGCGCAGGTGACCGGGCTCGACCGCGTCGAGGCCGGCCGGACGTACGCGTTCTTCTGCTCGATCCACCCGGGCATGAAGGCCACGCTCGCGGTCGTCTAGCCTGCCCGCGTGGCATCGGAGTTCGCGCACGAGGTCATCGAGGCGCTCAAGCCGGAGGCGCTCGCCCGGGTGAAGGGCGGGCCCCTCCGGAGGTTCTTCCTCAGGTCCAGCAACCCGACCCGCGGGACGCTCTACGGTACCGGCGGCCGGCCCGTGAAGGTCCGGCTGCCCGAGCGCGGGCGGTTCAGGCGGGCGTCGTACATGACGGCCGTCGGCGAGGTCGCGGAGGCGTTCACCGCGGAGCAGCGGGAGGCGTGGCGGAGGTTCGGGACGCTGCCCGAAGGCTTCTGGGATGACGTGGAACGCCGTGCGCGGGAGTGGGACTCGCTACACTGAACCGCACGGCTTCCCCGCCCAAGAAGACGACGAGGAGCGACCGCGTGGCCGTTCGCCACCAGTCCGAGCCGATCCCCGACGAGAACCCTCCCAAGGACGCCTGCGGCGTCTTCGGTGTGTGGGCGCCCGGCGAGGACGTGGCCAAGCTCACGTACTACGGGCTCTACGCCCTGCAGCACAGGGGCCAGGAGGCCGCGGGCATCGCGGTCAGCGACTTCAGCAACGTCGTCGTCTACAAGGACCTCGGGCTCGTCGCCCAGGTGTTCGACGAGTCGACGCTCGCCTCGCTGACCGGCTCGCTCGCGATCGGTCACACCCGCTACTCGACGACCGGCTCGTGCACGTACGAGAACGCGCAGCCGTCGTTCAAGCAGATCCGCGGCGGCCGGGGCAGCGTCGCGCTCGGCCACAACGGCAACCTCACGAACACCCACGACCTCTCCCGCGAGCCCGACGCGATCGGCGCCGGCGACGACATGGGCGCGACGACCGACTCCGACCTGATCACGACGCTGCTCGCCGCGAACCCCGACGTCTCCCTGGAGGAGGCCGCGGTGAGCGTGCTGCCGCGGCTGCGCGGCGCGTTCTCGCTGGTGTTCATGGACGAGAACACGCTCTACGCCGCCCGCGACCGCAACGGCGTCCGCCCGCTCGTCCTCGGCCGCCTGGAGCGCGGCTGGGTCGTCGCGAGCGAGACGGCCGCGCTGGACATCGTCGGCGCGTCGTTCATGCGCGAGATCGAGCCCGGCGAGCTCGTCGCGATCGACGCCAACGGCATCCGCACGCGTACCTGGGCCCAGGCCGAGCCGAAGGGCTGCCTGTTCGAGTACGTCTACCTGGCCCGCCCCGACACCCGCATCGCCGGGCGCGGCGTGCACGCGACGCGCGTCGAGCTCGGCCGCCAGCTCGCCCGCGAGGCGCCGGCCGTGGCCGACATGGTCATCCCTGTGCCCGAGTCGGGCGGCCCGGCCGCGATCGGCTACGCCGAGCAGAGCGGGATCCCGTACGGCGAGGGCCTGGTCAAGAACCGCTACGTCGGCCGCACGTTCATCCAGCCTTCCGACACGATCCGCCAGCTCGGCATCCGGCTGAAGCTCAACCCGGTCCGGGAGATCCTGCACGGCAAGAAGCTCGTGGTCGTGGACGACACGATCGTGCGCGGCAACACCCAGCGCGCCCTCGTCCGCATGCTGCGCGAGGCGGGCGCGCTCGAGGTGCACGTGCGCATCTCCGCGCCGCCGGTGAAGTGGCCGTGCTTCTACGGCATCGACTTCGCGACCAAGGCCGAGCTGATCGCCAACGCCGCCACGATCGACGAGATCCGCAGGCACATCGGCGCCGACACGCTCGCGTACGTCTCCCTCGACGGCCTCGTCGCGGCGACGACGATCCCGGGCGAGCGGCTGTGCCGCGCGTGCTTCGACGGGCAGTACCCGATCGAGCTGCCCGGCGACGACCGCCTCGGCAAGCACCTGCTCGAGGGCATCTCGACGAACGTCCTCGGCTCGCCCGCCGCGGGCCCCGACGCGCTCACCGACGCGCTGATCCAGGGCGCCGGTGCCACCGACGCCCTCAACGGGCCGTGACCAACGTCGAGGGCGGCGCGACGTACGCCGCCGCGGGAGTCGACATCGAGGCCGGCGAGCGCGCCGTCGAGCTGATGAAGGCCAAGGTCGCCGCCGCGACGCGCCCCGAGGTCGTCGGCGACCTCGGCGGCTTCGCGGGCCTGTTCGCGCTCGACACGGCGAAGTACAAGCACCCGCTGCTCGCCTCCTCCACCGACGGCGTCGGCACGAAGCTCGCGGTCGCCCAGGCGATGGGCAAGCACGACACCGTCGGCATCGACCTCGTCGCGATGGTCGTGGACGACCTCGTGGTGTGCGGGGCGGAGCCGCTGTTCCTGCTCGACTACATCGCCTGCGGCAAGGTCGTCCCCGAGCGGATGGCCGAGATCGTCGGCGGCATCGCGGAGGGCTGCCGGCAGGCGCGGTGCGCGCTCATCGGCGGCGAGACCGCCGAGCACCCGGGGATCATGGACGACGACGCGTACGACCTCGCCGCGACCGGCGTGGGCGTCGTGGAGGCCGAGAACGTGCTCGGCAGCGACCGCGTCCGCGAGGGCGACGTGATCGTCGCGATGGCGTCGAGCGGCCTGCACAGCAACGGCTTCGCGCTCGTCCGCCACTCGCTGCTCGGCGCCGCGCGGATGCGCCTGGACCGCTACGTGGACGAGCTGGAGAAGTCCCTCGGCGAGGCGCTGCTCGAGCCCACCCGCATCTACGCCCGCCAGTGCCTCGCGCTGGTCGAGGAGGCGGAGGTGCACGCGTTCGCGCACATCACCGGCGGCGGCCTCGCCTCGAACATCTCCCGCGTCGTCCCCGAGGGGCTCGACGCCGAGCTCGACCGCGCCACGTGGACGTTGCCCGGGCTGTTCCGGTTCATCTCCGAGCGCGGCGGGGTGTCCGAGGCGGAGATGGAGCGGACGTTCAACAACGGCGTCGGCATGGTCGCGATCGTCGCCCCCGACGACGAGGACAGGGCGGTGGCGGCGTTGCGGCGCCACGGCGTGTTCGCGTGGGCGGCGGGCCGCGTCGTGGCCGGCAGCGGCACCGCGCGCCTCGTCGGCAGCCACCCCGCGTGACCCGCGCCGGCCGCCCCGCCCGCACCTCGGTCACGCTGTGCGCGGCCGCGCTCGCGTTGCTGGCGGCGTGCGGCGGCGAGCCCGCGCTGCCCTCCCGGCCCGTCGCGCTCGACCCGACGTCCCCGTCCGCGGCGCCGCGCCCCCCAGGCGCGCGCCCCTCGCGCCCGGCCGCGACGCCCTCGCGCACGCCGAGCCCCACCCCGACGGCCCCGCCGACTCCGGCGGGCGGCGTGCTCGGCGCGGAGGGCGCGTTCCTCGCGCTCGCGCGGCCGGACTCCCCGCGGCCGGTGACCGGCGCGGCGGACTGCGGCACGGTCTTCCCCGAGGTGGCGGGCGCCCGCTGTGGCGCGCTCGACCTCGCAGGCGGCAGCGCGCTGTGGGTGAGCGGCACGGTCGATGGCGCTCCGGTCGTGCGCGTGCTGACCCAGGAGAAGGGCGGCTACGTCACCCGCTACGCCGGCACGCAGGGCACGGCGAGGTGGGCGGGGGCGAGCGCGTTCGCGGCGCCGCTGGCGGGCCACGGCACCGACGGGCTCGTGGTGGTCGTACGGCTCGCGGACGGCGCGGCGACCTACGACGTGCTCACGTGGGTCAAGGGCGGCCCGCTCGTGCTGCGGGCGCACCGGGGCCGGCTCGCCGACGGCAGGCTGGCCGCGCGCGACGGCGCGCTGCACGAGTACGCGCTGGTGCCCGACGGGCGCTACGCGCACCGCACGCTGGCGTGGGACGGCAGGTTCTTCCGGTTGAGCCCGCCCGACGGCGTCGCGGCGTCGAAGGTGCCGCCGCGCTAAGGCGCGGCTAGTCCTCGTCGTCCTCGTCGTCCCCGAGCTCGTCCAGCTCCTCGTCCTCGTCGACCTCGTCGTCGGTCGTGGACGAGGAGGCGCCGCCGCTCAGCTCCGCGCGGAGCCGTTCGAGGTCGGTACCCCCACTGCTGTACTTCAGGTCGCGCGCGATCTTCTTCTGGATCGCCTTGGCACGGCCGCGCCCCATGCTGGCTCGACCTCCTCGAGGGACGGGCAGGCGCTTCGCCCCCCGTGAACGTCGCTTGCGTCGGGACTCAGTATCTCATGCTCGCGAGACGGCACTTACGGTACCGAACCGGGTGCGCTCCCGCATCCCGATCCGGCACCTTCGCGCGAACCGGCCTACGAGCGCAGGTACACGCCGCGCAGCCGGCCGACCTCGGCCATCCGCCGCTCGGCGAACCGGTCGGCCGCCACCGCGGGCGGCACGCCCTCGTCCGCCGCGATCGCGAAGACCTGCTTGGTGGTGTCGTAGATCTTCGCGGCGTGCACCTTGGCGCGCTCGAAGTTGAAGCCCTCGATCTCGTCGGCGACCTGCACGAGGCCGCCGGCGTTGACGACGTAGTCGGGGGCGTAGAGCACGCCGCGGTCGGCGAGGACCTTCTCGATGCCGGGGTGGTCGAGCTGGTTGTTCGCCGCGCCGCAGACGACCTTGGCCCGCAGGACGGGCACCGTCTCGTCGTTGAGGGCGCCGCCGAGCGCGCAGGGGGCGTAGACGTCCATCTGCTGCGACACGAGCGCGTCGACGTCGACGGTGTCGACCTCGGGGTGCGCGGAGGTGACGCGGGCGACGGCCTCGCGGTTGACGTCGGCGATCACGACCGACGCGCCGTCGTCGAGCAGGTGCTCGACGAGGTGGTGGCCGACCTTGCCGACGCCGGCGACGCCCACGCGGCGGCCCTTCAGCGTCGGGGCGCCCCACGTGTGCTCGGCGGCGGCGCGCATGCCCTGGAACACGCCGAACGCCGTCAGCACCGCCGAGTCGCCGGCGCCGCCGTGCTCGGGCGAGCGGCCGGTCACCCAGCGCGTCTCGCGCGCGATGACGTCCATGTCCTGGACGTACGTGCCGACGTCGCAGGCGGTGTAGTAGCGGCCGTTGAGCGACTCGACCATGCGGCCGTACGCGCGCAGCAGCGCCTCGGACTTCATGGTCGCCGGGTCGCCGACGATGACGGCCTTGCCGCCGCCGAGGTCGAGGCCGGCGCAGGCGGCCTTGTACGCCATGGCGCGGGACAGCGCGAGCACGTCCTCGAGGGCGTCGGTCTCGGAGGCGTACGGGTAGAAGCGGGTACC
Organism: Frankiaceae bacterium; assembly: GCA_035940575.1. Lineage (GTDB taxonomy): Bacteria > Actinomycetota > Actinomycetes > BP-191 > BP-191 > BP-191. The sequence goes on along the minus strand of DASZER010000044.1, from coordinate 51,958 downwards.
GCCGAGCGCGGGCCCGAGGGCGGTCGAGTAGATCGCGATGATGGCCTGGAGACCGGAGGCGGGGTCCTGGCAGAAGACCACCTGCTCGTGCCCGGTCCCTGAGCTAAAGACGCCCACGGGGGAACTCCTTGCGGTACGGCCTCGGGGTGGTGAGGCGACGGGCGCCGCGGTCCCTCGTGAGTCGCGCGGCGGTGCAGAGTCCGTCCAGGGTACCGAGTGCGAGGATGGTCCGGTGACGGCGTACACGTCCTACCTGCGGGCCTACGAGCCCCTGGCGGCCTTCCCGCCGCCGGAGCGCAGGCGGTGGGAGCGCTACGTCGCGTCCGGCGCCGTCCCCGACCGCGTGCGCGGCGTGCGCGAGGAGCAGCGCGCGGCGGTCGTCGCCGCGATCGGCGTGCCGCCCGACAACGAGGTCGAGCACGCGTACGTGCACCGGATCGACGGCATGACGTACGTCTGCCCCTGGCGCACGCGCGTCCGCGCGTGGGAGGCGATGACGGAGTTCCGCCGCTCGATGCCCGACGAGATCGCGGACGCGTTCTTCCCGAAGCAGGCCGCCGAGGTCGCCGAGCGCGAGCTGGCCCGCTGGCGTTCGACCGAGCCCGAGCTGAAGTCGCACATCACGAGCGAGACGTGGCAGGTGCCGTTGCGGTGGTTCCTGCCGTTCGAGGGGGAGGAGCGGCGGCTCGTGCTCGCCGCCGAGCGCTCGCTGTCGTACCTCACGACGATGTCCAACGCCCGCCGCCGCGTCGCCAGGTCTCTGGCGATCCTGCGCCGCACGATCGAGGACACGCCCATCATCGAGGGCGTGGAGGAGCTGGCGGACTGGCTGGAGGAGTACCACCCGCGCTCGCTCGTCGAGCTCGACTACGGCGGGCTCGTGTCGCTGTTCGACGACCTCGACCTGGAGTCCGACGAGTCCGCCGCCGACATCCAGCACGCCGTCGCGTGCCTCGCCTCCGGCGAGACCGACGAGGCGAGCGAGGCGTACGCCAGGGTGGCGACCCGGTGGGGCGCCGTCCGCTCCGTGGAGGTGGCGAACTGACCGCTACCCTTCCTCCCATGACGACCGACACGTCGCTCCTCGTTGACGACGAGGACGTCGAGGGATCGAGGCCGCCGGTCACGCGCGGCCTGTGGTTCCTCGGGCTCGTCGCCGTGGCGCTCGCGCTGTTCATGAAGACGTTCCTGGTGCAGGCGTTCTTCATCCCGTCGGGGTCGATGGAGCAGACGCTGCACGGCTGCCCGGGGTGCTCGGGCGACCGGGTGCTCGTGAACAAGGTCGTCTACAAGTTCCGCCCGATCCACCGCGGCGAGATCGTGGTGTTCAACGGCAAGAACACGAACTTCGTCAACGAGGGCTCCGTCGAGCCGCCCCGCAACGTCGCCGAGCGCGTGCTGCGCGGCGTGCAGGGGCTCATCGGCTTCGGCGCCCCGGGCGAGAAGGACTTCATCAAGCGCGTCATCGGCGTCCCCGGCGACGTCGTCGCCTGCTGCGACACCACGCTCAAGGACGACGAGGGCAACGTCGTCAACCGCATCACGATCAACGGCCAGGTGATCGACGAGCCCTACGTGTACCTCTCGGACGAGACGACGCCGCAGGCGGTGTTCGAGCCGGTGACGGTGCCTGAGGGCCGGCTGTTCGTGATGGGCGACCACCGCGACGGGTCGAGCGACTCCCGCTACAACGGCACCATCCCCGAGTCGGCGGTCGTGGGGCGGGCGTTCGCGGTGTTCTACCCGTTCGAGCGCCGCAAGGTGCTGCGGGTGCCGGACGTGTTCGACCCGACGAAGCGGCGGGCCTCGGAGGAGTCCCTGCCCCCGGCCGGCGACCCCGTCCTCGGCGTCGTCCTGGTGCCGCTCGTGGGGGTCCGTCGGCGCGTCCGGTCCGACGGACTAGTCACGACATAGTCAGAAGATGGCCCGCACGGGCCATATCGGACATCGCGGGCAACGGCGACGATCTGCTCAGTGAGCGACACCCGTTCCGCGAAAGGACAGCACGATGAGCAGCCGTACTCCTGAGGCCGAGCCCCTCCTGACGCCGGCGGAAGTCGCGACGATGTTCCGGGTCGACCCTAAGACGGTCACGCGGTGGGCGAAGTCCGGCAAGCTGACGTCGATCCGCACCCTCGGCGGTCACCGCCGCTACCGCGAGTCGGAGGTCCGCCAGCTCCTGGCGGGCATCCCGTCGCAGCGTTCGGACTAGGTCCGCGCGAACGTTGCGCTGCCGGCGCCCCCGTCGCTCGGCGCGCGACCTGACAGGCCCCGTACCCGCTGTGGGTGGCAGCGAGCACGGGGCCTGTCCTATGTCCGGGAACACGCGCATGATCGGGCGATGACCTCCCCCGGCCTGGCCGACGACCTGGCGGCGTTGCAGGCCGCGACGTTCGCGTCGTCGCCGCTCGCGACCGCGACGTCGTACCCGCCGTCCCGCCGCCTCACCGGCGCCTCGCTGCTCGCGGCGCTGACGTCGCCCCGCTACTACGCCACCGTCTCCACCACCCGCGCCGACGGCCGCCCGCACGCGGCACCGTCGGCGTTCGTGCTGTCGGGGCTCGAGGTGTGGCTGCCGACGGTCGCCGGCGCCGTACGGCTGCGCAACGTGCGCGCGAACCCGTACGCCGTCGCGGTCGTCGCCGACGGCGTTCACGCCACGCACCTCGCCGTGATCGCGGAGGGCCCGTGCCGGATCGTCGACGCGCTGCCCGAGGCGGTGGAGCCGGACGTCGTCGCGAAGCTCGAACGCGTACCCGACTGGGTCGGCGCGTGGATCGTGCTGTCGCCGTCGCGGCTGCTGTCGTACGCCGCCGAGGACGCCGGCTACGAGACCGGCGCCTAGAGAGCGCCCGTCGCGATCCGGTCGAGGAAGTCCTCGACCACGCGCGTGGCCGTGTCCCGCGCCAGCAGGACGAGGTCGCCGACCTCGCGGGTCGTGCCCGCGTCGTCCACGACGAGGTGCGTCCGGTCGCTGCCTCCGCCGCCCCTGAAGAAGTGCCGCTTGAGCCGCGCGTGCGTCGTCGGGTGGCGCACCTCCACGAGCGCGGCCACGTCCCCGTCCGCCTGGGTCGCGACCGCCCACGCGGCTGCCGGCTGCGGGAGCGCGTCCTTCTCCGCCCGTTCCGCGAGCTCGCCGAGGTCCAGCTCGCGCTCCGCGCCCTTCCTCGTCGTGCGGGGGCCGGCGCCGCAGTGGCGCGCGAGCGCGGCGGCGCACAGGTCGATCGCGCCCACGGCCGAGGACGCCGCCCAGCGAGCGTGGGCGAGGTCGACGACGTGCCACGGATGGCGCTGGCCGTCGGCGACGGTGACCTTCGCGTCGAGGTCGGCGAGGTAGTGGAGGCTCTCGGCGGTCCACATCGCCCACCCGAGGAGGGCGACGGCCTCGTCGGGCCATCCCGCCTCGGCGGCCACGTCGTTCGGGTGCGGCCAGGGGTGGGTCACGGGCGTACTCCCGGGTGGGCAGGGGCGGGGTCGAACCGCCGACCTTCCGCTTTTCAGGCGGACGCTCGTACCAGCTGAGCTACCTGCCCCTGGAGGGGTGGAGCGGTCCCGACGGGATTTGAACCCGCGACCTCCGCCTTGACAGGGCGGCGTGCACTCCAAACTGCACTACGGGACCTCGGTGGTGCTGTACCCCCAACGGGATTTGAACCCGTGTCGCCGCCTTGAAAGGGCGGTGTCCTAGGCCTCTAGACGATGGGGGCCGGATCGACGACCCCACGCCGTCGCCGTCGGGGAACCGTCGAAGCATAGGCGACCCGGAGTGATTCTCACAACGCGGTTGCCTCGCGGTGCCGGCTCAGCGCGCGGATCAGCAGGAGCGTGGACACGAACGGGCTGAGCACGCCGTAGACGAAGAACGCGACCAGGGCGGGGTTGGAGACCCACCGCGCGGTGCAGACGCCCATGTGCGGGCTGTACACGCAGTCCTCGCCGAGCCCGTCGTACAGGCGCCACAGGACGAACACGCCGCCGAAGCCGAGCGGGAACATCAGCGTCGCCGCGACCTTGAGCCGACGCTGCCAGATCCGCGACGACCAGACCATCGAGATGCCGGCCAGCCACCCGAGGACCGGCAGCAGCACGCTCCCCGCGCTGACGAGGAAGACCGCCCACCACTCCATGACCGGCTTCGGCTGCGCGACGACGCCCGCCTCCGCGAGCGCCGCGCGCGCGACCTCGCGCGGCGCGCCGAGCCGGTCGAGCACGTCGCGGACGTCCGCCTCGGTCGCGGCCCCTTCGAGGGAGGCGGCGAGGTGCTCGCGCAGGTCGGCGACGACCTCGTCCCTGCGGCCGCGGGGCAACGGCGCCAGGCCGCGCTCGACCGTACGCAGGTACTCCGTCGCGATCGCGGGGAGGGTGGCGTTCATCGGGTCTCCAGGACGGCGTCGACGGCGTCGCGGTAGCGGCGCCACTGCTTCTCGAACGTCGCGAGCGCGGCCTCGCCCTCGGGCGTGAGCCGGTAGTAACGCCGCGGCGGCCCGCTGGTGGACTCGCGCCACGTCGTCGCGAGGAGGCCGTCGCGGCGGAGCCTGGCGAGCAGCGGGTAGACGGTGCCCTCGCTCGTCACGAGCGTGCCGCCGGCGCCGAGGGTCGTGACGAGGTCCACGGCGTAGCGCTCGCCGCCGCGCAGCACGGCGAGGACGCAGAACTCCAGCGTCCCCCTCCGCAGGTGCGTCAGCAATGCCTCGCCAGGTTCCATGCGACGCATGGTACTGGCAGGCGCGGCGGCGTCAACGGGGAGCAACGGGTGGGCCGGCAGGGGATCGAACCCTGAACCCACAGCTTAAAAGGCTGCTGCTCTGCCAGTTGAGCTACCGGCCCGCCGGCCATCGTCCCACCGGCACAGGCCGTGACGCACCGTAGCCGTGTCCTCACGCCCTCGGCCGGTCGTGGAAGCGCCATGGGCACTTCTGCCCAGGTTCCGGCGTGACGGCGGGTGGTCTTCGGGCCAGATCGCGCCCCGCGCCTACCCCGGGTGGTCACGCACAGGTACGAACGGGGGCGTAGCGGGGGCGATCAAGGGATGCCCGATGACGCGACGCCTGGTCGGCCGGAGCTCGACCGTCCTCCTCAGCACCGCCGTCCTTCTGTACGGACTGCCGCTGCTCGGCGCCGAGGCGCTCAGCCCCGGCACCCCCGAGGCGATAGGCACGGCCCGCGGCCTCGCGACGTTCGCCGTCGCGATGGACGCGCTCGCCGACCACCCGGCGTTCGCCACCAAGCTGCCGCTCACCGACCGCAGCCCCGCCGACGTCCTCGGCTTCCCGACGCTGTTCACCCGCACCCTCGCCGGTCCGTTGAGCACGTTCGACGGCGACTACGGCGACCTCGACGACGCGATCGAGGACGCCTCCGGCAGCGGCGTCACCTACACCGTCCCCGGCGGCATCGCGACGGCGGGCGACGTGGCGACGTTCACCCTGCACGCGGTCGTGCGCGGGGAGCAGGACGTGCCGATCTCCTACGTCCGCCCCGGCGGCTCGCCCGACGACCCGAACCCGCGCCCCGCCGTCACCGTCCACGGCACCGACACGGCCGGCACGGGCACCGTGCCCGTCGGCATGACGCTGACGCTCGACGTGCCGTTCCGCATGGACAAGGCCGTCGTGGGCGACCTCGGCATCGACCTCCCGCGCGCGTTCTCCGCGATCCCGAACGCCGCCACGATGACGCTCGCGACGGACGGCGACAGCAGCGAGACGGGGCTGTCGTTCACCTCGCGCTACGGCTTCACCGACGTCACGGTCACGGGCCGCGCGGCGTACGCGATCCAGGGCGCGACGACGTTCACCGACCCCGACGCCGACGGCTACGTCACCGCCGCCGAGTGGGCGACGACGCTGCTGCCGGACTGGGCGGCGTTCGCGCTGACCGACCCGGCGGGGACGACGCCGAGCGTCGACGTGTCGCTGGCGTTCGGCTCCTCGCTGCTCCCGGCAGGCACCTCCGGCGGCACGGTCACCTACCTCGACGCCGGCGCCCCGTCGTACGTCGACCTGCGCCCTGTCTCCACCACCGCGAGCGCGCCGAGCGCGCCGGTCGTGAGCCTCGCCAACCTCGAGCCGTTCACCCGCGTCGGCGCCGACGACGCGCTCACGGGCCTGTCGCAGTTCGCTGCCGCCATGGCCGGGGCGCAGGCGCGCGTGGACGTCAACGTGCCGCTGCTGAGCCGCCGCTTCTCCGAGGCGTACGACCCCGCCGGCGAGCTGCAGACGCTCGTCGAGCACCAGGGCTCCGCCGCGATCGTCTGCGGCAAGGCGGACACGCAGCCGCCGACCGGCGCCGACCTCGCCGGGACCACGTGGTACTGCCAGGCCGTCACCGGCACGCCCGTCAGCGGCGGCGTCTCGTGGATGCGCTCCGACGGCACGACCACCGGCATCACCAACGGCACCACCGCCAGCACCGTCGGCCCCGCCCCCACGACGAACGTCACCGTCACCGGCTCCGAGGTCGAGCCGGACGTCGCGGTGCAGTTCGACGTGACGCAGGAGCAGCCCCAGGGCGGCACGGCCACGGTGACGTTCACCGCGACGCCGCGCATCCGCAGCGCGCAGGAGCTCCAGGCCGCGCTCGACGCGCTGCCCGGCTCCACGATCACGGCGGCGTACGACGCCGCGGCCGAGAAGCTCACGTACGCCGTCAGCCTCTCCGACGACCCGGCGTCGATGCGGGCGTCGTTCGACGTCGGCGACGCGCTGCGCCAGGGCACCGGCCTGTCCGGGCTCGCCCTGCGCGCGCCGGCCGACCCGGACGACGAGACGCAGACGAAGCCGGTCACCGTCGACGTCGGCGAGACGACGCTCGCGGCGACGTACGGCCTGCTCCTCCAGGACGACCTCGCCGCCCTCGACTCCGACGCGCTCGACGGCCAGGTGGACCGCTACTTCGCGGTCCTCGGCAGCGGGCACGAGTTCGAGATCGACGGCGTGACCGCGTCGGGCGCGGGCGCGGTGTTCGACGGCAAGGTCGGCTACCTCGCCGTCGAGGCGACCGCCACCGAGTGGGCGCTCGCGCCGACCGGCACGGGCCCCGTCGTCGCCGCCGACCTCGCGACCGACTCCGCGCACCCGATCGCCGGCCGCGACAACGTCACCGTCCCCGGCGGCGTCTCGCTGCGCCGCCTGCTCGCCATGGACACGCGGCCGTCGGCGACGTGGGGGCTCAGGCTCGACACGTCGTTCGACGTCGACGCGGCGGGCACGCTCGCCGGCCTCACGTCCGGCACCGACCAGGCCGTCGTCACCGGCGACTGGGCCGACGTCAGCGACACGACCAAGCCCGTCGCGACGCCCAACGCGGCGTACGCGACGTACCTCCGGCTCTTCGACGTCCTGCCGCTCGTGGAGTCGGGCGCGACCAACGCCACCGCCTCCACCACCGTGCTGAACGACGCCGGCACCGACTTCCTCTCGGCGTTCGGCCACACGATCGCCGCGGGCAGCAAGCTCGGGGCGACGCTGCAGAACGTCACCACCGGCGCGACCTGCGAGGACGTCACCGTCACCGGCGCGCACACGCTCACCTGCGACGCCAGCAGCACCGTGGACGACGGCACGACCGCCGGCCGCACGCTCACCGGCATGTCCGGCGGCCGCCGCGCCGCGACGCGCACCGGCACGGGCACCGACGGCAAGCCGACGTACGCCAACGCCGACGGCACCACCGTCACGACCGCGACGTACGACGACAACACGTGGCGCTCCGGCGACGGCTGGCGCGTCTCCGGCGACCAGGACGCGCTGCGCGGCCTGCTCCTCGAGAACCTCTACGACGTCGCGAACCGCCTCGACCAGAGCTCCGAGCCCGGCTACGTCGCGCCGCTGCCGATGATCGGCCTGACGCCCAAGCGCCTCACCCCGCAGCTCGCCGGCATCCGCGACGTCGCCGCCGCGATCGGCGAGCGGGTGCCCGTCACCGCGCAGGCTCCGACGTGGAAGCGCGCGACCGCCGCCGCGGTCGACGCCCTCGTCCTGCCGTCCAACCCGTCCGCCGCGTCGCCGCTGCTGTTCAAGGCGACGACCGCGGGGACCACCGGCTCCGCCGAGCCCACCTGGCCCGCCACGGCCGGCGCGACCGTCACCGACGGCACCGTCACGTGGACCGCCGTCGCCCCGGCCGCGACGCCGCCGGCGACGTTGCAGGAGCTCGTCGCCGCGATCGACGGCGAGCTCGACGCGCGCACGTCCGCCAACGGCGTCACGCTCTCCGGCGCCGAGGTCGGCGTCACCCTGGACCGCTTCGCGCACACGCTCCCGAACGGCACCTCGCTCGCGAACAAGCCGCACCTCCAGCTCTCCGTCGCGTGGGACGGCGCGGCGACGCTCGACGCGCCGTTCCGCATGGACCTCGCGCCGATCAGCAACCTCGACCTGCACGGCCTCGCCGACGACGAGGGCGCGGTCGGCTCGTTCGCCGTCTCCGCGAACAGCGAGGCCAAGGTCCGCTTCGCCGTCCCGCTCGACCCCGGCATCCCGTCGGGCGACGTCGTCGTCCGCGCCGACTCCGGCATCACGAGCCTCACCGCGACCGTGGACGACGCGAACGTCGACCTCACCGCCAGCGTCGGCTCGATCGCGCTGCGGCTCGGCACCGGCGCCCGGCTGTTCGGCCGCCACACGCCGGTCACCGGCACCCACACCGCCGACCCGGTCGTCACCGGCACGCTGTCCGCGCTCACCCGCTCCGGCACCACGGGCACCGGCAGCACGGGCTCGACCCTGGTCGACCCGCAGGCCGACTTCACCGCCCTCGGCGTCGACACCACCGCGACCGTCACCAGCGGCGCCAACTCCTGCACGGTCTCCGCCGTCGTCAACGCCACGACGCTGACCTGCGCCCTGAACAACTCCGCCACCTGGGCCAACGGGTCCGGCTACGCCCTCTCGCAGAACGCCACCGCCGCCGTCGCCACCGCGAGCGCGCTCACCGGCCAGGGCTTCAACGCCGTGCGGGCCGGCGACGTCCTCAAGGCCGGCGCCGTCACCTGCACCGTCACCGCGACCACGGGCAAGGCGCAGACCACGCTCGCCTGCCCGGCGACCGGCGGCTCGTGGACGTCGGGCCAGGCGTTCACCGTCGAGCGCGGCGCCGTGCTCACGGACTCCGCCGCGTCGTTCACCTCGTACACGACGTCGGCGGGCGCCGCGGTCGTCAACACCACCAAGAGCGCCTCCTGCGCCACCGGCACGATCACCGCCACGACCATCGCGTGCGCGACGGGCACCGCCCTGTCCGGCGGCGCGGTGTGGCAGAGGACCAACGCCTACCGCTTCGACCTCGGAGACCCGACCAAGACCCTCGTCCACCCGGACGCGGGCTTCGACACCAAGTCGCTCGTCGGCCGCACCGTCCGCAACACCACCGACAACGCCTCCTGCGTCGTCACCTCCGCCACCGACGACTCGCTCACCTGCGCGGTCGCCCTCACCGGCGGCGCGCGCTGGGACGCCGGCGACTACTACGAGGTCCAGGGCCCCGGCGTCGCCAAGGCCAACCTGTCGTCGTTCAGCCTCACCGGCGCCGTCGACGACGACCCCGCCTCCTACGCTTCCGAGACGAACCTGTCCGTAAGTCGTTCCGGTACGAGCCAGTCCTGTAACGACTCCGCGGTCGCCTCCACGACCAGCGGCGACGTGTGCGCCGTGCTGGCCGCGCAGCTCGTGGATCCCAACGCTCCCAAGGGAACCGCGACCTCCGTCGCGGGCAACGTCGTGACCGTCTCGTCGGTCCCCGCGGCCGTCGTCGTCGGCACCGAGATACGAAACGAGACCGTCTCGTATTCCTGCGTCGTGACCGCCCGGACCGCGACGACGTTCACCTGCCCGGCCCCCTCGGGCAAGGCGTGGGCGCAGGGCAACGCGTGGGCCGTGGACGAGGGCGACTACGTCGGAGTGCTCACCTACCGCGCGACGTTCTCCTCCGGCGCGTCCGTGGCGGGCGGGCTCTCCAACGGCTTCACCGACGCCGTCGCGGCGGACGAGCCGCTGGAGTTCTCGCTGATCACCGTCGCGATGAACATGCTCAAGACGTACGTGCAGGAGGGCCTCGACGGCACGCTCGCGGCCGAGCCGCTGCCGCTCATCGGCCTCGACCGCACGGCCGGCAGCCACGTCATGGACGGCCTCGCCGCCCTCGAGGACGAGCTCGCGGCCGTCCCGGCGCCGGTCTACACGTCGATGCCGCAGTTCAAGGGCGCGCTCGAGACGTACATGGCGAACGCCATCGGCAACAACTCCACGCTCCTGCGCGTCCTGTCGCCGAAGACGACCGCCAACAACGACACCGGCGTCACCGTCACGCTGCTCTGCAAGACGACGCCGAACGGCGCCGAGCACGCCTGCGCGACCGACGGCACCGAGACCGACGAGAACATCAGCGACGTCCGCGTGAGGCTGACGATCGGCGGCGACGCCGCGACGAGCGCGCGCATGTCCAAGGGCTGCACCGCGACGACCTGCTCGGCGACGACGCCGTCGATCCACCTCGACCGCTTCGAGACCGGCCTGCCCGGCCTGCAGCTCGACGGCCCCAACGGCGTGGACGTCGAGGCCGGCTGGACCTACGACGTCGACTTCGGCCTCGCCCGCGACGTCGGCCCGTACCTCGGCACGACCGTCACGGCGCCCGGCGGCACCGCCGACCCGGCCCTCGAGGTCGGCGCGAGCGTCCACCTCCCCGACACCGGCACCTGCTCGGTCACGACCCACGCGGCCGGCGTCAGCGCGGGCGGGTTCAGCACGAGCCGTTGCTACCAGGCCACGCTCGGCCTGCTGCAGGGCATCGTGTACGACGGCAACGGCAGCGTCGACAGCACCACCGACGGCACCGACGCCGACCGCACCGGCCTGCGCGTCAAGGCGTCGCTGGACCTCAGCGGCGGCGTCGGCACCGACGCCAAGGGCCGCATCTCGCTGGACCGGCTGCTCACCTCGACCACGCCGCGGCCGACGTTCACGGCCGAGGCGGACGGCAACGTCGACCTGTACTTCGTCACCGGCGTCAGCCTCAACGGCCAGCCCGCCGGCTCGACGCTGCCGAGCCTGCAGGGCACGGTGCACGTGGCGTTCGGCGTCAACGGCACGCTCGCCGGCGCCGACGCAGAGGCGACCGGCTACGGCGACATCTCCTACGGCGACCTCGTCATGGACGCCGGGTCGTTCGTCAACGAGTTCATGGCGCCGATCGTCAGCGAGATCTACAAGCTGACGCGCCCGTTCAAGACCATCGCCGACATCCTCATGGCACCCATCCCGGTGCTGAAGGAGATCGCGGCCCTGACCGGCCAGCGCATCGGCACGCTGCTCGACCTGCTCGAGGAGGCGGCGCGCAAGCCGCTGTCGCTCGTCCGCTCCGTCGTCGGCATGGTGCAGCTCGTCGGCGACCTCGCGGCGAAGGCGCAGAGCACGCTCGTGGGCCTCGGCTCGTACGGCAACGGCGTCAGCAGCAAGGGCGGCTTCAAGGTCGCGAAGAAGGACGCCACCAAGGGCTCCTGCGGCAAGAAGGACGCCGCCGGCGCGAAGCAGCCCAAGGACTGCTCGAAGACGTACAAGCAGGACGGCACGAAGTACAAGCAGTCCGTCGTCCAGCTCGGCACCTGCCCGGCGAACGGCTGCACCGGCAAGGAGCTCGCCCGCACGATGACGCGCGGCACGAGCAAGCAGAAGTTCGAGGGGCTCAACCTGTCGTTCCCGTTCCTCAACGACACGTCGGCCGTCATGGGCCTGCTCGTCGGCGAGAACGCCACGCTGGTCCGCTTCGACACCGGCGCGTTCGGCGTCAGCACGAGCCTCGAGTACTCGTGGGGCCCGTTCATGGCGGGCCCCGTCCCGATCGACATCTCGATCGGCGGCACGATCGGCCTGTCCGCGCGCTTCGCGGTCGGCTACGACACCCGCGGCATCGTCAACGTCCTCAAGCAGAGCCGCGACGCGTACGACCCGAGCGCGCTGGCCGACGGCATCTTCATCGACGACCTGGACGAGGCCGGCAACGACGTCCCCGAGATCAAGCTGACGTTCGTCGTCACGCTCGGCGCGTCCGTCTCCATCAGCATCTTCAAGGTCGGCCTGTACGGCGGCGTCGGCATCACGATCGGGTTCGACCTGGTCGACCCCGACAACGACGGCAAGCTCTACATGGACGAGATCGAGCAGTTCCTCGACAACCCGATCTGCCTGTTCCGCGTGGAGGGCCTGCTCGACTTCTTCTTCGGCTTCTTCGTCGAGGTGGACCTCAAGCTCTGGAGCAAGCGGTGGAACTACGAGCTGTTCAGGCTCAAGCCGCCGATCAAGCTCTTCGAGGTCGAGTGCCAGCGATTCGAGCCCGACCTCGCGGTCGCCGAGGGCGCCAACCTGCGCCTCAACGTCGGCGAGTCGTTCGCCGCCGCGCGGCACTACAAGTCCACGCGAACGGCCGAGAAGTTCGTCGTGCGCCAGATGGCGCCGGTCGACCCGACGAAGGCGACGCCGGTCCAGGTGGAGTTCAGCGGGCTCGTGCAGGACGACCTCGTGCCGGCCGGCGGGCGCATCCTCGCCGACTCCGGCACCGGCAACGACGTCATCGAGCTCGCGTCCGGCACGACGCCCGACGGCACCGAGGTGCCGTTCACCATCGGGTCGACGGTCAACGCCGGAGCCGGGGAGGACCGCGTCACGACGGCCGCGGGCGCCGACACCGTCGACGGCGGCGCGGACGCCGACAAGGTCAGCACCGCGGGCGGCGACGACACCGTCTCCGGCAGCGGCGGCGACGACGTGCTCGACGGCGGCCTCGGCACCGACGTGCTCGACGGCGGCGCGGGCTCGGACAAGGTCAGCGGCAACGCCGGCTCCGACTGGGTCGCGGGCGGCGCCGACGACGACACCCTGACCGGCGGCCCCGGCCTCAACGCCGCGCAGGCCGCGACGGCACGCACGCGCAACCCGAGCCTCTCCGAGGCCGGCGCGGCCGCGCTGCTCGACGGCCGCGACGTCGTCGTCGGCAACGGCGGCGCCGACACGCTCGCGGGCCACTTCGGCGACGACTGGCTGTTCGGCGGCGCGTTCTCCGGCGCCTCGGGCGCCACCGACCGCGCGCGGCTCGGGAGCATGGCGAGCGGGTTCGCGTTCGCGACCGCGTGCGCCACGACGTCCGCCGACGGCGGCGACCAGCTCAACGGCGAGGCGGGCGACGACGTGCTCGTCGGCGACGCAGGCGACGACCGCCTCTCCGGCGGCCCCGGCGGCGACTCGCTCTGCGCGGGCGACGGCAACGACACCGCCGAGGGCGACACCGCCAACTCCACCGCCACCGGCGACGACACGATCCTCGGCGGCAACGGCGCCGACTCGCTCGTCGGCCGCGGGGGCGCGGACGTCCTCGACGGCGGCGCGGGCGACGACCTGCTCGACGCGGGCGACGGCAGCGACGACGTGACCGGCGGCACCGGCGCCGACGCGATCGACGCGGGCAACGGCGACGACGTCGTCGTCGGCGACACCGGCACGATCCCGTCCACCGCGACGATCACCACGAGCGGCTCGGACGTGAAGAGCCTCGTCACGTCCTCGGCCGCGAGCGACGCCACGCGCGGCACGCAGCCGATCGTGTGCCGCCCGAGCGCCAACGTCCTCGCCGGCGGGCTGCTCGACCTCGACGGCGACGGCGCCGCGGACTCCGGCCGCTTCGACGGCCGCCGCGTCACGGCCGGCGTCGTGCAGACCGACGACGCGACCCCGGTCGCGTTCGACGGCACGCTCGGCGACCGCGTCGTCTCCGACGGCCGCGTCCAGGGCGGCGTGTCCTCCGTGGCGGGCGTCGCGACGGCGCTGCGCGCCGGCAACGGCGCGTCCTCCGACTGCGTGATCGCGGGCACCGGCTCCGACGCGGTGTTCGCCGGTCCCGGCGACGACACCGTGCTCGGCGAGGCCGATCGCGACTACCTCCAGGGCGACGCGGGCAACGACCTGTTGCGCGGCTACCAGGCCGACGACGAGATCGACGGCGGCGCCGACTCCGACGCCGTCTACGGCGACACCGGCGCGGACGTCGTGACCGGCGGCGCCGGCACCGACGACGTGCACGGCGGCATCGGCAACGACGTCGCGTACGGCGGCCCCGGCGACGACACCGTCTCCGGCGAGGACGGCAACGACGTCCTGGTCGGCGGCTCCTCGACGGCCGCGACCGCGGACGGCAACGACACCGTCGACGGCGGCGCGGACGCCGACGTCATCGCGGGCGACAACGCGACGCCGAACGCGCAGCGCACCGACGTGACGTTGCACGACCTGTCCGGCGGCTTCGCGGGCAACGACGTCCTCGGCGGCCAGACGCAGGCCGACACGGTCTACGGCCAGGGCGGCGACGACACGATCGACGGCCACGAGGACTCCGACATCCTCTACGGCAACGGCGGCACCGACACGATCCACGGCAGTGCCGGCAACGACGTCGTCGTCGGCGGCACCGCGCAGGCGGGCGCGCCCGACGCGGGCGACGTGCTGTTCGGCGACGCGGGCACCGACACGATGTTCGGCGACAACGTCACGGGTCCGTCCGCGACGTTCCACGACGGCAACGCCGGCAGCGACACGATGCACGGCGGCGACCAGGACGACCTGATCTTCGGGCAGGGCGGCGGCGACACGCTCAACGGCAACGCGGGCAACGACAGGATCGTCGGTGGCAGCGGCGTGGCCGGGCACGGCGACGGCGGCGACACCGTCCACGGCAACGACGGCACCGACACGATCGCCGGCGACAACGCCGCGATCAGCGGCGCGTTCGTCGTCACGCTCCACGACGTCCACGACCTCGCGGGCACCGCGCCGAGCGCGTCCTCCAGCGGCGGCGACACGATCGACGGCGACGCGGGGGCGGACACCATCTCCGGCCAGGGCGGCGGCGACACGATCCGCGGCGGCGACGCCGACGACGTCGTCGAGGGCGGCTCCGGCAACGACACGATCGACGGCGACGCGGGCAACGACCGCCTCGTCGGCGGCAACGGCATCGCGAACACCGCCGACGGCGGCGACACGATCCACGGCGACGACGGCACCGACACGATCGCGGGCGACAACGCCACGATCAGCCCGGCGCGGGTCGTCACACCGCTCGACCTCAAGACCGGCGGCGCGAGCGTCGGTGCCGAGGCCGGCGGCGACACGATCACCGGCGACGCGGCCAACGACGTCGTCTACGCCACCGGCGGCGACGACGACGTGCACGGCAACGGCGGCGACGACTACGTCGAGGGCGGCTCGGGCTCCGACACGATCGCGGGCGACGACGGCGTCGACCGGATCATCGGCGGCTCGTCCACGGCCGACGTCCGCGACTCCGGCGACACGATCACCGGCAACGCCGCCAACGACACGATCGCGGGCGACAACGCCACGATCGCGCCGAACGGCGACGTCGTGCTGCTCGACGTCCGCACCAGCGGGCAGGCCGTCGCGCACGAGGCCGGCGGCGACACCATCTCCGGCAACGACGGCGACGACGTGATCCGCGGCCAGTCCGGCGACGACGCGATCGGCGGCGGCAGCGGCGCGGACTACGTCGAGGGCAACGCCGGCGACGACACGATCGCGGGCAACGACGGCGACGACCGTCTCACCGGCGGCAGCGGCACCGACAGGGGCGGCGCGAACGGCGCCGTCCGCGAGCTGCGCGACACGCTCGACGGCGGCGACACGATCTCCGGCGGCGGCGGCACCGACGTCGCGACCGGCGACAACGCGCGGGTCGACGCGGGCGGCACGGTCACGCTGTACGACGAGGACGTCACGGGCACGACCCCGCCGCCGGCCGACGTCAGCGGCCCCGACACGATGCGCGGCGACGCGGGCACCGACCGCCTGTACGGCCAGGGCGACGGCGACACCATGTCCGGCGGGACCGAGAACGACGTCATGGAGGGCGACAGCGGCGCCGACACGATGACCGGCGACGCGGGCGACGACGACCTCGTCGGCGGCACGACCCGCGACGGCGCGATCCGCGACGGCGGCGACACGATGAACGGCAACGCCGGCACCGACGTGATGCTCGGCGACAACGGCGTCGTCACCGGCTCGGGCGCGACCGCGAGGTGGACGTTCTTCGACCTCGACGCGGCGGGCGCGGCCACGCACCCGAACGCCGACCTGGCCGGCAACGACGTCATGCACGGCGACGCCGACGCGGACTGGGTGTTCGGCCAGAGCGGCGACGACACGATGACCGGCGACGGCGGCGACGACCGGATGCAGGGCGACGGCGGCGCCGACACCATCGCGGGCGACGACGGCGCGGACGACGTCACCGGCGGCAGCGCGACGCACTTCGTCGGCACGACGCCGACCGCGTTGCCCAACAGGGTGGACGGCAACGACACCGTGACCGGCGGCACCGGCGCGGACGTCGTCGTCGGCGACAACGGCCGCATCGACCGCACCGGCACCGACCTCAACACCGGCGACGCGAGCAGGAGCGTCACGCTGTTCGACGTCGCGGTCGCGGGCGGCTCGACGCCGCAGGTCAGCGCGTCCGGCGTGGACACCGTCAACGGCAACGAGGGCCGCGACCTGGTCTTCGGCGGCGGGGCCGGCGACACGCTGCACGGCGACGCCGGCGACGACCACGTCGAGGGCAACGCGGGCGCCGACACGATCACCGGCGACGCGGACGACGACGACATCGTCGGCGGCGGCTCCTCGCTCGCCAACGGCCTCGCCCGCTTCACCGCCCCCGCCACGACGGGCGCCGCCACGGCGACGAACCTCGCCGACGGCGGCGACACGATCGACGGCGGCACCGGCGAGGACGCGGTCCTCGCGGACAACGGCGTCGTCGCGCGCACGCTCACGTCGCTCGGCGCGTGGACGTACCACGCGGCGCCGTTCGCGCAGATCCCGCGGCGCACGGTCCAGGCGCCGGTCGCCAAGGAGGTCGCGGGCGCGTTCGGCGACGACACCGTGAACGGCGGCGACGGGCACGACGAGCTGCACGGCGAGCTCGGCAACGACACCGTCAACGGCGGTGCCGGCGACGACGCGGTCGAGGGCGACCTCGCGCGCGTCACGGTCGGCGTCAACGGCACCGGCGCGGGCCAGAACGGCAAGGCACAGCAGGTGCTCACGGACAGCGCGAAGTTCCTGGACGAGACGGTGTTCGCGACCGGCTCGCTCCAGCGCGACACGCTGCTCTACGAGATCGCCACCGGCGGCAACGACACGCTCGACGGCGGCGCGGGCAACGACTCCGTCCACGCCGGCGCGGGCAACGACACCGTCACCGGCAACGCCGGCGCGACCGACGCCGACCCCGGCCTCACCACCGTGTGCGCGACCGCGATCGCGAGCACGTGCGACCGCGACGTGCTCTTCGGCGGCGACGGCGACGACTGGCTGTGGGGCGGCCCGGACAAGGACCACGTCTACGGCGGCTACGGCAGCGACCACCTCGACGTCGTCCGTCCGGGGACGGCGAACCCGAAGGCGAGGTTCGTCGGGCCCGACGTGCTCTACGGCGGCTGGGACCAGGACGCGATGCAGGGCGACCTGTCCTCGCCGAGCCCGAACGCGCTCGACAAGCTGATCGACGGCACCGGCGTCTACAACATCTACTACGTCTGCGAGGGCGCGTACGGCGGCAACAGCGTCGTGCGCTCCCCGTCGCCGTCGATGCTCACGACGCTCCAGGCGCTCTCCTCCGCGGACGGCGCGAGCGCCGTGACGACGAAGGGCAGCAGCGGGTACGTCGAGACGTCGATCGTGTTCACGAACGAGTTCACGAAGAACTCCAGCCCCGCGTTCCTCGACTCGCCGGGCAACTTCACCTGCACCTAGAACTGCAAAGGAGTCTTTGCAAAGAAGTCTCTGCGGTGTAGCGTGTCCGGCATGCCACACCCGATGCGGGAGCTGACGCCCGAGGACCTCAAGGCGCTGACGCACCCGATCCGCGTACGGATGCTGCGCGACCTGCGCTCCGACGGCCCCGCCACGGCGACGCTGCTCGCGCGGCGCCTCGGCGAGTCGAGCGGCGTCACGAGCTACCACCTGCGCCAGCTCGAGCGGCACGGCTTCGTGGAGGACGTGCCCGAGAGCGGCAACGGCCGCGAGCGCTGGTGGCGCGCGGCGAGCGGCGGGCACCACGTCGCGACCGAGCGGTACCTGGACGACCCCGAGAGCGCGGCGGTCGTGTCGATGTACGAGAGCGCGGTCGTGGACGCGTACGCCCAGGCCACCAAGGAGTGGGTCCTGACGCAGGCCGACTGGCCGGTCGAGTGGGTCGAGGCGTCGGCCCTCAACGACTACCGGCTGCACCTCACGCCCGCCCGGCTGCGCCGGCTCGCCGACGCCGTGGACGCGCTCGTCCGCGAGCAGAGGGACGCGCCCGAGGAGGACGGCGGCGAGCAGGTCGTCGTCGTGTTCCAGGCGTTCCCGCGGCGCGTGCGCCCGTTCACCGAGGAGGCGTGATGCGCCGCCCGCTGTTCGGCCTGCTCGTCGCGAACGCCATCTCGATCGCGGGCAACGCGTTCACGCTGTTCGCGATCCCGCTGTTCGTCCTCGAGACCACCGGCAGCGCCGCCAAGACCGGCCTGACGGCCGCCGTGTCGACGCTGCCGATCGTGCTGTCGGCGGCGTTCAGCGGGACGTTGGCCGACCGCGTCGGTCACCGCCGCGCGAGCATCGGCTCCGACCTCGCGAGCGCCGGGATCGTGCTCGTGCTGCCCGTGCTGCACCGCACGGTCGGCATCGACTACTGGCAGGTGCTCGCGCTGGTGTTCCTGCGGTCGTTCTTCGCGACGCCGGGGGAGACCGCGCGCGGCGCGATGCTGCCCGACCTCACCGTGCTCGCCGGCATGTCGCTCGAACGCGGCACCGGCGCGTACGACGCCGTCTCCCGCGGCGCGCGCATGGTCGGCTACCCCGTCGCCGGCATGCTCATCGCGCTGATCGGCGCGCCGAACATGCTGCTCGTCGACGCGGCGACGTTCGTCGTGTCGGCGCTGGTCGTCGCGGCGTACGTCCCCGCGCCACGGCGCGTCGAGCGCGAGCGGGCGAGCTACCTGGCCGACCTGCGGGACGGGCTGCGCTACCTCGGCCACGACGCCACGGTGCGTTCGCTCACGGTGCTCTGCCTCGTCACGAACATGCTCGACGCCGGCTTCGGCGGGCTGATGATGCCGTTCTACGCCGACCGCGTGCTGCACAACAGGGCGGCGCTCGGCGTCATCGTGGGCGTGATGGGCGGCGCGGCGCTCGCGGGCGCGCTGCTGTTCAGCGCGGTGGGGCAGCGGCTGCCGCGCCGCCGGATGCTGTTCTGGGCGTTCCTGATCTGCGGGTCGCCGCGCTTCTTCGCGGTCGCGCTCGGCGCGAACGTGCCCGTCCTCGTCGCGGTCGCGGCCGTGAGCGGCCTCGCCGCGGGTGCGTTGAACCCGATCATGGACACCGCCATCTTCGACCGCGTCCCCGAGCACCTGCGGGCCCGCGTCTGGGGTGTCGTCGTCGCGGGCTGCTCCGCCGCGATCCCGGTCGGCGGGCTCGTCGCGGGCCTCGCGGTCGAGAGGGCCGGGCTCACGCCGACGGTCGCGACGTTCGGCGCGGTCTACCTCGTGGCGACGTTGACGATCCTCGTCGGGCCGTCGTGGTCAGGGGTGGAGCGCCGCGTCGATCCCCTCGCCGACGGCGGGGGCGAGCCAGGCGGGGTAGACGGTCGTGAGGTGGTTGTCGTCCCTGTAGACGAGCATCGTGCCCACGACGACAGGGCAGGCGTTGCGGCCGCAGAGCAGTGGCTGGACGTCGAGGTAGGCACCGCCGGCCTCGGTGACGGCGGCACGTTCCGCGTCGATCCCTGACCTGTCGAACGCGCTCGCCACGTCCCGCATGCACGAGCCCGCGCGGTCGAGGTGGCCGGCGAGGCAGTCGGGGACGTTGCCGCGCGTGCGCGGCGTCGGGCCGAGCACGACGACCCGCGCGCCCGTCGCCTCGACCTCCTTCACGGTCGCGGCCATCGCGGCGAGCCACTCGGCGCCGTAGGGCGCGAAGCCGTAGAGCCGCTCCTCGTAGTGCCGCGCCGCGCCGAGCACGACGACCTTGGGCCGCTCGGCGCGGACCCGCGCGAGCACCTCCGCGCGGAACGCCGCGCACTCGCGGTAGGCGCGCCCGAGCACCGGCGAGAACACGTCCAGCGCGAACGGCGGGCACGTCGACTTGGTCATCGCGAGCAGCCGCCAGCCCTTGCTCTTCGCGACGCCCTCGATCGCCGGGAACCACTGCCCCGCGTGCGAGTCGCCGGTCAGCAGGATCGCGTCGGCGCCCGTGCCGTACGTGCACCGCCCGGGCCTCGTCCGCTCGTACGACAGGTGGCAGCCGTCGTTGACGTGCCTCGGCTTGTCCGACCGCGCGCGGGTGAGGCTCGGCTCCAGATTCTTCGGAACGCTCGCCGTGCGCGTCGCCGCCTCGACCTGCCGCGCGACCACGTCCGCGAGCGTCGGCGCGGCCGTCGCGCCCGTCGTGGGGGCCGCCGTGAGCGCGGGCGCCGCCGCGGCCGTGACGTCCCCCTCCGGCTCCGGCAGCGCGACGCCCGTCCCCAGCGCGGCCGCGGTCGCGACGCCCGTCAGCGCGACGCCGAGCGCGAGGCTGCGGCGGGTCGAGAGCGTGCGGGAGAAGCGGACGGGGTTCTCGACGAACCGCAGCGTCAGCGCCGCCGGCACGACCGTCGCGACCGCGAGCGGAGCGCCGACCACCCACGACGACGGCGCCGCCAGGATCAGCACGGGGAAGTGCCACAGGTACCACGAGTACGACACCCGCCCGATCGCGCGCGGCACCGCGCGGCCGAGCAGCGACGCGACGCCGCGGCGGGTGCTCGCGCAGCCGGCGACGACGACGGCGACGGTGCCGAGCACCGGCAGCGCGGCGGCCGGTCCGGGGAACGCCGTGCGGTCGTCGTACGTCACGACCGCCAGCAGGATCGCCGCGAGGCCCGCCCAGCCGAGGACCGTCGCGACGGCGGGGCGCAGCGTCCGCAGGCGCGGCGCGGCCAGCGCGACGAGCCCGCCCGCGCCGAGCTCCCACGCGCGGGTCGGCAGCGAGAAGAACGCCCACTGCTTCGCGTCGCCGGTCAGCCACACGCACGCGACGAACGACACGACGACGACCGCGCCGAGCGCGTACGCCGCGCGGCGGCGGGCGGCGACGAGCAGCAGCGGCCAGACGACGTAGAACTGCTCCTCGACCGCGAGGGACCAGAAGTGCAGCAGCGGCGAGGGCTCGGTCGCGGCGAAGTAGTCGGTCGCGGCCGACGCGAAGCGGTAGTTGGCGGCGTAGAGCGCGGAGGCGAGGCCGTCCCGCGCGACGTCGGCCGCGCGCAGCGGCGAGAGGAACAGCGCCGACAGCCCCACGGTCCCCGCGACGACGAGCGCGGCGGCGGGGAGGAGGCGGCGTACGCGGCGGGCGTAGAAGCGCGCGAGGTCCACCCGCCCGCGCTCGCCGACCTCGCGCCACAGCAGGCCGGTGATGAGGAAGCCGGAGAGCACGAAGAACACGTCCACGCCGACGTAGCCGCCGGACGTTCCCGGCACCCCCGCGTGGAACAGCACGACCGCGACGACCGCGACCGCGCGCAGCCCCTCGATGTCCGCGCGGAAGCCCCGCCCGCCGTGTCCCCGCACCCTGCCACCGTAGGCGACCCTTGCGGTCCCATGACGGCGGACGCACGATGGCGCCTCGCATCGCGAACCGGGGGAAGGGGGACCGCGATGTCGCTCGCGTCGCGTCCGATGGTGCAGGCGTACTGGCTCGGCTACGTGGAGAGCGTGGACCAGGGCGGTACGGGGATCGAGCTGGCCGACGTGGCGACCATGCCGGTCGACGTGGTCACGATCGCGTTCTACAACCTGTTCCCGAGCAACATGCTCACCACGTGCTTCGGCATGAGCCAGTCGCACGACTGGCAGTACACGCAGGCCGGGGTCGCGGCGCTGCACCAGGCGGGCATCAAGGTGACCGCGTCGATCATCGGCACGCCCAACCCGCCCGTCGGCTGGAACGACGTCCCCGACCCGGCGACGTTCGCGCGGAACGCGGTGACGCTGTTCGTCGACACGCTCGGCTGCGACGGCATCGACATCGACAACGAGGACTCCGACCAGCCGGGTCCGGTGTTCGTCGAGGTCGTGAAGGAGCTGCGCGCGGCGCTGGGCACGTCGGGGCTGCTGTCGTGCGTGTCGTACGTCCCGACCCGCGACCTGCCGTGGCTGGAGCAGGTCGGCGACGCGTTCGACTGGGTGAGCACGATGGCGTACTGGGACGACTACCAGGGACAGCTCGCGCTCTGGCAGCAGTACGCCGACGTCCTCGGCGGCGCGAAGGTGCTGGTGGGCGTCTCCTGCTGCTCCGGCGACCAGAGCACCCCGATCGACACCGTCGCGCAGGTCGCGGCGTGGGAGACGCAGCAGGGCACGGGCAACACCGGCGGCATGATGCTGTGGAACGCCTCCGGCGGCACCGCGACGCGGACGTACTACGACGCGATCCGCGAGAACCTCACGATCTGGACTCCGCCCCCGGCACCCTGACCGGGTGCGGGAGGATGTCGCCGTGACCGACGACGCCCTCCGCGAGGTCGAACGCCGCGTGCTCTGGCTCGCGACGTCGATGGTCCACGCGGCCAACGCCCGCCCCAACCCCTCCGGCATCAAGGTCGGGGGGCACCAGGCGTCGAGCGCGTCGATGGTGTCGTTGATGACCTCGCTCTGGTTCGAGGTGCTGCGGCCCGAGGACCGGGTCAGCGTGAAGCCGCACGCGTCGCCGGTGTTCCACGCGATCTCGTACCTGCTCGGGCGGCTCGACGCGTCGTACCTGCCGCGCCTGCGCGAGCTCGGCGGGCTGCAGCCGTACCCCTCGCGCACCAAGGACCCGGACCAGCCCGACTACTCCACCGGCTCCGTCGGCATCGGGGCGACGGCGCCCGTCTGGGGCGCGGTCGCGCGGCGCTACCTCGCGACCCACTTCGACACGCCTCGCGGCGGGCGGCAGATCAGCCTGCTCGGCGACGCCGAGCTGGACGAGGGCGCGGTGTGGGAGTGCATCGCGGACCCGGTGGTGCCGCGCCTCGGCGAGGTGCTGTGGGTCGTGGACCTCAACCGCCAGTCGCTCGACCGCGTCGTCCCCGACATCGCCGCGACGCGGCTGATGCGGATGTTCGAGGCGGCAGGCTGGCAGGTGCTCCCGGTGAAGTACGGGCGCCTGCTCCAGTCGCTGTTCGCGAAGAAGGGCGGCAACGCCCTGCGCAAGCGCATCGACGAGATGGGCAACGAGGAGTACCAGTCCCTGCTCCGCGCGCCGTCCGAGACCCTGAGCGAGCGCCTCCGGGTGAAGAAGGTGCTGGACGACCTCTCCGACGACGACGTCGCCCGCGCGCTGCGCGACCTCGGCGGCCACGACCTCGACGAGCTCAAGGCCGCCTACGACGCCGTGGCGGACGACCGGCCGACCGTGATGTTCGCGTACACGATCAAGGGCTGGGGCCTGCCGATCGAGGGCCACCCCGCCAACCACTCCGCGCTCCTGACGGCCGCGCAGTACGCGGAGCTGGCCGAACGCCTCGGCACGAGCGTCGAGGACCCGTGGGCGCCGTTCGCCGAGGACAGCGCCGCCGCCGCGCTCTGCCGCGACGTCGCCGCGCGCCTGGACCGCGCGCCGCTCGGCGACGGCAAGGTGCCCGACGTGCCGACCGAGCTCGGGCGCCCGTACAAGGGAGAGCAGGCGACGCAGGCCGTCCTCGGCCGCGTGCTCGTGGACCTCACGCGCGAGGCCCCGGAGGTCGCCGCGCGTGTCGTCACGGTCTCGCCCGACGTGGCGAGCAGCACCAACACCGGCGGCTGGATCAACAAGGTCGGCGTCTGGGCGCCGGAGGACCGCAACGACTGGTTCGCCGACGCGACGGACATCCTGATGCGCTGGAAGGAGAGCCAGCGAGGGCAGCACATCGAGCTCGGCATCGCGGAGACCAACCTCGTCGGCCTGCTCGGCGAGCTGGGCGCGACGTGGATGACGGCGGGCGAGCCGTTGCTGCCGATCGGGACGGTGTACGACCCGTTCGTCGCGCGGGCGCTGGAGCCGTGGGCGTTCGGCGTCTACGGCGGCGGCCAGTCGATCCTCGTCGGCACGCCGTCGGGCGTGACGCTGGCCGCCGAGGGCGGCGCGCACCAGAGCGTCATCACGCCGTCGATCGGCCTGGAGCAGCCGGGCGTGACGGCGTGGGAGCCGGCGTTCGCGCAGGACCTCGAGTGGGTGCTGCTGCATGCGCTGTCGCGCCTCGGGCGCGCCGACGGCGAGGGCGCGTACATCCGCCTCACCACGCGCCCGGTCGACCAGTCGCTCGCGGGCACGCTGGACGAGCAGCGGCGCCGCGACGTGCTGGCCGGCGCGTACCGCCTCCGCGACGGCAACGACGTGACGCTCGTCGCGGTCGGGGCCGTCGTGCCCGACGCGGTCGCGGCGGCCGATGAGCTGTCCGGCCTCGGCGTCGACGCGGGCGTCGTGGTCGTGTCGTCGTACGACCGCCTCTGGCGCAGCGTGCAGGCGCGGCGCGGCCTGCTCCCGGAGACGCTCGCGCACGGCGTCGACGAGACGGTGGTCGACCGCGTCCTCGGCAACGGCACGCCGCTCGTGACGGTGCTCGACGGCCACCCGCACACGCTGGCGTTCCTCGGCGCGGCGACGCGCGCGGAGGTGACCTGTCTCGGCGTCAGCCGCTTCGGGCAGGCGGGCGCGGTCGGCGACCTGTACCGGCTGCACGGCATCGACACGCGCGCGGTCGTCGAGGCGGCGCTGGACCTGCTCGACGTGTAGTCACCCGTGTGGGTGGCCGCACGCGCCTCGCGCGGCGCCGATCCGTAGAGCGTGATCGAGACGGTGATCAGGCCGGCCGCGGTCCTCGGCATCGGGGCCGCGACCGAGATCCTGCGCTGCCTCGAACGCCACGACGTCTCCCGCCACGGGCTGTGGAGCGCGACGCCGGGGATGTGGCAGCGCTTCGACAGGCCGTGGGACGGCCCGAACGGCAGCCGCGGCGGCGCGCACCTCGTCGGCTCGATGGCGGTCGTCTACGACGAGCCGCGCCGCAACGAGATCACGGTCTACAAGGCGTCGATCACGCCGTGGGGCGCCGAGCACGGCTGGACCGTCGACCGGCTCTGCGACGACGCGCTCGGCTGGGCGGGCCTCACGCTCGCCACCTGCCCGCGCGCGGACCTCAAGGCGCCGCCGCGCGCGGACCCCTTCCACGTGCCGTCCCCGCGCGGCGCGCCTACGCTGGCGGCATGGCGGACAAGCTCGTACTGACCGACGAGGAGTGGCGGGCGCGGCTGACGCCCGAGGAGTACGACGTGCTGCGGCGGCACGGCACCGAGCGCGCGGGGACCGGCTGCTTCGTCGGCACCCACGACCCGGGGACGTACGTCTGCGCGGGGTGCCTCAACCCGCTGTTCAAGAGCGGGGAGAAGTTCGAGAGCGGCACGGGGTGGCCGTCGTTCACCCAGCCGGTGAGCGACGACTCCGTGACGACGTACGAGGACAGGTCGTGGCTCATGGTCCGCGTCGAGGTGCGCTGCGCGCGCTGCGACGGGCACCTCGGCCACGTGTTCGACGACGGGCCGCCGCCGACGGGGCTGCGCTACTGCATGAACTCCGCCGCGATGCGGCACGTCCCCGAGAGCGAGCCGCTCCCCGCGCCCGTCACGGCGTAGTCACAGCCGCGCGCGCCTCCAGACGTCGCGCAGCGCGACAGGCGCCACGCAGAACCACCAGCCCACGGCGCCGACGATCCCGAACGCCCCGGCGTACGCGAGGAACCACAGGGGCAGCAGCAGGATCACGGCCGTCCACACCAGCCGCGCGCGGCCGCCGAGGGTGACCTCGTTGCCGCGCCAGCGGGAGAACTCCGGCGGCGGCTTCGCGACGGGCGGCGGCGGCGCGTCGAAGCGGGTGTGGCACAGCGAGCACCAGCGGGCGGTGTCCGCCACCGCCGCGTCGCACCCCCCGCACCGCCTCATGACGTGAGGCATCGGCACGGCGCCCGGCGCGGCGTACCCCCCGGACGGGTCACTCGTCGCCGGGCAGCCGCGTGCAGAAGTCGCTGCCGTAGCTGTACCTGCACGACTCGAACCCGTCCGCGCCGGCGCACGTCGTCCGCCACACCTCGGTCGAGGGCTGCTCGTGGACGCAGACGTTCGCGTCGTACGTGTAGACGCACGGCACCTGCGAGCAGGGCGGCACGGCGGAAGCGGGTACGGCGGCCGAGAGGGCGGCGGCCGCAGCGAGGGCGAGGAGGAGGGGTCTCATGCCGCGGATCCTCGCAGACGCGGCGGCTACGGCTGGCGGTCGGACAGGCGCGCGGCGTACGCCGCCGCCTGCGTGCGGCGCTCCATGCCGAGCTTCGCGAGCATGTTCGAGACGTAGTTCTTGACCGTCTTCTCGGCGAGGTGGATCTCCTCGGCGATCTGGCGGTTCGTGAGGCCCTGGCCGATCAGCTCCAGGATGCGGCGCTCCTGGTCGGTGAGCTTGCCGAGCCGTTCCTCGCGCTCGTTGCCCTCGCGGAGGCGCTGGAGGACGCGGGACGTGATGGCGGGGTCGAGCAGCGACCGGCCGGCGGCGACGGTGCGCAGGTTCTCGACGAGGTCGTTGCCGCCGATGTTCTTGAGCAGGTACCCGGCGGCGCCCGCGATGATCGAGTCGAACAGCGCGTCGTCGCTGTCCAGCGTCGACAGCATGAGGACGTTGACCTCGGGCACGCGCAGCCGGATCTCACGGCACACGTCGATGCCGCTGCCGTCGGGCAGGCGCGCCTCGATGACGGCGACGTCGGGGCGCAGCAGCGGGAGCTGCGCCAGTGCCTCTGCCGCCGAGGTCGCCTCGCCGACGACGCTGAACTCGCTCGTCCCCCGGAGCAGGTCCACGATGCCGCGGCGGACCAGCTCAGCGTCGTCCACGAGATAGACGCGCGTGCTCTGGCCGATCATGGCCCGAAGCGTAGCCGCTTCGGGACCTTCGGCCCTATGCCTTGGCGCCGCTCTTCTGGCGACGGCGCCCGAGGAGGCCGCCCTTCTCCTTCGGGCGGTCGGTCAGCGAGGCCTCGCCGCCACCCGTCGAGGACGTCCCCGACGGCGGCGCGGGAGGCTCGTCGGGCGCCTTCGGCTGGGGCGACGACGGCGCGCCGGCGCGGGCCGCGTCCATCCGCTCGCCCAGCTCCGTGAGGGCCTTGCGCTTGATCACCTCGCGGACCTTGGGGAACATCTCCCCCTCTTCCTCCTCCACGTGGTGGCGCACGCTCTCGATGAGCACCGTCATCTTCGCGTCGAAGCGCTCCTCGTCGCCCTTCATCCCCTCGAGCTCCGAGAGCGTCCACTTCACGATGTGGTGCTCCTCGAGCCCTTCGAGAACGACGTCCTCCGCGTCCTCGACCTGCGCCCGCACCTCGGGGTAGAAGACCTGCTCCTCGATCCACGCGTGCTCGGCGAGCTCGCGGATCACCTCGGCGACGACCTTGCGCTTCTGCGCCGCCGGCGCGTCGGCCTTCTCGAGCTTCTCGAACTCCTTGAACAGCTTCTCCACCCGGCGGTGGTCCTCGCGCAGGCTCGTGATCGCGTCGCCCATGTCGTCCTCTCTAGTCGCGCAGCCGCGGGAGCAGCTCACGCTCGAAGAAGCTCAGGAATCCCGCCTGGTCGGGGCCGATCTGGTGGAAGTACACGTGGTCGAACCCGGCGTCGACGTAGGTGCGGAACGACTCCACGTACGGCTCGGGGTCGGGACCGAGCGCCAGGCTCCCGGTCACCTGCTCCTCGGTGAGGCTCTCGACGGCCGACTCGAAGTACGACGGCAGCGCCAGCTCCTGCGCGAGCTGCCCCGACAGCCCGGTGTTGGGCCAGACCTCGTACGCCGTCCGCCGCGCGCTGGCGACGTCCTCCGCCCAGCACACGGTGATCTGCGCGAACGTCGGCCCCTCGCCGCCGTTCTTGCGGAACGTCTCGACGAGCTCGGCGTTGGGGCCCATGCCCCAGTAGCCGTCGCCGATGCGCCCGGCCAGCTCGGTCGCCTTCGGCCCGCCCCCGGACACGACGATCGGCGGCGGCGTGTCGGGGATCGAGTAGAGGCGCGCGTTCTCGACCGTGTAGTGGGTGCCGCGGTGGCTGTAGAGGTTGCCCTCCCACATCTCCCTGATGATGTGGACGGCCTCCTCCAGCATCTCCAGCCGGACGTCGGCCTGCGGCCAGTGCTGGCCGAGGATGTGCTCGTTCAACGCCTCGCCGGTCCCGACGCCGAAGAAGAAGCGGCCGGGGAGCATCGTCGCGACCGTCGCCGACGCCTGCGCGATCACGGCGGGGTGGATCCGCATGATCGGGGCGGTGACGCCGGTGGCGACGTCGATGCGCGACGTCGTCGCCGCGATGCCGCCGAGGACCGCCCACACGAACGGGCTGTGCCCCTGCGCGTCCACCCACGGGTGGAAGTGGTCGCTGACGGAGACGAAGTCGACGCCGATCTCCTCCGCGCGCCGCGCGTTGCGCACGAGGTCCATCGCCTCGTGCTCCTCGCTGGAGAGGGTGTAGCCGATGCGCACCATGCCCGGCGACGTACCCGTGGCGCAGGGACGAAAACGGCGGGGCAAAGTGTTGAAAACCGGTACAGGCGCGCGGTTCACCCGCGACGATGTCAAGCGCCTGTCCCGTTCATGACGAGAGGTAGTTCATGCGCGTCCGCCGTCTCTCCGCGTCCCTGGCCGTGGCCCTCGTCGCCACGCTCGGAACGCCGCTCGCCGCGGACGCCGCGGCACCCTCGTCCGCCGCCTCCGGCGGCTCGGGCACGGGCTCTGCCCCGCGCGGCTCCGGCGACCCGCGCGGCGGCCACCGCTCGACCGGCAGGCTCCAGGTCCGCTTCAAGGACGGCGTGGACGCGAAGGGCCGCGACGCGGCGCTCGCGCGGGTCCGCGCCAAGGGCCTCCCCGCCTCCGTCGTCAGGACCGGTCGCGGCGTCAACGCCGCCCTGGTCAAGGCCGCCGACCCGGCCGCCGTCCACGCGCTGCTGCGGGAGGACCCGGCCGTCGCCTACGTCGAGGCCGAGTCGACCTACCGCACGCTCGCCGCCGACCCGCAGACGGCCGAGCGCACCGCCGCCGGGCTGCCCGACGCCGCGTCCCGCGCCGCGGGCACCGCGGCCACCGGCGCGGGCACCGAGATCGCGGTCATCGACTCCGTCGTGGACGGCCTGAACCCCGACCTCGCAGGCAAGGTGCTCGTCACCGCCGACCTGACGCAGGCCGTCGGCGACAACGACCCGGACGACGGCTGGACCGTCACCGACCTCACCTGCGACGCCGAGCACTGCCCGCACGGCACCGGCGTGGCCGCGGTCGCGGCGGGCGCCGACGGCAACGGCGACGTCGTCGGTGCCGCGCCCGGCGCGTCCGTCTCGTCGTACAACGTGTTCCGCCGCTTCCTCTACGAGGACGAGGCGACCGGCGACGTGTTCGAGGACCTGTCCGCGAGCAGCCTCGACATCGCCGAGGCGCTCGACGCGGTGCGGCTGCGCGCGATGGCGCACCCGGAGCTCGTCGCCGTGAACATGAGCCTCGGCGGCACGTTCGACAACCAGCTCGTCAAGGACGAGATCGCGCAGCTCCGCGCCGACGCCCCGAACGTCACGGTCGTCGTGGCCGCCGGCAACGACGGCGGCGAGCGCGCGCAGTTCCCCGCAGGCGACCCCGGCGTCGTCTCCGTCGGCGCGTCCGGCAACGTCGGCGACCCGGACACGTGCACGTTCGGCGGCGCGACGACGGTGTCGTTCTTCTCGAGCCGCGGCGACGTCGACCTCGTCGCCCCCGGCGCCTGCGTGCTGACGTGGTACCGCGGCGAGGGCCTCTACCCGGGCCAGCACGCGGGCCCGCGCGTGAAGATGCGCGTGGACGGCACGTCGTTCGCCGCGCCGATGGTCGCGGGCGTCGTCGCGCTGCTCGGCGCCGCGGGCGTGAAGGGCGACGCCGCGCGCGCCGCGCTGCTCGCCGGCGCCACGCCGCCGGCCGCGCAGGACGTCGCGGCGGGCGTGGGCTTCCTCAACGCCGCCAACGCGCTCGCCGTGGGCACCGGCGCCAACGCCTACACCGGCGCGTTCCTCGACCGCGGCGGCCAGGTCGCCAACCAGGTCGGCCGCCGTACCGTCGAGGTGATCCAGGTCCAGCCGGGCGTCGACGCGACCGCGCCGGAGCAGGCCGTCCCCACGCTGCCCGCGGGTCGCGGCGCGCTCACCGGCGCCGCCTCCGCGACCAGCGGCGGCGTCCGCCGCACCACCTACACGTACGCGCCGCCCGCCACCAACGTCGGCGGGGTGTCGTTCGCGATGACGGCCGGCTCGGTCGCGGTGCCGATGCGGCTGCTCGACCCGACGGACGGCTTCGAGGGCCTGCCGGTCCTCAGCGGCGACCAGTCGACGGTCCTGCTGACCTACGGCAGCCGGTCGGCGTACGTCCGCAGCGCGAACATCGTCGGCGGCGACCTGCTGCGCGTCGACTACCAGTACGGCGACGGCGGCGTCGAGTACAACGACCCCGACGTCGGCCCGTCGTCGGACCTGTACTTCTGGGCTCCCGCCACGCAGAACGGCGCGGCCGACGCCGCGATGGAGCCGTTCGCTTGGGCGGCCGGCGCGTCGTACACCGGCTGGAAGCAGATCACCGCGCCGCGTCCCGGCAAGTACCTGTTCGGCTGGGTGCTGTTCTCCGAGGAGGACGACTCCAACCCGGCGGACACGACGTCGCGGTACAAGATGAAGCCGAAGTTCGGCCCGGACTCGTACCTCACGGTTCCCGCGCGCGCATCCGACCCGTCGGGTAGCGGGCCCTTCCCCGTGACGTGGACGAGCCAGCACGCGATTCGGTACGAGATCGACTGGACCACCAAGGTCAAGTCCTCGAGCGGCGCGTGGAACTATGGCACCTGGACCCGCCTCGCCGCGGCGGGCGCAACCGGCGGCACGCGGACGTTCGGACTCAACAATGTGCCCGTGCGGCCGGTCCGGGGGCAGACGTACTGGTTCAGGGTGCGGACGTACGACGGCTTCGACAACCCGAGCCCGTACGTGATCAAGTCCACCGTCGTCCCGCAGGACAACCTCCACTACTCGATGTCGTACGCCGGCTCGTGGGCCAAGCGCGCCCTCGGCGGGCGCTGGGACGGCTGGGTGCACCAGTCGAACGCGCGCGGCGCGTCGGTGACGCACCGGACGGACCTGACGCAGTTCTGGATCATCGGCGACAAGTGCGCGACGTGCGGCCAGTTCCAGGTGTGGGTGGACGGTGTTCACAGGGCGACCGTCGACAGCCGTTCATCGTCGGCGGCGTACCGGCAGGCGCTCTGGTCCTCGCCGAACTACGGCGCCCCCAAGGCCCACACGATCAAGATCGTCGTGCTCGGCACGGCGGGCCGGCCGTGGGTCGTCCTCGACGGCATCGGCACGCTCCGCTAGCCCGTACGGCCCGTCCGCGACGACCCCGCCCCTTCCGGAGCGGGGTCGTCGCGCTATCGGGTCCGCGCTCCGGTAGTGTCCGCCGCGGTCGGTGTACACGGGTGCCCGCCGGAAGGACCTCCCGAGCATGCGCTTCAAGCTCGTCCCGACGGACGACAAGTTCTTCGACCTGTTCAGCGACTCGGCGGCCAACGCGCACGACGCGTCGGTGCGGCTCCAGGAGCTCGTCCACGACTTCACCGACGTCGCCGCCAAGCACGAGGCGGTCGTCCGCTGCGAGCAGCGCGGCGACGAGCTGACGGCGACGATCCTGCGGCGGCTCGACTCGTCGTTCGTGACGCCGTTCGACCGCGAGGACATCCACGCGCTCGCCGAGCAGCTCGACGACATCTGCGACGACGTCCTCGGCGTGAGCGACCTGATGCAGCTCGTCTCGATCGACAGCGTCATGCCCGAGATGCGCGAGCTCGCCGACCTGCTCGTCTCGATGACCGAGCAGCTCGTCGGCCTGTTCGGGCGGCTCAAGAGCATGAAGGGCGTGCAGCCCTACCTCGACAGCATCGACAAGCAGGAGACGCAGGGCGACGCGATCTACCGCCGGATGATGGCGCGGCTGTTCGCCGAGGCGGACGCGCTGACCGTCCTGAAGTGGAAGGACATCGTCGCGGCCATGGAGGCCGCGATCAACGCGACCGAGGACGCCTCCAACGTCGTCGAGTCCGTGGTCCTGAAGCACGCCTAGCGCATGGACAACGTCCTCTTCTACGTCGTCGTCGCCGTAGCGCTCGGCTTCGACTACACGAACGGCTTCCACGACGCGGCGAACTCCATCGCCACCGTCGTCTCCACGCGAGTCCTGACGCCGCGCAACGCCGTCATCTGGGCGGCGTTCTGGAACTTCATCGCGTTCCTCGTGTTCCACACCAAGGTCGCGAACACGATCGCCAAGGGCATCGTGAAGCCCGCGGAGCTCGACCCGAAGACCGGCATCGTCACGGTCGGCGTCATCTTCGCGGGGCTCATCGGCGCCATCGCGTGGAACCTGCTGACGTTCTACCTCGGCCTGCCGACGTCGTCGTCGCACGCGCTCGTCGGCGCGTTCGCGGGCGCGGCCGTCGCGCGCGCCGGCTTCGACGTGCTGCTCGTCGACAAGGTGCGCGAGATCGCGGCGTTCATCGTGCTCGCGCCGCTGATCGGCCTCGCGCTCGGCCTCACGGCGACGCTGATCATCCTGTGGACGTTCCGCGGCGTGAAGCGACTGCACACGCTGAACCTCGGCTTCCGCGTAGGCCAGCTCGTCTCGTCGGCGGCGTTCAGCCTCGGCCACGGCGCCAACGACGCGCAGAAGACGATGGGCATCATCCTGGCGCTGCTGATCGTCACCGAGCGCGCGGGGGCGCACGCCGAGGTGCCGTTGTGGGTCGTCCTGTCCGCGCACACCGCGATCGGCCTCGGGACGCTGTCCGGCGGCTGGCGCATCGTGAAGACGATGGGCTCGAAGATCACCCGCCTGCAGCCCGTCGGCGGCTTCGCGGCCGAGAGCGCCGCGGCGACCACGCTGTTCTTCACCGCCGCCAACGGCATCCCGGTGTCGACCACGCACACGATCGCGGGCGCGATCGTCGGCGTCGGCGCGACCCAGCGCCTGTCGGCGGTGCGGTGGGGCGTGGCGAGCCAGGTCGTGTGGGCGTGGGTGCTGACGATCCCGGGAGCGTTCCTGATGGCCGCGCTGGTGTCGCTGATCGTGGGGGTGTTCGAGTGAACAGGCGCGTCGGGTTCTTCGCGGGCGCGGCGGTCGCCTGCTTCGTGCTGATCCCGCTGATCGACTCGAAGTTCCACTGGGTGCCGGAGAGCGTCGGCCTGGTCTACGCCGTGCTCGCGATCCTCGCGGCGCTCGACGCGCTCGGCCGCCGCAACCTGTGACTAGGACTTCACGTACGACACGTCGGTGTCCCAGCGCGCGAAGCCGAGTCGCTCGTACACCCTGATGGCGTTGGTGTTCGCCTCGTCGACGTAGAGCATCGCCTGGGACAGGCCGCGCGAGCGCAGGTGGCGCAGGCCGACGAGCGTCATCGCCGGGCCGAGGCCGAGGCGTTGCGCGGACGGCGAGACGCCGACGACGTAGACCTCGCCCATCGCCTCGTGGTGGTGGCCGCCGCTGCCGTGCACCTTCGTCCAGTGGAACGCGAGCAGCTCCCCGTCGCGCTCCGCGAGGAAGAAGCCCTCGGGGTCGAACCACGGCTCCTTCTCGCGGACCCGCAGGTCCTCGACCGTCCACTGCCCCTGCTCGGGGTGCTCGGCGAACGCCGCGTTGTTGACCTCGACCCAGCGCTCCTCGTCCTGGCCGGGCACGAACGTCCGCACGGTCACGCCGTCGGGCAGCTCCGGCTTCGGCAGGGCGGCGTAGAGGGAGCGCCGCATCTGGAACAGCGCCCGCGCCCTGCGGAACCCGAGCCGCTTCGCCAGCTCCGCGGCGGCCGGGTGGTTGCCGTGCGCCCACAGCCGCAGCCGCCCGTCGCTCGACAGGCCGAGCACCTGCCCGACGAGCGCGGCGCCGATGCCCTGGCGGCGGCGGTCGGGGTGCACGACCAGCTCGCTGCTCGCGCCTGCCACGACGTCGGTGAGGTCGAGGTGCGCGTAGCCCACGAGCGTGCCGTCGACGCGGGCGAGCACGTTGCGCGCGTCGGGGTCGCCGCCGTGCGCGAGGTGCAACGCCACGTGCTCGCTCAGCGGGTGCACGCCGTCCGACTCGGCGGCCGCGGCGACGAGCGCGCGGATCTCGGAGACCTGCTCGGGTTCGAGACGCGTGCGGACCTCGAGGGTGAGGTCGTCGGGGACCGCCATGGCGGACACCGTACCCAGGGTCAGCCGACCGGCACCGTCTCGTCGGAGGAGAGCGGCTGGATCGGCGGCGTCACGAACTTGTAGCCGACGTTGCGCACGGTGCCGACGAGGCTCTCGTGCTCGGGGCCGAGCTTCGCGCGCAGGCGGCGCACGTGGACGTCGACCGTGCGCGTGCCGCCGTAGTAGTCGTAGCCCCAGACCTCCTGGAGGAGCTGCTGGCGCGTGAACACCCGGCCGGGGTGCTGCGCGAGGTACTTCAGCAGCTCGAACTCCTTGAACGTCAGGTCGAGCGGCCTGCCCTTGATGCGCGCCTGGTACGTCCCCTCGTCGATGGTCAGGTCGCCGCCGCGGATGACCTCCTCGGCGGGCCGCTCGGCGACCTTCGCCGCGAGCGCGAGGCGCAGCCGCGCCTCGATCTCGGCGGGCCCCGCCCCCGCGAGGATCACGTCGTCGAGGCCCCAGTCGGCGTTGACGACGGACAGGCCGCCGTCGGTGAGCACCGCGATCATCGGCGTGTCGATGCCGGTCGTGCGCAGCATCCGGCACAGCGACCGCGCGGCGACGAGGTCGTTGCGGGCGTCCACGAGCAGGACGTCGCCGGACGG
Source organism: Frankiaceae bacterium (assembly GCA_035940575.1). Taxonomy (GTDB): domain Bacteria; phylum Actinomycetota; class Actinomycetes; order BP-191; family BP-191; genus BP-191. Next base: position 17,010 of record DASZER010000044.1, on the reverse strand, counting down.
CGCGTCGAGCAGCGCGGCGGGCGCGGGGCGCAGCACCTTGACGGTGTGCCCGAGCAGGGCGAGGGACGGCAGCACCGACGTGGGCGCCGGCGCGGCGGTGAGCAGCAGGAGCACGCTCACGCGGTACGTCCCATATGGGCGAGGATAGACGGCGTGCCGCACCCGCTGGGACCGAACGCCGAGACGACGACGCTGCGTACGGCGGACGGCGAGCGCCTCGCCGCGTCGCACGTCCCGCACGCAGGCGACACCGCCGTCGTGGTCGCGCACGGGTTCTCGGGGACGCACACGAAGCCGTGGCAGGCGCTCGTCGCGCGGGGGCTCGCGCGGCACGCCGGCGTCGTGGCGTTCGACTTCCGGGGGCACGGGCGTTCGAGTGGCGTGTCGACGCTCGGCGAGCTCGAGGTGCTCGACGTCGATGCGGCCGTGGCGTGGGCGCGCGCGCTCGGCTACGCGAACGTCGTCACCTGCGGGTGGTCGATGGGCGCCTCCTGCGTGCTCCGCCACGCGGCCCTGTCGGGCGGCGTGGACGCGGTCGTGAGCGTCAGCGCGACGAGCCGTTGGCGGGTCCGCGACACGAAGCCGATGCGCCGCCTGCACTGGATCGTCGAACGCCGCGCCGGTCGCGTCGTCGGCCGCCACTACCTCAAGACGCGGCTCGCCACGCACTGGGAGGACGAGCCCGAGTCGCCGGTCGAGGTCGTCGGGCGGGTACGCGTCCCGCTGCTGATCGTGCACGGCGACAGGGACTCGTACTTCCCGCTGGAGCACCCGCGCGCCCTCTACGCCGCCGCCAACGAGCCCAAGGAGATGTGGCTCGTCAACGGCTTCGCGCACGCCGAGTCAGGCGCCACCGGGCCGCTGCTCGACCGCATCGGCACCCACCTGCCTGCGCTCCTCGCGCGCGGCCGCGCTCCCGACCAGGCCGCCGAGCCCGTCCCGTGACCCGCCGCGACGTCGCGATCGCGGTCGCGGTGTTCGTGGTGATCACCGGCCTCGGCCTCGTGCTGCGCGGGACGGTCGGGGGCGTCGACCTCCCCGACGCGCCGCACGGCGTCCTGGTCGAGGCCGAGGTACGCCCCGACGGCACCGCGACCGTCACGGTCGCGCCGGGGTCGGGCACCCGCGAGCAGGTGCGTGACGTCGCCGAACGCATCGCGGAGGCGTTGTTCCGCGCCGACGTCGTGAAGACCCGCGTGCGCAGCGACGGCGGCAGGCCGTACGCCGTGATGCGGACCGCGCGCGTCTTCGTGCCTGGCGGCGACCCGGTGGTGGAGTTCCGCGCCGCGGCCGCGGAGTCCGTGGCGAGCGCGGCGATGCGGTGGACGCGCTTCGAGCTGCGGCTGCGCGTGCCCGAGACGCACGACGTACGGCTGGCGGCAGGCGCGCCGCCGTCGCGGCGGGAGAGCGTGGGGCGGTGGGTGTGGGAGCCGGGCGACACCGCGTGGAGCGGCACCGTCACGCTGCACCCCGCCCCCGCGCTCGGCTGGCTGGCGCTCGCGATGCTGCTCGCCGGGGGGACGGCGGCGTTCCTCGGCATCAGCCTGTGGCCGCACCGCCGCGCCCGCGGCCGGAGGCTCTGCGGCGCGGTCGCGCTCGTCGTGGTGCTGGTCGTGCCGTTCCTGCGGGCGTGGCCGTACGGCGAGCTCGGCGTCGCGGGCCACGCGAGCGGTCCGCCGCTCAGGGTGCTGGCGTTCCTGCCGCTCGTCTGGCTCGCGACGCTGCCGTGGGGCCCGTGGCTGCTGCTGACGCCACGGCGCCGTGCGACGATGCGCGCGTGACGACGTACGACGCCCCCGCGGCGCGGCGGCTCGTTCCCGCGGAGGTGGCGCCGGCGATCGGCACGCTCGCCGTGGCGGGCGTCCTCAGCGGGCTCGCGGCCGTGGGCAACGGCGCGTTCGGCGCGGGCCTGCTCGCCGCGCAGGCGGTCGTCGTGCTGGCCTGGCTCGCGGTCACCGACGTCGACGGCGCCGAGGGCGCGACGGTCGTCGCGGTCGGCGCGGCGCTGGCCGCAGACCTGCTGTCCGTACGCCGCGGCGGCGCGGACCTGGCCTCGAACGTCGGCGTGCTCGGCGTGGCGTTCGTCCTCTCGCTCGCGCTGCAGCTCGCCCGGCCGCACCGGCAGCGCGTCACCGACTCGCTCGCCGGGACGATGACCGCGGTCGTGCTCGCGGTGTTCGTCGCGCACCTGCTCGCCACCAGCGCGCTCAAGGACTGGACCGTCGCCGCGACCGGCCTGCTCTGCGCCGCCGCCGCGCTCGTCGCCGGGCGCGTCGGCGACTCCCTGACCGTGACCCCGCGCCTGGTCGACGGCGCCCGCAGGGGCGCGCTCGGCCTGCTGCTCGCGCTGGTCGCCGCCGCCGTCCTCGGCTCGGTGCTCGGCGGCGCGTGGGCGCCGCTGTCGGCGCGTTCGGGGATCGCCGTCGGCGTCGCCGCCGCCGTCGCCGCGATCGCGGCGGACCTCGCGATCGACCTCGCGCACGCGGAGGCCGGCGACGAGCGCCGGCGATCCGCGCTCACCCCGCTCGCCGTGCTTCTGCCGCTCGTCGCGGCGGCGCCGGTGACGTACGCCGCCGCGCGGCTCCTCATCGGCTGACCCGGAGGCTCACGTGATCAAGGGGCTCGTCATCACCCTCGGCGTCGTCGTGGGGCTCGGCGCGCTCGCCGACCGCGGTGTCGCGGCCGTCGCGGCCAACGCGACCGCCGACCAGATCAAGATCCACGAGGGCCTCAGCGAACGTCCCGACGTGACGTTCCGCGGGTTCCCGTTCCTCACGCAGGCGGTGCGCGGCGACTTCCGCGCCGTGGACGTGACCGTGCGCGACCTCGAGCGCGAGGGGCTCACGATCGACCGCATCGACGCGCACCTCGAGGGCGTCAAGGTCGACCTCGGCGACGCGATGGCCGGCCGGGTCACCGCCGTCCCCGTCCGCGAGGGGGAGGCGACGGTGCGCGTGACGTACGGCGACCTGCAGTCGTACCTCGCGAGCAAGCCGGGCAACCTGCGCCTCGTCACGAAGGCGGGGCAGGTCTTCGTGACGACCTCGATCGGCATCCCCGGCGTGGGCGCGGTGGACGTCGAGGGCACGCCCAAGGTGTCGGTCGCCAACCGCACGATCCGCGTCACGGTCTCGAACATGCGGACCGCCGACGGCAGGGGCGGCCTCACGGCGGCGCTGGCCGCGCAGGCGGCGTCGCGGGCGTCGTTCACGGTGCCGCTGGGGAAGCTGCCGTTCGGGATCGACGCCGCGTCGGCGGCGTTCACCGACACCGCCCTCGTGGTCGAGGCGACCGCCCAGGGGATCGTGGTCGACGTCACCCGATAGGCCGAGCGTATCGATCTTTCGGGTGGGTACGTCCGGGTTCGATGCGAGTCTCACGTGAGGTCCGTGCGGTGGCGGACGCCCTCGACGAGCGTGCCGCGGCCTGCGAAGAGGCAGCCCGGGGCGCGGACGGGACGCTGCCCTCGACCGACGCGCTGACCGATGCGCCGCTGACGCGGTTCAGCCGCGCGCAGTGGCGCGACGCCGGCGCCGCGGCCGTGCTGCGCGAGGTCGCGAACGCCCTGCGCCGCAAGGAGCTGCCGATGCTGCGCGCGCGCACGTGGCTGCTCGCCTGGCAGGTCGAGTGCGACTGCGCCGCCGAGGACGCGATGGCGCGCGTGGCGCGCGCCGAGGGCGCGACGCAGCGCGAGGCCGAGGTGGCGCGCTCGGCGTTCGTGCTCGGCCGCGCGAAGGGCGCCAAGGTCGCCGCCGAGGTGTGCGGCGCGGTCCCCGCCGCCCTCTGAGGCGCCTTCCGGCCCGCGCGCGGAATGCCCCGGCGTCGCCGCGTCGTTACCCTCGACACGATGCCGACGTACGTCCTCCTGCTGGTCACGCTCGCCGCGAGCGCGGCGTTCGGCGTGGCCTGGAGCCGGCGCGACGGGCGCACGAGGGAGCAGGCCGACGACGCGCCCCGCCTGTCCGCCGACGACCTCGCCGCGCTCGGCGTCGAGTCGCTGGGCGAGCGGGCGACGCTGGTGCAGTTCACGTCCGCGTTCTGCGCGCCGTGCCGCGCGACGCGGCGCATCCTCGGCGAGGTCGAGTCGATGGTCGACGGCGTGACGTACGTCGAGGTCGACGCCGAGTCGCACCTCGACGCGGTGCGCAGGTTCAACGTCCTGCGGACGCCGACGGTCCTCGTCCTCGACCGCGTCGCGCGCGTCGTCGTCCGCGCGAGCGGCCAGCCGCGCAAGGTGGACGTGCTCGCCGCCGTCGGCAAGGCCGTCGAGCGGGATGCCGTAGGCTCGGGTCGATGAACGCCACGAGGCTCTACAAGCGACGCGCCGTCGACTACGGCCACGCGTCGAGCTGCCTCTGTCGCACCTCCTGACGCTCGCTTTCCCCGCCCTCCCCGTCAGGAGCACGCCCATGTCCTACGTCGACCCGCGCGGCCCGCGCTTCGCCGCCTGGCTCACGACCGCCGCGCTCGCGGCCGTGCTGCTCACCGGCTCCGCGTGGCTCGCGCTCGCGCAGACCGCGGTCTTCGCGCTCGGCGCCGTGCTCGGCCTCAGGGCCGCACCGTACGGCGTCCTCTACCGCCGCCTCCTCGCGCCGCGGCTCGCGCCGCCGGCCGAGCTCGAGGCGGAGCTGCCGCCGCGGTTCGCGCAGGCGGTCGGCACGGCGTTCGGCGCCGTCGCCACCGTCGCGTACGCCACCGGCGCCTCCGGCCTCGCGCAGGGTGCGGTCGCGCTCGCGCTGGCGGCCGCGTTCCTCAACGCGGCGTTCGGCTTCTGCCTGGGCTGCGAGGTACTCCTCCTGGCCCGCCGCGTCCTCGGCCGCGCCGAGATCGCCCGCTTCGTCCCCCGTAACGCCATCACCAAGGGAGCATCCGCATGAGCCGTTCCGACGTCCTCGTCACCGCCGACGAGGCCGAGGGCCTGATCGGTCAGCCGGGCGTCGTCTTCGTCGAGGTCGACGAGGACGTGTCCGCGTACGACAAGGGCCACATCGAGGGCGCCGTCCGCCTCGACTGGAAGACCGAGCTGCAGGACCAGGTCAAGCGCGACTTCGTCGACCAGCGGCAGTTCGAGGCGCTGCTGTCGGGCAAGGGCATCTCGAACGACGACACCGTCGTCCTCTACGGCGGCAACAACAACTGGTTCGCGGCGTACGCGTACTGGTACTTCAAGCTCTACGGCCACTCCGACGTCAAGCTCCTCGACGGCGGCCGCAAGAAGTGGGAGCTCGACTCCCGCCCGCTCACGACCGACGTCGCCGACCGGCCCGCCACGCAGTACACGGCGCAGCCGCAGGACACGTCGATCCGCGCGTTCCGCGACGAGGTCGTCGCCGCGATCGGCAGCCAGCACCTCGTCGACGTGCGCTCGCCCGACGAGTTCTCCGGCAAGCTGCTCGCGCCCGCGCACCTGCCGCAGGAGCAGAGCCAGCGCGCCGGCCACATCCCGACCGCCGTCAACGTCCCGTGGTCGCAGGCCGCGAACGAGGACGGCACGTTCAAGTCCGACGACGAGCTGCGCGCCCTCTACGAGGGCAAGGGCGTCGGCGCCGACCAGCCGACGATCGCGTACTGCCGCATCGGCGAGCGCTCGTCGCACACGTGGTTCGTGCTGCGCGAGCTGCTCGGCTACACGAACGTCAAGAACTACGACGGCTCGTGGACCGAGTACGGCTCGCTCGTCGGCGTCCCCGTCGAGAAGGACGTCTAGCCATGTGCGGAGCCACGACCGGTGGCCTGTCGGTCGAAGGGATCGACGTGACCAAGGAGACCGTGATCCAGGGCACCGTCAGCAACGGCGGCCAGCCCGTGGCGGGCGCGTACGTGCGCCTGCTCGACTCGACCGGCGAGTTCACGGCCGAGCAGCCGACGTCGGCGACGGGGGCGTTCCGCTTCTTCGCCGCGCCGGGGACGTGGACGTTGCGCGCGCTGTCGTCGGCGGGCAACGGCGAGACGACCGTCGAGGCCGGCGGCGCCGGAGTCCACGAGGCGGCCATCACGATCTAGGCACGCCTCAGTAGATGAGGGCCTGGGCGCCCTCACGCATCACTTCCTCAAGGAACGCCTGCGCGCCGGCGATCCGGATCCCGGGGAGAACGTCCTCGGGTCCGATCGACCGGCGCGCGGCGCATTGGGTGCACAACGTCACCGTGCCGCCGGCCAGCACGGCCGTGAGCAGGTCCGACAGCGGCGCCGCCTCCGGCAGCGCGAACTGCTCCGCGCGCCCCGGCAGCGCGAACCACGCCGACTCGCCGGTCAGCCACAGCGACACCGGCACGCCGCTCGCGACCGCGATCGCGGCGACGGTGAACGCCTGCGAGCAGCGTTCGGGAGCGTCCTCTCCCGCGGTGACCTTCACGACGAGAGCGCGCCCCGCGGGCTGCTCCTCTAGGCCGTTCGCCACGACTGCATCCCTCCGACGGGTGACCCGATGCGCCCCGCTGTGCCCGGGTTCGCGGGCAGTCGTACCGGCGGTGCCATGCGGAACGTACGCCGTTCGTACCACTCAAGGATCACTACGGGGCCCCGGAGGGATCTGGTCCTCGAACAGTCACCACGGACTATCGGCCAGGACCAAGGTCCCGCCGAACATCTGGCTGTAAGTCACACGGAGGCCTGCCCCTCCGCCCCAGCATTCGAGAGGAACCCACCCCATGCGCAAGCGCCTCGCCGTCGCACTGTCCCTCGCCTCCGCGGGCTCCATGGTCGTCCTCGCGGCCCCCGCCGACGCGGGCCAGGGCGTCACCTTCACCCTGACCGCGGGCGCGCTGCAGGTCAGCGACCCCGCCGACAAGGCCCTCGGCACGGTCGCCACGGGCACGGCCTCGATCACCAGCACGCTGGGCAACACCACCGTCACCGACAACCGCGGCGCCCTGCTCGGCACGTGGACGGCGAGCGTCGCGGGCACCGACTTCACGACGGGCCTCGGCACGGCGGACGAGACGATCACGAAGGACAACGTGTCGTACTACTCCGGCGTCGCGACGGCGTCGAGCGGCACGGCCGTCCGCGTCCCCGGCCAGGCCACCCCCCTGACCTCGCAGGCGCTCAGCGCCTCCCGTACGGCGTTCTCCGCCACGGGCGTCGTCGGCAACAACTCGACGACCTGGGTCCCGACGGTCGTCGTGACGATCCCGTCCGACTCGGTCGCCGGCACCTACTCCGGCACGATCACCCACTCGGTCTCGGGTGCGTAGAACCGCCTCCTGACCGGCCGGTGCTGAGGTACAAAGCCTGCATGCGCCGTACCGCGATCTTCCTGCTGATGGCCGGGACGCTCGTCGTCCCGGCCATCGGCGCGTTCGCCCAGACGGAGACGGGCGGCGTGACGATCCGGCTCCTCGAGGCGCCCACCGTCCGCGAGAAGGACCCCCGCGCGCAGCGCTCGATCGTCGACCACGTCGCGCCGGGGACGTCGTTCACGCGCAGGTTCGAGGTCGGCAACACGACGCAGAACCGGCGCACCATCCAGATCTACGACGCCGCCGCAGACGTGCAGGGCGGGACGTTCGTGCACGCCGACGTCAGGACGCAGAACGAGCTCACGTCGTGGGTCACGCTGTCGATGGACTCCGCCGACCTCGCGCCCGGCCAGAAGGTCGAGCCGACCGTCACGGTCGCGGTGCCCGCCGACGCGTCGCCGGGCGAGCGGTACGCCGTCATCTGGGCGGAGCTGCCGCCGCGCACCCCGCCGCAGGGCGGCGTCGCCGTCGTCAACCGCGTGGGCCTGCGCATCTACCTCTCCGTCGGCCCCGGCGGCGAGCCCGCGATGGACTTCGTCATCCAGTCGCTCACGGCGACGCGCGACAAGGACCGCCGCCCCGTCGTGGAGGCGACGGTCCGCAACACCGGCGGCCGCGCGCTCGACCTCTCCGGCAAGCTGCGGCTGACCGAAGGCCCCGGCGGGCTGAGCGCGGGGCCGTTCGACGCGCGGGTCGGGACGACGCTCGCGATCGGCGCGTCGGCACCGGTCGCGGTGCCGTTGGACCCGTCGCTGCCCGACGGTCCCTGGAAGGCGACGATCGAGATGACGTCGTCGACCACGACCCGTACGGCGACGGCCACGATCACGTTCCCCTCGGCGGCCAACGCCAGCGCCGCGCCGGTCGACGCGACCCCGGTCGAGGACGAGGGCGGCGGCCTGCCGGTCGTCGCGCTGGTCGGCGGCGCGCTCGGCCTGCTGCTGCTCGCGCTCCTCCTGCTGCTCCTGCTCCGCAGGCGCGGCGGCGGGGAGGCGGTGCCCGCGATGCCGTTGGACGACGTGCTGACGGAGCTGCGCACGGCCGAGGGCGCGCGGCGCGAGGAGCTGATGCGCCAGGCGGTCGCCTACGGCGCCGCCGCGATCCAGGCGTCGCCGGCGTTGCGGGCGCTCCCGGTGGAGACCGCGGCCGAGCTCGGCAGGAGAGTCTCGAAGTCTGGCCGCTAGGCTGTTCCCATGTCCCTCGAGCACTTCTTCACGGGCCTGCTGGCGGCGGTGTTCGTCCTCATCGGGTGGTTCGCGGTCTACGTGGTCTACAAGCTCTACCACGGCCAGCGGTAGAGGAGGGCCCGCCGGTGGCGGGCCCCACCCGTCCTAGATGCAGCTCCACGAGCAGTCCTTGTGGAGCGTGAGGTCGAGCGTCACGCCGCGCAGCCACCAGTTGTAGTCGTTCGTGTCGCACTTGGTGTCGGTCGAGGGGACGCCGGCGGCGCCGCCCGCGATCGTCAGCTCGGAGTCGGTCAGCTCGGTCAGGGTCTCGCGGCGCAGCGCGAGGCGGCGGTCGTTCTTCACCAGGGGTCTCCTTCGGGCACGAGGGGTGGCCTTCGGGTAACGAGGTTCGTCCGCTACGCGCCGTCTCCTGCCACGTCGTAGCGCAGGTAGACCGTGCCGTCGGCGAACCTGCGCTCGTCGCGCAGCGCGAGGCGGAGGCGCTGGTCGCGCGGGAGGGCGGGCTTGCCGCCCCCGGTCACGTACGGCACGAGCAGCAGGTGGCACTCGCCCACCAGGCCCGCCCGGAACGCGTGCGCCGCCAGCGTCGGCCCGCCGACCACCGCGTCACCCTCGGTCGCGCGGACGGCGTCGGGGTCGAACGACCGCTCGATCCGCGTACGCGGTGTCGCCGGCTCGGCGAGGGTCGTGGAGTAGACGACCTTGTCGGCGGCCCGCCAGACCCGCGCGAAGTCCGCCATCACCGGCTCGTCCTCGGCCTCGGGCGACTCCCAGAACGCCATGGTCTCGTAGAGGCGGCGGCCGTAGAGGTACGTCCCCACGCCGCGCACGAGGTCGTTGACGAACGCGTGCACCTCCTCGCTCGGCATCGCCCATCCGAACTCGCCGCTCTCGTCCTCGATGTAGCCGTCGACCGACGCGATCGCGGAGTAGATCAGCATGCGGGGACAGTACGCGTTGCTACCGTGCGGTCGTGGACTTCACGATCACGCCCGAGCAGGAGGCGTTCCGCGGGTCGGTGCTGGCGTGGGCGGCGGAGGTCGTCGCGCCCGGCGCGCCCGACCGCGACAAGCAGGGCGTGTGGGACTGGGACGTCTGGCGCTCGCTCGCCGCGCAGGACCTCGCCGGGCTGCCGGTGCCGTCCGAGCTCGGGGGCGCGGGCGCGTCGATCGTCGACTGCTGCCTCGCCAACGAGGCCATCGGCGAGGGCGGTCACGACGGCGGGCTGAACCTCTCCCTCGGCGCGCACTGGACGATCGGCACCGTCCCGATCTGGCTGCACGGCACCCCCGAGCAGCAGGCGCGCTACCTCCCCCGCCTGTGCTCCGGCGAGTGGGTCGGGTCGTGGGCGTCGACCGAGCCTGAGGCGGGCAGCGACGCGGGCTCGATCCGTACGACCGCCACGCGCGACGGCGACGAGTGGGTCATCAACGGCACCAAGATGTTCATCACGAACGGCCCCATCGCGTCGCTGTGCATCGTGCTCGCGGTGACCGACGCGTCGGCCGGTCCCGGGCGCGGCGTGTCGGCGTTCCTCGTGGAGACGTCGAACGACGGGTTCTCCGTCGGGCGCGAGCTCGACAAGATGGGCTGCCGCTCGTCGCCGACCGCCGAGATCGTGCTGACCGACTGCCGCGTCCCCGGCGACGCGATGCTCGGGCCGGAGGGCGAGGCGTTGTGGCGCATCGCGTTCGAGTGCTTCGACTGGGAGCGCACGGTGATGATCGCCGGGTCCATCGGTGGCATGTCCGCGACGCTCGACGCGTCGATCGCGTACGCGAAGGAGCGCAGGCAGTTCGGCAAGCCGATCGCGCACTTCCAGGCGATCGCGCACAAGCTCGCCGAGATGAAGATCAACCTGGAGGTCTGCCGTACGGCCGTGTACCGCGCGGCGTGGCTGAAGCAGGCCGGGCTCCCGCACGCCGTCGAGGCGTCCATCGCGAAGGCGCTCGTCGGCGACCTGTCGGTGAAGAACGCGTTGGAGGCCATCCAGATCCACGGCGGCTACGGCTACATGCGCGAATTCTCGCCCGAGCGCGCGCTGCGCGACTCCAAGCTCACGTCGATCGGCGGCGGCACGACCGAGATCCAGAAGATGGTCATCTCCCGCCACCTGCTCGGCGACGGCTAGGCCTCGGTTCGAGGCGCACCGCTACCCGGGCGAGGTCTACAGCCGCCGCCCATGAGCCGAGCCGCGGCCTAGCCGGCCGTGGGGCGGCCGCGGCGGCGGGTGGTGATGTCGGTCACCACGTCGCGCGGCGGCGGGACCGCGAGCCCCTGCCACGCGGGGTGCTGCGCGAGCAGCGCGTCGATGGCCTGGCGCGGCTGGGACCGCGCGAAGTACCAGCCCTGCGCGGCGTCGCAGCCGAGGCGTACGACCTCCGCGAGCTGCGTGGCGTTCTCGACGCCCTCGGCGACCGTCGAGAGGCCGAGGGCGGACGCCATGCCGACGACGGCCGCGACGATCGCCGCGTCCTCGGGCGACGAGCCGAGACCCGCGACGAACGACCTGTCGATCTTGACGCCATCGACGGGCAGCCTGCGCAGGTACGCGAGCGAGGAGTAGCCGGTCCCGAAGTCGTCGATGACGAGCCGTACGCCGAGCGCGCGGAGGTCGTGCAGGACGGCCACGGCGGCGTCGCCGTCGGCGACGAGCGCGGTCTCGGTGACCTCCAGGCCGAGCTGCGACGGGTCGACGCCCGACTCGTGCAGCGCCGACCGCACGAGCGCGACGACGTCGGAGGAGAGCTGGCGCGGGGAGAGGTTGACCCACACGACGAACGGCTCGCCGCCCGGCCGCGCGTCGCGCCAGCGCGCCGCCTGCCAGCACGCCTCTCGCAGCACCCAGCGACCGATCTGGTCGATGAGCCCGGTCTCCTCGGCGAGCGGGATGAAGTCGTCGGGCGGGACGAGGCCGTTGTCGGGGTGCTCCCACCGTACGAGCGCCTCGGCCGCGACGATCTCGCCGGTCAGCAGGTCGACCTCGGGCTGGTAGTGCACGCGGAGCTGCCCGCGCTCCAGAGCCTCGTGCAGCGCCGACTCGGTCTGCAGCCGCGCGACGGCGTGCGCGCGCAGCCGCTCGTCGAACAGCTCGTACCGCGCCTTGCCGAGGTCCTTGGCCCGGTGCAGCGCGGCGTCGGCGTCGCGCAGCAGGTCCTCGGGGCGCGCCGTGCCGTCGGACAGCGCGATGCCGACGGAGCCGGTGACGTGGACGGGCGCGGCGTCGAGGAGGAACGGCACCGCCAGCACCGACAGCACGCGCCGCGCGATGGCCTCGGCCTGCTCCTCGTCCACGACCTCCTCGCAGACGAGCGTGAACTCGTCGCCGCCGAAGCGCGCGGCGGTGTCGCCGGAGCGCAGCACGCCCTGGAGCCGTTGCGCGACCTCCACGAGCAGCCGGTCGCCGGCCTCGTGGCCGAGCGAGTCGTTGACGAGCTTGAAGCGGTCGAGGTCCACGAACAGCACCGCGAGCAACGACTCGCGCCGCGCGGTGCGCGCGAGGCCCTGCGTGAGGCGGTCCACGAACAGCGCGCGGTTGGGCAGACCGGTCAGCCGGTCGTGCAGGACCTCGTGCGCGAGGCGGTCCTGGTAGTCGCGCCGCTCGGACAGGTCGCGGGCGCTGAACGAGTAGTACTGCACGGCGCCGTCCTCGCCGACGTGCGCCTGGATGAGCTGCGAGACGGGCACCTCGCCGCCCTCGGGCGCGAGCAGCGACACCTCGCCCGACCACACGCCGTCGCGGGCGAGCACCGGCAGCACCGACTCCTCGAAGTACCTGCGCGCGCCGGGCGCGACGAGGTCGGCGAGCCCGTGCGGAACGACGCCGACCGAGCGCATGTACGCGCGCGCCGCCTCGTTCGCCCACACGACCTCGCCGTCGGGGTCGGTCAGCGTCACGAGGTCGGTCGTGTGCTCGAGGATCCGGGTGAGCCGCGTGCCGTGCCGCGCCGACGACACGATGTCGGTGACGTCGGTCGCCGCGCCGACCCAGCCGGTGACCTCGCCCTGCTCGTCGCGCGTCGGCGCCGACGACAGGTCGAGCCACCGTACGGAGCCGTCGGGCCTGCGGATGCGGTACTGGCCCCGGAACACCGACCCCTCCGCGAGGCAGCGCCCCCACGACGCGGCGAGGCGCGGCAGGTCGTCGGGGTGCAGGCGCGACATCGGGTCGTCGGACAGGTCGACGTCGAGGCCGGCGATCTCGCCGAGGCGCGGGTTCCAGTACTGGAGGTCGCCGACGGCGTTCGCGTGGAAGATGCCGGTCGGCGAGTGGTCGGCGAGGGCGCGGAAGCGCTCCTCGCTCTCGCGCAGCGTGCGGGTCGTCGCGGCGGCCGCGTCCTCGGCGCGGCGGCGGGCGGTGTGCAGCACGCGGATCATGGCCGCGAGCAACGCCGTCACGAGCAGCCCGCCCGCGAGCACGAGCCAGGGCGCGACGACGTACGACGCGGGCGTGAACCCCGCGGGCGCGATCGCGCGCACGACCCACGGCGACTCGTAGAGCGTCGTGCGGGTGACGCGCATGAGGTCGTCGTCGCCGTCGGCCCAGCCCGGCGAGGCGCCGAGGAGCGTGTCGCCCTGGTACAGCGCGATCTCGACGGCCGACTCCTCCGCCGCGCCGCGGACGAAGTCGCCGCCGCGGTAGGCGTTCGCGACCCAGCCCATGTGCAGCGCGCGGCGCGACTCCTGTGTGAGCGGCGTGCCGCCGCCGCGGTAGACGGGCAGGTACACGACGAACGCCGTCGCGCCCTCGACGTCCGTACGCAGCCGCACGGGCCGCGTGGCGACGGGCTGCCCGGTGTCGCGGGCGCGGTCCTGCGCGTCGGTGACCGGCTCCACCGGCGTCACCGCGCCGGCGTCGCGGCCCGTCGGCCCGACGTACGCGACGGAACGGTCGTCGCGCAGGAACGCGACGCCGTAGACCCCGGGGTAGTGCTCGTCGACGTCGAGCGACTCGACGTAGCGCGCGAACTCCGTCGCGCTGACGTCGTCGGAGCCGTCGAAGAGCCCGCGCGCGCCGCGCAGCGTGTCGCCGCCGCGGTCGAGGCTGCGGGTGAGCGTCGCGGTCGCCTCGCTGGCGCGGTGCGTGAACCGCTCGCGGGTGTCGCGCGTCTGGACGCGCCACAGGTACGCCGCCGACGTCACCGACACGAGGACCCCGACGCCGGCGACCGCGACGGGCACGACGGCGCGCGCGAGCGCGGGTCGTGGCGGTGTCAAGGGACCTCACACACAAGGGGGGAAGCGGCAGCGCGGGCGGGGGCTTCGCGCCTGCGTCCACGGTAGGCAGCGCCGCGCGGCACGGACATGGCCCGGTAGGACCATTTGCGTACGGGTTTGGGAAGGAACGGGCGCCGCGGCGTCAGGCCGCGTCAGGCGCCCCGGAAAACAGACAACCCCCGGGCTTGCCTCGCGGTCGCGGCCGGGTGGCCGTGGTCGCGAGGGCCGGCTGGACGAGGGCCGGCACCCGGGGGCGCGGTGTCTGTCTTGGTCTCCGCCGTACGCCGGGAGGCGCCGGACGGCACTTCGGACCGGCGGCTAGCGGACAGCCACCTCACGTGTCCTAGGACTATGCATTCGTCGGACCACCTCCCTTCCCGTGTACGGCCACGGTACGTGCGCTCGCGGGACCCCGCAATCGGAATCGCGGAACTCGTCGCGGAGGGAGGAAGGGCCTACAGGCGGACGGCGCCGGTGTAGTCGTCGCGGTAGACCGACGCGACCTTGACGACGTCGCCGGTCTGCGGCGCGTTGATGTACTTGCCGTCGCCGACGTAGATGCCGACGTGGTGGATCGGGCTGCCGTAGAAGACGAGGTCGCCGGGCCGCAGCTCGGACTGCGCGACGTGGCGGCCCTGGTCGAACTGCATCCGCGACGAGTGCGGCAACGACACCCCGGCCTTCGCCCACACCCACATCGTCAGGCCCGAGCAGTCGAAGCGGTCGGGCCCCTCGGCGCCCCACTGGTACGGCTTGCCGAGCTGCCGGTACGCCTCCGCGACGGCGACCGACGCGCGTCCCGACGCGGGTCCGTCGTACGCCGGCGGCCGAGGCGCGGTGACGCGGGAGCGGGACGCGCGGGCGGCGGCGGCCTCGCGGCGGGCGCGCGCGGCGGCAGCGGCGGCCTCCCGGGCGCGGGCCCGGGCGGCGGCGAGCTGCGCGGCGCGGCGCTCGGCGGCCTCGCGTTCGAGCCGCTCCCGCCTGGCGTCGGCGGTCTCGAGCCGGGTGACGAGCTCCTGCTGGCGCGCGATCGCGCCCTCGATGCGTACGCGCGTCCGCTCCATCGACGCCTCGATGGCGGTCGCGGCGGCGACGGCCTCGCGGGCGAGGACCTGCTGCTGCTCGAGGTCGCGCCTGGCGGCGCGCAGGGTGCGGAGACGGCCGTTCTGGTTGCGCGCGATCGCGTCGACGGTGCCGGCGCGCGTGAGGAACGTCTCCGGCGTCGCGCTGGTCATGAGCCGCAGCACCGGGTCGACGCCGCCGCCGGAGCGGTACGCCGCCGCCATCAGCGAGCCGACGCCCTCGCGCAGCGACGCGACGTCGCGCTCCTTCTGCGTCACGCGCGCCTGCGCCGTCGCGGCGACGCGACGGGCCTCGCCGAGGCGGAGGCGGGAGGCGTTCCAGTCCTCGGTGGCCGAGGAGATCTCGACCTCGAGGCGCTGGAGCTCCTTCTTGGCCGCGATGGTCTGCGGGCTCGGGTCGGCGCCCGCGACGCGCTGCAGCAGCGGGACGGACAGGACGGAGAGCAACGCGGCGACGACGCGCAGGGAGGAACGGCGCACGGTCGGAGGCTACCTGCTCGAAGGGGGCGCTCCCCAGACCGTTCGGGCAATCGTCGCGTGTCGCCCCCGAACGCCGCGCGCGGGACTACCGTGACGCGAGGTATCGGGGAACGTCGCGCCATGCAGGAGGTGCCCGTGTCCGTCGCGCCGGTCGAACGCGGGCGGCGCTCGCGCCGCCGCGCCGCCGCGCCGCGCGACGCCCTCGGCCTCCCCGCCTCCGTCACGCCGGTCCGCACGCCGCGCTGGATCCGGCGCTACGGCCTGCTCCTCGTCGCCGTCGACGCGACCGTCATCGGCCTCGCCGGGCTCGTCGCGATCGCGATCGACGACATCCGCGACGCGACGCTGCGCGGCATCGGCTACCCCACGCTCGTCGCGGCGCTCGTGCCTGTCTGGCTCGCGATGCTCGCGGCGGGCAGGGCGTACGAGCCGCGGTTCGTCGGCGTGGGCAGCGAGGAGTTCCGCCGCGTGTTCGACGCGTCGGTGCGGCTGCTCGCGGTCGTGGCGACGGCGGCGTTCGCGTTCGCGCTGCCGCTGTCGCGCTCGCTCGTCGGGCTCGTGTTCCCGATGGGGACGCTGCTGCTGCTCGTCGGGCGCTACGCGACGCGCAAGGTGCTGCACCAGCTCCGCAAGGCCGGGCGCGCGTCGCATCGCGTGCTCGCGGTCGGGGCGCGCGACGCGGTCGAGGACCTCGTGCGCGAGGCGCGGCGGGCGCCGTACGCCGGCTTCCTCGTCGTCGCCGCCTGCGTCCCCGACCCGGAGGTGCCGCTCGCGGTCGAGGGCGCCGAGGTGCCCGTCGTCGGCGTGCCCGTCGACGCGGCCGAACGCGTCTCGCAGTGCCGCGCCGACACGGTCGCGGTCGCGGGCGGGTGGGCGATGGGCGCGGACGGCGTACGCCGCCTCTCGTGGCAGCTCGAGGGCACCAACGTCGACCTCGTCGTCGCGCCCTCGCTGACGAACGTCGCGGGTCCCCGCATCTCGATCCGCCCCGTCGCGGGCCTCCCGCTGCTGCACGTCGAGGAGCCGGAGTTCACCGGCGCGCGGCGGGTGTTCAAGGGCGTGTTCGACCGCACGATGTCGGCGCTGATCCTGCTGGCCGCGCTGCCGGTCATGGCCGTCGTCGCGATCGCCATCAAGGCGACGAGCCCGGGGCCCGTGTTCTTCAAGCAGCAGCGCGTCGGGCAGAACGGCCGGGAGTTCACGCTCTGGAAGTTCCGGTCGATGCGGCCCGACGCGGAGGCCGTACGCGAGCAGCTCCTGGACAGCAACGAGCACGACGGCGTGCTGTTCAAGATCAAGCGGGACCCGCGCGTGACGTCGGTCGGGCGCATCCTGCGGCGGCTCTCGCTCGACGAGCTGCCGCAGATCCTCAACGTCGTCCGCGGCGACATGAGCCTCGTCGGGCCTCGCCCGCCGCTGCCGGAGGAGGTCGCGGCGTACCGCTCCGACGTCCGCCGCAGGCTGCTCGTGAAGCCCGGCCTCACCGGCCTCTGGCAGGTGTCGGGCCGCAGCGACCTGACGTGGGAGGAGAGCGTCCGGCTCGACCTGCACTACGTCGAGAACTGGTCCGTCGCGCTCGACGCGATGATCCTCTGGAAGACCGTGGGGGCCGTGCTGCGCGGGCGGGGCGCCTACTGAGCCGCAGGAGTGGCGGGCGCGACGGCGAACGCCACAACGCCATGGACACGGAGCGGCTCGGCGCCGAGCAGGAGCTGGCTCCCGGTGACGTCGCGCGGCGCGCGCTCTCCGGTGCCGTCCTGCTCGGCGCGCGCGGCGTCGTCCTGCGGGCGCTCGGGCTGATCG